>NZ_CP118733.1:1422004-2133007 GCF_032594915.1 Streptococcus sp. 29896 | reverse complement strand
GACTGCCTCCTTTCGATGAGAAATGCTTTCCCCTAGTGTACCATAAATCCCAAAAGTTTTCCACAGACAAAAAAACTAATTCACATTGTTTAAAAAAGTTTTCCACAATATGTGGAAAATATAAAAAAGACTGGTAAGACCAGCCTTTTCTGCTTCTTTTGTCTGTGTACAAGCCTGTCGATGAAAAATTTCCACTCACAGGGTTATTTTAAGTTGTTGATAAGTCTTTCTAATTCTTCTAGGTTTGAAAAGTGGATGGATAGCTTTCCTTGCCCATTTGCTTTTTGGTGAATCTGAACCAGAGTTCCAAAACGCTTGCGCAGTTGGTTTTCGATTTCTTGTTTGAACAGATCTTGTTTAGCTACTCCTTTTTTCTTTCGAGGAGCCAAGATACTTTCTAGTTTTCGAACACTCATTTCCTGTTTTTCAATTGTCTCAATCCAGTCTTGCTGCTCCTTTTCAGACAATCCGATGAGAAGTCGAGCATGTCCCTGGCTCAGCCTGCCACTTTCGACTGCTTCTTGACTGGCTGGACTGAGCTGCAAGAGTCTGAGGATATTGCTGATATAGGGCCGTGATTTTCCCATTTGTCCAGCAATATCGTCATGGGTCATACCCCGCTCAATGAGCCGTTGATAGGAATGGGCTTCCTCGATAGGATTGAGATCTGAGCGCTGGAGATTTTCGATAATGGCTTGATTGAGCAACTCCTTATCTGTCAGCTCCTTGACAATAACAGGAACTGTCTCTAAGCCAGCTAGTTTACTTGCTCGCAACCGTCTTTCACCAGCCAGCAATTCATAGCCATGGATAGCCGATTTTCGAACAATCAAGGGTTGAATAATCCCGTTCATCTGAATAGACTGGGCCAATTCCTGAAGCTTGTCAGGATCAAATTGTTGGCGTGGTTGATAGGGATTGGGAATAATATCAGTTGGAGATAGATAGATTAATTCTTCCATAAGGCTAATTCTAGCAAAAAAAACTCTACTTTACAATAGTGTAAAGTAGAGTTGGTCTTGACTATTCTGTCAAGTCTTCTGTTGAGTGTGTCAACTTGATGGAAACAGTTTGTTTTTGATTGTTACGATAGAAAGTCACTTCTATGCTATCGCCAATGCTGTGTTTATAAAGGGCGCTTTGTAAATCACTCTTATTTTCAATTGCTTGGCCATTAATCTCTGTAATGACATCATATTGCTTCAATACCCCATCAGCAGGAAGTCCTGCTTGTGTAGAAACGATAACAACTCCTGATGTAATGGAGAGATTGTCGAGACCAGCACTTGCTAGCTGACTAGTTGAGAGATCTGTCAAGTTGACCATATGAACACCGAGAGCCGGACGTGTGACCTTGCCAGCACTTTCCAGTTGATTGATAATAGTGACCACATCATTTGATGGAATCGCAAATCCCATCCCTTCGACAGAGACCCCAAGTCCAGAAGTTGAACTAGATGTAATTTTGCTTGAGTTGATTCCAATAACCTGTCCTTGAATATTGACTAAAGGACCCCCAGAGTTACCAGGGTTTATGGCTGTATCGGTTTGGATTGCATTTGTTGAAATGGTTTGACCATCATCAGTTTGCGAAGTGACCGTACGACTTAGACTAGAGACAATTCCCTGTGTCACAGAGTTGGCATAGACACTGCCGAGCGGGCTACCGATAGCAATTGCTACTTCTCCAACTTGAATGGTATCAGAATCTGCAAAGGTTGCTACTGTTGTCACTTTTTCAGAAGAAATTTTGATAACGGCTAGGTCAGAATAGGTATCCGATCCGACCAACTCCCCTTGGATTTTTTCGCCAGAGGCCAGCAAGATTTCAATTTTTTCAGCCCCATCAATTACGTGAGTATTGGTTACGATATAGGCAGTATCTCCATCTTTTTTATAGATGACACCAGAACCTTCACCAGCAACTTGTAATTCATCTGAACTTGCTGTATTAGTTCCAAAAATAGAAGAAAATGTTGAGGCACTTGCCTGTCGGTAGTTGATAACCGATACAACAGCATCTTGTACGTTTTCCACAGCCTGAGTGACAGAGGTTTCATTATCATAGCTGACCGTGCTGACCTGGGTCGTTCCAGCCTGTTGATTAGATGAATTCCCCTGGAAAAGACCAAGCGTTAAGGCACCAGCCAAGCCACCACCAAAACCAAATAGGAATAAAATGATATATTTGAGGTATTTTTTCATATAAGTACTCCTCCATATTTCTTAAGTTTTTCTTAATCATATAACCGTTTTCTTAATTATAACTTAAACGCTCAAAAATGCAATCCACAAGCTGTGGATAACTTTTGTGGACAAGCAGTTTAATATTTATCAGTCCAGTACTCTGAGTTTGTGGTACACTAGATATATGAAAGTAAAAGTGATTAGTGTTGGAAAACTAAAAGAAAAATATTTGAAAGATGGCTTGGCTGAGTACAGTAAACGAATTTCTCGCTTTGCCCAGCTAGAACTAATTGAGTTAGCTGATGAAAAGACACCGGATAAGGCAAGTTCAGCAGAAAACCAGGCTATTCTGAAAAAAGAAGCAGACCGGATTCTTCCTAAAATTGGAGAACGGGATTTTGTTGTTGTCTTAGCTATCGAAGGAAAACAATTTCCTTCAGAGGATTTTAGTAAACAGTTGGCCAGTGCTACCTTGCAAGGCTACTCGACCATTAGTTTTGTGATTGGAGGTAGCCTTGGTTTGGATCCTTCTGTAAAAAGCAGAGCGAATTTGTTGCTGAGCTTTGGAAAACTGACCCTGCCCCATCAGTTGATGAAACTTGTTTTGGTGGAGCAGATTTATCGAGCATTTATGATTCAACAAGGAAGTCCTTACCATAAGTAAGGTTTCACGTGAAACAAGGAAGAGTTTAGGAAATGAAAAAAACATATCGAGTCTATGAAGGATTGCGGATTGCCCTGAGTTTGACCTTTATGAGTGGCTATCTGAATACCTTTACCTACTTGACCCAAGAAGGGCGATTTGCTGGTGTGCAATCAGGAAATGTTATCTACTTAGCCTATCATCTGGCCTTAGGAAATCTCTACCAGGCCTTTAGTTTTTTGGTACCCATTATTTTTTTCTGTCTGGGACAATGGTTTACTTATCTGATGAAGAGGGCTTTCATAGAACGTAAGTGGCCTTGGCATTTTTCATCTAGCCTGGTCATCACAGGTTTGCTATTATTAGATTGTTTGTTGACACATCTCTTTCCCCCACTTTTTACGATTGCCATCCTTGCTTTTGCAGCTTCTATTCAGGTTGAAAGTTTTCGACACCTAAGAGGACATCCCTATGCCAATGTGATGATGACTGGAAATGTAAAAAATGCTTCCTACCTTTGGTTTAAAGGAGTTATGGAAAAGAATACAACTAATCTGAAACAGGGCTTGGCTATTTTTTATACAATTCTTTCTTTTATTTGTGGCGTCATCGTATCGACCCAGCTTTCTACTCGTTTTAATGAAGCGGCCCTTTATTTTCTCTTAGTACCTGCCCTCTTTATCAACTATCAATTATGGATGGAAAAACGAAAAGAGCCTTCAAAATGAAGACTCTTTTTTTGATTCCAGCAGGATTCGAACCTGCGACCGTTCGCTTAGAAGGCGAATGCTCTATCCAGCTGAGCTATGGAACCGACAACTCTTTCATTGTACATCAAAGAACTTTGGATGTCAAGTTGAGAAAAATGAAAAAAAGTGTTGACAAAGAATTTTGAATAGATTATACTAGATATTGTTCTGATTATGGTCCGTTGGTCAAGGGGTTAAGACACCGCCTTTTCACGGCGGTAACACGGGTTCGAATCCCGTACGGACTGTATCATCCGCCATAGCTCAGTCGGTAGAGCGCATGACTGTTAATCATGATGTCACAGGTTCGAGCCCTGTTGGCGGAGTAGTGCACCGTGAGGTGCTTTTTCTTTTTCAGCAGTGGAGATTGAAAAGAGGTCGAATCATTCGACCTCTTTTTTTATTGAAACATGGGGATGAGAAGACTAGGTCTGAGGCTTTAAAAGTGCCTGTTTCCATTTTCTTCTCCGCCATTCATAGAGAATAAACCCAAGCAGTCCCAGAATAGAGAGTCCTAGTCCCAGGAAAAATCCTTGAGGTATGAAGGTCAGTTGGAGTTTGCCTTGGCCAGCAGGGACATCTATTTTCATAAAGCCACCTTGTGCTTTTTTGATTGTGACAGGTTGACCATTCAATGTAGCAGACCAACCCTTATCATAAGGCAGGGTCAAGAGGACGGATGCTTCTTCTTGACTCGTGTAGGAGATGTCTACCTGATTACCTGAAACTGTTGTTGTAATGTCCTTTTCTTGTAAAACTAGGGCAGCTTCAAGAAAGTTCTGGGTATGTAGTTGGAAAAATTGAGGTTGGTCATAAGAAACCTGGCTATTTTGAGGGAAGGAGAGGGTGACTGTGATTTCTTGCTCTTCTTGGAAATAGCCTACGTTAAAGAAGGAGAAGCTATTGTCAATCCCATACTGCAGACTGGTGCTAGCAACAGAAATTTGGATGGATTCTGAGTTGCTGTTGGTAAAGGTTAGGTGTGGCAAATTGAGATAGACTTGGCTATTCGCAGGCACATGGAGTGTATAGGTAGCTGAAGCCATTTCTTGTCCATCAACTTGATTGACAGTCACACGATTTTCTAATACCTCTGTATTGCTAGAAGCTAGGATAGAGATAGGATAGAAGTAACGGAGATCAAGTCCAGTCAGCTGATTAAGGAAGTTGGTTTGGTTATCCAAGGTCATTTTGGTCAAATCAAAATCAGTGTAAACACCCTCTGTAAGAATGGCAAGTCCTTGTGCATATTGATTTTCATAGAGGCTAATGGTGTCCGTACTTTTTTCGAAAAGAAAGCCAAACTTCTCAGGATTTGTTTCATCTAAATTGTAACGAATACCAAAGAGACTGTCTGCAATGATGGTATTATTTTGGTAACGGAGGTTCAGATTGGTTCCATCTGAACGGAAGCCCAATTTGTCCAGAACAGAGCTGGAGGATCGGTTTCGTATAGAAGAAAACTGCGAAATTCCGTTATAGTTGAATTTCATACTATCATTACCAGTTTGTGGCGACAGTCTTTCCATCCGATAGAATTCTTCTTGCTCTTCTTTTGTATAGTTGACAAGATTGTCAATGTCTGTCAACTGCTCTTCATAATTGGAACGGCTTGGAAAATGCCATTCATTGGCTAGTCCAGTCACTTGATAGTAGGAGTGGAGAGAGATTTCCAAAAGACTAAAGAGTAAGCTAGACAGAGCAAAGAGCTGGAAAGAAAGTTTTCGATGGACCAAGACCCAGAAAAGAACGGCATAGGCGAAAAGAAATTCAAGGGTGTAAAGGAAGTTGACAGTCTCTAAAAATGCATAATGTTCTCTGAATAAATAGGTTGCTCCGATACCTGCTAGTAAGAAGCTAAAAATAGCATAGACAGCTGATTTCGAAATATCAGAAGCCCTGTTTAAGGCAGCAGCTGCGGTAAAGATTAGTAAAAGAGAAAAGAGCCAAGCATAGCGATGAAGAAACATATTTGGCGCGTGCATTCCCTGCCATAGTAAGTCTAAGAATTGCAAATAGAAACTAGCGATGAGGACAGCAAATACACCTGCATAAGCGAGTTTAACCCGACTTGGGATTGTAGAGATTGTAAAGAAACAAAGGGCTGCAATTACAGGAAAAAGTCCAACAGAGATCATTGGAATGGAGCCAAATTTTGTGGTATCAAAGGCGCCCACTAGATTCTTGGCAATGATGTCAAGATACCAGGAGTTTTCTGTAAACGTTCTTGACAACTCTGTAAATGTCTCACCGTGTGTTTTTAAATCTAGGTAGGTTGGTAACAACATGATGAGACTAGTTAGGGCAGCTAAGAGTGAGACCAGGGTAAAGTCTAGACAATTTTTCTTCCACTGGCTTGGCTGCCAGCTAACTTGAGCTAGGAACCATAAGCAGAGAAAGAGTGCCATCATATAGCCAAAGTAGTAGTTTTGAACAAACAGGCAGGTGAGGGCAAGATAGTAGAGCTTTCTTCCCTTTCCTTGAATCAACCAGTGCAAGCCCAACAAAATCAATGGTGCCAGAATAAAGACATCCAACCAAACAGAAATTTCTAACTGACTAGTCGCAAAACTCATCAAGGAAAAGCTGGTTGACAGCAGTAGCAAGAGATTGGTCAGAATGTTTTTAAAACACTGTTTTAGACTAAAGTAGGTTGACAGTCCTATCAAGCCAAACTTGACAATGGTTAACAGGTAGATGGCATCTGGCATAGTCTCCACGTCGAAGAAAAAAACAAGAGGGGAGAGGAAAGAACCTAGATAATACGAGGAGAGGGCATAGAAATTTAGACCGAGTCCACTTGTAAAGGTGTAGAATAAAGAACCATCTCCATGTAGAGCATTCCGAAGGGCCTGATGGAAAATGACATACTGATGGAAGCCATCACTTGCTAAAATTGTCGTATCACTTCCCCACCAGATTCCCTTGCTTGCTAAAATAGCTACCATAATAGTTGCAGGTAGGAAAAATGAAAGGAAATAAGGAAAGAAGGTTGGGTATTTTTTAAAAAATTTTTTCATAGTTTATAAGAAAAGGCGAGCTGACTCGCCTTGGTTCTATCTTATTTAGGCCTTCCACAATTCCTGTACCTTTGCTTGTACTTCTGCATTTTCTAGGAATTCATCATAGGTTTCATCAATACGGTCGATGACGCCATTTTTTGAAATAACGATGATGTGGTTAGCAAGTGTTTGGATAAATTCGTGGTCATGGCTAGCAAAGATGATAGACTCTTTGAAGGCTTTCAAACCATCGTTCAGACTGGAAATGGATTCCAAGTCCAAGTGATTGGTTGGATCATCTAAGACCAAGACATTTGACTTGAGGAGCATGAGTTTTGATAACATCACGCGCACCTTTTCTCCCCCTGACAAGACGTTGACAGGTTTGTTAACCTCATCGCCAGAGAAGAGCATACGGCCCAAGAAACCGCGCAAGAAGGTATTGTCATCTTCTTCCTTGCTGGCAAATTGACGGAGCCAATCAAGGATAGATTCGTTTGTATCGAAGTCACGAGTATTGTCTTTTGGTAAGTAGGATTGACTAGTAGTGACCCCCCACTTGACAGTACCTTCATATTCAATATCGCCCATAAGAGCACGAATGAGGGCAGTTGTTTGGATATCGTTTTGACCAATGAGAGCAGTTTTGTCACCTGGACGCAGGATAAAGCTGATATTGTCAAGAATCGTTTCACCATCGATGACAACTTTTAAGTTTTCAACTGTTAAGAGGTCATTACCGATCTCACGTTCTGCCTTGAAGTTGATAAATGGGTACTTACGGCTAGAAGGAATGATTTCTTCCAACTCGATTTTGTCCAACATCTTCTTACGTGAAGTAGCTTGCTTAGACTTAGAGGCATTAGCAGAGAAACGGGCAACGAATTCTTGTAGTTCCTTGATTTTTTCTTCTGCTTTTGCGTTACGGTCTGCTTGCAAACGGGCAGCCAATTCACTGGATTGTTTCCAGAAGTCGTAGTTACCAACGAAAATCTTGATTTTTCCAAAGTCAAGGTCGGCCATGTGGGTACATACTTTGTTGAGGAAATGGCGGTCGTGGGATACAACGATAACCGTATTTTCAAAGTCAATCAAGAAATCTTCGAGCCAGTTGATGGATTGGATGTCCAGACCGTTGGTTGGCTCGTCCAAAAGAAGAACATCTGGTTTACCAAAAAGTGCCTTAGCCAAGAGGACCTTAACTTTCTCACCGTTGGTCAATTCGCTCATGTTTTGGTAGTGGAGGTCTTCTGAAATATTGAGGTTTTGGAGCAATTGAGAAGCTTCACTTTCAGCTTCCCAACCACCAAGTTCAGCAAACTCACCTTCTAATTCAGCGGCACGAACACCATCTTCATCAGAAAAATCTTCCTTCATGTAAATGGCATCTTTCTCTTTCATGATGCTGTAAAGTTGCTCATTCCCCATGATAACGACGTCAATCACGCGCTCATCTTCATAGTCAAAGTGGTTCTGACGCAATACAGATAGGCGTTCATCTGGACCGAGTGAGATATGGCCTGTTGATGGTTCAATGTCGCCTGCAAGAATTTTCAAGAAAGTTGATTTACCAGCGCCATTGGCACCAATCAAGCCGTAGGTGTTTCCAGCTGTAAACTTAATGTTGACATCGTCAAATAATTTGCGGTCGCTAAAGCGGAGCGACACGTCTGATACTGTAAGCATAGTTTCTCCTATATTCTATCTATTGGATTCATTTTACTAGAAAGTGGGTGAATTTTCAATGAATTACATTGGAATTAAAATGTCTTGATCGTAGTTTTTTTGTAAGCTGAAGCCACGGCCACGAACTTGGCTGGCAGGCATGACCACCATAAAGGCAGTTTGATCAATGTTTAAAACTGCTGTTTCAATCTTCTGAAATTCATGGATGGAAATAGTGGTCATCAGCATGCGTTTTTCCTTACCTGTAAACCCACCGACAACAGGGAGTTCGGTCACCCCGCGATCTGCTGTTTCGGTAATGTATTTTTTAATTTCAGGAAAGTTTTCTGAAATAATCATGATGTTTCGAGAAGATTCTGTACCTGACATCATACGGTTGATAACATAGGTAATGGTCATTAGTGCCAAAATCGAGTACATGACGGTGTCTGTATCAAAGGCAATAAAACCAAGTCCGACAACAATTCCATCGCTGATTGACATAGCGAGACTGAGCGGAAGAGGTGTATATTTGTGGAGCAATTGGATGACAATCCCTGTTCCTCCTGTGGAAGAATTCCCAAGGAAGACCAATCCGAGTCCAAATCCGATAATGATGCCTCCGAAAATAGCTGCTAGAAAGATATTGTCTGTCAAGGTTGGTAAACCAGCTGTCAACTTGATACAAAATGGATAAACCAAGGAACCGTAAACGGTTTTGATGAAAACAGATTTTCCTAAAAAGACCCAACAAAGTATCAAGAGGGGAATGTTGCAGTAAAGGACAAAGTCAGAAGGGTTCCAGCCCAAGAGTTTGTTGAGGGCAATAGCCAAACCTCCAACACCACCGGATACGATATTATTTCCTAAAAATAGACTATTGAACCCAATAGCCATGACAATGGAACCAGCTGTCACAAGTGCAAAGTCTTTTAGTTTTTGTTGCATAGGTCGCAATACCTCACCTTTTTTTCTTATAAACTCAATCTCTATTATCGCTGATTCAGACAGTCTCGTCAAGGCTTGGAAGTATTGACTTTCTAATTTTTAAGCGGTATAATTGTATTCAATCAGAAGAGTAGGTAATCTTCCATTTTTAGAGAGCTTGTGGTCGCTGCAAACAGGTAATGGTGATTAGTGAATGGACTGATTTTGTAATGAATTCGAACCAATAAGGATTCGGCTAGCAGGCCTTATGTGCATTGAGATGGGAGTATGTTCTCCTAAGTAAGGTGGTACCGTGTCCTTGACGCCCTTGCACAGTTTCTGTGCGGGGCTTTTTTTATGAAAATTATCAGATGAGGTGAAGGAATGACCAAACCAATTATTTTGACGGGAGACCGTCCAACAGGTAAACTCCATATCGGCCACTATGTTGGCTCCTTGAAAAATCGTGTTCTACTGCAAAATGCTGGACAGCATGAACTTTTTGTCTTTTTAGCAGACCAACAAGCTTTGACAGATCATGCAAAGGAACCGCAAAAGATTGTTGAATCCGTTGGAAACGTAGCACTAGATTATCTAGCGGCAGGACTTGATCCAGCTAAGACAACGATTTTCATCCAGAGTCAAATTCCTGAATTGGCAGAGTTGACCATGTACTACATGAACTTGGTATCTGTTGCACGTCTAGAACGCAATCCAACGGTTAAGACGGAGATTGCTCAGAAGGGATTTGGCGAAGGAATTCCAGCTGGTTTCTTGGTCTATCCTGTATCACAAGCGGCGGACATTACAGCCTTCAAGGCAAATTTTGTCCCTGTTGGAAATGACCAGAAACCGATGATTGAGCAGACCCGTGAAATCGTTCGTAGCTTTAACCATGCTTATCAGACGGATATTTTGGTAGAGCCAGAGGGTATCTATCCTGAAAATGAAGCAGCTGGTCGCTTGCCAGGTTTGGACGGCAATGCTAAGATGTCTAAGTCACTCGGAAATGGGATTTACTTGGCAGATGACATGGATACACTCAAAAAGAAAGTCATGTCCATGTACACAGATCCTAACCACATTCGTGTAGAAGACCCAGGTAAGATTGAAGGAAATATGGTTTTCCACTATCTTGATGTTTTCGGACGTGAAGAAGATAAGGCTGAGATTGAGGCTATGAAGGAGCATTACCAACGTGGTGGCTTGGGCGATGTGAAAACCAAACGCTATCTTCTTGACATTTTAGAACGGGAACTGGGACCAATCCGTGAACGCCGCTTGGAGTTTGCACAGGATATGGGACAGGTCTATGCCATGCTAGAAGAAGGCAGTCGCAAGGCCCGTCAAGTCGCAGCTACTACCCTTGATCAAGTCAAAGGGGCTATGGGAATCAACTATTTCAAATAGATTAACAATCAAAGAGCAATGTTGAAAAAACGTTGCTTTTTTCATGTTTTTTAAAAGTAAGTAAAAACCAAACGTTCGATTTTCTAAAAGAAAGTAGGAATGAATTTTCTGAATTTTTATCTAAGAAGAGATTAAAGCGAATAATGATTGACAAATGATTTCAAAATGTTATCATAATTAAAATACAAATAGCAATCATGCTACATATTAAATAAGAAAAGAGGAAGAAAATGTCAAACTGGGACACTAAATTTTTGAAAAAAGGCTTTACTTTCGACGATGTATTACTTATTCCGGCTGAAAGTCATGTATTACCACATGATATTGATTTAAAAACACAATTAGCACCAAATTTGACCCTTAATCTTCCGATTATTTCTGCTGCCATGGATACAGTAACAGATAGCAAAATGGCTATCGCTATGGCGCGTGCAGGTGGTTTGGGCGTCATCCATAAGAATATGTCTATCGCAGAGCAGGCAGATGAGGTGCGTAAGGTAAAACGTTCTGAAAATGGAGTTATTATCGATCCATTCTTCTTAACACCAGAACACACCATTGCTGAAGCTGAGAAATTGATGGCTACTTATCGTATTTCCGGTGTGCCAATCGTTGAAACATTGGAAAATCGTAAATTGGTTGGTATTATCACCAACCGCGATATGCGTTTCATTTCAGATTACTCACAGCCAATTTCGACCAACATGACAAGTGATGAATTGGTAACAGCGCCAGTTGGAACAGATCTTGCGACTGCGGAAGCTATTCTTCACAAGCATCGTATTGAAAAATTGCCATTGGTTGATGAAAATGGTCGTTTGTCAGGCTTGATTACTATCAAAGATATTGAGAAAGTGATTGAGTTCCCAAATGCTGCGAAGGATGAATTTGGTCGTCTCTTGGTTGCGGGTGCTGTTGGTGTCACATCTGATACTTTTGAACGTGCAGAAGCCCTTTTTGAAGCAGGTGCAGACGCGATTGTCATTGATACAGCTCATGGTCACTCAGCAGGTGTTCTTCGTAAGATCAAAGAAATCCGTGATCACTTCCCAACTCGTACCTTGATTGCCGGCAACATTGCCACAGCTGAAGGAGCTCGTGCTCTTTATGAAGCTGGTGTTGATGTTGTCAAGGTCGGTATTGGGCCAGGTTCAATCTGTACAACACGTGTCATCGCAGGTGTCGGTGTACCACAAGTGACAGCTATCTACGATGCAGCTGGTGTTGCGCGTGAATATGGAAAAACCATTATCGCTGACGGTGGTATCAAGTATTCGGGAGATATTGTCAAGGCACTTGCTGCGGGTGGTCATGCCGTTATGCTTGGTTCTATGTTTGCAGGAACGGATGAAGCACCAGGTGAGACAGAAATCTTCCAAGGTCGTAAGTTCAAGACCTATCGTGGCATGGGCTCTATCGCTGCTATGAAACAAGGTTCAAAAGACCGTTACTTCCAAGCATCTGTCAATGAAGCCAACAAGCTTGTTCCAGAAGGAATTGAAGGACGTGTAGCCTATAAAGGCTCTGTTGCAGATATGATTTTCCAAATGGTTGGTGGACTTCGCTCAGGTATGGGCTATGTAGGTGCTGGTAACTTGGCTGAATTGCATGAAAATGCACAATTCATCGAAATGTCAGGTGCTGGTTTGAAAGAAAGCCATCCACACGACGTTCAAATTACAAACGAAGCTCCAAACTATTCAGTTCAGTAATGATTCAACAAAAAGACCCTGATTGACAGGGTCTTTTACACTTTTGTAAACAAAATTTACAAAAGTGTAAATAATTATTCTTGTGTATCAGAGATGTTTCCAGCCTGAATATGAAAGATTTTTAAACTTTCTGGGAGATTGACTAGATGGTCTAGTGAGGTAGTTGTGATAAAGGTTTGAATGGTATTAGAAATGGTTTCGAGCAATTTTAACTGGCGCCCATTGTCCAACTCACTCATCACGTCGTCCAATAGTAAGATAGGGTACTCTCTGGTGATTTCTTTCATTAGTTCAATCTCTGCTAATTTAAGAGAGAGGACGAGACTGCGGTGTTGGCCTTGACTGCCATAGTGGGCATTCATATCGTTGATGAAAAAGGCAATATCATCTCGATGAGGCCCCACACCTGTATTTTTTTTGAAAAGGTCCCTTTTACGACAATTTGACAATTCTGTCAAGAAAGTGTCAATCAAATTGTCAGTATCTGTAAAGTTAAAGCTAGCCTGGTATTGAATGGTCAATTGTTCAATATGGTTGGAAAGTTCATAAACCTTTTGACTACCAAACTCTTCTAATTTCTTTAGAAATTCGAGTCGATGGAGAATGACACGACTGCCATATTCCGCAAGCTGTTGATCTAAGACGGAAAGAAAGTTCTCATCAACTTTTTCTGTTGATTTTAGATAGGCGTTCCGTTGCTTGAGCGTATGATTGTAGTTGGTCAAGTCAGATAGATAGATAGGTTTGATTTGGCCCAGTTCTACATCCATAAATTTTCTTCGAAGGGCTGGAGCTCCTTTAATTAGCTGTAAATCTTCTGGCGCAAACAAGACAACGTTCATATGGCCGATGTAATCGGAAAGTTTAGATTGTTTGAGATGATTGACTTTGGTGATGCGGCCCTTCTCTGTCAAATGAATGTCTAGAGGGATGGTTCCACTAGTGCGTTCTAAGACTCCTTGTAAACTGAGGGTGGACTGATTGAATTGAAGGAGATCCTTGTCTGTTCTTGTCCGGTGACTACGTGTGAGTGCTAGAAAGTAGATTGCTTCTAGGATATTGGTCTTACCTTGGGCATTTTGCCCCAAAAAGACATTTAGCCCCTGATGGAAATCAATGGTCAGTTGTTCATAGTTGCGAAAATGCTGTATTTGTAGAGATTTTAGCCACATATTAGGTACCTGGGAAGCGGACAGGTCTTCTGTCAGTTTGTTCTGAGGTATGTTTAGTTTGCCTTGGAGCCCTTGCTTGTTTTTTTCCAATCTTTGTCTGCTTTTGCAATTTGTTTTGCTTGTTCATTTCCTTCACAATCGCTGCTACGCGCGCTTTTTCAGCAAGATCATTCTCATGTTCTTGGATTTCTTCTGGACTTGGAGCCGCCAAGGTGATTGTTTTAGCCTGTTCTGGTAGTTCTACAAGGTCTCCGACTCTTAATTTTTTGCCACGACGGTTTTCTTCCTGGCCATTGACCAAGACTTGGTTTTCAGCTAAGAAGGATTTGATAGCTCCTCCAGAGTGCAACAATCCTGTTGTTTTTAATAAAGATTGTAGGGTGATGTAGTCATCAAAAAGTTTGTATTCCATATATTCTCTTACCTCGTTTCAGAATATTATACCATAAAATGGTATAATGGAGGGCAAGCAAAAGAAAGAGAGTAAAGATGAAAATTCAAGAAGGTGTTTATCTTCATTTTATCGAAAGTAAACAGTTTACAACTAATACAATCAAGGTTCGCTTTACAGCACCTTTACAGTCTTCTAGTATTGCGGATAGGGTATTAGTAGCCAATATGTTGGAACAGGCTAACCAAGATTTTCCAAATCCCTTGCAACTAAGAAGGCAGTTGGCGAAATTATACGGAAGTCAGCTTCAAACTCAGGTCTCTAAGATGGGAAATAACCATCTCGTTGATCTCAATTTGACCTATGTTCAGTCAGACTTTTTACCAGACAAATGTGATGTCACAGAGGAACTATTGGAGCTGCTTCGTGCCAGTCTTTTTAGACCCTTGAAGAAGAGGAAGGAATTTGATTCTCATCTCTTTGAGATTGAAAAGAAGAACCTCTTATCTTTTCTATTGTCGGAAGAGGAAGATAGTTTTTATCTGGCTGATCGAGGGATTCGAGATCTTTTTTATACAGAGGAAGAAATCAAATTACCGTCTTACGCAACTCCTGACTTGGTAGCAGTGACCAGTTCCCAGTCGACTTATCAGGCCTATCGCAATATGCTTCGATCCGATCGCATTGACTTTTTCTTTACAGGTCAGTTTGATCGTCAACGTATGATTGATTTTGTGGAAGCGATGGATTTTGGCTACCGAAATCCAAAACTTTCCCCGACCTTTAGACAAGAACGATCTGTTATTATTAAGGAGCGGGTGGAACGTAAGGAAGTCAATCAATCAATTTTAGAATTGGCTTACCCTTTACAGGTGGTTTACAGAGATGACCAGTACCCGGCCCTACTTGTTTTCAATGGTTTGTTTGGTGGCATGTCTCATAGTAAGCTATTTATGGATATTCGTGAGAAAAAAGGGCTAGCTTATAGCATTGACAGTTCTCTGTCAATCTTTACAGGTTTATTGAAAGTTACAGCAGGAATCGATCGTTCCAATCGTTTACCCGTGATGAAGGCAGTCCACCAATCTTTACTGGCCATTAAAAAGGGGAAGATTGGGGAAGAAGAGCTTAGTATGACGAAAAAATTATTGATTGCAGCAGCCAAGCTTGGTCGTGATAGTCAAGATCATGAAATGGAACTCTTGTATCGAAAGGAACTCTTTCAGCTGGAATCGATTGATTTGAAGGACTGGATTGCTTCCATAGAGGCTGTGACGATTGAGGATATTGTCAACTTGGCGCAACCAATTCGTTTACAGGCCATTTACTTTTTAGAAGGGGTAGATTCATGAAAACCAAACAAATTACTCTATCCTTTACACAGGAGAAAATAAGTAGTTTCGAACTTGACAACGGATTGACAGTATGGTTATTGCCTAAAAAGGGAATACAGGAATCCTATGGGATTCTAACCTGTCAGTTTGGTTCGGTTGACAAACTTGTCAAGGAAAATGGAAAAGTTATTCCTAAAGGGATGGCTCATTTTTTGGAGCATAGTCTGTTTGACATGCCAGATAAGAGAGACATGGTGAAGGAGTTTGCCCTACTCAGTAGCCAGGTGAATGCCTTTACCAGTCAGACACAGACCAGCTATTTTTATTCTACAACGGGTGAAACCAAGGAATCTCTTGCCCTTTTATTGCAACTGGTATTGACACCAGGTTTTACACAAGAGACAGTTGAAAGGGAGCTGGCAGTCATCGAGCAGGAAATTGAGATGTATCTGGATGATCCTGATCATCGATTGCATCTTGGTATCGTAGCAAGCCTGTTTCCTGAAAGTCCTTTAGCAGTTGATATTGCGGGAACCGTTGACTCCATTCAAGAAATCGATCTGCAATCTTTACAAGAAGTTTACAGTTATTTTTACCAGCCTAACAAGATGAATTTGGTTTGCATCGGAGATATGGATGTCAATGATATTGAAGCATTTTTAAGAACTTTTGAGATGCCTGCTCAGTCTTACCTAGCCAATGGTTGTCAACTTCATCATTTTGAAACAAAAGACCCAGTCGCGCATAGTCATATGGAGTTGGATGTGGCGACACCGAAGTTGGCTTTTGGTATGCGAAGTTTGGCACAACAGTCTATTCAAGAGTTACCGACCTATCGACTGGGCCTGCGTCTCTTTTTGGCTCTTCTTATTGGGTGGACGTCGGAGCGCTACCAAGATTGGTACCGTGAGGGGAAAATCGATTCTTCTTTTCAATTCTATGTTGATGTCCATCCTTCTTATCACTATTTGGTAATCAGTGGGGATACGGCGGAGCCAATTTCTCTGGCTTCTGCGATTCGTAAAACTTTGTTTTCTTTTGAAAAAAGTGCGGATTTCAGCCAAGAGCATCTAGAATTAATCAAGAGAGAGTGGTTGGGACAATTTTTGCAGTCGGTGAACTCGGTTGAATTTATCGGAACCTATCTGTCTGAACAGTCCCCTTTTTCAGTGGATTCCATTGATTTTCCAAGGATTTTAGCAGAAATTGATTTGGAAATGGTCAGGAAAATTGGTCGGGTCTTTCTTAAAGAGGCTAGCCATGCAGATTTCACGATTTTTCCAAAAAGTTAGGTACCAATCATCGAATTTTTTGTGGATTTTTGTTACAATATTGTATTGAAACTAGAGAATGTGCGAGGTTACTATGAGGCAAAAAAGTATCGGTGAAGTATTGCGTTCTGCTCGGGAAAGTCGTGACTGGTCTTTGGCGGAAGTTCAACGAATGACAAAAATTCACTCCAATTATTTGCAGGCTTTAGAATACAATGATTTTGATTATCTGCCGGACGAAGAGACGACGATTTCTGTCTTGCGCTCTTATGCAGATGTTTTGGACTTGGATGCAGATGTCTTGGTAGATGCTTTTGAACACCAAAGTCTTGTCCAGTATTTCGAGGCTGGTGAAGAAGTGGATATTGAACACAAATGGCGGAGACGTCAGAAAACTAAGCGAAAAGGCAAGTCCTTTTTACCGCTGGTTTATCTGCTTTTGTCTGCTTTGATGATTTTGATTTTTGTGACTTATGTCGTCTATCAACGTTATCAGATGCAATTGTTGGTGAATCAACAGACTTCCTCTTCATATGTGGTGTCATCTTCAAGCTCCTCAACAGCATCAAGTTCTCCTTCGAACAGTTCCAGTTCAACCAGTGCGACATCTAGTTCGACTACAACTAGTTCAACGACAAGTTTGACCAGTTCTGGAGGTGGCCAAGTCCTCTATGTGACAGTACCTCATCAAGAAACAGCGGTAACAGTCACACTATCCGTTACAGATGCAACTAGCTGGGTTAGTCTTTCCAATTCAGATATCGCTGGTGGGGTGACGTTGAGTCCAGAGAATCCCAAGGTAGAAGCAACTATTTACCAAGGAAGCACAGCAGCAGAACTTATTTTAGGTGTTGTGGACGGTGTTGAGGTGACAATTGCAGGTCAGAAGGTTGACACCTCCTCATTGAATGACACAGCTGCTAGTCTGGTTTTGACCCTAGAATAAAGGAATTTACATGAAAAAAGAAAATATTCCCAATGCCCTTACCTTAGGTCGCATTGCAATTATCCCAATTTTTATTATTAGTCTTACCCTATGGCAGTCAGGAGCTGGGATGGCCTTTGCTGCCCTTCTCTTTGCTTTGGCAAGTGCGACAGATTATCTAGATGGCTACCTGGCACGGAAATGGCAGGTTGTAACGAATTTCGGTAAGTTTGCTGATCCGATGGCGGATAAGATTTTAGTGATGACTGCCTTTATCATGTTGGTGGAACTATCCTTAGCTCCAGCCTGGGTGGTTGCGATTATCATCTGCCGTGAGTTGGCAGTGACAGGTCTGCGTCTGCTTTTAGTGGAAAATGGTGGGACGGTTTTGGCAGCAGCTATGCCTGGTAAAATTAAGACATTTTCGCAAATGTTTGCGATTATTTTCCTCCTCTTGCAGTGGCAGTTATTGGGACAAATCACTCTGTATGTAGCCCTCTTCTTTACCTTATATTCGGGTTATGACTATTTCAAAGGAGCGTCTTTCTTATTTAAGGACACGTTTAAGTAATGACAGAAATAATTCAAGTAAAAGATTTATCCTACAAATATGAAGAAGATGCTCCATTTTGGACATTGGATAAGGTCTCGTTTCACGTGAAACAAGGGGAATGGTTGTCGATTATTGGGCATAACGGATCAGGGAAATCAACGACGGTACGCTTGATTGATGGACTTTTGGAAGCCAATCAGGGTGAAATCTATATTTCAGGCGATTTATTGACCCCAGACAATGTTTGGGAAAAGCGTCGGCAGATTGGAATGGTCTTTCAAAATCCTGACAACCAATTTGTAGGGGCAACTGTTGAAGATGATGTTGCTTTTGGTTTGGAAAACCAAGGTATTCCCCTCGAAGAAATGCGTGAAAGAGTTCAAGAAGCCCTGGAATTGGTTGGGATGTCTGAATTTAAAACCAAGGAACCTGCTAGGCTATCCGGTGGTCAAAAACAACGGGTCGCCATTGCTGGAGTTGTTGCCTTGCGTCCAGCTATTATGATTTTGGATGAAGCAACCAGCATGCTGGATCCGGAAGGTCGCCTAGAGTTGATAAAGGTTGTTCAAAGAATTAAAGAAAAGTACAAGATTACGGTACTGTCCATCACGCATGATCTAGATGAGGTTGCCTTGAGTGACCGGGTTATTGTGATGAAAAAAGGGCAAATTGAGTCCATCAGTAGCCCCGGTCAACTATTTTTACGATCTGACCTGAATCAACTTGGATTGGAAGCACCTTTCACAGTCCAGTTAGCAGAAAAAATGCGGCAGGCAGGCCTTGCCCTACCATCAGGCTATTTTACGGAAGAAGAATTGGAAGAAGAAGTATGGGAATTAATCTCCAAGATGTAAGCTATATCTACCAGGCAGGGACGCCTTTTGAAGGTCGTGCCCTATTTGGTGTGGATTTGGAAATTAAAGAGGGTTCCTATACTGCCTTGATTGGGCACACAGGATCAGGAAAATCCACAATTCTACAGCTATTAAATGGCTTGCATGTGCCAACAAGTGGTAGTGTATTGGTAGATGGTGTGGAAATCCTTGCTGGATCAAAAACCAAGGATATTAAGCATATTCGGAAAAAGGTTGGTTTGGTTTTTCAATTTCCAGAAAGTCAAGTCTTTGATGAAACAGTTTTGAAGGATGTAGCATTTGGACCACAGAATTTTGGTATTTCTGAAGAAGAAGCTCAGGCTATTGCAGCAGAAAAACTGGCTTTGGTTGGTATTGGGAAAGAACTGTTTGAGAGAAGTCCCTTTGAATTGTCAGGCGGGCAGATGCGTCGGGTCGCGATTGCAGGAATTTTGGCTATGGAACCGGACTATTTGGTCTTGGACGAACCAACAGCTGGTCTAGATCCCTTGGGAAGACGTGAGTTGATGGCGATTTTCAAACAATTGCATCAAGAAGGGATGACCATTATTTTGGTGACGCATGTGATGGATGATGTCGCTGATTTCGCTGATTATGTCTATGTGATGGACAAGGGGAAATTGGTGGTATCTGGTCAGCCGAAAGAGGTTTTTCAGCAGGTTGAATTCTTGGAGTCTATCAAATTAGGTGTTCCAAAAATTACAAAATTTGCGGCTAATTTAGAACGTCGGGGGTTTGTTTTTGAACAATTGCCGATTACAATAGACGAATTTAGGGAGGTGGTGTCAGGTGGATAAACTCATTTTGGGTCGCTATATTCCAGGCAATTCTCTCCTGCATCGCCTGGATCCTCGTAGCAAACTCTTGGCTATGTTTCTCTTTTTGTTGGTGATTTTTTGGGCCAATAATTTGGTCACTAATCTGGTTTTAATCGGTTTTGTCTTCGGTCTGATTGGTTTGTCTTCCATCAAATTTTCCTTTTTCTTGAATGGTTTGAAGCCTATGATTGGTATTATTCTCTTTACCACTTTCTTTCAATTGTTCTTTACAGGTGGTGGCAGGATTTACTGGCAATTTTGGATTTTTCAATTGACCGAACACGGCGTGACTCAGGCAGCCATCATCTTTGCACGGTTCGTATTAATTATCATTTTTTCAACACTCTTGACCTTGACAACAACGCCCTTGAGTTTGGCAGATGGCATTGAGTCAGGCTTGGCACCTTTGGCAAGATTCAAGGTACCTGTCCATGAAATTGGCTTGATGCTGTCCATGAGTTTGCGTTTTGTACCGACCTTGATGGATGATACAACACGCATCATGAATGCGCAGCGGGCGCGTGGTGTTGATTTTGGAGAAGGCAATTTGATTCAAAAGGTCAAATCTGTGATTCCGATTTTGATCCCACTATTTGCGTCTAGTTTTAAACGTGCATACGCTTTAGCAACGGCAATGGAAGCCCGTGGTTACCAAGGAGGAGAGGGAAGAACCAAGTATCGCGTTCTCAAATGGACCTACTTAGATAGTCTCGCTATTTTAGTTATGCTCGGAATCAGTGCGGTCTTATTCATTTTAAAAAGTTAAAAAAGCGCTTTGTAAAGCGTTTTTTTAGTCCAATTCCAATTCAACTGTAACATTTGTTACAAATTCTACATCCAAAGGTAATAAAGGAGGCGTATGATAGGAGCAGTTGAAAGAAAGGAAACTTTTTATGATGAATTTTTCACTAAAATCAAACCTAAAACCCATTCTAACAGGAGCGGTTGCAACCATATCTTTAGCAACAGCAGGTCTTGTTAGTGCAGAAACCTATACAGTTCAAGCAGGCGATACGCTTTCTAAAATTGCTCTTCAGTACCAAACCAGTGTTGAAGCTTTGGTAGAGGAAAATAAGATCGCGGATAAAAACCTGATCCTCGTTGGTCAAGTGCTAGAAATCGGTGAATCGGAAGCAACCACACAGACAGCTACTACTGAAACAAGTAGTGAAACAACTGTTGCAACGACTACCAGCTATTCTTCTAATTTAAGTGCAGAAGATGCAGCTGCCAAAGAATGGATTGCCCAAAAGGAATCTGGCGGTAGCTATACTGCACAGAACGGAATTTATTATGGTCGCTATCAGTTGACCAATACCTATTTGAATGGTGACTATTCACCAGAAAACCAAGAACGTGTGGCAGATGCTTATGTAGCAAACCGCTACGGTTCTTGGTCTGCAGCCAAGGCTTTCTGGTTGGCAAATGGTTGGTATTAAGCTAACCAGAAGTACGTATGAGATATTCTAGGATGAGATAGCTAGGACAGGCATTTGCCTGTCCTAGCTTTTTTGAAGCAAGAAAACTTTACAAATAGGTGGATTTTGCTTATAATGTTGAAAAATTAAGGAAGAAAGTGGCAGATGAATTTACAAAAACGGATTTTTCGTCTCAATATGCTGATGTTAGGGATTTCTCTGCTTGCCATGTTAGCTATCAGTGTCTTTGTTGTCAATAACATCTATCTGAATCGGAGTAGTTTATTGTCCACCAGTCAGAAAACAGCGATGAGCCAAACCAATATTGAAGAGTTTTCGGGGACAGATTATGTCAGTCTGGCGGAGAAATTAGCAAGTGGAGGGGCTCACCTCTACGTGGAGAGCGATGGTTTTATCTTGTTTTCCAATATCCAGGAAGATGTAGAGGATGTAACAGCTGTTGCAATTAGTGAGACCACTCATTTGACCTACATTGATGAGGAAATTGTAATCAGTAGGCAATTGGAAACACAGGGACAGCTTGTTTCTCTCTATGCAGTGATTGAGGATACGGAGGACCAGCAGGATGCTAGGGAATTCCAGACCTTCCTGTTACAAATTGTGTTGATGGGTGGTACTGGCATTGTGGTTATCTTACTTTTGAACCTGATGGTTACCAAACGCATTCTGCAGGCAATTATGAAACCGATGGATGAACTCCACAAGGGGGTTGAGCGGATTCGAAAAGGAAATTACCAGGAAAATCTAGATTATAGCGGTGATCGAGAATTTGAAGAATTGACAGAAGGTTTCAACCAAATGCAGACAAGTTTGCTGGAGGCTCAAGAGAAAAATCGTCTGTATGAACAAAATCGAACCCAAATGGTAGCGGATATTTCCCATGATTTACGGACACCTCTCACATCGATTAAAGGCTATGCCAAGGGAATTTTAGACGGAGTTGCCAACACAGAAGAAAAACGGCAGAATTACCTGACCATTATCTATCAGAAATCATTGGTCATGGAGAAATTATTGGAAAAATTGTTCGTTTTCTCTCAACTAGAGACCGATAAATTGCCATTTGATACAGTAGAAGTCGATTTATGGGAGTTTTTTGAAGCTTATATCAGTGAGAAGAAGGCAGAATTGGCAGATGAAGCGATTGATTTCCGTCTAGAAGTGGCAGAAGAATTACCAGTAGAAATGGACCCAGTCCAGTTTAGACGGATTTTGGATAATCTGGTAGATAATGCACGAAAATATGCCAATACTAGTCCGCTCTTGTTGACCATTAGAGGCGCTAGAGATGGCAATCAAGTAGTCTGGACATTTGCTGATAATGGCCAAGGAGTATCTAAGGATCAACTAGGCAAACTCTTTACAGAATTTTATAGGGTAGATCAGGCCCGTCAACAAGTGGATGGACATGGTTTGGGGCTCTCTATTGTAAACAATATTGTGCATCGTCTAGGTGGCACAATCGTCGTTGAAAATAAGGCTGGCTTGATCTTTACCATTCGTCTGCCTAAGAAAGGATAAGAAATGACACGTATATTGATTGCTGAAGATGATATCGAAATTGCACAGCTTGAGCGAGATTATTTGGAAATGCAAGGTTATCAAGTTGATGTCGTAGCAGATGGTGCTCTAGTCGAAGAGCAGATTCGAACCGAAAACTACAATCTCTTGCTCTTAGATGTTATGCTACCCAATAAAACAGGCTATGATATTTGCCGCGACCTCCGCAACCAAGTAGATTTTCCCATCCTGATGGTAACATCTAAGCAAGAAACTATGGACGTCGTGCGAGGTTTAGGCTTAGGAGCAGATGACTATATCAGCAAACCCTTTGATCCCATGGAGTTGGTTGCGCGTGTGAAAGCCCATTTGACCCGCTACCAACGCCTACAACCTACCAAAGAGGAGAAGGAACTGCGGGTTGGTGATTTGGTGATTTATTTGGAGAGTTGGAAGGTAGAAAAAGCAGGGCAGCCGATCAAGTTGCCCAATAGGGAGTTTGAATTACTTGCCCACCTAGCCCAACATCCCAATCGGGTCTTTTCAAAAGATCAACTGTTTGAGACAATCTGGGGCTATGACTATGTAGGCGATAGTGCAACAGTAACGGTCCATATCAATCGATTGAGGGATAAGCTGGGAGCAGATTTGATTGAAACGGTTTGGGGAGCAGGTTACCGACTCAATGCATAAATTCTTTCGAATTTGTTTAGAAACTGTTTAGAAACTTTACCTAAAGTGTTGAGAATTGTCCTCTATAATAGACTTATCAGCAAAGAGCTGAAGAAAATAGTAAAAAAGAGGAAACACAAATGGAAAACCAAAACGAAAACAAGCAAATTATCGAGCAAGAAGTACAAACGGAAGAAAAAGCATCTCTCCTAACCAGTTTAAAAACAAAAGTAAGTAAGATGAGTAAAAAATCAATCATCTTACTATCAGCAGGAGCTCTGCTCTTAGTAACAGGAGGATTTGTCGTAGCTGAGGTCTATGAAAACCGTTTGGATGCTTTAGAAACTCAAGTTGAGCAGAGTCTAGGTCTATCAGATAACGATGATGACAATCAAGTTACGACAGCCCAGTCAGTTGTTGCAAGCTCTAACACAACAACGGCGAGCAGTACGACAGCAGCTTCTTCAGCGACTGCAACAGTAGTTACAGCTGAGCAAGTTGCAGCAAACTATGGCATTACCCTGGTTGAGAGCTCAGAGTTAGATGGTACTTATACGGCTACGGTCGGAAATGATAGCTATACCCTGACCATCAAAGGAAATCAAGGTAGTTTAGTTGAAGTTGACAATGATGGAGAACAAGATAGCGAATTGGTCGTTCTGGATCTTGAGAAGAAAATCGCCTACATTGATGGCGAAGCAGATATTTACAGCTTGAGTGGCTCAACCTTGACCTTGACAGAAGTTGACACCAATGATACTACTTTGGATAAAATCAGCTTTACAAAACAATAAGAAAAGGACCGTAATGGTCCTTTTGTCTTGACAGGATTGTCAACTTTCTCCGAAAATTTCTTGTGCGAGGCGACGCCCCGTTGGTGTTGCTGCAAGTCCACCTTCAGCAGTTTCACGGAAGGCAGTTGGGAGGGCTGAACCAACTTGGTACATGGCATTGATGACTTCGTCAACGGGGATTTTGGATTCGATACCTGCTAGTGCCATATCGGCAGCTACCATGGCGTAGCTTGCTCCCATTGCATTACGTTTGACACAAGGGACTTCTACCAGACCAGCGACGGGATCGCAAATCAGACCCAGCATATTTTTGATGACAAAGCAGATGGCTTGGCTAGCTTGGTAGGGGGTTCCACCTGCTGCAAGAGTTAACGCTGCGGCAGACATAGCAGAGGCAGATCCGACTTCTGCTTGACAGCCTCCTTCTGCACCTGAGATGGAGGCGTTGTTGGCAATGACCAGCCCAAAGGCTCCTGCTGTAAAGAGGAAGTCAAGTTGTTGGTTTTCGGTCAAGTTTAACTTGTCAATGGCTACTCCAAGAACGGCCGGTAAACAACCAGCTGATCCTGCTGTCGGAGTGGCACAGACTAAGCCCATTTTGGCGTTCAATTCGTTGACAGCCATAGCGTTTCTTGCTGCGGACAGGACAGCGGAATCTGACAGAGTTTTACCAGATTTCATATAGGCATCTAACTTGGCAGCATCGCCTCCTGTTAAACCAGATACAGATTTGCTTTCAGTAAGTCCATCTACGATGGAGGCTTTCATAACTGTCAAGTTTCTTGACATAATTGTCAATATTTCTTCGCGGCTACGACCGGTTAATTCAATTTCAGTAGCGATCATGAGTTCAGCTACATTACCAGAAAAGTTGTCTGCTTGCTGAACTAATTCTTCGATAGTATAAAACATGTCTTTCTCTTTCTAGTTGAAGAAGGTTACATTGTGCAAGTGTGGTATTTTTTCAATCTCTGCAATAGAATTTTCACATTGGCGAGCATCCACTTCAATAATCATAATGGCTTTTTCGCCAGCTTGTTCACGTGTCACGTTCATTTGGGCGATATTGATGTCATACTTAGAAAGGACATCGGTCACTTTCGCAATCATACCAGGGACATCTTGGTGAACAATGATAATGGTCGGTGTGTTCATGTTAAGATTGACAGAAAAACCGTTGAGCTCTGTTACTTGAATGTTTCCCCCACCTATGGAAACGCCTGTGGCTGAGATGGATTTTTTATCGTTTTTTATGATGATTCTGGTGGTATTGGGATGTGGGGTATTGCTGTCCTTGTTGACACGCCAGTAAACCTTAATACCTCGTTCTCTTGCAATATCAAGAGAGTCAGGAATGCGGGGATCATCCGTATCCATGCCCAGAATACCTGCTACCAAGGCTACATCGGTGCCATGTCCTCGATAGGTTTTGGCAAAGGAGTTGTAAAGTTGAAATTCAACCTCGGTTGGCTCATCACCAAAGATGGAAGACACTATTTTCCCAATGCGGACTGCCCCAGCTGTATGGCTGGAAGAAGGTCCAATCATAACAGGTCCAATAATATCAAAGACCGATTGAAATTTTAAGTTTGTCATAGTAATCCTCACGTTTTTCTTGGTACTATTATATCAAATTTTCCAGTTAGAGAATATGCCTAGATGAATGTGTTTTCTTATGTTAAAATCCTATCGCTTACCCTTTTTGTATGGTATAATACAAGTTGTTCAAAATCGTCAATCGTTTTTGGATAATCAAATTTTGGAATACGACCTTCAAATCGTTATTTCTACGAAAAGATGGGAGAAGATTATGTCAATTGACAATTCTAAAACCCGTGTTGTTGTCGGTATGAGTGGCGGTGTGGATTCATCGGTTACGGCCCTCTTGCTCAAGGAGCAGGGCTACGATGTCATCGGTATCTTCATGAAAAACTGGGACGACACGGACGAAAATGGCTTCTGTACAGCAACAGAAGACTATAAGGACGTGGCTGCAGTGGCAGACCAAATCGGCATTCCTTACTACTCTGTCAACTTTGAAAAAGAGTATTGGGACCGCGTATTTGAGTACTTTTTAGCAGAGTATCGGGCAGGCCGCACCCCCAATCCAGATGTCATGTGTAACAAGGAAATCAAGTTCAAGGCTTTCTTGGATTACGCTATGAACTTGGGTGCGGACTATGTGGCGACGGGCCACTACGCTCAGGTGTCACGCGACGAGGACGGTACCGTTCATATGCTACGTGGGGCAGACAATGGCAAGGACCAGACCTACTTCCTTAGCCAACTCTCACAGGAACAACTGCAGAAAACCATGTTTCCGCTCGGCCATTTACAAAAGCCTCAGGTAAGGGAAAAAGCAGAGCGAGCAGGCTTGGCGACCGCTAAGAAGAAAGATTCGACAGGCATCTGCTTTATCGGTGAAAAGAACTTCAAAGAATTTTTAGGGCAGTATTTGCCAGCCCAGCCCGGTCGGATGATGACGGTGGACGGTCGTGATATGGGAGAGCATACAGGTCTCATGTACTATACCATTGGTCAGCGGGGCGGGCTTGGTATCGGAGGACAAATCGGTGGGGACAATGAGCCTTGGTTTGTTGTCGGAAAAGACCTGTCAAAAAATATCCTCTATGTCGGTCAAGGCTTCTATCATGAGTCCTTGATGTCAACTTCTTTACAGGCTAGTCAAGTACACTTTACACGTGGTATGCCTGAAGAATTCACGCTGGAATGCACAGCTAAGTTCCGCTATCGTCAACCAGATAGTCAAGTAACTGTCAAGGTAAAAGGTGACAAGGCAGAAGTCATCTTTGCAGAGCCACAACGAGCAATCACACCAGGCCAAGCCGTTGTTTTCTACGACGGTCAAGAGTGTCTGGGCGGTGGCATGATCGACATGGCCTACAAGGATGGGGTGGCTTGTCAGTATATTTAATCAAAAATAAAAGCTTAGCACCCTCTGAACTGCCCCCAAAAAGTTGGACAAATAATTATTGAAAGGATTTAGTTCTGTATTGGACAGGACTAAGTCCTTTTAATTTTGCTTTTATTCGTTTGTTGTTGTAGTAAAAAATATAATCTGTAATAGCTTCTTCAAGCTCATCAAGTGATTGATAAGATGTCTCGAGTCCATAAAACATTTCAGATTTGAGAATGCCAAAGAAAGACTCCATCATCCCATTATCTGGGCTATTCCCTTTGCGGGACATGGATGGTCGAATGCCTTTGGTTTCCAAAAAGTAATGGTAAGACTGGTGCTGGTATTGCCAACCTTGATCGCTGTGGAGAATAGTCCCACTGTATAAATCTGCTGGAAAAGCCTTCGCAAGCATGGTTTGAACCTGTTTCAAGTCAGGTGACCGAGACAGGGTAAAATCAATAATCTCACTATTATAGCCGTCAAGAACAGGCGATAAGTAGAGTTTCCCTTCAGGCAAAGCAAACTCCGTCACATCGGTATAACATTTTTCATAAGGCTTAGATCCCTCAAACTGACGTTTAATCAGATTATCAGCCTTCTTACCCAACTCACCTTTGTAAGAAGCATACTTGCGCTTACGACGAATACGAGCCGCTAAGCCCATGACTGTCATCAAGCGCTGCACCTTTTTGTGGTTGATGAAGAAACCTCGATTTCTGAGTTCTAAATAAATCCGACGATAGCCGTAATTACCTTTATGGTCATCATAAATGGCTTGAATTTCAGCCTTAATGGCTTTGTTCTTGTCGGGTTTATCCAGTTGCTTGACTTGATAATAATAAGTTGAGCGAGGCATTTTAGCTGTCGCAAGTAGGAGGTCTAGTCGGAATCCTCCTTGGACCATATCTCTAATTGTTTCTGCTGTTCGCGCACTAGTGTTTCGTCCCTCAAGCGAAGTTCTCTCAACTTTTTTAGGAAGGCCACCTCAGTTCGAAGACGTTCATTTTCCTCTTGAAGGCGCTCTAATTCCGTCATCTCTTCCCAGGTTTTCTTGCGTTTACGTCCCATCTTGCTCGGTCTCCCTCTTGGTTTTTCAAGAATAGTATACCCGTTTTTCTTGTATTGTGCTATCCAATTGGGAAGCATTCCTCGATTTGGCAAGGCATAATCAAGGGAAACTGAGAGTTGAGAACACCCATGAATCAAGACCTTATCCATTATTTCTTGCTTTAATTCAGGTGAATAATACCTATTTTTACCTTTTTCAACGCTTTCCACGCCATATCGATCCATGAGTTTTATCATGTATGTGAGATTGGCAATAGTGACCTTGTATATCTGGCTAAGGTTGACCCACGACACGCCACTCTTTCTCAGCTCATATATTTCTAGTTTATCTTCATAACTTAATTTCATAAGAAAAACACCCCAATCGTTAGATTTTGTGTCTAACTTTTGGGGTGCAGTTCACCTCGTGCTGAGCTTTTTATCTTATCCCCAGAAAGCATCTTCGGCTTTTTGGTCGGCTGAGAAGAGCCAAACTTCCTTAATTTTGCCATCTTCAATACGGAAAAGGTCGATGCCATTCATGTTTAGTTCTTCACCATCTGTTCGAGTACCGAGGAATGTTACGTTAGCGGCAACAAGAGTATCATTATCGGATACCCAGTTTGTCACTACTTTGAAAGTTCCATTTGTTTTTTCGGCGAAAGTTGCTAGATGTGCTCCGAGTACTTCCTTACCAATTTTAGCACCAGATGTTGAATGATTTCCGGGTTGATGCCAGATAATGTCGTCTGCCATTGTTTCAAAAAGAGCTGCAAAATCACCAGCGATGAGAGCATTGTTATAGGCATTAAAAATTTCCAAGTTTGTTGACATTTGATGTCCTCCATTTTTTTGATATAGTACAATTATAGTGGAAGTAATCAATTATACAAGTAGGTACTTTTGCATTTGTTGGTATCAAAAGTGATACTATTGTGATAAATAAAGGAGAATTTTTTTGAAAAAAGTTAGTGAATATGGTATTTGCCCTTTTGCAACAACACAAAAAGTCTTGACTGGTAAGTGGGGATTGGTGATTATCTACCAACTCAGTACAGGAACGAAACGCTTCAATGAATTACAGCGACTGATTCCAGGTATTACTCAAACCATGTTAACAAGGCACCTTAGACAATTGGAGGAGGATCGCATTATTAGTCGCACGGTCTATGCAGAAGTCCCCCCTCGTGTAGAGTATAACTTGACTGAAATGGGCGAAAAATTTCGTTCGGTACTGGATGCTGTTGAGGCTTGGGGCTTAGAATATATTGAAACGTTAACGTAACACCAGATTTGAAATTCTACAAATCTTTTGATAGAATAAGGGTAACAATTATCATGATGGTCAAAGCTCATGGGAATTGTAGGCTTTTTGTCCTGCAGTTTTCGAGAGTTTTGGCTATTTTTTACTATTGGGGAGAGAAGATGGATTTCAGAACGA
This sequence comes from Streptococcus sp. 29896, assembly GCF_032594915.1. Taxonomy (NCBI): domain Bacteria; kingdom Bacillati; phylum Bacillota; class Bacilli; order Lactobacillales; family Streptococcaceae; genus Streptococcus; species Streptococcus suivaginalis. Next base: position 2,103,560 of record NZ_CP118733.1, on the reverse strand, counting down.
GACACGACAATCAAATCTTCGGTGTTCGTGCGACGGGATTGTTAGTAAAAGATGAGAAACTATTTCTTGTAAGGGCACCGGAGGGGAACTACTACACCTTGGGCGGAGCCATTCAGCTCGGTGAAACAACTGAAGAGGCTGTGCAACGGGAAATGCAAGAAGAACTTGGAATTGATGTGGAGGTTGGACCGCTGGCTTTCATCGTTGAAAATCAGTTTAGTTTGCAGGAGAAATCCTATCATCAGATTGAATTTCTTTATCTTGTTACCCCACTGTCTGATCCAGTTACCTATCTGGAAGAAGGTGATTCTATCCGTCAGTGTGAGTGGATTGCCTTTGCAGACTTGAAAAATCTTGACCTTAACCCTGCCTTTCTCAAAACGGAACTAGCCACTTGGAAGGGACAGTTGCAGCATTTTACTAATCGGGAAAGCTAGACTATCTAAATGAAATTTTAGAAAAGAGAAGGAAGAATGGATTTTAGGACCAGAATTGACAATCAGATCTTCGGTGTTCGTGCCACTGCATTGCTTATAAAAGACGGAAAAATATTTCTCACCAAGGACTCTAAGGGGCGTTATTATACCATTGGCGGTGCAATAGCAGTCAACGAAACGGCACAAGATGCGGTTGTTCGAGAAGTCAAAGAAGAATTAGGGGTTGACAGCTGTGTCAATCAACTAGCCTTTGTCGTTGAAAATCAGTTTACATATGAAGGAATAGATTTTTACAACATCGAGTTTCATTTTATCGTCGATCCTATTGGAGAAATGCCTAAGGAGATGATTGAAGATAGCTTGAAACAAGCTTGTGAATGGATTGAACTTGACAAGATTGTCAATCTAGATGTCGTACCAGCTTTTCTGGCTCAAGAATTGCCAAACTGGAATGGGCAAGTCAAACATATCATGAACATAAAGGAGAAATAAAAATGACACACACATTTGCAGAAAACTACGATGTCATCGTGATTGGAGCGGGGCACGCGGGTGTAGAAGCAGGCTTGGCAGCCAGTCGAATGGGCTGTAAGACCTTGCTTGCGACCATTAACTTGGATATGGTGGCCTTTATGCCCTGTAATCCCTCTATTGGTGGCTCTGCCAAGGGGATTGTGGTACGGGAAATTGATGCCCTGGGTGGCGAAATGGGTCGCAACATTGACAAGACCTATATTCAGATGAAGATGCTCAATATGGGCAAGGGGCCAGCTGTACGTGCCTTGCGGGCTCAGGCAGACAAGTCAGAATACGCAGCGGAGATGAAGCGGACGGTGGAGCGTCAGGAAAATCTGACCCTGCGTCAAACCATGATTGATGAGATTTTGGTGGAAGACGGTAAGGTTATCGGTGTCCGTACGGCTACCAACCAGAAATTTTCAGCCAAGGCAGTTGTGGTGACGACGGGTACAGCCTTGCGTGGCGAGATTATCATCGGTGATCTCAAGTATTCGTCAGGGCCAAACAACAGTTTAGCTTCCATCACGCTGGCGGATAATCTGAAAGAATTAGGACTTGAAATCGGTCGTTTCAAGACAGGAACGCCACCGCGTGTCAATGCTCGCACCATTAACTACGAGGAGACAGAAATTCAACCAGGCGATGAAAAGCCAAATCACTTTTCATTCTTGTCCAAGGACGAGGATTATTTGCAGGACCAGATCCCTTGCTGGTTGACCTATACCAATGCGACCAGCCATGAGATTATCAACAGCAATCTTCACCGGGCGCCTATGTTTTCGGGCATTGTCAAGGGGATTGGGCCCCGTTATTGTCCGTCAATCGAGGACAAGATTGTCCGTTTTGCCGATAAGGAACGTCACCAGCTTTTCCTAGAGCCAGAAGGCCGCAACACCGATGAGATCTACGTTCAAGGCTTGTCAACCAGTCTGCCAGAAGATGTGCAGCAGGACTTGATTCACTCTATTAAGGGCTTGGAAAATGCCCAGATGATGCGGACGGGTTACGCCATTGAGTACGATATGGTTATGCCTCATCAGTTGCGGGCGACGCTGGAAACCAAGAAGATTTCTGGGCTCTTTACAGCAGGTCAGACCAACGGAACCTCAGGCTATGAAGAAGCGGCAGGTCAGGGAATTGTCGCTGGTATTAATGCCGCCCTTAAGGTGCAGGGCAAGCCTGAATTGATTTTGAAACGAAGCGACGGCTACATTGGTGTTATGATTGATGACCTGGTAACCAAGGGAACGGTGGAGCCTTATCGCCTCTTAACCAGTCGGGCAGAATACCGCCTGATTCTGCGTCATGACAATGCCGATATGCGTCTGACGGAAATCGGTCGTCAGGTTGGCTTGGTAGATGATGAACGCTGGCAGGTCTTCCAAATCCATAAAAACCAATTTGACAATGAAATGAAACGCTTGGAATCTATCAAACTCAAGCCAATCAAGGAAACCAACGAAAAAGTTGTTGCTATGGGCTTCAAGCCCTTGACAGACGCTTTGACCGCCAAGGAATTCATGCGTCGTCCAGATGTGACCTATGCGGATGTGGTAGCCTTCGTTGGTCCTGCGGCAGAGGAATTGGATGCTAAAACCATTGAATTGATTGAAACGGAAGTCAAGTACGAGGGGTACATTGCCAAGGCCTTGGATCAGGTGGAGAAGATGAAACGCATGGAAGAAAAACGCGTTCCAGCCGACATCGACTGGGATGACATTGATTCCATTGCGACCGAGGCTCGCCAGAAATTCAAGCTGATTTCACCAGAAACCATTGGCCAGGCTAGTCGGATTTCCGGTGTCAATCCAGCGGATATATCCATTCTTATGGTTTACTTGGAAGGACGCAGTCGTTCCATTTCTAAAAACAAATCAAAGGACAGTCACTAAGGCTGTTCTTTTCTTCTGATAGGCTGGAGAAAGCTAGCAATTTAGGCCTATTTGTGGTAGAATGGCAGGAAGAGGTTTATAATGAAAAAATTTCGGTTTGTAACACTTCATTTTGTGATGATCGGTGTCATACTGTTTGGACTATTGGCAACTATCAGTAGTCTTTTTCCTGCGTCTAGCTTGATGCTACTCGCTCTCTTTGTCACCCTCCTACTCCTGATTGTTTTGTTTATCTACCAAAAGCATTCCTACGAGTTCAGTGAAATTGAGCAAATTGAATACTTAAACAATCAAGCCAATTCAGGCTTGATGCAACTTTTGGATAAGATGCCCGTTGGTGTGATCAAGGTGAGGATGGACAGCAACCAGGTAGAGTGGTTTAATCCCTATGCAGAGCTCATTTTTGCTCAGGAAAATGGGACCTTTGATCAGAAGAAACTGCGTGAAATTATCGATGTTGGGCTGGACCAAGATCGGATTTATGCTAATTTTTCCGGTAAACGGTACGCTGTCAATGTGGACTTTGAACAGGGGCTCTTTTACTTTTTTGATGCATCAACTGAGTACAAGGCAACGACCCACTTGATTGGAAGTCGTCCAGTTATCGGTATTATCTCTGTCGATAATTATGATGAACTTGAGGATAATTTTACCGATTCGCAGATTAGCCAGGTCAATTCCTTCTTGGCTCAATTTGTATCGGATTTCTGTCATGAGTACGACATTTACTACCGTCGGGGAACCATGGACCGGTTCTATTTCTTCACGGACTATGGTGTCTTGGAAAGTTTGATTGAAAGCAAGTTTTCTGTAATTGATAAGTTTCGTGAAAAAGCTAAAAATTTGGAACTTGCCTTGACCCTTAGTATGGGCTTGGCTTATGGCGATGGGAACCATCATCAGATTGGTCAAGTTGCTCTTCAAAATCTTAACATGGCTGAGGTTCGTGGAGGTGACCAAGCCGTCATCAAGGAAAATGATGAGAGCAAGCAACCGATATTCTTTGGTGGGGGCTCAGCTTCCTCTGTCAAGCGGACTCGCACCCGTACCCGTGCCATGATGACGGCGGTGTCTGACAAGCTTAAGTCTGTGGATAGTGTGTTTGTCGTTGGGCATAAAAATCTAGATTTGGATGCTTTGGGTTCGGCTGTGGGGATGCAGTATTTCGCCCAAAATATCATGAATAATGCCTATACGGTCTATAATCCCAATGAAATGGCGCCAGACATTGCCCGTGCCATTAAAAAACTATCGGATGAAAACTGTTCTAACCTCCTAACCGTTGAAGAAGCGATGAAGAAGGTGACCCATCAGTCTCTCTTGATTATGGTTGATCATTCGAAAACTAGTTTGACCCTTTCCAAGGAACTCTACGAAGAATTTAGTCAAGTGGTTGTGGTGGACCATCACCGAAGAGACTCAGACTTCCCGACAAATGCTATTTTGACCTATATTGAGAGTGGCGCTAGTTCAGCCAGCGAGTTGGTGACAGAATTGATCCAGTTCCAAAATGACAAGCACCATAAACTCAATCGTCTTCAGTCTAGTTTGCTGATGGCGGGGATGATGTTGGATACCCACAATTTTACTTCGAGGGTGACCAGCAGGACCTTTGACGTGGCTAGCTATCTCCGTAGTAGGGGGAGTGATAATCTGGAAATTCAACAGATTGCGGCAACGGACTACGAAGAGTATAAGCAAATCAATGAGTTAATCTTGCGCGGTCAAAAGGTGACGCCCCATATCGTTGTAGCCTGTGGGGATGAAAAGCGAACCTATGATAGTGTCGTAACCAGCAAGGCGGCAGATACTATCTTGGGCATGTCTGGTATTGAGGCGGTCTTTGTGGTGACGAAAAATAGCAAGGGCTATATAGCTGTCTCCGCTAGAAGTCGTAGCAAGGTCAATGTTCAGCGTATCATGGAAGAGATGGGAGGGGGCGGTCACTTTAACTTGGCTGCTGCTCAAATCTACGACCAGTCCATGACTGAGATTCAGGCTAGCATTATCGATAAGATACAAGAACTATTAAAAGAAAGTTAGGTAAAGCAGATGAAAGTTATTTTCTTAGCAGATGTAAAAGGTAAGGGGAAAAAAGGTGAAATCAAGGAAGTGCCGACAGGCTACGCCCAAAACTTTTTGATCAAGAAAAACCTTGCAAAAGAAGCAACCAACCAAGCTATTAGCGAATTGCGTGGCCAAGAGAAATCAAAAGAAAAAGCCCACGCTGAGATGGTGGCTGAGGCAGAAGCAATTAAGGCAAAATTGGCTGATGAAGCGACCTTAGTGCAATTTGTGGAAAAGGTTGGTCCAGATGGACGGACATTTGGTTCGATTACCAGCAAGAAAATTGCTGAAGAGTTAGGCAAACAATTTGGAATCAAGATTGACAAGCGCCACATCCAATTGGATCACCCAATTCGTGCCTTGGGCTTGATTGAAGTCCCTGTTAAAATCTACCAGGACATCACTGGTGAGATTCGTTTGAGCGTAAAAGAAGCCTAATACAGTCAGTTCAATGGAGAGGATGGAGGAGGTGAGAACTTGGCAGAAATTGATGAATTACGGGTTCAGCCCCAGGATATTTTAGCGGAGCAGTCGGTCTTAGGTGCCATTTTCATTGACGAAGGCAAGTTGGTCTTCGTTCGAGAATACATTGAGGCTGAGGATTTCTTCAAACATGCCCATAAGCTGATTTTCAAGGCCATGATTGCCCTGTCTGACCGCAATGAGGCCATTGATGCGACGACTATGCGCAACTATTTGGCCAATCATGGTGATTTGGAGAGTATTGGTGGCTTGGCTTATTTGGCAGAAGTCATCAACTCTGTACCGACATCCGCCAATGCGGAATATTATGCCAAGATTGTCGCGGAGAAATCAAACCTCCGGAAACTGATTGAGCGGTTGACGGATGCCGTCAACTCTGCCTATGAAGGTGCGGATGAGTCAGATGAGATTATCGCCCAGGCAGAGAAGGCCTTAATCGATGTTAGTGAGGGGGCTAGTCGAAGCGGCTTTAAGCGGATTGATGATGTCCTCAATACCAACTTTGAAAATCTAGAAATCCGGTCGCGGCAGACATCGGATATCACAGGGATTGCGACGGGGTATCCTGCTCTTGATGCCATGACAACGGGTCTGCATGAAGAAGAATTGATCATCTTGGCGGCTCGCCCAGCCGTTGGTAAGACGGCCTTCGCCCTCAATATTGCTCAGAATATCGGGACCAAGCTGGGCTTGACAGTTGCCATCTTCTCTCTGGAGATGGGTGCGGAGAGCTTAGTGGACCGTATGTTGGCGGCAGAAGGAGTTATCAATTCGCGTTCTATTCGTACTGGTCAGTTGTCGGATGAAGAATGGAAGAAGTTGACCATTGCCCAGGCTAATCTGGCGCGTGCGAGTATTTATATCGACGATACGCCTGGTATCAAGATTACAGAGATTCGTTCGCGTTCACGCAAGTTGGCTCAGGAGACTGGAAACCTTGGTTTGATTTTGATTGACTATCTCCAGTTGATTACAGGTACTGGTCGGGAAAATCGTCAACAAGAGGTTTCGGAGATTTCCCGTCAGTTGAAGATTTTGGCTAAGGAATTGAAAGTGCCAGTTATCGCTCTTAGTCAGTTGTCGCGTGGTGTGGAACAACGTCAGGACAAGCGTCCCGTCTTGTCCGATATTCGTGAGTCTGGGTCTATTGAGCAGGATGCGGATATCGTTGCCTTCTTGTATCGTGATGATTACTATGAGCGTGGTGAGCAAGAAGATGGTGGTATTCCAAACAATACGGTTGAAGTGATCATTGAGAAAAACCGTTCCGGTGCGCGTGGTACCGTGGAACTCATGTTCCAAAAAGAATACAATAAATTTGCAAGTATTTCCAAGAGAGAGGATGGATAGAGAATGAGTGATGCATTTACAGATGTTGCTAAAATGAAGCAAATTAAACAAGATATTAAAGACCATGAGGGACAAATTGTTGAATTGACCCTTGAAAATGGTCGTAAGCGTGAGAAGAATAAGCAGGGGCGTATTGTGGAGGTATATCAATCTCTCTTTATCGTTGAGTTTGAAGATCCAAACAATACCTTTGTGGAATCTTATACTTACTCGGACATTTTGACAGAAAAGATTTTGATTCATTATTTAGACTAATGTGATGACATGATGAAGTGTTTAAAACGGGCAGTTCTCCTACTGGTTAGCTGCATGCTCTTGGTAGGCTGTGTAGTAAACAACAATTCGGTTGCTCCTTCAGGTCAGCAAAGAACTGATATTTATAGATTGGTATCAGATGAAGCAGATAATGCTTGGACTTATTTCAGTATGACTCATGAGCAGGATGCTGTTCATCGATTCAAGGTCTATTACGAGGTGGAACTAACTGATGCCTATCTCGGTGAAATAGGAGCATCGAGTCCAAAAGAAGCTGGAGATATGTTAGAGGAGTTATTTTATGAGTACTCCCTTCCTGAATTGGCAGAGCTGGAAACAGTTGATGGAGTTGAGGTAGCAAGCCATTTTCCTAGGGAAAGAGTGTGGCGTCTGGTCATTGACATCGACCCTGCGATTGCTGATTTTAACATGATTTCACAAATTGTTGGAGAAGGTGATTTGGAAATGTTAGCGGATATCGAAACGACCACGGCTAGTGAGTTTGCTACGATCTTTTACTTTCTCGGATTTGAAAAAATGAATGACTAAAAGGCTTTACAGAGCCTTTTTTTTGTGATATACTAATCTTTGTGCGAAATAACAGCAGAGCAAAATGAAGCTCGTCAACAGAAGGTCAGCAAGAAGAGTAATCGTTGCTGTTTCGATGAAGGCCTCCTGCACGAATCAGGTTTGCTTAAAACGTTATTTCCTACAATAATATTTTTTTATTCTAGGAGGACATAGCTATGTCACGTTATACAGGACCATCTTGGAAACAAGCTCGTCGTCTTGGCTTGTCATTGACAGGTACAGGTAAAGAATTGGCACGTCGTAACTACGTACCAGGTCAACACGGACCAAACAACCGTTCTAAATTGTCAGAATACGGTTTGCAATTGGCTGAGAAACAAAAATTGCGTTTCTCTTACGGTTTGGGTGAAAAACAATTCCGTAACTTGTTCGTACAAGCTACTAAAATCAAACAAGGTACTCTTGGTTTCAACTTCATGCTTCTTTTGGAGCGTCGTTTGGATAACGTCGTTTACCGTCTTGGTTTGGCAACTACTCGTCGTCAAGCACGTCAATTCGTAAACCACGGTCATATCCTTGTTGACGGCAAACGCGTTGATATCCCATCATTCCGCGTTGAAGTTGGTCAAGTGATCTCAGTTCGTGAAAAGTCAATCAAAGTTCCAGCTATCCTTGAAGCTGTTGAAGCAACTCTTGGACGTCCAGCTTTCGTATCATTCGATGCTGAAAAATTGGAAGGTTCATTGACTCGCTTGCCAGAACGCGACGAAATCAACCCAGAAATCAACGAAGCTCTTGTCGTAGAATTCTACAACAAAATGTTGTAATATTTTAATGAATATGATAGGCTGTAAAGCCTTGAAATTAAGCACTTTAGGCCTCTATCCTAGAGTGCTTTTTTGATTTTACTACCCTTTTAGCTATCCCTAGCTAATTTTTGGTATAGTAAGAGGGTAGCCCTAAAGTGGGACACCCTTATTTTTTATAAATTGCTGATAGCTGCCTCAAAGATTGAGACGGCTTTTTTTGCACCTTCCCTGGTGGCGTGAACGTAAGTATTTAAGGTCATGGCAATATTTGAATGACCAAGCCTATATTGTAAGTCTTTGGCCTCTATTCCAGCGTAGAGCATAATAGTAGCGTGAGTATGGCGGAAACCATGAAAACTAATATCAGGAACGCCAGCAGCCTTAAAATGCTTTTGTAGTCTTTTTCTGAGTAGGCAAGCGTAGGCGTATTTGGTAGTAAATGGAGTGAATACAATACTTACAGACCTCCCCAACTTCCAAGCCTGAGCCTGCTGACGCTTTTTATATTGCTTGAGTAGTAATACAGTAGCCTTGTCTATTTCAATATCCCGTAGCCCTGATTCAGATTTTGGGGTATTCGTTTCTTGGTATCGATTGAGCGTTTTTGTTACGCTAATTGTACCGCTATCTAAGTCAATATCAGACCATTCTAACGCCAGAGCCTCACCGATACGGCAACCAGTGGCCAGTAAAGTCTTGTAAAGAACGTAGTCAAAGAAATCGCCATAATTTGACTGATCCAAGCTATCCAGGTAATCAAGAAACTGTTTCAATTCCTGATTGCTGAAGAACTTGACTTTTTGCCCTTTATTCTGCTGCTTACGTGGCACAATAACATCACGGGCTGGGTTATGTTGCAGCAGTTGCATAGTCACACCATATTGAAGAATACGGCGATTGATATTGTTTAGAAAACTGTAATTAGCATAAGCCCCTTTGACACCTCTATTGGCGTTGTCAGCCCATTTATTGACTTGTTGCTGGATGATAGGGGTAGATAGCCTATCTAGCTTGTAATCTCCAAATACAGGCAAAATATGAAGTCTAACAATGCCTTCCATAGATTGCTGGGAGTTTGGCTTGATGGTATTCTTGTAACTTTCCCACCACAGAGCGACAAGCTCCCGATAAGTAGTAATAGCTGGTTTCTCTTTGACACAATGACCGTTTTTCTCAAACTCTAGTTGTACTTGCCTAGCCTTGACCTTAACACCCTTTTTAGTGCTAGCCGTGACTGTAGTTCTAGCCTTTTTTCCTGTTAGTCTATCAACTCCTAAATAAACGCTAGTGCGGTACACGATAGTACCGTTTTTCTTTTTGTATTCTGTAATATTCATGATCATACCTTTCTAACATCAGTAAGCAAGTATGGGATTTAGTTAAGTATTTATGAATATTAGTGTTTATATGGCGCTGAGCGTTACGAGAACGCCCCTATTTTCGTTTGTATTAGGTAAGATGATAATTTATATTACTGAACGTTAAAATCGCTTAGAGGGCGTTTTAGGGGTTGTTTTCTTTGTTGAAATCTTCCAAAGCCTTCAAATCTTTAGCGTAAGCTAACAGTTTTTGTTTGCTCTCCTCAGAAAGGGCATTGATTAAATCTCTTAATTCTGAATGGCTGATAGAGTAGCCAATTATCTCAGGGATTGAGACACCGAAGTAGTCTGATAATCTTTCCAGCTGTTCGGCAGTATACCCTCCGCTATTACTTTCCCACTCCTTAATAAGAGTTAAAGGGATAGCAGTATCTTTTGATAATGTTTCTTGGCTGATACCTCTTTCTTTTCTAAGATTTGCTATGTTATCCTGCCAAACTAGATATTTAACAGGTTCTTTATATCCATAGCCTAGTAGGATTGGAACAGATACACCTAGCAATTCTGCTAACTCTTCCGCTTTATTAGGTTTGATATCAGTTTCTAAGTTTTCCCAACGGGAAACTGTTTTTACTGATATATTAAGTTCTTTTGCTATATCAGCTTGTGATAATCCTATCTTTTTTCTAAGTTGCTTTAATTTATTCATAGTCTTGCTACCTTTCAAAGAGCATTATAACACACTACGGCAAAAAAAGACAAAAAAGTCTGTTTTTTTGATTTTAATTCTTGACAAAGGACAAAAAAGTCTGTATTATATAATCGAAATCGGACAAAAAAGTCTGATTAGAAAGGAGATATCAATGCTAATTACAACTGAGTTAGCTGAAAAAGTACGTGTCAAACGTGCTAAAAATCAGCAAACGAAAAAAGCAGTTGCTGAAATTCTAGGGATTAAGCCGCAAACTTATACCAAGGTAGAAAATGGCGACTACGACGCTCCAAAGCGTATCTATCAGGCAGTTATGAGCTGGCTAGTAGAAGATTTATAAGATTTCTTGCTACCTTTCACTTAAAGAAATCTAGATAACAAAAAAGCCTTAGCAGTCGGCAAACTCACAAGGCTTTTCAATCAAATAACTAAAACCACAAAAAGCAAGTATGGGATTTAGTTAGGTATTTATTTAATTATATCACAAAAATAGTGATATGTGTTCAGACGGAGGGCGCTATCCCTTAAAACTAGACAGGGCAAAAGTATTAGATGCTGGTATCGGCATTAGGTTGTCATGGACCCAGAGCAACCTAAACCACCCTAAGAAAATTACACACAGCAAGGCTATTATTTTGGCACAGGCTTACTTGATAAGTCTGGAGCGGGTAACCGCTGGGAATAGTCTAGGCTTTGGATAATAAGGCTGCAGGAAAACATTCAAAAATCTTTTTGAACTCACGGAGAAAGCCCGCAAGGGTCACTACACAGATAAAATAAAATTATATCGAGGAAAAACATCATGACTGAAACAACTTACGACATCATTACTAAAAGTCTAGATAGAATTAGCAGAGAGTTGCACCTAGCAGATGAAAACAATGATTTTTCTAGGATATGGCTTTTATCAGGACAATTAGGAGCGCTCAAAGAAGACTTACAGCGTTTGCTATGGGTTGAACTTCCAGAGTTAAACGAAGCACAAAAACTAAGGGTGCTTTCTCAAAATACAACAGGAATGATTTTTAACCCTGGTATCTTTGAATTTGACGCTATGAGACAAGCATTTTTCAAAAGGCAAGCTAAAACATTCTTTGAAACCGAAGAGGAGCAACAAGCTTATATTACTTTCACAGAGGAGCAGTATTTAGGAGCTACACTCAATCTAAAAGAGATATATTTCAATGCTAAGCAGACAAACTCTAAAATTAGCTATCACGAAAAGATAACACAAGTAAAATCGGAGTTTGTGGAGGCTATGAACAGATGAACGAATTAAACACGACAATAAGGCAAACACCATAAAAGGAGAGGTATAAAATGCAGCTATTATCACGAGAAGCAGAGCTAGAGCTGCTGGAAAAAGTGGGCAACCACTTAGAAAAACGGCTTGAGCTTGAGAAACAGCATAATGACGGCTGGGATTTAATTTCTAGAGCTGATTTACTGGAGAAGTTAGGAATTAGCGGAACAACACTCAATAATTGGGAAAAACATGGGCTTAGGCCATATCAATCACCATTTGAGAATAGCAAGAAAATATATTATCGCAAAAGTGATATATACAATTTTTTGGCAGTTGAATAGGAGGGAAAAGAATGGCTAGAGAGAAAAAGGAATGGAAACCTAAAATCACTAACTTACGTAAAGTAATTGTTGATGGTAAAGAAGAGTGGGTAGAGTTTGATCCAGCAACTTATGTCATTCCAGCAGGTCATCCCTATTATGACATCATTGTAGGAATGCACAGGGGGAAATAATGGGAAACAGAAGAATGATAAGCAAGACAGTAACCCAAACTCAGCGCTTTTTACGCCTTCCATTAGAGGCACAGGCTCTATATTTTCACTTGATCCAGAACTCAGATGATGATGGGGTAGTAGAGGCTTTTCCTGTAGTCAGAATGATAGGGGTTAGTGAAGATAGCTTGGGCCTTTTGATAGTCAATGACTTTATCAGACCACTTAATGAAGAGATGGTGTATTTCATTACTGATTTTCATGAACAGAATACAGTTAGAAAAGATAGATATAGCCCTAGTATTTATAAACATTTACTGGAGAAACCACCTGAGAAAACCAACGGTTTACCAACGGACAACCAAACGGAAACCAATGGTTCACCCAATATAAGTCAATATAAGTCAAGTCAATATAATTTAAGTCAATCTAGGTCAAGTCAAAAAGACGAGGACGACAAAGGTAAAAATCTAATCTTTGAAAAACTAAAGTCAGCTTTTGGTGAAATGTCGGTTAATGGGACAATGATAGCAGAGGTAGAGGACTTGTTAAAAATTCATGGCCAATCATTGCTATTGTACGCTCTTGAAGTAACGATCTTGAACGCAGGTAAGTCAATCAGATATACTAGGACAATTCTTGCAAATTGGCAAGGACAGGGGCTGAGAACTGTAGAGCAAGTTAAGCAGCACGAGGAAAAACGACAACAACAAAAACAGTCCAACAATCAATCAGAGCCTACTAACTTTGAAGACTGGAAACCAACACAAGAAAACCCATTTTAGAAAGGAGTGACTATATGCTGACACAATCAGAAATTATCGCAGGAATAAAGACATTAGATGAACTTTGTCCCATTCACAAAACCAATCTGATACAGCTTGACAGAGTTGTCAAAATTGCAGGCGAGGAGAAACCACGGAAACCCTCTCCATTTTGTCCAGAATGTATAAAAGAGCAAAATGAAAAGCAAGAGCAAGAAGAGGTAGAAAAACACTTGAACGCAGGTATTTATCAGAAAACCTATAATGTGTTTATGCGAGACAGTACAATTCCTGAAAAATTAAATGACGCGACCTTTGATAATTTTATTGCTGAAACAGCCGAGGAAAACAAGCTACTAGTTTTTGCTCAAGGACAGGTAGATAAATATCTTGACGGTATGACTGGCAATACGCTTATAACAGGCTCTCCAGGCATTGGAAAAAGCCATCTAAGTATTGCAATAGCTAAGGCTTTGAACGAGGGATATAGATCTAAGGGAGAGCCTAAGAGCGTGCTCTTTGTAAACCTAACTGAAAAAATTAAACAGATTAAAGAGGGGTGGAATTATGGCAAAGGTGCAAGCTTGACAGAATTTGAGTTAGTGGATCAGCTGAAAAATGTTGATTTTCTTATCTTAGATGATTTAGGGGCTAAGAATGCAGTAGTAAGCCCTAAAAGTGACTGGGAGCAAGATTTATTATTTGATGTGCTGAATAGCCGTGAGAATACGATCATTAATACAAATCTAAACGCCGCAGAACTAAAAACAGTTTACAACGAGCGGAATTATAGCCGTATCCTACAGGGACTAGAAGGTAATTCTTTCAAATCATTTACAATCAAGGATAAGCGTTACTCAATCAATAGCTTAAAGGCTAAAATCGCTCAAAATTGAGCGAAAGTACACTAAAAAGGGTAGTAAAAAACGTTGAATAGCTGAGAATTTCAGCTGTATCAACGCTTTAGAACTACTGAGATTACAATAAGTTCATATATTTCAAGTAAAGGAGTAATCAATATGACAAATTACAAAGAACAGCACTGTTTCAGTTATAAGTTTGAAAATACTGAACACGCAAAGGCAAACAAAATAGCTGAGGTGGCAAATATTGCTATTCACGGTTATTTTATTGGAATTGGAGAAACTCTAGTAACAGAAACAACTATTAGTGGAGATGGGACAATCACAGTTGATTATCAAGGAGAAAGAGCAAAGGGTGCAGCCTTGGAGCGTATTTGTTTAGGTTTTGCTAACTACTATGAACATACTACAGAGGAGGTTTAGTATGATACAAAAGACAGAACAGCTTAAAGATTTGCTTGATAGAGGCTTTGTGTTATTCTCAAAAAATGGTATAATAAAGTCAGCCAAGTTACCAGAGTTTGGTAGTCTAATTATCACAACACAAGACGGTAAACCCATTCAAAAGGAGACAAGGCAAAAAGAAAAAATTTAGCTGCTGACTAGAAAACTAGAGGCATGATATAAGAGTTTTATCGCTCTTTGTCATGTCTCTTTTGTTTTGGTCTGGAAAGGAGGAAACTTTGGGAACTGGAGTGAAGGTAAAGATAGACTTAAAGGGTATTGAGCGCAAGGTATCACCCATGACTCTTGCTAGAGCTAAGGAGGCAGTGACTAATCAAATGATTATAGATATGCACCGCTTTGTACCTAGGAGATCTGGGGAACTTAGGGGAAACCTAACAAAGTTAAACGGGAAAATAATCTATAACGCTCCTTACGCAAGAATACAATTTTACGGTATGAAACGTAAAGGATTTGTTTCTGAGAAACAGCGTAAGTTTTTCTTTGCCAATAAAGAGGAATTACTTAAACATAAACCTATGCCTGGAACGGGCCCACGTTGGGACAAGAAGGCTAGTGCTCTATATTCTAGGCAATGGGAGCAGGTGGCAAAAAGAGCACTGAACTTAAAATAAGGAGAATTAACATGACACTACAACATATCAAAGCACAGATCGATAACCTAGGAACACGTAAGCAACAGCAGATTGAGGCTTATGGCACTATGAAGAAAGAACTTTCAGAAAAAGTTCGCAACCAACAGATGTATCAATCTGAGGCTGAGTTACGCCTAGAGAATTTCAAAAAAGAGGCAGAAAACTTTTCTAATACCGAGTACTCAAGTATTCTGGGGAAACTGGAGGCGATTGAAAAAACAGAGTTAGAGGCAATCAAATCAGAATATGAGACTGTTACAGCTGATAATGTAGCAGAGTTGAGCTTGCTAGGTACTATGAAAGTGTCGGAGCAAGAATTATTAGGTTACCTAGAGAAGTTCAAGCGTAACCCACTGGCCATTAAGAAATTACATGAAATCGGAGAGGCTAACAATATCACTTTACCTGGCTATATCATGAAAGAAGATAGACTGGCCAACTTACTACGGATTTTCAAACAGTATGCTAAGGATTATCACAATACCCCAATTATTGACAGCAACGGATCAGCAAGCGACCTGGCTTTCACGTTGGTTTTAGCTGGTGATGAAATGGCCACAGCCTTGGAAGAATATTCTAATCACTTTGATACAGCTCTAGGGCTTTCTGAGAGTTGATAAATCAATCAAAAGTATCAGTGATAAAATGCTGGTACGCTTTTTTAGAACGGTTTACGGAACGTTTGGAGCGTTCCAATGAAGTATAATTTACGAAACGAACACGGTGAAAGGGTGCTGCATGGAGAGAGATAATGGAGGACGTTTTTTACATGGTAATCAAGTAGCTAGAGGTAATCGAGGTAACAGAAAGCCGAAGTATGGTAATAATAACGCTATGAAACATGGTTTATATAATCGTTATACGGGTGTTTTACGCAGTAGAGGAGGCGGGCTGTCAATTTATAATAACGGGGTATATTTAGGCTCATTACCTGAGAAATACTACCACACTACAGAAACAGGGGAGCTAATGATAGATATTCTAGCTGTACAGTGTCTAGTAGAGGTTTTCGGTTTGCCTGGCAGTCTTTTCGGAGAACCTGAGTATGTTGAATATTATGAGTAAAGTTCATTTTTGAACATAACTAACAAGGAGGCACTATGAATGAATGTTGATGAAGTTAGAATTAAGCTAGAGGGAATTAAGTGGTTAGATGAAGAAATGAGGGGGCTACAGCTTGAATTACAGTACCTTGAGCAGGGGCTTTTTAAGAAGTCATCACTTACACAAACAAAGGTACAGACTAGTAGGGTAAACAATGCTGAAAATGAAGTAGTTTATGCTATTAAGCTAAAGCAAGATATAGAGGAAAGGCTGGCTGAAATTATTTCAGAGCGTTTAGAGAGTTCAAGACTGATAGATAAAGCAAGCAATCCACTAGAAAGGGCTGTTTTGAGAATGGCTTACGTTAACCGCTTAGAAATATGGGATATAGAGAAGAGAGTGAATAGGTCTAAAACCACTATTTACAAAATAAAGAGAGATGGTATAGAGAGTATTGCTAGAGCTATGAAAAATACTTAAAAATATTTTAGAAAGTTATTAAATATTTAGGATTATTTACGAATCAATTATGTAGATACTTCTAAAATTTTTAGGAATGGTATAAAATGTATACTAAAAATAGTGACAAAGTTTATTAATAAGTGTATAATTGACTGTGTATAGGGTTTTAAACTATATAATTCATTGAAACAAGGAGGCAAATCATGAATAACAAAACAACTTTTTTAGTTGCCAAAAATGATTTTATGTCAGGTATGTCTAGGGTTCTTGATATTGCATCCACAAGAAATAAAAGAATCTATAATACATCAAAATCTGGAGATGAAGCTGATAAAAAAGCCATTCTAAATGATTGGTATATGATTGGTAACGATATTAGAGGTGCATATGAGCAGTTCAAAAAAGAAAACAAAGCGCAAGCCTAACTCAGTTACTGTACATCAAGTTACGGAATTCATTGAGGAACAACCAGATGATATTCCAGAAGAAGTTGTGAAAGAATTGATAGCTCGTCGCTTTGAAAGTATGACCTATTCTGGGCCGATACCTCATCCACAACTATTAAAAGAGTTTAATGATGTCATCCCTAATGGTGCGGACAGGATAATGACGATGGCAGAGAAGCAATCTGGACATCGTATTATTTTGGAAGAAAAAGTAGTCAATGCAAATAACAGAGATAGCTTTCTAGGTGTTGTTTTTGCTGGGGTTATTGCCTTGCTTATTGTGCTAGGGGCGATATTTCTAATTTATAATAACAAAGATATACAAGGGTTTAGTTTATTGATTGGTACCTCAGTAGCATATATTAGTGTATTTCTTAAGAGTAAGTCGAGAGATGACAAAGACCTTAAGGAAAAAGAGTAAGAGCGCCGATATGGTGCTTTTTTTGTAAGCTTTTGCTATAATATTGTTTAGGAAATGAAGTAGAAAAATATCGGACGCACACGCACCCGAAAGGGTATCTGGGAGGTGGGAAATGTCCGTCCCACCATTTCCTATTGAGGCTATAAGCCTCTTTTTTAGAATTGAATGGGTGGAATTATGGAATTATCAGAGGCAATGGCTCAAATAGACGCTTTGAATTTGAAGAAGTCAGAAAAACTTATCCCCTCTAAGATGACAAATGAAGAACTGGCTAGACTACGGTTTACCTGGGTTTCTCCTGAGGAGGAAGAATTAGTAATAGCTGAACTTAGAAAAAGAGGTTTAGCATTATGAAATACAGTCAACAAGTCTTAGATATGCTAGAGCAGGCAGTCAGTGGTCAAATTGGTAATTTCTGGAATTTTTCTTTTGACTTTAACGCTCTCTTTGGCGAGAACGAAGAATTTGCTGACGCTTGGGAGGCTGAAAACCCTGAAATGTTTGATGCTCTCAATGATGTTGAATTGATGATGTTCCTAGAGGAACATGACCCAAGCGATAAACAGGGCTTTATCAATTTTCTAACGCCTTACTACGAAAAGGCGAAGCAATTAAATAAAAAGCACCCTTAACAGGTGCAATTTACTTGCTTACTGAACTCATCTTTTTAATTCCCTTTTTAGTTACCCTTTATGTTTCCTGTACTTGTCCAAGCGTTTGATTTTTTGATAGAATAGAGATAAACTCCAGTCAAAATAACCCCTATTTGTAGGTGCTGAAACATTGTCAGATAACAAAATGCTCTAAGATTTATATCTGTTTTTTCAAACCAGTCTATCTCAGGCTGGTTTTTTTGTTGCTCCTACTATTTTGATTATTTTTGTGAAAAAGTAAACAAAACTGCTTGAAAATCGCCTCTAAATTCTGTACAATCAAGTTACATAATAATATAACAGGAGGTCTTTTTATGAAAAAAAGATACTGGTTGGGCTTGCTTCTCAGCTTTATTGGAATTGTCTTTCTAGCTGCTTGTAGCCAGACTCAGTCCGATCAATCCAGTGCCCAGTCCTCAACTTCGACTTCTTCATCCAGTAAGGAAGAAACGGTTTCTGGTGCATCAGAAAAGGTTTATACAGATCCTTCGGAACTCAAGGATAGTTACGATGTCATTGTAGTGGGCTCTGGCGGTGCAGGTATGGCAGCGGCTATTTCAGCTAAGGATGCTGGTGCAGACGTTGTGATTTTGGAAAAAATGCCCGTTATCGGGGGCAATACAGCCAAATCCTCTGCAGGGATGAATGCTTCTCAGACCAAGTTCCAAGAAGCAGAAGGCATTGCGGATAGCAACGACAAATTCTACGAAGAAACCCTCAAAGGTGGCGGTGGAACAAATGACCCAGAATTGCTTCGCTACTTAGTGGACAATTCTGCCGCTGCTATTGATTGGCTAGATGGGCTTGGGATTACTCTCAGCAATATTACGACAACTGGAGGTATGAGCGAAAAACGGACCCACCGACCAGCAGATGGCTCAGCAGTTGGCGGCTACTTGGTGAACGGCCTCTACTACAATCTTGTTGAGAGAGAAGTACCGATTTTCGTCAATGCTGAAGTAACAGATCTACAAGAAGAAGCAGGTAGCGTGACAGGTGTTGAAGTGGAGATTGCTGGCGAAAGCAAAACTATCACAGCTAAGTCAGTTGTTTTGGCAACAGGTGGCTTCGGGGCAGACCTAGACATGGTTGCCAAACTCAATCCAGCCTTGGAAGGTTACGTGACGACTAACCAGGAAGGGTCAACTGGTGATGGTATTGCTCTTGCGGAGGACAAGGGGGCAGCAACCGTTGATATGGAACAAATCCAGATTCACCCAACTGTTGAGCAAGAAACTTCCTACCTGATTACAGAAGCCGTACGTGGCGAAGGGGCTATATTGGTCAATGCCAAAGGTGAGCGCTTCGTGAATGAACTAGAAACGCGAGATAAGGTTTCCGCGGCCATTAACTCCCTAGACCCCAACTATGCCTATGTCATTTTTGACGATGCCCTCAAGGATCGTGTGAAAGCCATCGCACAGTATGAAAGCAAAGGGCTGGTAAAAACAGCTGCGACCGTAGAAGAATTAGCTAAAGAAATCGATCTTCCAGCTACTACGCTACAAGCTACCTTGGATAGCTGGAATCAAGCTGTGACAGACAAGAATGACCCAGCATTTGGCCGAAGTTCTGGTATGGACCATGCCTTGAATACAGGAGCCTATCATGCCATCAAAGTCGCACCTGGTGTTCACCACACCATGGGAGGTGTGAAGATCAACACCAATACCCAAGTGTTAAAAGCAGACGGACAAGCAATTCCTGGTTTGTACGCTGCGGGTGAAGTCACAGGCGGTGTCCATGGTAAAAACCGAATTGGTGGCAATGCAGTTGCAGATATTATCGTATTCGGACGTCAGGCTGGAGAACAAGCGGCTACATTTGCGAAATAAGAGAAAAAGACCCAGACGGGTCTTTTTTCAAGCCTTTTTTGGAAAACTGTGGAAAAGTTTCGCTATTTTTCTGGGAATTACAGGCAAACATCTCTTAAATAAGCAGTAAAAAGGGAAGGAAAGGTTTGGATTGACGGGATTTATTCTATTTGTTCACAGACTTATCCACAGGCTGTGCATAAGTAGTTTTCCTCAAAAGAAGCTGAGCCTTATTTTAAAAAATGTGATAAAATAGTAACAAATTGTGCCAAGACGGAGAGAAAGATGACCCTACTAACCATTGCTATTCCCAGCTACAACGCCCAAGATTACCTGCACTACTGCGTTCACTCGCTGGTCATCGGCGGGGATGCGGTCGAGATTTTGGTTATCAATGACGGATCGAGCGATCAGACCCAGGCCATTGCCGAGGATTTAGCGGCCCGCTACCCAAATGTGCGTGCCATTTATCAGGATAATAAGGGACATGGCGGAGCGGTCAACACAGGGATTCGTGAGGCCAAGGGACGTTATTTCAAGGTCGTGGATTCAGACGACTGGGTTGATAGCAGAGCCTATCTGAAGATTTTGGAAAAACTACAGGTCTTGGAAGCAGAACATACGCCTGTTGATGCCTTCATTTCCAACTTTGTCTATGAAAAAGAAGGCCAGTCACGGAAAAAATCCATGTCCTATCAGGATGTTCTACCAGAAAATCGCATTTTTGGCTGGGAGGATGTGGGTGCCTTCTCTAAGGGCCAGTACATGATGATGCATTCTCTTATTTACAGGACAGACTTACTACGAGAAGTGGGTCTGGTCCTGCCAGAGCATACCTTCTATGTGGATAACATTTTTGTCTTTACACCTTTACAGGCAGTTCAGACCATGTACTATCTGCCAGTGGATTTTTACCGCTACTTTATCGGACGAAATGACCAATCTGTCAACGAATCCGTCATGATCAAACGGATTGATCAGCAGATCAAAGTCAATAAAATCTTGGTGGACCAGTTGGAGCTGGACCAGTTGACCAATCCTGACTTGCGGAGCTATCTGCTCAATCATGTGGAGATTACCACCATTATCTCCTGTGCCCTGCTCAACCGTGGCGGAACAGTTGAGCATATGATGAAGAAGCAGGAACTCTGGCATTACATTCGGGACAATAATCCAGCCCTTTTCAAGATTGTTCGCAAAGGCTTGTTGGGGCAGTTGACCAATCTCTATGGCTATCCAGGTCGTAAGATCTCCAACGCCGTTTATAAGATTGCCAAACGGATTTATGGATTTAATTAAGGAATGAAGGAAGCTGAACAACTGGGCTTTCTTCTTTTATTTTTCTGGAAGCAGGTTATTTCTGTTGACAAAGAAAAACGACAAGTGTAGAATAATAAAAAGAAAAGAGGATTTCACAAATGAATGAATTGAAACGATTGCCAGATGCGGAATTTAATGTATTGCGCGTCATTTGGCATTTACCCAACCCAGTAACCTCAGCACAGATTATCGGTCATTTAGGAGAGGATAATCACTGGAAACCACAAACCCTACTGACGATTTTGGCTCGTCTGACAGAAAAGGGTTTTTTGAAGAGTGAGCGAAATGGGCGCGAGCGCCACTATACAGCGATTATTTCTGAGGAAGAATACATGGCTGTTGAAACATCAAACTTTTTAGATCGTTACCAAGGTAACTCCTTAGGAGGATTAGTGAAGACTCTCTTCTCATCGAATGCCTTGTCAGAAGATGAGTTGGATGAGCTAAGGGGATTGTTGAACAAATAGGAAAAAGAATAATTGGGGGATTATTATGGCGTCGGCACTACTGTCTTTTTTGCTGATCAGTTTATATAAATCATTTTTGATTTTATTGTTTAGTGGGCTTTTTATCGTACTGAAAAATCGTGTGTCAGCTCGGGTTCGTTACTTGACCTGGTTGGTTCTATTGGTTAGCTTGATTTTTCCTTTCCGTCCACGATTTGGACAAGGATTGGTCACGATTGAACATGGTCAGAATCTAGCGACAAGCGCAGCAAGAGGTGTTAGCCAAACAGGGACAGAAGTAGCTACCGGTCAACCTAGCCTTTGGGAACTTTTCTTGGGGTTACCATGGGTAGAACTGTTTTTGCTTGTTTGGTTGGCGGGGTTCCTAGTGGTGATTGGTCGTGCAATCTTTGCCTATGTAAAATTTCGGAATTTGTTGAAACGATGGGGAAATCCAATTGCGGATGCTCGTATTTTAGCTAATTTCCAAGCTATTAAAGCAGAATTTGGAATTCAGAAGTCGATTCGACTTTTCCATTATCCGCAGGTCTCAAGTCCGATGCTCTTTGGCTTACGCAATCCAATCATTCTTCTTCCTGCAATAGATTATACGGACGAAGAGCTTGATTTGATCTTTGAGCATGAACTAACTCATTACCGCCACCGAGATATCTATGTCAATCTCTTGGTTCTACTGGTAAAAGCTGCCCATTGGTTTAATCCGATTGTGGCCTTTGCCTGTAAGGAGGTTCAAGAAGCTGCAGAGAGCTACTGTGATCATAGTGTCCTACATGAAAGAGACCAGGCTTATCGCTCCTTCTATGGCGAGACGATAATTACCATGATTCATAAGAGTCAGCAACCGATTTTGTTGTCTAGCTGTTTTTACTCAAATAAGTTCAATCTCAAGCGTCGGATTATTGGTATTATGGATAGCCGCTTACCAAAGCCTTCTCTTGCTATTCTTGTCACTTTTGTCACTAGCTGTGCCTTGATTTTCTCGGGTTCGATATTTGTAGTGGCTATGAGTGAAACGCAATTATATCAAGCACAGGAAGCAACCTTTACACAAGAGGATGCCATTCAAATATCCCTAAGGGACCAATCTCTCGAAGCGTCAGCTGTGACTGATGTCCACGCTAGTGACCAAGGAGATTATTACCTAATTGAATTTTCCCATGAAGAGACTCTATACCGTGTTCAAGTGGATAAGGCTAGTAGGTCAATAACAAAAATAGAAAAAGAGACACTAAAGCTAGTGGCAGAGTCTTCATCTTCTTCCACCTCAACTAGTAGTAGCCAAGCGAGTCAAACTGTTTCAGAAATGAGCAGTCAGCCGACAATTGCTTCTACTACTCAAACTGTAACAACAAGTAATCAACCCCAAACAACAGTATCTACTCCTGCTTCAACAAGTAGTCAGTCCACCCCAACCCCAACCCCTATTCCCCCAGTTGAAGAACCTGATACGGATGATGTGGAAGATACTGAAACAGAGGATGTGGAGGACTAGTTTGGTTTGAGATGCTTTTTTGTAGAAGATTAGTAGGAGACTACTGATCTTTTTTATTGAAATTGAACAGACAAAAATATTTGAAGCATAAGACTTGACTTTGTAAAACGACAAGTGTAGAATATAGTTATACTACAGATGTAGAAAGTGGAGTGGGAAACCACTCTATTCTAAAAAACTACTTACTACAAATGTAGAAATAACATCTTGGAGTTCTATATGAAACACTTAAAATTACTAACATTGACAGCACTAGTCGCAACATCAGTTGGTTTGCACCAAACCGTATCTGCTGCTCAAATCAAATCAGTAGAAGCAGCAAAATCCATCGCTTTAAAGGATCTAGGTTTATCAGCCAGGCAAGTTCGCTTCAAAGAAGTTGACCTTGAAAAAGGTGTTTACGAAGTTGATTTTGTGGCCAATAATGTGGAATATGATTATGACATTGATGGAATAACAGGGAAGGTTATCAAGAAAAAGATAGAATCACAAGTCGCTAAAACCACCAGTTCCCCCAAAAATCTAGTAGTGACCCCACAGCCCCAAAATGCTTCTGCTTTGCCAACTCTTACTGTTGAGCAAGTGAAAAAACTTGTGCTGAAAGATTTAGACCAGGCAGCCAATAATGTACAATTTAAAGAAGTTGACCTTGAAAAAGGGATGTATGAAATTGAGGTTGTTACGAATAACTCCGAATTTGATTACAAGATTAACGGAATAACCGGTCAAATTATGAAGAAAAAAGTGGAAGCAAAAAAGCTGGAAATAGATAAATGTCACAAGGAGTGGGAAACCACTCTTCTCTTAACACAATAAAACGACAAATATAGAAAAAAGGAGAATAGTATGTCGAAGAAAGTAGAAACCAAATTTAAACGAATTGAAACCAAGTATATTTTAGACCGTAAGCAGCTTGCAGCAGTTTTAGATGATTTTAAAAATCATTTAGTGGAAGATGACTATCCAACCTCTACCATTTCCAATATTTATTTTGATACCCCAAGCTATCAAATGATCCAAGATTCTGCAGAGAGATTGTGGAAACGGGAAAAAATTCGGATGCGGACCTATGATGCCTATCCGACAGAAGATAGTCAGGTATTTTTAGAAATTAAGAAAAAAGAAAATGGCGTAGGATTGAAGGATCGGTTGACTTCTCGTCCAAAATCGGTTTTGGATTTTATTCATCATTCGATTGTGGATGAAACGATTACCAATCCGACACTATTGGAAACAATGGCAGAATTGCGAGCACGCTATGGAAAAATTGAGCCAATGATGTATATCTACTATGATCGTTTTTCTATGAAGGGCATTGAGGATAAGAAGGTGCGCGTGACGATTGATCAAAATATTCTATATCGTCCATACGATGTTAGCTTGTTTGCAGGAAAGTATGGTTACCCATTGTTGGATGAAAATCAGGTTATTATGGAAATCAAGGTTCCAGAAGTCTACCCAACCTGGTTACAGGCCATCATCGATAAGTATGGCTTGGAAAGAGTTTCATTTTCAAAATATGGAACAGCACACACAAAATTGGAAGAAGAGTTAGCAGAGGAGAAATTAGTTGAAAGAGCAGTTGTTTAAGAGTGTTTTTGACAGTGCTTCAGGGGTAGCCGATCCCATTCAATTAGCTCTTAGTTTAGTGGTTAGTTTAGCATTGGGGATTTTGCTAGCGCTTGTTTACAAACACAAGACCCTCTATTCAAAGGAGTTTGTCATTACCCTGACCATGTTGCCGATGTTGATGGCGATGATTATTTTTATGGTCAATGGCAATTTGGGAACCAGTGTTGCGATCGCAGGAACTTTTGGGATGATTCGTTTTCGTTCCGCAGCAGGTGGAGCTAAGGAGCTCTTATCAGTGTTTATTGCGACAGGAATTGGCTTAGCTTGTGGCATGGGTTTTTTGGTCTTAGCTGTAATTTTTACAGTCTTTGTCTGTTTTGTACTCTTGATATTGGAGAATACAAGCTTTGCAAGGGTGAGTCAAACAAGACGGCAAATTACCATACGTGTTCCCCGAGATTTGGATTACGAGCTTTTATTCGAAGCGACTTTCGTCAATGCCTGCAAGTATGTCGAGCTAGTTGGCATTAAAAACGTAAAAAAATCCAACACGTTGGAATTATCCTACAATGTTGATTTGGATGCTTCTCTAACAGACAAGCAAGTCATTGACCGTCTTTTGGCAATTAATGAAGACATTGAAATCAATATTAGCAAGCTGGCACAAAAGAAAAAAACCTTGTAAGAGATTGGCAACAATCTCTTTTTTCGTATATAATGAAGTCAGAATAGGAGGCAATCACATGCAACAATTAGGACAAACAGGATTGGAAGTATCGCGGATTGGTCTGGGCTGTATGCGAATGGCCAGCTTAAGCGAGCAAGAAACGGCTAAGGTATTAGAAACCGTGGTGGAGCAGGGAATTAACTTCTTTGACCATGCCGATATTTATGGCGGCGGTGAGTCAGAAATCCGCTTTTCTCAGGGAGCCAAGTTGGCAGGACTCAAGCGTGAGGACATGATTCTCCAGTCAAAATGCGGCATTCGTAAGGGCTATTTTGACTTTTCCAAGGATTACATCTTGGAGTCTGTGGACGGCATTCTCAAGCGGCTGGGAACGGACTATCTGGATGTTTTGGCCCTCCACCGACCAGATGCCCTTATGGAAGCAGAGGAAGTGGCAGAAGCCTTCCGTTTCTTGAAGCAATCAGGCAAGGTCCGACACTTTGGAGTCAGCAACCAGAACATATACCAAATGGAGTTGCTCCAGTCCTATCTAGACCAGCCCCTAGCGGTCAACCAACTCCAACTATCCCCTGCCCACACGCCTTTGATTGATGCGGGGCTTCACGTCAATATGAAAGATGATGCGGCGACCATGCGGGATGGCGGCCTCATCGACTACTGTCAACTAAAAAAGATTACCATTCAGGCCTGGTCTCCCTTCCTGATTGACTTGCAGCAGGGGATTTTCGCCAACCACCCTGACTATGCATCCCTTAATCAGACCCTTGGGGAAATAGCAGAGCGGTACCATGTTTCACATGAAACCATTGTCGTAGCTTGGATTTTGAGACATCCATCTAAAATTCAAACCATTGTTGGCTCTATGAATCCAGATCGCCTGAGAAAGATTGCTCAAGCAAGCCAGATTACCCTAACTAGACCAGAATGGTACGAGATTTATAGAAGTGCCGGCAACATCTTGCCATAAGGAGAAAGAAATGAAGTGGAGCTTATGTAGCTTTGACCAACTGACCTTGGACCAGCTATACGCTATCCTAGCCTTGAGAACAGATGTCTTTGTAGTGGAGCAAGCCTGCCCCTATCCAGAAATAGACGGCAAAGACCCAGCCTCTTACCACCTTTTTGCCGAAGAAGCAGGAGAAATGATCGCCTATCTCCGTATCTTGCCAGCTGGACTAAGCTATGAGGAGGCATCGATTGGGCGGGTAGTCATCAGGGGAAGTCACCGCGGAAGAGGATTGGGTAGGCCTATGATGCAAGAGGCGATTGACTATATTGTCCAAGACTTGCAAGAAAGTCAGATTAAGATCGGAGCCCAAGCCCACCTAGAAGATTTTTATCGGTCACTGGGCTTTGAGCCAGTTTCGGAAGTCTATCTGGAGGACGGCATTCCTCATCTGGATATGTTGTATGTAAAACCAGCTTTATAAGGCTGGTTTTGTAATTTTCTTGCCAAATTCCCCCAAAAATCAACCGTTTTATGATAGAATGAATGAGTATATTAAAGAGTAAAAGAGGAAGAAAATGAAACGTTCTATGTATGCAGGACGTGTTCGGACAGAGCACATCGGACAAGACATAACTTTGAAAGGTTGGGTTGGGCGTCGCCGTGACTTAGGCGGTCTGATTTTCATCGATTTACGTGATCGTGAAGGGATTATGCAGTTGGTGATTAATCCTGAGTCAGTAGATGCAGAATTGATGGCAAAAGCAGAGGGGCTTCGCTCTGAATTTGTTATTGAGGTGACAGGAACTGTTGTAGCGCGTGAGCAGGCCAATGACGCCATTCCAACAGGAGCGGTTGAGCTACAAGTAACCAGCTTGACAGTTTTGAACACGGCTAAGACAACTCCATTTGAAATCAAGGATGGCATTGAAGCCAGCGATGATACCCGTCTTCGTTACCGTTATTTGGATCTTCGCCGTCCAGAAATGCTCAACAACTTCAAATTACGTGCGGCTGTAACCCACAGCATTCGCAATTATCTGGATGACTTGGAATTTATTGATGTGGAGACGCCAATGTTGACCAAGTCAACACCAGAAGGTGCGCGTGACTACTTGGTGCCATCTCGTGTGTCCAAAGGTCATTTCTATGCCCTTCCACAGAGCCCACAGATTACCAAACAGCTCTTGATGAACGCTGGTTTTGACCGTTACTACCAAATCGTTAAGTGTTTCCGTGATGAGGACTTGCGTGGGGACCGTCAACCTGAGTTTACACAGGTGGACTTGGAAACCTCATTCTTGAATGAAGTTGAAATCCAAGATATCGTAGAAGGCTTGATTGCTAAGGTCTTGAAAGATACCAAAGGAATCGATGTGACCTTGCCATTCCCTCGTATGGGCTATGATTATGCTATGAACTTCTACGGTTCAGATAAACCAGATACTCGTTTTGAAATGCTTTTACAAGACTTGACAGAACTTGTCAAGGAAGTTGACTTCAAAGTCTTCTCAGAAGCACCAGTTGTTAAAGCCATTGTGGTCAAGGGTGCGGCGGATAGCTACTCACGTAAAGACATTGATAAATTAACAGAATACGCCAAACAATTTGGTGCCAAGGGACTTGCTTGGGTTAAAGTAGACAAGGGAGAATTAGCGGGTCCAGTTGCTAAGTTCTTGACAGGTATTACAGATAAGTTGACAGCAAGTTTACAACTTGAAGATAAGGACCTGGTTCTCTTTGTGGCGGATGAATTGGAAGTAGCCAATAATACCCTGGGAGCTTTGCGTAACCGCTTGGCAAAAGAGCAAGGTTTGATTGACGAAAGCAAGTTTAACTTCCTTTGGATTGTAGACTGGCCAATGTTCGAGTGGTCTGAAGAGGAAGGTCGCTACATGAGTGCACACCACCCGTTCACCTTGCCGACGGAAGAAACAGCTCATCATTTGGATGGTGATTTGGCGCAGGTACGTGCAGTTGCCTACGATATTGTTTTGAATGGTTATGAATTGGGTGGCGGTAGCCTTCGTATCAACCAAAAAGACATGCAAGAGCGGATGTTCAAGGCACTTGGTTTCTCAGCTGAGGATGCCCATGAACAGTTTGGTTTCCTGTTGGAAGCTATGGACTACGGTTTCCCACCACACGGAGGTTTGGCAATCGGCTTGGACCGCTTTGTCATGCTCTTGGCTGGTGAGGACAATATCCGTGAAGTTATTGCCTTTCCGAAGAACAACAAGGCGTCTGATCCGATGACCCAGGCTCCAAGTACAGTTGCCTTAGCTCAATTAGAGGAATTAGCATTACAGATTGAACTTGAAAATGAATAGATTTTTCAGAAAACAACGAGTTGTTTTTTTGAGGATGGCTAGAAAGAACAAGTTCTGGTCGATTCTATCAGGAATCTCCAAAGAACGCTATGCGGAACGGATATCGGGGTCCATTATATATGGACTCCTATCTAGTATTGCGGTCAATTTCTTTTTTCGGCCAGGACAGGTGTATTCCTCAGGCGTAACAGGATTGGCTCAGATTGTTTCTGCTCTGGCTGAAACCTATGCCAACCTGGACCTTCCCATTGCCTTGGTCTACTACGGGCTCAATATTCCACTTTTGATCCTGGCTTGGCGAAAGATTGGCTACAAGTTTACCATTTTTACCTTTATCACCGTTACCTTTAGCTCGCTCTTTATCCAGTTCATGCCCCATGTGACCTTGACAACGGATCCCTTGGTCAATGCAATTTTCGGGGGGCTGATGTTGGGGACTGGGATTGGATTTGCCCTGCGGAATAACGTGTCTAGCGGTGGCACGGACATCGTGTCCATTTTGATACGGAAGAAGACGGGACGTCAAGTTGGCTCCATTTCCTTGATTGTCAACATTATGATTATGTTGATTGCAGGGATGACCTTTGGCTGGCAATATGCCCTATATTCAATGGTTGCGCTGTTTATCTCCAGTCGGATGACAGATGCTATCTTTGTCAAACAAAAGCGGATGCAGGCCATGATTATCACCAATCAGCCTGATCGGGTCATTAAAAAGATTCACAAGAAACTCAATCGTGGTGTGACCATTATCAACGGTGCAGAAGGAGCTTATAATCATGAGCAAAAAACCATTCTCATCACCATTATCACCCGTGCCGAGTTTAACGATTTCAAGCAGATTATGAAAAAGGCCGATCCCAAAGCCTTTGTATCTGTCGCAGATAATGTCAACATCATTGGACATTTCGTGGAAAGTGACTAATTGACAAAACACTACATATAGGAGTACAATAGTATTCGTATTCTATATGTAGTGTTTTTCTTTGGAGAGGAGACTTATGAAACCGACCATTTACCTCGTCTATATTAGCTTGAGTGGCAATACAGAAAGTTTTGTCAAACGCCTGAAAGGCTTTTTCCAATTCCAGACCGACTGGCAGGTGGAGCCCGTTCATGTCAAGGACCTGGTTAAGCAGGACATTCCCTTTTACCAGCTGGATGCTCCTTTTGTCGCCTTTCTTCCCACCTATCTGGAAGGCGGAAACGGTGTGGATAACGGAGATGTGGAGATTCTGACCAATCCCCTGGGCGATTTTATCGCTTTTGGGGACAATGCAGAGCTCTGTCTGGGAGTTGTGGGATCGGGCAATCGCAATTTCAACAACCAATATTGCTTGACTGCTAAGCAATATGCCGAGCGATTTGGCTTTCCTGTGATTGATAACTTCGAACTCCGTGGCCTTCAAAATGATATTGAACGAATCGGTCATAAGATTATAGCCCTCATGGAAGAAAAAGCATAGACGCAAAAAACTCACCGAGTAATCGGTGAGTTTTTAAGGAGATTATGAAAAATATTTAGGATTGACTATAGTATAACCAATCTCGCTCTCCATTTCCTCCGTCTCAAGTCCTATTTTAGCCATTTAAGACACAAATACTTTGTCCGGCAATGGTCAGGATTTGTTGGTCTGGATCATCTACAGCAGGGTAATTGAAGAGGACAGCCTTGTCTTCTTCTTTTTCATAGGTAAAATCGCTTGTAGCAAAGTTGATGATAAATTGGAGAACACCATCTGCTGTCTTGATCTGATAGCGGAGGACAAATTCTGTTAACCAGTAGAAATCACAGCTTCTCTCAATGGTCGTATAAGATGCTTGACTGAGTTCAGGGTACTGCTTGCGAAGAGCAATCAAGGCGCGGATGAACTGGATATGCTCTTGATAATGAACAGCACGGGTCCAGTCCAGGTGGTTAATGGCATCGGTGACATTGTAGGTATTGTCAATCTCATCTTTTGTCCGGAAGAACTCCTGTCCAGCATGGATAAAGGCCAAACCTTGCGAAATCAAGACAAGTTGCAGACCAAAGCTGGCAGCCCGTTTTTGCTGCTGCGGTGTCCAGTCAGGGTTTTCAATATGGAGATAATCAAAGACAGTCGCATTGTCATGGCACTCCAGATAGTTGACAGACTGGTCAGGCGACAGGAAGTGGCTGTAATGGCTACCTGCCAGCAGATGCTGGATTTTCTCATGCAAGTTCTTTTCTACCAGACGTTGCGGGTTGAGCAGGAGCTTCTTGAAGGTATCGCGGTAGTCATCATTGAAGAAACCAAGGTCTTCCATTTGACCAGCATTATACTGATGAGCTAGCAGGTCAAAGTCCAAACCAGTCCCCATTTTCCAACCTTCACCGTAGAGGTAGATGTTTGGGTGAAGTTCTTTGAGTTCCGCCGCAATCTCATTCATGGTCTGGATATCCAGGATACCCATGAGGTCAAAGCGGAAGCCGTCAAAACCATAGAGGCTGGTCCATTGACGGAGGGACTGCTTGATATAGTTGCGGACCATGCTTCGTTCGCTGGCGACATCGTTGCCACAGAAGGTTCCGTCCGTCCGGAAACCGTCTTGGTTGTAACGGTAGAAATAGCCGGGAACAATGCGTTCAAAGGCATATTCTTCTGCATGATACACGTGGTTGTAAACCACATCCATGATGACAGAAATATCCGCATCATGATAGGCCTGAATGGCAGTTTGTAATTCGCGAATGCGGGCATAGGGATCGTTTGGCTGGCTGGAGAAAGATCCTTCAGGAACATTGTACTGAACAGGGTCATAGCCCCAGTTGTAAACAGCTTGGGGTTTATTTTCATCCACACTACCAAAGTCATAAAGAGGCAGGAGTTGGATATGAGTTACACCCAGCTGTTTGATATAGTCCATGCCCAGTTTCATACCGTCTAGGACAGGTGATTCGGTCAAGCCAGCAAATTGACTGCGGTGTTGGAAACCAGCCTCTCTTTGTTGTGAAAAGTCTCGGACGCTCATTTCATAAACAATGGCTTGGGACATCGGAAGCTGTGTTTTTGCCCGACTTGGTTTAGCCAGTTTTTTGAGATCGATGATGTAGGAATCACCAGAATTGACTTTGGAAGATAGAGCATAAGGGTCGTGGACAGAAAGCCATTGGCCGTTGACCTTGTGGAGATAGTGGTAGGACTTGCCTTCCAAATCCCCTGTCACCTGCGCCTGCCAGACACCTTTTTCTGTCAGGGTCATGGCATGGGGCTGGCCCTCCACCACGACAAAGACAGCCTTGGAAATCGGACCCCAGAACTTGAAGGAGGTTTCTTGGGCAGTGTAGCTAGCTCCTAGGTCATTGCCTGAATAGGTAAAGGTCTTTTCAAATAAAGTAGAGCGGACAATAGCCCCATAGCCCAATTCCACAGCATTGCGGTCTTGGTCGTAGAGAGTATAATTCTCTTGAAGATTGAGGGCGTGAAGGCTGGTCAGATAGTAAATAACCTGCTGGTCATCTTCCAATCGGGAGTGGATAAAGAGATCTACATGTGATTTGGAATTTTCCAAAGAGAAGGACATGGAATCAGAGTCGAAACGCTT
This sequence comes from Streptococcus sp. 29896, assembly GCF_032594915.1. Classification (NCBI taxonomy): domain Bacteria; kingdom Bacillati; phylum Bacillota; class Bacilli; order Lactobacillales; family Streptococcaceae; genus Streptococcus; species Streptococcus suivaginalis. Next base: position 2,071,498 of record NZ_CP118733.1, on the reverse strand, counting down.
TTCCATCACCAAACGGATGCTTGCAACATCCTCTAGATATGCTTGAAATACACGAAGTGCCATGAGCCAAAAGGCTCCTTTCTAAGTTAGAGTTCAGTAATAGTATGTGGAATCACACGACGGTAGCAGACTTGCTTATTTTCTTTGCTATCGTTGATGATTTGGTGGAGAGTATTAAAGGCTACCCGGCCCAATTTAATGGCATGGACATCGACGTAGGCATCGATTGCTAGTTTTGGTTTGACAGAGTCAAAGGAAATAATGGGCAGTTTTACGCCGATTTCTGTGAGATATTGGACAATCCCTTCTGCAACAGAGGTATCGGTGGTCACAATAGCATCCGGTTTTTGCTTGATGAGCTTCCGTGTGATTTTATAGGCGCTATCTTCCAACAAGAAACCAGAGGTAAACTTGACCTTGTTTTCATCCAAGGGGATATTGTGGGCCTTGAGGGCATTTTTATAGCCTTGATAACGGTCTTGTGATACAACTAATTCTTTGTTACCTGCCACAAATGCGATATTTTGAAAACCTTTGTTGATGAAGTAGGTCGTCGCCTCGAATCCTGCTTGAATATTGTCATTATCGACTAAGGAAACAAACGGAGAAGAAGCCTTCCCTAGAATTAAGAAGGGGAAGTTATGCTGAATCGCCAGTTGTACAAGAGGATCATCCGGCTTGGAATAGAGAAAAATCAGCCCGTCAACACGCTTACCGTAGACCATTTGAGAAATAGCTTCTAGGCGCTGCTCTTCGTCCTTACCAGTACTGATCTGGATGGCGTAGTTGTAATCTGCAGCGACCTGAGAGATTCCTCGCAAGGCAGTTGGGAAGAAGGGGTTCTGGTAGAAAATATCCGAATCATCTGGCAAGACAAGGCCGATGACTTGAGTATAACTAGATACCAGACTCCTGGCATTGAGGTTGGGGTGGTAATTGAGTTCCTGCATGGCCTTGCGGACATGGTCCTTTGTTTTTTGGCTGATAGCAGGGCTGTTTTGAATGACCCGTGTTACGGTAGAAGGGGAGACTCCCGCCAATTTGGCAACATCTTTAATTGTTGCGCGCATAAAAACCTCCTAAACTTGATCTCTGAATTTTGTTTTGAAAAAGACCCAAATCAATACCAGAACAAAACAAATGTTTTGCAGGGTTAAGACGGTCGTGACAGCTTGTCCGAAAATCCCCACTAAACAAGCCAATAAGGTTGGCAAACCAAGGCAGTTTAGGCTGAGATTGTAAGCTTCTCGGAAAGAACCGATATGGAAAAAACGTGATTTTTTGGTCAGATAGAGGAATACGCTCGCACCGACAAGGATGAAGAGGAAATTGGTAGCCAATATCGAGGCAGATAGCAGGGTGATGGACAGACTAATTAGTAAAGGATACTCTTGAAACCAAGCCTTTGAGAGGCTAGCTGTCAGTTTTTCCTTACTATCGAAACTGCTGGCTGTGAACACTTGGTAGGGCAATTCTGCAAGAACATCTGTGCCACTACGAATGATTACCTTCTGTTTGCCGAATTGGTAGGTAAAACCACTAGCAGTGCTGACTTGCTCCCCGAATGTGACACTATCTGTCACACCTTGTCCTGTATAGGTTAATTCCTGATTGGTGAGTTGGGCATGCTCCTTAAGGTCTGCGACAACTGCTTCTGTAAGTGGTGTATAGACACCCTGAACAAAATTTTCCATAGGATAGGTGTCCCAAGAAAGAGGTTGCAAGGAGGCAGGAATGACCAAGAGAGCGATTAGAAAAATAGTCGTAAATAGCCCTTGCCAGACAGTCATTAGCCGGCGATTGGCAAACATCTTTCGAGGCTGGAAGATACTAGCAAAGTAGGAAAAGGGGTAAGGGAACATAAGCACCTTTCTCAATCATGTGGGGCGCTACTCTTATACAACAGTAAAAAACAACATATCAAGAGTAGGAAAAGGGAAAAGGTGGGACAAGGTTACCCCTTGTCGCCACCACTTGTTAAACCAGATACAAAGTTCTTTTGTAGGAAGAAGAACAAGATACAGATCGGAAGGGCAATCAGAATCGCACCTGCTGAGAAATAAGCAATCTTCAAGTTTTTCACATCACTAATGAAGGTTTGCAAACCAACAGCAACTGTATAGAATTCTTTTTCACGAAGCAAGAATTTTGATAGGATGTAATCTCCAAATGGTCCCATGAAAGCCCAAAGCGCCTGTACCGCAATCATTGGGCGAACAAGAGGAAGAACGATTTGCCAGAAACGTCTGAAGTGACCAGCACCATCGAGTTTTGCAGATTCATCGAGGGAAATTGGCACCGTATCGAAGTAACCTTTCATGAGCCAAGCGTTCATTGGGATACCACCACCGACATAGAGGAAGATGAGGAACCAGCTTTGGTTGAGCGCGTTGAGCATGAGGGCCATAACGAAGAAGGCAGTAAGAGCCGCCATGGTTGGCACCATTTGAATAATCAAGAAGAAGACCAAACTTTGCTTACGAGCCAAGAAGTTATAGCGGCTATAAGCATAACCGGCCAAGACCACAATGCTGGTTTGAACCGCCATGGTCACGAGGGCAATAATCAAGGTATTGAGGTACCAAGTGCCGTAAAGAGTTTCGCTAAAAAGTTTGCTGAAGTTTTCAAGGGTAAAGTTAACAGAACTATCTAACTTGAAGGCCACCACATTCCCTGTCTTGAAGGCTGAAAGAATCGTAATCAAGAGTGGGTAGATGATGATGACTGAGAGGGTAATCAAGTAGAGATAGGTCAAGGTCTGGTTGAGACGACGTCTAAATTTCACAGATAATTTCATCCTACACGTCCTCCATTTCAAAGGCATTTAATTTCTTAAAGGCAATCATAGAGATACTGATGACAATCATAGAGATAATCAAGGTTACCGCTGCAGCCATTGAATACTGAGGTGCAGTACCTGTTGTCAATTTATAAATCCATGAAATCAAGATATCAGTTGAACCAGCTCCCCCACCGACGCTACCAGGTCCACCGTTGTTGAAGAGGTAGATGATAGAGAAGTTGTTGAAGTTGAAGGTGTATTGACTGATAAGAGTTGGTGCAGCTACAGCCAAAATCATTGGCAAGGTGATGCTACGGAATTTTTGAATCGGTCCCGCACCATCGATATAAGCTGCTTCATACAAGTCGTTTGGAATAGACTGCAAAATACCCAAGGTCAATACGTAAATATAAGGGAAACCAAGCCAAGCCTGCATCATGATGAGGGCAACTTTTGTCCAGAATGGATCTGTCTTCCAAGGGATGAGGAAGTTATCAATAAATGGCAAGAACTTACTCAAAAATGGCAAGACTTGTGTGTTAATCGCGCCGACACTATCGTTAAACATGTTACTGAAAGTCAAGATAGTTACGAAGGCTGGTACAGCCCAAGGGAGCAAGAAGATAACACCGAAGATTCGTTTGCCCTTGATAAATGGCTGGTTGGCAATAATAGCCGTTAAAATACCGATGACAATTTGAGCGGTTGAAGCAGACAAGGCCCAGATAATTGTCCAAGATAGAACAGAGCCAAAGGCTGCACGGAAAGTGCTCAATTTCCAGATATTGGTAAAGTTGGTCAAACCAATCCAATCCAAGAGTTTTCCAGGAGGAAGATGTTGGAAATCGTAGTTGGTAAAGGCGATAAAGAGCGTTACGACAACAGGGAAGATAATCGCAAAGGTCATGGCAATGTAAGAAGGGATAATCAAAAGATATGGGAAGCCATTCTCATAGATACCTTTGACCATGTCGTTAAAGCTAGTAGCAACTGGGAAGCCGTTATTCCAACGCTTGGCTGTATCGTGTGCATCTTTCAAATTCAGAGCATAGAAAGCGAGGTACACGACGGTGATAATCAAGTGGAAGGAACCACGGATCAACATAAAGAGGGAATTGTCACGGCCACGCATGTCTCCCAAGGTAATCAAATTGCCCAGCTCACCTGCAGCAATCGTTACAAAGTAGAGAAGGAAAGCGATGGTGACACCCAAGAAAATGAACCCTTTGGCCTTCTGTTTGTTATAGATTTGTCCAAGTCCGGGAATAAGGGACAGGAGCAGGGCCTTACCTGGATTTTGTTTTGTCATCATAAAACTCCTTTTTTTGAAATGATCTGGAAAAAAACTTCAAGAAAGTCTTGCCAAATCAGCGCTAGTCAACAGAATTGTTCGGAAACTTCCTCTGTCTATTATAGCAAAATCTGTCTTATAAATAAAGGGGACTGGTCCTATCCAGCCCCGCTTCATTTACCATTTTTACTCGATGAATCTCCAGATGATTGGCAATCATCTGTGATATTAGTGAGTATTATTCACCGTATTTTTGTGCAATGGTATCTTTGATCAATGCAACTGCGTCGCTAGCAGCAGTTTTAGCGTCTTTCGCACCGCTAGCTGCTTCGAAGAGCATGTTACCAGCTGGTTCCCAAACTGTGCTCATTTCAGAAATGTTTGGCATTGGTTGTGCGTTTGCAAATTGATCGATAACAGCTGTTGTCAACTCATCGTTTTTGCTTACTGCATATTTACGAGCTTCTGTGTTAGCAGGAACTTCGTTTGTTGCGTCGTACAATGCTTGTTGTTGTTCTGTTGAAGTCAAGTAGTCAACGAATTTTTGAGCCATTTCAGGGTTTTGTGAACCTGCTGGGATAACCCAAGCCTTACCACCACCGAATGCTTCATAAGCGTTTCCGTTTGGAAGAGTAGGAATCATTGCAACACCGTAGTTCACGCCTGCATCTTTGTAAGACGCAGCTTTCCATGGACCTTCGATGATTGCAGCAGCCTTACCTTCAGTAAATTGTGTGTTGATCAAGTTGTTAGCAGCTGTGCCGTCTTGGAGACCTTGAGGCCATTTTTCATACCAAGTTTTTGCATATTCAATCGCTTGAACTGCACCTTCGTTTGCAAGACCGATATCAGATGGATCTGTACCGTTTTCACCAAATACATAACCACCGTAACCAGCTAGGAGACCGTAAGTGTAGTAGAAGTTTGTCCAGTCAGCAAGGAAGGCAGTTGTTTTACCACTTTCGCCCTCAAAAGCGTACTTGCTATCTTTTGCCAATGTTTCCAATTCAGCAAATGTCTTAGGAGCTTCTGTAATCAAGTCTTTGTTGTAGTAGAGAACAAGAGTTTCGATAACTGCTGGTGAACCATAGACTTTACCATCGTTTGTAACAAGAGCAGTTGTTGTTTCATCAACCATGCTTGTTTCAGCAAGTGTTACTTCGTTCAATTGTCCTTCTGCGCCAAGGCTACCTACTCGGTCGTATGGTGCCATCATCACGTCTGGAGCTGAACCAGATTGGTTGTCGAGTGACAAGTTGTCCAAACCAGTCAAGGCGTCACCAGTTTTAACGGTTACATCAACGCCATTTTCTTCTTCAAATGTTGTTGCAGCAGCCTCAACATAATCTTTGTAGCCTTCATCAACGTAAATCGTTAATGTTTGAGCCTCTTCTGTAGTTGACTCAGATGAGCTAGATGATGAAGAAGAGCATGCAGCAAGAACAGCAGTAGATGCAGCAAGAAGAGCAGCGCTCTTGAGCAATTTGTGTTTCATGGGATTTCCTCCAAGAATAAAATTTGATGATCTTCGTTCACTAACGCAAACGTTTTCTTAACTTGACATCATTATACACCAAAATGTATCCGCTTGCAAGCGTTTTTAAAAAAATTTTAAAAAAATTTTTTAAGGAGATACTAATTTAGGTGTAATATATAGAAGAAAGTTATCCTTTCGTTTTATTTTCAGGAAAAAATGGCAATTTTCCCTTGATTTGTTAGCGCTGTCATTATATAATGAAAAAGCGGAAACGTTTGCGCTTTCTTGTGCGCAAATACAAAAGGAGAATGCCTATGAAAAAGAGACAAAGTGGCGTATTAATGCACATCTCATCCTTGCCAGGAGGTTACGGAATCGGAAGCCTTGGTCAGGTTGCTTATCAATTTGTAGATTTTTTAGAACGAACCAAGCAACGGTATTGGCAAATTTTGCCTTTGGGACCAACAAGTTACGGAGACTCGCCGTATCAGTCCTTTTCTGCTTTTGCAGGAAACACACATTTTATTGATTTGGATGCCTTGATTGAAAAAGGTTGGATTTCCAATGAAGATTTGGTTGGTGTGGATTTTGGCCAAAATGAGGTAGAGGTCGATTATGCCAAATTGTTTGAGAATCGTCGCCCTATTTTAGAAAAGGCAGTGCAGAGGATGAAGGCGGAAGGACTGCCGGCTGACTATTGGTCTTTTGCAGAGGAAAATGGTTTTTGGTTGCATACCTTTGCGGAGTACATGGCGATCAAGGAGTATTTTGACCTCAAACCTTGGACGGAGTGGGAAGACCAGGGGGCTCGCCTACGATACCACGATACTCTAGAGTATTACCGTCATCTTTTGGCGGACCAGATGGATTATCACCGCATCACCCAGTTTTTGTTCTTCAGCCAGTGGCATGCTTTGAAGGCTTACGCCAATGCCAAAGGGATCGAGTTTGTTGGGGATATGCCAATCTATATTGCGGCTGATTCAGCTGATATGTGGGCCAACCCACACTTCTTCAAGACAGATGAAGAAGGTAGACCGAGCGTGGTTGCAGGATGCCCACCAGATGCCTTTTCCGAAATCGGCCAGCTTTGGGGCAATCCTATCTATGATTGGGAAGCCATGAAGCAGGACGGCTTTACTTGGTGGGTGGCTCGCTTGCGAGAATCCTTCAAGATTTATGACATGGTACGTATCGACCACTTTATCGGCTTTGCCTCTTTCTGGGAAATTCCAGCAGGCGAAGAGACAGCTGTCAATGGCTATCGTGTAGAAGCGCCTGGCTTTGAGTTATTTGAGACCATCAAGCGGGAGTTGGGTGATTTGAACATTATCGCTGAAGATTTGGGTTCTGTAACTGATAAGGTTATTCAGTTGCGTGAAACAACCGGCTTCCCTGGTATGAAAGTGCTCCAGTTTGCATTTGATCCAGAAGGGGACAGTATCGAAATGCCGCACAATCACCGTAACAATGTTGTGGCCTATACAGGTACCCATGATAACGATACAATTTTAGGTTGGTACCAATCAGATACTAGTCCAGCATCACGCGCATTTCTGGACCGTTATAGCAATCGAACAGAAGGTGAAACGGTTAACCACGCTCTCTTCCGACTTCTCTTTGGCTCCCCAGCCTTTATGACAGTAGTAACCATGCAGGATTTGCTGCATTTGGATGGTGCTGCGAGAATGAATTTACCAAATACCTTGGGAGGAAACTGGGCTTGGAGAATGACTGCTGAACAGTTGACATCAGAGGTTGAATCTATGTTGTTAGATCTGACGACAATCTACCGACGCGAAAATGTGAAGATAGCAGAAAAGTTGTCCTAGAGCTATTTTGTGTCGTTATAGTGCTATTTCTTGACCAATTTTTTGTAAAAGTGTATACTGGATATATCCAGTATTTGTTGTTCAAAACAAATACATGAATGGAATCTTTTTTAGAAAAAACGTGAAAAACCGGTTTTCCTAAAAATGGTTCCGGATATAAAGGTATTCGTTAGAGTTCCTTTCCTATCATTCCCTCAAAAAAACTGACCATAGGTCAGTTTTTTTGTTGCCTAGGTGTAATTGATTGCATAGAAAAAAAGCTGAGTAATCAGCTTTTTTCTTACATTTTTTCAGGAGCTTGCACACCTAGGAGACGAAGAGATTCTTTGAGGACAAGGCCTGTTGCATAAGCCAGAGCCAGTCGGCTATCGCGTTCAGGGCTTTCATCCAAGATACGAGTGTGTGCGTAGTACTTGTTGAAGGCTTGCGCCAGGTTAATAGCATACTTAGCGATGAGTGATGGATCAAACTTATTGCCAGCACGTTCTACAACAGTTGAGAAGTTTTGGATGTGTTTGATGATTTCCCAGCTTTCTGCGTCAGCTAGTTTGTAGTCATTTTCTGCGATTGGGATAAAGTTTGCTTTGCGCAGGATAGACTGGATGCGGGCGTATGCGTATTGCACATAAGGACCTGTCTCACCTTCAAAGGAAACCATGGCTTCCAGGTCAAAGTCGTAGCCGTTGTCACGGTCGGTTTTAAGATCGTAAAACTTAACAGCGCCGACACCAACTGCGTGCGCCACTTCTTCCTTGTTTTCAAGGTCAGGGTTTTTGGCCTCGATTTGAGTGAGGGCACGTGAAATGGCTTCGTCAAGAGTTGGCTCGAGCAGGATGATGTTTCCTTTACGAGTAGAGAGCTTTTTCTTATCCTTGGTCACCAAACCGAAGGTGATATGTGTCATATCGTCGCTCCAGTCGTAATCCATTTCTTTCAAAACGGCCTTCAGTTGTTTGAAGTGATTGATTTGCTCTTGGCCAACGACATAGAGGCTTTTCACGAAGTCATAGGTTCGTTTGCGGTACATAGCTGTCGCCATATCACGCGTGATATAAAGAGTCGCACCGTCTGTTTTTCGGATGAGAGCTGGTGGAAGATTGTAGCTCTCAAGGTCAACGATTTGTGCGCCTTTTGATTCTTTAAGGAGTCCTTTTTCTTCTAGGATTTGGATGCCTTCATCCATCTTGTCGTTATAGAAGGCTTCGCCATTGAAACTGTCGAATTGGACACCTAGCTTGTCGTAGATGCGGTTAAATTCGACCAAGCTTTCATCACGGAACCACTGCCATAATTCCAAGGCTTCTTGGTCACCATCTTCCAATTTTTTGAACCATTGGCGTGCTTCTTCATCCAATTCAGGTTTTTCTTCAGCTTCAGCATTGATTCGAACATACAGTTTGAGCAACTCAGCGATTGGATTAGCTTCGACGGCGGCCTTATCACCCCAGAGTTTGTAAGCAACGATCAACATACCAAACTGCTTGCCCCAGTCTCCCAAGTGGTTGATACGGATAGGATTGTAGCCTAGCTTTGCATGGATGTTGGCAAGGGCATCTCCGATAACGGTTGAACGTAAATGCCCAACTGAGAAAGGCTTGGCAATGTTTGGGCTAGACATGTCGATGGTAACATTGTGGCCTTGACCGATGTTGGCTTGACCGTACTGCTCTTTTTCAGTGATGACTTGGGTCAAAACCTGATGAGAGATTGCTGCTTTATCGAAGAAGAAGTTGACATAAGGACCAGTTGCAAGGACTTTTTCAAAACCAGAGGTGTCTAGTTTTTCAACGATATCTGTTGCAATGGCTTGTGGTGCCCTACGTTCGATTTTTGCCAAGGAGAAGGCGGGAAAGGCTAAGTCACCCATTTCTGATGATTTTGGTGTTTCCAGTAGAGAATAAATGGTTTCTAATTCTAGATTGGGTAAAACAGCTGCCAAACGTTCAGCAACTACTTGTTTTTGATTCATAATTCTTCCTCCAATTTCATTCTTCTATTCTACCACAAAATGTCAACAGATAGCGTAAAAAATGATATAATGGCACTATAAATAGACAGCAAGAGGTAGAAAAATGAGCAAGCGAATTCGTCACCAACGAATTAAGAAAATGATTACAGAGCAAAAGATTGGTCGCCAGGCAGACATTCAATTAGGGTTAGAGGCTGAAGGGATTCGAGTGACTCAAACGACCCTTTCGCGCGACTTGCGAGAACTGGGGCTGATTAAGCTCTATGAGGAGGGTCAGGCTTACTATGCCTTGCCAGAGAAAGAAGAAGTGACTGTTTTTGGACAACGCTTGGCCAAGTATGCCGTCAAGCTTGAACGCGCCAGCTTTATCCTTGTCTTGCACTGCGAAGTGGGAGAGGCTGCCCTGATGGCAAATATTATCGATGCTGAAAAGCCTGCCCATATCTTGGGGACCTTGGCGGGAGCAGATACGCTGTTGGTTATCTGTCGTGATGAGGCAGCTGCTCAGCAGGTAGAAGATGAAATCAGTGTTTATATTGATGGGGGAAGAGGGTAGGCTATGGCAGTAGAGAAAATTTCCCCAGGCATGCAGCAGTATCTGGATATAAAAGCACAGTATCCAGATGCTTTTTTGCTTTTCCGTATGGGAGACTTTTATGAGTTATTTTATGAAGATGCGGTAGAAGCGGCGCAGATTTTGGAACTGTCCCTGACCAGTCGTAATAAGAATGCGGAGAATCCGATTCCTATGGCGGGGGTACCGTATCACGCGGCACAACAGTATATCGACACACTTGTTGAATTGGGGCATAAGGTCGCAATTGCTGAGCAGATGGAAGATCCTAAGCAGGCAGTCGGTGTGGTCAAGCGGGAAGTGGTGCAGGTCATTACTCCTGGTACGGTAACAGACTCGTCCAAAATGGGAGCAGACAGTAACTATTTAGTTGCGATTGACCGTCAGGGAGTGCAGTTCGCACTTTCTTATATGGATGTGTCAACAGGTCAATTTTTCGTGACTAGTTTGGATGATTTTACTAGTCTTTGCGGTGAAATCCGCAATTTACGAGCACGTGAATTGGTCATCGGCTATGCTTTGTCGGAGGAAGAGGAGCAGGTCTTCTCCAATCAGATGAACTTGTTGCTGTCTTTTGAAGATGAGGTGACGGAGGATGTTCAGCTGATTGATAACTCCTTGACAGACTTGGAAAAGGCTGCGGCTGGGAAACTCCTCAGCTACCTGCACCGGACACAGATGCGGGATTTGAGCCACTTGCAGAAGGTGGTCCATTATGAAATCAAGGACTATCTGCAAATGGACTATGCAACCAAGTCCAGTCTGGACCTGCTTGAAAACGGTCGGACAGGCAAGAAGCATGGTAGTTTGTACTGGTTGCTAGACGAAACCAAGACAGCCATGGGTATGCGACTATTGCGGACATGGATTGATCGTCCCTTGATTGACCTTAAGCGGATTGAGAATCGTCAGGCTGTCGTTCAGGTTTTTCTGGATTACTTCTTTGAACGGAGTGACTTGGTCGAGGCTTTAAAAGGTGTCTATGACATCGAACGTTTGGCCAGTCGGGTGTCTTTTGGAAAAACCATGCCCAAGGATCTCTTGCAGCTCTCCCAGACTCTAGGAAATATCCCAGCAATCAAGAATATCTTGCTACAAATCAATGAGCCTGCTCTAGGCAATCTGGTAGCTGGATTGGACCCAATTCCAGAACTGCACGCTCTCATCAGCTCTGCTATTGACCCAGAAGCCCAAGGGACCATCACAGATGGAAACATCATCCGTACGGGCTTTGATGAAACGCTGGATCAGTACCGTCTGGTCATGCGTGAGGGAGCGGGTTGGATTGCGGAGATTGAGGCCAAGGAGCGTGAAGCGTCTGGTATCAACAATCTTAAGATTGATTACAATAAAAAAGACGGTTACTATTTCCATGTGACCAATTCCAATCTGGGCAACGTGCCGGACCATTTTTTCCGTAAGGCGACCTTGAAAAACTCGGAGCGCTATGGAACGGAAGAGTTGGCTAAGATCGAAGGGCAGATGTTGGAGGCGCGTGATAAGTCTGCTAATTTGGAGTACGAGATTTTCATGCGGATTCGCCAAGAGGTTGAGAAGTATATCGGTCGCTTGCAGAAGTTGGCTCGGACCATTGCAACTATCGATGTTTTGCAGGCCTTTGCAGTTGTGGCAGAGCAGCAACATTTGGTTTGTCCACGCTTTACAGATCAAAGAGAATTGACCATTGACCGTGGTCGTCATGCGGTGGTGGAGAAAGTCATGGGCAAGCAGACCTACATTCCCAACTCTATTCACTTGGATACGGATACGCATATGCAATTGATTACTGGTCCAAACATGAGTGGTAAGTCTACCTATATGCGGCAGTTGGCGGTTATCGTCATCATGGCGCAGATGGGTTCCTATGTGCCTGCGGATCAGGCTGCATTGCCGATTTTCGATGCTATTTTTACCCGTATTGGGGCGGCAGACGACTTGGTCAGCGGACAGTCTACCTTTATGGTTGAGATGATGGAGGCCAATAAGGCGGTCCGTCTGGCGACAAATCGTTCGCTCATACTCTTTGATGAGTTGGGACGGGGGACGGCCACCTATGACGGCATGGCTCTGGCCCAGTCTATCATCGAGTACATCCACGACAAGATTGGTGCCAAGACTCTCTTTGCCACCCACTACCATGAGTTGACAGACCTTAGTCAGACCTTGGAACACTTAGAGAATGTCCATGTATCGACCTTGGAGAAGGACGGCCAAGTCACATTCCTCCACAAGATTGCCCAAGGCCCAGCTGATAAGTCCTACGGGATTCATGTGGCTAAGATTGCGGGAATGCCAGAGGAGCTATTGCAGCGGGCGGATAGGATTTTGCAGACGCTTGAAAACCAAGCCCCTACTGCACCAACTCACCCAGCTCCGTCAGTTGTGGAAGAGCCGTCTGGTCAAATCGACCTCTTCGCAGACACGCCTTCTCACCCAGTCCTCGATGAACTGGAAAAACTAGACATCTACAATATGACCCCAATGGAAGTCATGATGAGGGTGGCAGAATTGAAGAAAAAACTATAATATAGTCATTTAGTTTGCTTTATTACTTCGTTAACTCACTTTGCCGTACTCCAGTACTGTCTGCAGCTCGTTGCCTAGTACTAAAAGCAAACTAAAAGACTATACATTGAAAGTCAGGACAGCTGTTCTGGCTTTTTTCCGTTTAGTGCAGGAAATCGACCACATAGCCAAAAGCCCTTGAAACCACTAGAAAAATGGTGTTTAATAGGGACAGAGGGAAAGAGAAAGGAGAACAGATGAAAGTAAAACTAGCTATTTCACCAGAGATTTTGGAAGATTTGGTGACTATTGAAGCACAGGCTATGTCTGAGCAGATTACTAACTTGGTGGCCTATGTTCAAAACCTAGACAAGCAGACTTCCAGATTGACAGTCAAAAAAGGAGAGCAGGTTTATCTTTTGGAGCATGGTGAGATAGTCAGACTCTACTTGGAAGACAAGGTTTTGCAGGTGGAAACGGTGGGAGATTCCTTCACTTCCAACTTACGCTTGTATCAGGTTAAGGAGGAATTGCCAGTCAATTTCTTACAAATTTCCCAGTCGGAAATCATTCACATCAAGCAATTGGATCACCTCAAGTTGACAGCCAATGGTCTGGTCAAACTAGTCATGAAAAATGGCTCTGTCACCTACTCGTCCCGTCGTTATTTAAAATCCATCAAAGAAAGGTTAGGACTATGAAAAAATACATCTTATCAGCCAGTTTAGGCCTTACAATCGGAACAATGATTTCTATCATCACATCGGCCGTCTTTGGACAGGGAGCTTATCTTCCGCTCAATCCTTTTTCAACCATGGGGGCTTACTACCTAAGCAATTTTAATCAGGTAACCGTCATGTTAATCTGTGTGCTGACTTGGGCAGCAATCGGTATCTTGTTTCAGCTGGCAGACAAGATTTTTGAACAGGATTGGAGCCTTTTGCGAATGACTGCAACGCATTTTTGCATCACAGCTTTAGGCTTCACACCGTTGAGCATTTTGGCTGGCTGGTTTCCGCTCAATCTTGCCTCTCTTCTCTTCTTCTGGTTTATCTTTGTCTTGGTCTACGTTTCTCTCTTTTTCCTAAATTATCGGAAAATGGAGCGGCACATCGAGGAGATCAATGGAAAATTGTAGGCGGAGGGCAATCTGTGGTATAATGGCTAGAAAGATTGGAGTGTTTATGAAAGTATTATTAACCATTTTATATAGCGTGGCTATCGGATACAACCTCTTGTACTTGGCTTATAATGTCCAGCGGACGTCGATGTTCAACCTCTTGTGGTCGGTGGTCATTATCATCGCCTGTTCGATCAACCTCTACTTTCTTTGGAAAAACAAGCAGCAGTCCGAATAGGGACTGCTTTTGCTTTGTGGTATAATAGGACTATTAAATATACAGGAAGAATATCATGTCACAAATTATTGAATTACCAGAGATTTTAGCCAACCAGATTGCGGCGGGCGAGGTGATTGAACGTCCAGCCAGCGTGGTCAAGGAGTTGGTGGAGAACTCGATTGATGCAGGTGCGAGCCAGATTGAGATTCGCATTGAAGAAGCTGGACTCAAATCCATTCAAATCACAGACAACGGAGAGGGGATTGCTCCTGACCAGGTGGCATTGGCCCTGCGACGTCATGCGACCAGTAAGATTAAAAATCAGGCAGACCTTTTCCGCATTCGGACCTTGGGTTTTCGTGGTGAAGCCCTGCCGTCGATTGCCTCTGTCAGTCACATGACCATTGAAACGGCGACAGATCAACATACTCATGGTTTGCGTCTGGTTTCCAAAGGCGGAGTGATCGAGTCGGAGGAGCCGATCAGCCGCCCAGTCGGCACCCAGATGACTGTTTCGGACCTGTTTTACAATACACCAGCCCGTCTCAAGTATGTCCGCAGTCAACAAGCGGAGTTATCGCATATCGCAGACATCATCAACAGACTGAGCCTGGCCCATCCTGAAATTTCCTTTACCCTAGTTAACGAAGGGCGAGAATTGATGCGTACAGCAGGAACAGGCAAACTTCGTCAAGCTATTTCAGGCATTTACGGCATCGCTTCTGCCAAAAAAATGGTGGAGATTGAGGCGGAAGACCTGGATTTTCGTGTATCGGGTTATGTTTCCTTGCCAGAATTGACTCGTGCCAACCGCAACTATATTTCCATTTTCATCAATGGACGCTATATCAAGAACTTTCTGCTAAACCGTGCCATTTTGGAGGGCTACGGTAGCAAGCTCATGGTAGGTCGTTTTCCGCTGGCTGTGATTTCCATTGAGATTGACCCCTATCTCGCTGATGTCAATGTCCATCCGACTAAGCAAGAGGTCCGCATTTCCAAGGAAAAGGAACTCATGACCCTGATTCGCGAGGCTATTATCAAGGCTCTCAAGGAACAGGATTTAATTCCCGATGCCCTTGAAAACCTAGCTCAGTCTAGCACCCGTCCGAGAGTAAAGGTCAAAGCAGAGCAGGGAACCTTGCCCCTCAAGGAAAGCAATCTCTACTATGATGCCCTTAAGCAGGATTGCTACTTAAAACCAGAAGTAGTTGCCGAGGAAATCAAACCCTTGGAAGAAGACACCAACTTGACAGAAAAGACAAAAGAAGTTGACAAGTCTGTCAATATCAAATTTGCGCAGAGATTAGAAGAGGAACTGGAAGATTTCGACCATCCCCACCTGTCTTCAAAAGAATTGGCTAAATTAGCAGATAAATTAGACCAAGAGGAAACCTCAACATTTCCAGAATTAGAATACTTTGGGCAGATGCACGGTACTTACCTGTTTGCACAAGGGAAAACGGGGCTCTATATCATCGATCAGCACGCCGCACAGGAGCGGGTCAAATATGAATATTATCGTGAAAAGATTGGTCAGGTAGATAACTCCGCCCAGCAGTTATTAGTACCGTATATCTTTGAATTTCCTCAAAATGATGCCATGAATCTGACTCACAAAATGGACGCCCTCCGTCAAGTTGGTGTCAACTTGGAAGAGTATGGTGTCAACCAGTTTATCTTGCGGGAGCATCCTATCTGGATGAAGGAAGAGGAGATTGAGTCAGGCATTTATGAGATGTGCGATATGCTGCTCTTGACAGACCAGGTGTCTATTAAGCAGTATCGGGCAGAACTGGCAATCATGATGTCTTGTAAACGGTCAATCAAGGCCAACCATGCCTTGGATGACTATTCAGCACGCGACTTGTTGCGGCAATTATCTCATTGTCAAAACCCTTATAACTGCCCGCACGGCCGTCCAGTTTTAGTTCATTTTAGCAAATCGGATATGGAGAAGATGTTCCGTCGCATTCAGGAAAATCATACGAGTCTACGTGAACTAGGCAAGTATTAACATAGTTGACAAAGAGTTGACACACTAGTAAAGGAAGTATATGTACGACTATATCAAAGGAATTTTAACAAAAATCACTGCAAAGTATATTGTAGTAGAAACGCATGGAGTTGGTTATCTTTTACAGGTAGCCAATCCCTACGCTTACTCTGGGCAGGTCCAGCAAGAAGTGACTGTCTATACGCATCAAGTGATTCGTGAAGATGCTCATTTGCTTTACGGATTTATGACAGAAGCCGAAAAATCTGTTTTTCTCAGCCTGATTTCTGTTTCAGGCATCGGTCCGACAACAGCTCTAGCGATTATTGCAGTTGATGATAACGACGGTCTGGTGCGGGCTATTGAGCAGAAGAATATTACCTATCTGACCAAGTTTCCAAAAATAGGCAAGAAAACAGCCCAGCAGATGATTTTGGACTTGGAAGGCAAGCTTGTCATGAGCGAAGAAGCGGGTCCTGTTCAACAAGTAGCACCATCCAGTGAAAATATCGCTCTTGATGAAGCTATGGAAGCCATGGAAGCCCTTGGTTACCGACCAGCCGAACTCAAGAAAATCAAGAAATTCTTCGACGGTACCAACGACACCGCAGAAAACTACATCAAGTCAGCCCTTAAAATGTTGATGAAGTAATAGGATACCAAGGCGTTAAGCGATACAAAGCAAAATAGGAAAGCTGACGCAGATGCTTTAGCATCTAGGAAGTCTTTATCTTTTTGCAAAGTATCGTAGCCGTGTTCGAGTAATAAGATACAAAGGACGTAAAGGACAAAGAGAAAATAGACGGCCGAACAGAAATTTTGCTAGAAATTTCGTTGTGAGACCTCCGCAATGACAGCTAGGTAAGAGGCGAGTTTTAACGACGCCTCTTGCCAGATATCAACTGCGTTATTCGGTGATATTTAGGATTTAGGGTTATGTTTCTCACAGTCCTTAGTCCGTGTTCAATTACCGTACCAGTATGATGGTTGCTTAAGCAACTCATCATACTACGGCAATCGCTATTGGCGACTTGCCTAGGTACCTTACTAACTCGCAACAAAAATAATATCGATTTTTGTGGCTCATGTCGTGTCCAGATACAAAGGAGTTAGGTGATACGAAGCAAGTAGAGACTCTCTTTGTTTTTACTGCAACTTTTAGCAAGTGTCCAGTTGTTTTTGATCTAGCATCTCAGTTTTTCTTACAAAAAGGAGATATTATGTCCCGTTGTGCTTGGGTCAATCCCAACAATCCACTCTATATTGCTTACCATGATGAAGAATGGGGCAAGCCGCTACATGATGAGCAGGCTCTATTTGAGTTGCTCTGCTTGGAGTCCTACCAAGCTGGACTTTCCTGGGAAATTGTCCTCAACAAACGCCAGGCTTTCCGCTCTGCCTTTTTCAACTACGATGTTCAAAAGGTGGCAGCTATGATAGACAGCGAGTTGGATAGACTTCTGGCTAACCCAGATATTATTCGCCATAAGGCCAAGCTGTATGCGACCCGTGCCAATGCTCAGGCCTTTCTTCGAGTACAGGAGGAGTTTGGGACTTTTGAACACTATATCTGGTCTTGGGTTGACTTTACACCGATTGACAACCCTGTCAAGTCCTTCCGAGAGCTACCGACAAAGAGTGACCTATCCGAACGCCTGTCCAAAGATTTGAAAAAACGAGGCTTCAAATTTGTCGGTCCTGTCTGTGTTTATTCCTATTTACAAGCGGCGGGTTTACTGAATGAGCATGAGGTAAATTGCCAATATCAATAAAATGAGCGGAATAATCCAGCTCATTTTTTGTAGAATTTTTCCAACTCGATACGCATGGTTTCTAATAAAGTTTCTTCCTGAGTTAATTCAAGAATTGTCAATCCTTAATCAATTAATTCCTGATTGTTCTGACAGATTCCCAGTCGAATGGAAGAAAATCATATTTTCAAACTTAGGCATGGATTGATTGTTCTCAATTTTAGCAAGAGTTGTCCGTGAAAGAACATTTCCACAGACTTGTTCCTGTGTCAGTCCCTTGGACTCTCTAATCATTTTATAAATACTTCCAAAATCCCAACGCATAATGCCTCCAAAATGTGAATAAAGTGTACAAATTTACTAATCACTACAGTTCTATTGTATAATAATATATAAAAAAGAGGTGAAATTTATGAACTGGTTCAAGAAAAAATTTCCATTTGTTTTAGCCTATCTGCTGGTACCTACCCTAGTTTATGAGTGGCTAGGTATGACAGGTGTAAATTATGCTTCGGAGTATTCAGTCGTGTATGCCATGCACTGTCTCGTTCTCATTATCGCGATAACCTTTGTTTACCTCACTCGTTTTCATCGATGAAAGGGATAGGCTGGAATCGATGAAATAAACTCTATAATTTATCAAAATCTCTTGAAAATTCAAGAGATTTTTGACATTTTATGATACAATGAACCAGATTGTGACGGATTTACGAATGAATAAATGAGCAGGTAACTGTATCTTTATCAGAGGAGGAATATGAAAGCAGAACTAATCGCGGTTGGGACAGAGATTTTGACAGGTCAAATCGTTAATACAAACGCCCAGTTTCTTTCGGAGAAATGTGCAGAGCTGGGAATTGATGTTTACTTCCACACAGCTGTGGGGGATAATGCAAACAGGCTTTTGTCTGTTCTGGAGGTGGCTAGCCAACGCAGTGATTTGGTTATCTTGTGTGGAGGTCTGGGGCCAACGGAAGACGACTTGACCAAGCAGACCTTGGCGGCCTTCTTAGGTAGAAACTTGGTTTTTGATGATGAGGCTATGGCAAAATTAGACCGCTTTTTTGCCAGTCGGCCAGGTCGTGTCCGTACGCCTAACAATGAACGTCAGGCACAGATTGTTGAGGGAAGCTTTGCCTTGCAAAATCCAACTGGTTTGGCAGTTGGAGGCATGATTGAGCAAGATGGGGTGTCCTATGTTGTCTTACCTGGTCCGCCTAGCGAACTTAAGGCTATGTTTACAAGAAGTTTACAGCCCTTGCTTATTCAGTCAAGTCAACAACTATACTCTCGTGTCCTACGCTTTTTTGGAATAGGGGAAAGTCAGTTGGTGACTGTTTTAGCAGATTTGATTGACAAGCAAACAGACCCGACTCTTGCTCCGTATGCAAAAGTGGGAGAGGTCACGCTTCGATTATCTACCAAGGCAACTAGCCAAGAAGTTGCAGATCAACGTCTGAATCAGTTGGAAGAAGAAATCTTGCAACGTGACAAACTGGCAGATTACTTCTATGCCTACGGTGAAGAAAATAGCCTGGTACAAACGGTAGCGGTTCGGTTGGTGGCGAAACAAGAAAGCATAGCCATCGTGGAGCAGGGTACAGGTGGCCTCTTGCAGGCTGAATTGAGCCTGGCTCTGGAAAATCAGGCTTATTTTAGCGGTGGGAAAGTCATCGGTCAGCAGGGAACGGGTTCGGGCAGGTGCTGGGAAGAAGCTGGTCGCATTCGGCAGGATTTGCAAGCGGATTTGGGGTTGTCTGTGTCGGTGCTTATCAAGCCAGAATCGACAGAGGACAACGTCCTTGCCAAGGTTTGTCTTGCTCTGGCAAGTACCTCTGGGATTGCCCAAATGGAGGTGGACCTGGGAGGGTATTCCTGGAGTCACATTCGTCAATTGGCGGTGATGCAGGCTCTTGATTTCGTACGAAAAACTTTGTGAAACAGTAAAACTTTGCTATAATGGATTGACTACAAAAGAGGAGAAAGAAATGGCAAAAAAACCTGGTAAAAAATTAGAAGATATTACGAAAAAATTTGGTGATGAGCGTAAAAAAGCGCTCGATGATGCCTTAAAAACAATTGAAAAGGATTTTGGTAAAGGTGCCATTATGCGCCTTGGTGAGCGGGCTGAGCAAAAAGTGCAAGTCATGAGTTCAGGTAGCTTGTCCATTGATATTGCCTTGGGTGCTGGTGGTTATCCTAAAGGCCGTATCATTGAAATTTATGGCCCTGAGTCATCAGGTAAAACAACCGTTGCTCTTCATGCGGTTGCACAGGCGCAAAAAGAAGGTGGAATTGCTGCTTTTATCGATGCGGAGCATGCCTTGGATCCAGCTTATGCGGCAGCTCTTGGTGTCAACATTGACGAGTTGCTCTTGTCACAGCCAGACTCTGGTGAGCAAGGTCTTGAAATCGCAGGAAAGCTGATCGACTCTGGTGCAGTTGACTTGGTTGTTGTGGACTCTGTTGCTGCCCTAGTCCCACGTGCAGAAATCGATGGTGATATTGGTGATAGTCACGTTGGTTTGCAGGCTCGGATGATGAGTCAGGCTATGCGTAAGTTATCGGCTTCTATTAACAAAACCAAAACCATTGCAATCTTTATCAACCAGTTGCGTGAAAAAGTGGGTGTTATGTTTGGTAACCCTGAAACAACACCTGGTGGCCGTGCGCTGAAATTCTATGCATCAGTTCGTATGGATGTTCGTGGTAATACACAAATCAAGGGTACTGGTGACCAGAAAGATCAAAACGTCGGTAAAGAAACCAAGGTTAAGATTGTGAAGAACAAGGTAGCTCCTCCATTTAAGGAAGCTGTCGTGGAAATTATGTACGGTCAGGGGATTTCACAAACTGGTGAATTAATTGAAATCGGTAGCAATCTTGGCATCATTCAGAAAGCAGGAGCTTGGTACTCTTACAACGGTGATAAGATTGGTCAAGGTTCTGAAAATGCTAAGAAGTTCTTGGCAGAAAATCCAGCTATTTTTGAAGAAATTGATCGCAAGATTCGTGTGCATTATGGCTTGATTGAAGATGACCAAGCGGAAGTTCAAGAAGAAGCTGCTCCAGCTATCGACAGCGTTGAAGATGTTGTTTTGGACTTGGATGGCGGCATCGAATTGGAAGATTAAGGAAGAAGTTTGGGGAAACCTAAACTTTTTTCTCTCATTTTTTAGGAAAACGGTTGAAAAAGGGGAAATTCTCCTAAAAAATCTAAAGAAATCGAAAAATAGGTCTTCAGACTGAGTTAGAATGTGGTATAATGGGCTATAATGTGTATAGGACGATGTAGCAAAGGAGTGCCTACATGATTAAAATTTATACTGTTTCTAGTTGTACAAGTTGCAAAAAAGCAAAAAATTGGCTGAATGCTCACCAGCTATCTTATAATGAGCACAACCTCGGTAAGGAATCCATTACCAAGGAAGAAATTTTGAATATCTTAACAAAAACAGAAAATGGGATTGCTTCAATCGTTTCTTCAAAAAACCGCTATGCCAAAAGTTTGGAATGCGATATTGAAGAATTGAGCGTCAGTGAAGTGATTGATTTGATTACTGAAAATCCGCGTATCTTAAAAAGTCCAATCTTAATTGACGAGAAACGCCTGCAGGTTGGTTATAAAGAAGACGATATTCGCGCTTTTCTTCCTCGCTCTGTTCGGAATGTTGAAAACGCCCAGGCAAGAATGCGGGCAGCTCTATAAGATGGATGGAAAGAACTCTGTTTTAAAGGGTTCTTTTCTGCGTTCTTATTGAGTTTTAAGCGCTTTTATGCTATAATGAATAGAATATAATAAAGAAGAAAGAAGGTGTGTGTATGGGATTTACAGAAGAAACTGTCCGTTTCCGTTTAGATGATACCAATAAACAAGAAATCAGTGAAACCTTGACCAATGTGTATCGCTCGTTAGACGAGAAAGGGTATAATCCAATCAACCAGATTGTTGGCTATGTATTGAGTGGAGACCCAGCTTACATACCACGCTACAATGACGCTCGTAATCAAATCCGTAAGTATGAGCGCGATGAAATCGTAGAAGAATTGGTTCGCTTCTACTTGAAGAACAACGGGATTGACCTCTAATGAGGATTATGGGATTAGATGTCGGTTCAAAGACAGTTGGTGTTGCCATTTCAGACCCACTTGGATTTACCGCCCAAGGTCTGGAAATCATCGCAATCGATGAAGAAAAGGGTGTCTTTGGATTGGACAGACTGCGTGAGCTGGTTGAACAATACAAGGTAGAAAAATTTGTTATTGGCTTGCCCAAGAACATGAACAATACAAGTGGTCCCCGAGTGGAGGCCAGTCAAGCCTACGGTTCCTTGGTTGAAAAGGAGTTTCAACTCCCAGTTGATTACCAGGATGAACGTTTGACTACAGTGGCTGCCGAGCGTATGCTGATTGAACAGGCAGATGTCAGCCGCAATAAGCGCAAAAAAGTTATTGATAAGTTGGCTGCCCAGCTGATTTTACAAAATTATTTAGATAGAACATTTTAAGGAGAATACCATGTCACATCATCATCATGACCATGACCACGATCACAACCACGACGAGCGCGAAATGATTACCCTCGTTGACGACCAAGGAAATGAAACCCTGTTCGAGATTCTTTTGACTATCGATGGCCAAGAAGAATTTGGTAAAAACTATGTCTTGCTTGTTCCTGCTGGAGCAGACGAAGATGAGAACGGCGAGATTGAAATTCAAGCTTACTCATTCATTGAAAATGAAAATGGTACGGAAGGCGATCTTCAACCAATCCCAGAAGATGCGACCGCAGAGTGGGATATGATTGAAGAAGTTTTCAACAGTTTCATCGAAGAAGAAGGCTAAACAGAAACGGTTGCGAAAGCAATCGTTTTTTGTGTAAATTTCAGAAAATCATCTTGTCGATACTGGATTACTTTAGTATAATATTAAAGAGAAAAAGGTTTTGGAGTAGTGCTATGGACGACAAGGAATTCGGAAGACGCTTGCGGCAATTGCGGCGTGAAAAGGGCTTGACCATGGAACAGCTGTGCGAGGATGAAAAAGAAATCTCTGTCCGTCAATTGGGAAGGATTGAGGCTGGAAAATCCAAGCCAACCCTATCTAAGATGAATAGTATTGCCAAGCGCTTGGGAGTCAGTCTCTATCAGTTGATGCCTGACTACAAACCCTTGCCTGCCGCCTATCTCCAAATCAAGTATGACTTGCTGCGGACACCGACTTATGGTCATCCAGACTTGCTGCAACAGCGGGCGGACTTGCTTCAGACGGTGTATGAGGACTACTATGATGACTTGCCTGAGGATGAACAGGTCGCCTTGGATGCCCTCCAATCCACCTATGATGTGATCGAGACCAAGACCAGTGATTTTGGGCATGGCATCATTGCTGAATATTTTCATCAAATTCAGATCAAGGATCGATTTAGCCTCAATGACTTGCTGATTATCCGACTGTTTGTGGAACATGTGCGCTATCATCCAGATTATTCAAACGCCAAAGAGCAGCTTTTGGCACTGATTAAGACCTTGCTGACGCAGCAAAATCATTTGGCCAAGGCCGATTTGTTTGTTTTGCGAGACCTCTTGTTTGCGATTGTTGGTCTTTTGGGAAATTGGCATGTCCACCATCCGATGCCGGATCTATTTGAAGCGATTGATCGTATCATGCAAGCCACCCAGGATTTTCAGAAAAAAGCTATCTTGTCCATGTTGCGCTGGAAATACGCCCGACATGTGGAAAAATCAGAAGAGCAAGCCTTTCATTATTATCAAGAAGCCATTGCTTTTGCTCAGTTGATTGGGAATTCGCATTTGGTAGAGCAATTGGAAGAAGATTGGAAAGAGGAAACCCAGTAACAGGACATTTATGTCCTGTTCTTTTTGTTATGGAAACAGTACACTAGTGGCAAAAAGAAAAGGAGTTTGCTTCTCATGTTTGTATTCTTATCTAGTCTGACAGCTGTATTGACCAATTGGAAGGATTGGTGGATTTCTTAGTTGACCTTTCTTTTGCAAAATTACCCGCAACTTGCTAGTATAGTAGGATGGAGGTGGCAGGTGAAAGAATGGTTAGATGGAAAACAAGGTCAGGTTTTCCGCTTTAAAGAAGAAAAGATGCGCTATGCCTTGGAACTCTTGGGCAATCCGCAGGAGAAGGTGCCACTTGTTCATGTGGCTGGTACCAACGGAAAAGGGTCGACCCTTGCTTTCTTGCAAAAAATCCTAGAAAGCCATGGACTCCGTGTGGGGCGGTTTGTCTCCCCCCACATGGTGACCATCGAGGACCGTATCTTGATACAATCAGAGCCGATTCCTACTCCTCGATTTTGGGAATTGGTTAGGCAAGTGCATGATTTAGAGGTAGCAGTCGCGCAGGTCTATGAGGGCTTTCGATATTTTGAAGTAATGGTTCTGGTCATGTTTCTCCATTTTCAAGACCAGGATTTGGACCTAGCGCTGATTGAGGTGGGCATTGGTGGTCTGCACGATTCGACCAATGTCATTGATCCGCTAATGAGTTTGATTACTTCAATCGGTTTGGATCATCAGGACTTGTTGGGGGAGACGATAGAAGATATTGCTTATCAAAAAGCAGGGATTATCAAACCACATCGTCTAGTCCTCCTGGGTGATTTGCCGCTAGAAGCCCAGCAGGTATGTCTGCAAGTTGCTAGCGCTAAGGAAGCGGAAGTCTATCAATTTGGTCGTGATTTTGGTTGGAATGAAGATTTATTCTGGTCAGAGGGTGTAGAAATCCATTTGGATCAACTTGGTTTGCAGGGGGATCATCAGCGCAAGAACGCAGCACTTGCTGTGGAGGCCAGTCGTTTGCTCTTGCCTTTGTTGGGGAAAGAATGGAAGAGAGAATGTATTGCGTTAGCTTTGGCAGAGACAAGCTGGATGGGGCGCTTGGAATTGTTAGTGTCAGAACCCGCAATTTATCTAGATGGTGCCCATAATCTGTCGGCTATTGAGAGTTTAGTGGCTTTTATCAAAGAGGAGGATGGGCCTCAGACGATTCTTTTTTCGGCTTTGAAACGCAAGGATTTTCAAGAAATGCTAGCTTGTTTAGAAAGAGAATTGCCGGATGTGACGCTTGTTTTAACAAGTTTTTCATATGATGGGGCTGTAAAAAAAGATGATTTGCAGTGGCAGGGGGCCTGGGCTGAGGACTACCAAGGTTGGTTAGCAACCTGGCTCAAAGAGGGGCAAGGCAGACTGTTTGTGACGGGTTCTCTCTATTTTATCTCAGAAGTTCGAAAATGGCTTTTGGATCAAAAAAAATAAGAAGATGGATGGCGAATGTCATCCTTTTTTCGAATAGATAAGTATGGAAACAAGAATACCCTATCAAACTGAGTCCCAGCCAAAGGTGACGGGATGGTATAGCTTTCGCCAGTTGGAACAATTGGCCCTGGTAAGGGAAATCAGGGAGAAGAGTGACAAGGAGCAGTCTTTTTGATATAATGATTGAGATTATAGCAAGGAGAAAACTATGACGGAATTCATTGCTTCTCATTCAGAAGATAGCCATTTGTCACGTACAGAAAGAAGAAAAAGGGCAAGCCGTGCTGTTGAAGAACCTACGGACTTCAACCCCAAAGATTACAAGGTCGCAGTTTGGTTGCCACTTTTTTGGAGCTTATTGTTGAGTCTTTTGAGTGTTGCCAATCCCTTTTTGACCTTTTTAGCGTCTAATCTTCAAAGCCAGAATCTGTATGCTGGTGTAGCCATGCAAGCTGGCCAAGTTCCTTACAGTGATTTCTTTGGGACTAGCGGGATTCTGTTTTATCTATTGACCTACTTGGGGAGCTTTTTTCAAACCAGCATCGGTTTAGCGCTTCTCCAATTTTTCTGTCTGGTCATTGCAGGGATTTATCTTCATAAGATTTTAGCCTATTTTGCGCGTTCAAGAGAGGTTGCGAATCAGTTGCTTAGCTGGTTCTACCTGTTGATTGGAGCCCTGAACATAGGTGGGATTACGGCTCCTTTGTATGCCTTGCCGTTTGTCTTGACCTCGGTATGGTTCTTGGTGCGGTATTTCGAAAGGGCTGTAAAGGATGAGAGCTTTATCCTATTTGGAATTGATGCAGCCTTGGTTTTCTTGATTTATCCCAAGGCCACTATCCTCTGGGTGGTGTCTCAGTTGGTCCTTTTGGTCTTCAATACCCGTCACCGTCAGCTTGCAAGGGGGATTTATCAAACCTTAGCTTCTATTTTTGGCTTCCTTTTGGTCCTATACTCTGTCGGCTACTATACCTTTATTGAACAGATTTTGGGTTTGGCTATCCAACAGACCTTCCTCTTTAACTTTGACTTTAGCTTCCAGTTGCAGTCTTCGCTCTATCTGGCTATCTTTTTGCTGGTTTCAGGTATTTTTAGAGGAATTTTCCAACCTCTTTTCCTCCCCAATCGTGCCTCAAATGCCTTTATTCGCGTATTTGTCCTACTGACCATGCTTTTGCAGACTGTTTTCATCGTCTATAATGCCAATGGTGACTGGAGTCAGGCGACGGTTTTGGTACCTTATGGCCTCATTTTGATTGCCATGAGTCTTAAGAAAGAGGAGGAGAGAGAAGACTTTTCTTACCTTGGCTGGTCCTTCTATCTGCCCCTTCTAGTCGTTGGATTTTTCATCGGGCAGCCGGTTTACCAGTACATTACTCAGGATTATGTTCGTGAAGAGCGACAAGAGGTGGCGCGGTATATTCAGGAAAATACTAGCCAGAGCGACCTTATCTTTGCTTGGGACGACAGTGCCCTTCTGTATCTAGATGCCCAGCGCTTTTCATCGGCAACGGTTATCACCGCTGAACCTTATTTGGAAACGGAGTTGAGCAAGTCAACCCTTGTCTATGATTTGAACCGGACCAATGCTAAGTATATCTTGGTCAACAAGGATATACCGGTTTTGGAGGAAGTTCAGGCTACCTTGGACTCCTCTTATTCGGAGTTGGATTTGAATTTGACGCAGTTCCGTTTATATGAAAAAAATAATTGAAAAATGATTGCAAATGCAGTCATTTTTTGCATTTTGAAACTATATATAGTGCATGTCGAACATTTTTAAAAAAAATTCCACAATATATTGATTAATTGTTTGTGAAATGTTACACTATAACCAGTGAAAAAATGGAGGCCAGTCAGATGAATGTGCGAGAAAACGACTTAGAAACCTTGGATTTGGTTGTCTTGAAACGAGATGGTCGGACGGTGTCTTTTGATGAGCAAAAGATTTTTTCTGCTCTTTCGCGGGCCAATCAGGAGTTAGAACACCCAGTGTCAGAGGCTGGTTTGCAGCTGGTTTTAGAGGCAAGCTTGCAAGAGATTGGACGCCGTTTTACAGGCGATATCCAAATTTATGAAATCCAAACCATTGTGGAGCAGGAGTTGCTCAAGGCTCATTTGTATGAGTTGGCAGAGCGGTATATTCAGTACCGGACCCAGCGGGATTTCCGTCGGCATCAGGCGACCGATATTAACTTTGAAATTCACAAGTTGCTGAGCAAGGATCAGGCCTTGGTCAATGAAAATGCCAATAAAGATGCGGATGTGTTCAATACCCAGCGGGATTTGACAGCAGGGATTGTTGGAAAATCCATTGGCCTCAAACTCTTGCCTGCCCATGTGGCCAATGCTCACCAAAAAGGTGATATTCATTATCATGACTTGGATTACAGTCCTTACACTCCCATGACCAACTGTTGCTTGATTGATTTCAAGGGGATGTTGGCTCAGGGCTTTAAGATTGGGAATGCGGATGTGGAGAGTCCCAAGTCGATTCAGACGGCTACGGCACAGATTTCGCAGATTATCGCCAATGTATCCTCTAGTCAGTACGGAGGTTGCTCAGCTGACCGCATCGATGAGGTGCTAGCTCCCTATGCGGAACTCAATTACCAGAAACATTTGAAGGAAGCAACAGACTGGGTTTTGCCAGACAAGCAGGAAGATTATGCCCGTGCCAAGACTCAAAAGGATATCTACGATGCCATGCAGTCTTTGGAGTATGAGATTAACACCCTCTTTACGTCCAATGGGCAAACGCCGTTTACTTCGCTTGGTTTTGGCCTCGGAACTTCCTGGTTTGAACGGGAAATTCAAAAGGCCATTCTCAATATTCGTATCAAGGGTCTGGGTCGGGAAGGTCGTACAGCTATTTTTCCAAAGCTGATTTTCACAGTCAAGCGGGGCTTGAACTTGGAGCCTGATTCGCCAAACTATGATATTAAGCAGCTGGCAGTGGAGTGTGCAACCAAGCGGATGTATCCAGATATGCTGTCTTATGACAAGATTATCGAGCTGACCGGCTCCTTCAAGGTACCAATGGGGTGCCGTTCTTTTCTTCAAGGTTGGAAGGATGAAAATGGCCAAGATGTGACATCTGGTCGTATGAACCTAGGTGTCGTGACCGTCAATCTGCCACGGATTGCTATGGAGTCTGCAGGAGCTATGGATAAGTTCTGGGAAATCTTTGCAGAACGCATGGCCATTGCCCAGGATGCCTTGGCTTATCGTGTGGAACGAGTAAAAGAGGCGACACCTGCCAATGCACCGATTTTGTATCAATATGGGGCTTTCGGCAAGCGACTGGCCAAGACCGATGCGGTGGATGAGGTTTTCAAAAATCGCAGAGCGACCATTTCGCTGGGCTATATCGGACTTTATGAAGTGGCGGCAGTTTTCTACGGTGGTCAGTGGGAGGCTAATCCAGAAGCCAAGGACTTTACGATTGCCATTATCAAGCGGATGAAGGAATTGACAGAGGCTTGGTCGGACCAATACGGCTATCATTTCTCTGTTTATTCGACCCCGTCTGAGAGCCTGACGGATCGTTTCTGCCAGTTGGATACGGAGAAGTTTGGTCTGGTTGAAAACATCACCGACAAGCAGTATTACACCAACTCCTTCCACTACGATGTTCGGAAAAATCCGACTCCCTTTGAAAAACTGGACTTTGAAAAGGTCTATGTAGAGGCAGGTGCCAGCGGTGGCTTTATCCACTACTGTGAGTACCCTGTCTTGCAACAAAATCCCAAGGCCTTGGAGGCTGTTTGGGACTATGCCTATGACCGTGTGGGCTATTTGGGCACCAATACTCCGATTGATCATTGTTACGCCTGTGATTTTGAGGGGGACTTTGAGCCGACAGAGCGTGGTTTCAAGTGCCCAAACTGTGGCAATAGCGACCCTAAAACAGTTGACGTGGTCAAGCGGACCTGTGGTTATTTAGGAAATCCGCAGGCCAGACCAATGGTCAAGGGTCGACACAAGGAAATTATTTCCCGTGTCAAACACATGAATGGGTCTAGTTTATAAAGAATGGACATGAGGGCTTCCGTAGTTTTGAGGAACTACGGAAGTTTGTTATAATAGTGGAAACAATTAATAGCTCTGCTATTTCATCGTCATCCAGTTTATCTTTTATTATGTCGTTAACTCGCTTTGCCGTACGCCAGTACTGCCTACAGCTCGTTGCCTAGTACTAAAAGTAAACTGAACGACTACATAAAAAGGAGAAAATAATGGGAAAATACCAATTAGACGACAAGGGCAAGGCCTTGGTGGCACGCTATCATGAGAAGCATTCCAATGTCAAACAGGACAAGAAGGCGCGTGTGCAGGAATTGCTCAAGCAAGCCAAGAATAAGAAAAAATAATATGGACTTTACAGATATCAGCATTCTCCATACCAACGATATGCATTCCTACATGGAGAATTTTCCAAAGAAGGCACAGCTGATTGCGGATATTCGAGCTCGTAATGAGCAAAAAAGGGTTCCGACCTTTGTCTTTGACAGCGGCGATCTTTTTTCGGGCAATATCTTTTTCAATATGTACCGAGGGGTCAAGGAAATCGAGCTAATGAATCAAATTGGTTGCCAGGCCATGACCTTGGGGAATCATGAATTTGACCATGGAGATGAGTTGCTCAGTCGCTTGGATGACTTTGCCCAGTTTCCAATTGTGTCTTCTAATCTCTGCTACCGTGACGAGGAGGCGGCTGATGAATTGGTGCCGCTTGAGGATATCCTTGAGTTTGATATGAATGGGAAAAGCCTCTATGTCCTCGGTTTGACTACCTTGGAAACCCAGGAGGTTGCGTCACCGTCGGAGAATGTGATTTTTGAAGACCATAGACAAGCTCTGCGGCGATTGGTGGATCAGATTGTGAGTCAGAATCCCTCGGCTCATCTGGTCGTACTCAGCCACCTAGGCTATGATGAAGATGTGAATCTGGCCAAGGATTTCCCTGAGGTCAATGTGATTTTGGGTGGGCATACTCACACAATCTTGAAAGAACCAACTCAAGTAGGGAGCGTCAGCATTTGCCAAGCTGGTCAATACGGTCGTTTTGTCGGTCATCTATCCCTGCGGTGTTTTGCAGACGGGCGACATGAAGTCCTGGCCTATGACTTGATTGAGGTGGAGAAACTGACCCAAGAAGACAGGGCGGTCAAGGCCATTATCGACCAGATGAAATCGGAACGTGACGCAGCTTTTTCCAAACCGATAGCGACTTTACCTCAGGCGCTAGACGGAGAGCGGGATAGCATCCGTCAAGGCCTGTCCAGTCTAGCTCCTGTCATCTGTCAGGCTCTTTTTGAGCGGGCTGGTCAGTTGGGGTTGCAGGCGGACGGTGCGGTCATCAACGGCTTTGGCATTCGGGCCTCCTTATCGGCGGGACCGATTTACTACTCAGACTTGGTTAAGGTCTTGCCCTTTTCCAAACGTGTCCTTCTGGTTGCTATCAAGGGCAGTGATTTGGTGGCTAGCTTGCAGACCGGCCTCCACCCTCAGATGTGGGGCATTATCCCAGACGGTGAGGGTTTTATGGTCAATGGCAGAGCAGTCGAGCCAGACAAGGTCTATCAGATTGTGACCAATTCTTTTGTCTGGAGCGGCAAGGACAACTATGATGATTTTCACAAGGCAGAAATTGTGCAGGACTTGGGACTGGATAGTGACATCATCAGCGAATTTTTCAAGAGACAATATGGAGGCTAGTATGGAACTAAGAAGACCGACTGTGGCGGATAAGGAAACGATTTTGGATATGTTGGCCGAGTTTGAAGCAGCAGGCTCTGCTATGGACGGAGGCTTTATCTCCAAAGATGTGGACTTTGAAGACTGGATTTTGCGAAACCAAGATTATGAAGCAGGCCTAAACCTGCCAGACGGTTTTGTTCCTTCCATTCAATATGTATCATTTGACCAAACAGGTCGAGCCCTTGGTTTTCTTAGTTTACGCCTACGACTCAACGATTTCCTGCTCAAAAAAGGCGGTCATATTGGCTATTCCATTCGCCCGACCGAGCGTGGCAAGGGCTATGCCAAGGAACAACTGCGACTTGGTTTGCAGGAGGCGGCTAGTAAAAATATCACCAAGGTCCTTGTGACCTGCTCGACAAACAATCAAGCCAGTCGCTGCACGATTGTGGCTTGTGGCGGTAGCCTAGAAGACGTCCGCGAAGGAGTAGAACGTTACTGGATTGGCTAAAAGAAGGAGGCAGCTATGACGGAACAGACCTGGAACAATCCCAAACCAGGCGAGTGGAAGAGCGAGGAACTCAGTCAGGGACGGATTATGGACTACAAGGCCTTTAATTTTGTGGACGGCGAAGGCGTGCGATGCTCCCTCTATGTCAGCGGCTGCCTTTTTCACTGTCCCGGTTGTTACAACGTCGCTACCTGGTCCTTCAAGGCCGGCATTCCCTACACCAAGGAGCTGGAAGATCGCATCTTAGCGGACTTGGCCCAGCCCTATGTACAGGGCCTGACCCTCTTGGGTGGCGAGCCCTTTCTTAATACAGGTACGGTCCTCCCACTTGTCAAGCGAGTTCGGGAGGAATTACCAGACAAGGATATTTGGTCCTGGACAGGTTACACATGGGAAGAATTGATGCTGGAAACGTCAGACAAGCTAGAGCTGCTCAGTCAGTTGGATATTCTCGTAGACGGCCGCTATGACAAAAACAAACGCAACCTCATGTTGCAATTTAGAGGCTCATCCAACCAACGCATCATTGATGTGCAAAGGTCGCTCAAACAAGGACAGGTAGTTATTTGGGAGAGGTTGGAGAAATGATGGGTATTCATTTCATTTATTTCCCAGATACTTGGAGTGAGTAGCAAAATTAAGGTAAATAAAAGCATAGTTCTAGGGAGGCAGTTGCCTCTTTTTACTTGTCCTTCTGCAAAAAAAGATTATAATAATATTCAAAATAAATTATATTGAGAAAGTGAGGAAATCTATGTTAGTGGTGAAAATTGACCAGTTTTCTTACGGTAAAAAGCTCATTTTCAAAGATATTCATATGGAAGTCCCGTCCTCGAAAATCATCGGTCTGGTTGCACCTAACGGGACAGGGAAGTCAACCTTGGTTCGAATTATTTCTGGGCATATTACTGGATCAGGGATAGAGGTGAACTATCATGGAAAGAGCTATCAAAAGGACAAGCAATATATGCGTCAACAAATTGTAAAAATGCCTGACCAGGCAGATTTGTACGACGAACTGACTGGCTTACAGCACTTGGAATTTTATGCTGCCATGTGGGGAGTAGATGTCACTTATCCACAAGAAATAGTGACGGTCTTAAATATGGGGACCTATATTCATAAAAAAGTTGGGACCTATTCATTGGGAATGCGTCAGCGCTTGTGTTTTGCTTTGGTAGTAGTGACTCAGGCTAGCTACATGCTCTTAGATGAAGTCATGAATGGTTTGGACCCAGACAATGTAGAAATGATTTCAAGTTTATTGAAAGACTTGCGGGCCCAGGGAAAGACCATGCTTATTGCTTCTCACTTGTTAGATAATTTAGACAGTATTGCTGACAGTATTTACTTTATCAAGGATGGTCATTTTTCAGTTGTTTACCACCCCCAGGAGCAGGCTTTGGAAACCGTATTGCTTTCCTTTTCATCTAAAAATGTGGTGCAGGAATTTTTAGCCTTAAATCCACACTTTACTTGTGTGAATAATGAGGAATGTCAAGCTACTATTCAACTGGATGAGCTGGGGGGAAGTCTTTCTGATGTTTTGGATTGGGCAAGTCGCAACCTAGATGATGTGAGAGAGATAAAGGTCGGTCGAAAAGGTAGTTATCTCATATATAAGGAATTATATGGGACCGAGGAGGAGGGAGATTAGTGGTGCGGACTTTGAAAACACAATTCCTGCTCATCATCAACAATCGTTTATTGAAGATGCAGGCTATCGGAATGCTTCTATGCTTGCCAATGTTGATCTTGTTCCTTTTTAGCTCTTTGGAACATCAGTCGATTCAGTATGCTGAAGATGTAGCTAGACAGAGTGAATATGCGCAAGAAGATATAGAGTGGATGAAAACGACCTATGATGCGTCCTTGCAAGAAAAACATGCAAGAGAATTCCAGTTAGATAGTATGGTGGTACAAAAGGCAGAGTATTTTGCAAAGGGACAGTATGTCAGTTATCTACAAGAAGCAGTCAATAGCTGGAAATTATTTTTCTCCCTCCAGAAGGTGAGAGGCTACAATATAACGGAAAGTCAATTTCCTGCACTTCATTATGGAACAAATATGGCCTTTGATGATGTTAAACGAGCTACTTTAAACATCAATTTTGCTAGGCAAAGAGTGGCCATTTTCGAAGGAATGCTAGCTTCTACCAAGGAGGTTACAATCAATGAACTTGTTGGTATTACTGCCAGAGGGCAATTTTATCGCTGGTTGGGTCACGCAGGCCCTGAGGTTTTGTATCTGCCCCTATTTTTCCTGCTGACACTTTTGTTTTCAAGTCCCATTTTTTTAGATGATAAGCAACATGAGAGCCTCTTGGAAGTAAAACCGATTAGTCACTTGAAGTATTTATTGGATAAAATCATTAGTTACTGGTTGCTGATCAGCGGTTTTGAAATCTTCTTGCTAGCCATCATTCTTTTTGCTATCAGTAGCAGGTTTGGAGCTGGCGATTGGACGCTAGGCATTTTGACCTTCGTGGGGCAAGAAGAAGTGCAGATTTCTTCAATGGAGTTTTATGGAAAAGCAGTTCTATTTTTCCTTTTAATCAATTTTTTTCTGATTACATGTTTGGCTTCTTGCAATAAGATTTTCTCCAACAAGCCCCTGACGGTCTGTCTAAGTGGACTTGTCCTATTTTTAGAACCACTTTTGCGTTTTTTGCAGATAAACTTTTTGGGGCAAGATCTTCTCCCTAGTTATTACATTAGTTTTGGTCCAGTCTTACATGGTGTGAAAGATTATTTTTTCTATAGAGGAGATTTTTCGGTTGAAAAAGGATGGATTGTTCTATCTCTTTGGACGCTAGTTCTATTTACAATGATGTATCTTAGTGTTCTTGTAAGGGAAAGGTTTCGACAGGAAAGAGGGAGAATATGGGGATAACAAAGATAGATTGGAATTTCTTGTGTTCAAAAAATTTTATTTTAAAGGCAATGTTATCAATCGGCTTCTTATTTTTGCTATTTGTAGGCTATAGTCTTTTTTTCCCAAGTCCAAGTCCTCGAGACTTAGTTGATCGCCAATTCAAAGTAATGGATAGTTTAGTGACCATTTATAAAAGCGACACGGAGCTGACTGCTGAAAGAAAGGAAGAAATAAGAGAACAAACTAACCGTATTTTTCAAAATTATGCCCAAGAAGATATGGTATATGTTTCAAATGATTCGGTTGAAAAATTAGTCCCAATCTTTGAAGAGCGCCTGACATTACTGGAGGAGTATGAACAACTATTTCCAGAATATTATCAAGAATATTTGCCAGATAAGAAATATGTAGAGCAAGAATTTATGGTGGTGCAATTTCTTGTTAAGCGTCATCAAGATTATACAATTTATAAGCTCTATGGTCCCTTCTTTGAAAAACTCTTGATCTTTTTGGGTTATGGGGGCAGTCTGCTGATTTTTACTTTATTGACTGGCTCCTATTTTCAGAGAAAATATGCTCATTATACTTTGTTGGAAATTCTTCCTGTCACGAGAAAAAGAGAAGTTCTTATAGAACTCCCCTATACAATCGTATTGTTTTATCTATTTCCGACATCCTTAATTTTTTTGTATGCTGGGCTGTACTCCATTTTCATAGCTAAGACCAATCTGTTTACCTATCCCGTCTATCAAATGAGGACCGAAGGACAAGTATTATTGTCCATGGCTGAACTTTCTATCACCTATCTCTTATTTCCATTTCTATCTTGTTTATTGATTTATATTTTACAAGATTATTTAATCGGGTGGATGAAAGATAGTACGGTGACTACCATTCTAATTTATGCTATTTCACTACTGTCCATATGGAATAAACACTTTTGGTCACCCTTGTTCCACATGTTTCCCTTGCCGATTTTACAGTCGGATACAAATATGTGGCTAAGCCTTGTAATTCTTTTGATAACGACTCTTGTTTTGCTTATAGGGAGAGAATATTTGTCGGTTAGGTCATTCCTCTTTCCAAACTAGTATAGCGTCTAGGCTATTCTAGAGGGAGTACTTTGACTGCACTGTTTCTAACCTCTAGCGATCTCCCAGATAGTTGGAGTTAAAAGCAAACAATAATAACCAGTTGTCCTCTTTGCCTGGGCAGCTGGTATTTTTTGACCAAAGATGACCAAATAGACATTTTGACACGCAAAAAGCCTTGTAGAACAAGGCTTAGGAGATATATGAAAATCCTCCCTGTAGGGATCGAACCTACGACCCACGGATTAAGAGTCCGCTGCTCTGCCAGCTGAGCTAAGGAAGGGCAAAATAAAAATGCTGTATTGGTACCGGTTATTCAAAGATTGTATTGATCCCGCACGCTAAAAGCAGGTGGGTGACGTGTTTCTGACTTAGTTGCTTCTGGGTGAACCAGCCTGCATACTGTCAAAAGATCTTTGTCTCCCTAGTAATACAAAAATAGTCGGTCAACACATAGGTATGAATTCGTATACCACAGCAGTTCTTATTTATGATTTAATATTACCATATTTTTTGGAAAAATCAAGAGAAAATCGGCAAAAAATGTAAGCGGTGTCACAAAAACTGGTAACACTAGCTTTTGGGGCTAACTTTTCCCTTTCAGTTGTTTGATTTTTTCTTGGGTCATGCCCAAGGCACGCTCGTATTTGCCGGTGTCGTTGGCGGTGAAGTAGTCCGCATTCAGTAACGTATCGGGCAGGTATTGTTGGTCCACCCATTTTTCAGGATAGGCATGCGGATACTGGTAGCCAGTAGCATTTCCCAGCTCCTTACTACCAGCATAATGGCCGTCCCGCAGGTGATTTGGAATAGGCAGATGACCGTTTTTCCGCAAATCAGCCAGAGCTGCATCCATAGCTAGATAGGCAGAATTGGACTTGGGAGAAAGAGCCAAATCGACTACTACATTGGCAATCAAAATCCGTGCCTCTGGAAAGCCGATTTTCTGGGCGGCTTCAAGGGCCGTCACCGTATGAATCTGAGCCTCTGGATTGGCCAAGCCGATGTCTTCGTAAGCAATGACCGTCAAGCGACGAGCCAGACTAGGCAGGTCTTCCGCCTCAATCAAACGGGCGGCGTAGTGGAGGCTGGCATTGACATCGCTACCCCGAATGGATTTTTGTAGGGCTGAGAGGATGTCGTAGTGGGCATCGCCGTTCTTGTCCATGCTGATGTAGGACTTTTGCAGGCTATTTTCCACGGCATCCAGGTCAATGTGGCGGCTACCGTCGTCGCTTTCTTTGGTCGAAAGCACAGCCAGTTCTAGCGAATTGTAAGCAGCACGAAGGTCACCGTTGGTGGCATTAGCTAGGAAGTCCAGAGCCTCAGGCTCAATGGTAATAGGGAAGTCAAAACCACGTTCGCTGTCTGTCAGAGCCAGTTCCAAGGCTTGTTGGATGTGGCTGGTTTGCAAAGGCTGCAATTCAAAAATCTGTACCCGACTGCGAATGGCAGGTAAAATTGAGAAGAAGGGATTTTCAGTCGTTGCCCCAATCATGATGATATTGCCATTTTCCAAAAGAGGAAGCAGAAAGTCCTGTTTGGTCTTGTTGAGGCGATGAATCTCATCGAGCATGAGGACCAGGCCACCAGAAAACTTGGCTTCTTCAGCGATTTCCTGCAGGCGTTTTTGGTTGTCGGTCGTGGCATTAAAGGTCCGAAAGGCATACTTGGTCGTGCCAGCAATGGCAGATGCAATCGAGGTCTTGCCAATCCCCGGCGGACCGTAGAGAATCATGGACGACAGCATATTGGCATCAATCATGCGACGGATAATCTTTCCAGGACCGACCAGGTGTTCCTGACCGATGACGTCATCAATGGATTTTGGCCG
The DNA here is from genome assembly GCF_032594915.1 of Streptococcus sp. 29896. NCBI lineage: Bacteria > Bacillati > Bacillota > Bacilli > Lactobacillales > Streptococcaceae > Streptococcus > Streptococcus suivaginalis. Next base: position 2,034,679 of record NZ_CP118733.1, on the reverse strand, counting down.
CATACGAAGGGCGAGATTGGCTGGCATAGGCTTCCTTTCGTTTCTTTTGTTAGCTGAATATGGTACACTTATTATAACACAAAATCGAAAGAGGACTGACATGGCAAAACATGGCTTTTTAGATGTGCTGGAAGCGGCACTGGATAAACATTTTACCTACGATTATGAACTTAACTGGGACAAGAAAAACCACGCAGTTGAGATGGCTTTTATCTTGGAAGCACAGAACTCGGCTGGGGTTGAAACAGTAGATGACGAAGGCAATGCCTCTGCGGAGGATATTTTCCTAGAGGAGTATGTCCTTTTCTACAACCAGGACAAGTCTCGCTTTGACGAGGAAGACTACCTAGTCGCTCTGCCATTTGACGCCAAGAAGGGCTTTTCAGCTGAGTTTCTGACCTACTTCGCAGGTTTTCTCAAGGACACCGCCGATCAAGGTTTAGACGACCTCATGGACTTTTTAGCGGACCCAGAAGCCCAAGAATTTGCGATTGTATGGGATAGCGAGGCCTTTGAAAAAGGCAGAGCAGACTTGGTGGAGGGAGAATTTTACCCATATCCGAGGTATTAGGAGGCGAGATGACTGTAAGCTTGGGTATGTGTCCCGAATTGGGAGAATTGAATAAATATCATTAAGAGAACGTGAGAAGCGTTCTCTTTTGTTTTTTATCAAATCCCTAGGAGGTCTGAAATGTCACCTAAAGAAAAAGAATCACGTGAAGCTATTATTTCATTCTTGATGAAGCAAACAGGCTTAACACGACAAGAAACTATTACGAGCATTACTGAATTGGAATCTTTTGGACTGATTAGCTTTAACTCAAAAGGTGACTTCAGATTGAAAGAGGTATAAGTCATGAAAGAAATTCAGATGATTAGTGCTAATGAGTATCAAACTTCAGAACGTTTTTATGCACTACCTAAAATTCTCTTTGAGAGTGATTACTACAAGGAAATGAGACTTGACACAAAAGTAGCTTATTCTGTTCTCAAAGATAGATTAGCACTTTCTCTAAAAAACAATTGGATTGATGAAGCAGGTTATATTTATCTGATGTATTCAAATTCAAAATTGATGGAGATTCTTAGTTGTTCAAAATCCACCCTTTTGAGAATTAAAAAACAGTTAAATGAATACGGCTTGATTCGTGAGGTTCAACAATCTACAAGTAAGTCAGGAAACCTTGCTAATCGTATTTATCTTGGTCAATTACAAGATGACCCAACCGTTAGAAACGTTGAAAATGCTGGTGATTCCAGTTTTGAAACTAGGGGGGTGTCAAATTTAGACCAGGGGGGTGTCAAAAAAACACTAGGGGGGTCTCAAATTGAAACCAGGGGGGTGTCAGTTTCAGCCCCTAATGATACTGAACTTAGTGATACTGAACTTAGTGATACTAAATTGATTATTTCTGAGGACGAGGAAGAAAAAGCAATTCAAAATCCTGAAGAAAAAAATCAAGATTCACTTTCTAGAAAAGTTGATAAAGTGACCAAGTATGATAAAGACTATATTTGGGATTTGGTTTATGACCAACTACTCAAAGAAAATTTATCCCCTTCAGTTGCAGATTACGCTATGATTCATTTTGATAACCGCTATCAGTATGCTTTAGAAAATATGAAATTTGCCCGTTCATCAGAAATGGTTGCTGAGTACGTCTTTAATGGCATCATGTCAGAATGGAACCAAGCAGTTAGAAAACAACAAGCAAAAGGGGTGATCTGATGGAATTGATTTCATTACCTCTCATTATCGCAGGAGTTCTGACTTGGTTGTTCTTACCAGATTTCCTTTTCAGAAAATTCAAGAACAGAAAGAAATAGATACTTTGACCTGAGCAAGTCATTAAACTACTTGAGTTCATTGACAACTGAATATCCCCTCTGCCCTGATACAGCGTGACTATGAGATACAAAATTGGGGGCGGAGTGTAAAGCTAGTAATCTAGTCTCAGTCACACATTGCATTATCGCAGGTTTGCCGTTTTGACCTTAAACGGTGCGTATGAAATACGGATATAACCAAGGAGGTTATACAGCATGGGTGTAAATCAACCTAAATTTATTCGAGAAGGAGAAAAGAATGAATAAATTTAAAGAACTAGCAAACAATGACGTTTGCATAAGAGATTTAAAACAGTTAGGTCGTGAAGGTGGTGCTTCAGCCTATCTTGATACAGGTGAAATCATGGTATTGAAACCAAAGTATGGCACGGTCTCAAGAAAAGGTTATGTAGCAGGAAAGTCTATGACCGTTGAGTTGAAAGTTGAATATAAAGACGTTTTCTCAGCAATTCGCACGATTGAAAGAAATGGAATTTTAGTTGCGAGAAGATGTCGGTTCGGACTGACTAGCGTTCTTAGATTAACTGGTACAGGCTATCACCGCACTAGAAAACAAAAAACAGGAGGTAGTACATGACGGATTGGCAAGCAGAAAAAGGTTGGAAAGACCAACAAGACAAAAATCAGTCAAGCCGTCATCCAACAAAAGATAATGATGAGCCTATCCGTTTCAAGGTTGTAGAACATATTGCCACGTTATCAACCAGTGAAACAGGATGGCACAAAGAATTAAATAAAGTTTCATGGAATGATGCCGAGCCCAAATATGATATTAGGTCATGGAAAGATGACTATTCACGAGTAGGCAAAGGTGTCACACTTTTTGAGGATGAAATGAAAGTCCTCGCAAATGCAATACAAAACTTAGAAGAAAAGAAAAAGGAGTAATTCTTATGGCAACAGCAATTTATGTATTTCGTGTAGTTCAAATCGTAGTAGGTGTAACAGGTCTTGTATGGGTTCTTTCAGGAGCTCTTGACTTCTTCGGTGGTCGTAACAACAATGACTCAATGCGCCAAGAAAAAGGCTCAAACGGTATGGTCAATGGTGGTGCTATTGGTCTTATCGGTACTTCAGTTTGTCAAGCAATTATCGCTTTGCTTGGAACAATTAGCTAAGACTGAAAGGAGCTAGAGTGAATGGATAATATCACAAATTCTCTAGCTGAATATAGTTCAACAGTCAATCAGTATGCCGATAAAATCAATGGTGCATTATTACCAGTTGCATCCGTCTTGATTCTGACCTTCTTTCTCTTTGATATTCTGTCATGGAATAGAAGGTTAGGACAAGAAGGAGGAGGGTTGACAGCTCAACTTTGGATGGAAGTAGCCTTGGGATATATTATCGCCTTTATCCTGGTTTACAATATTTCAGAAATTTTTGATTTCATCGTATTTGTCTTTAATAGAGCTATTGCTCTTGTTGATAGTGTTCTTCCCAAAACAGCATATAAGGCTGAGGTTGATACATCAGGTGTCAGTGGTTGGATAATGAAGCAGATAGTCAAATTAGTTGGTTGGGCTGCAGAATTTGTTGGGAATGTTAGCGCTAAAATTTTAGTCTTTATGAGATTTTTCCAAATGTATATTTTGAAGGCTGTCTCACCACTAATTGTCGCTTTCTTTATGTCAGAGCAGACAAGACCTGTGGCTATAAATTTTCTAAAGCATTTTTCAGCTTATGCTTTTCAAGGACTCTTACTTGTCATTATAGTCAAGCTCTATCCTGCTTTAATTACAGATGATATGCTAAAAGCAGGGAGCGGTGATTGGGTGACAGCTTTTGCATCAATCGCAAAAAGCATTGTTTATATTATAGCTTTGTTTGGTAGCCAACGTTTGGCAAAATCACTCTTAAATGCCATGTAAAATCAATCAAAATTTGGTACAATAGACTGATAGGAGGTGAGGATATGTCAGAAACAAAATATCACTTTAAACGGGAAGGAAATCACGTCAAAGTGAGTTCTCAAGCAGAATTATCCGTTCAATCTATTCCAACTGAACCTATTACTTCTAAACAGGTAAAGCGTTCAATTTGGTCTAAAATCGGAGCATTCTTTGGTGTACTTTTTTCAGGAATCATGATGATTCTAGGATTTCTGATAGCAACTCCTTTCTTCATTCTAAGCGTATTATATCATTGGCTAGTTATGTTTATTGGGCTCTCAATTTTTTGGGTAATTGCTTTTTTTGCCTATCAAGTATTTATTTTAGATGCAGAAACAGCAGGGAATCCATTTGATTCGGGTTGGACTGTATTGGCACTTCTGATACTCGCTTTGATTGGTGCTATTATGTCAAGTTTGGCTGAATAGAAATAAAACTGAATATGTTGAACAAACACTTTGCACGGCAAGGTGTTTTTATTTTAGCTAGAAAGAGGTTGTATGAATAAATTAGGAAGTGAGTTCCTGAAAGAGTTTGACAACTACGAAAGACCAGTAGCCTTTGGGTTAACTAAACGCCTACTGGTTTTGTTTTTAGGAATAGCGATAGTTGTTTCTTTAACAATTACAATTTCCTTGATGGAACTCTCAGATATTTTTACGTATCTTGTAACACTTATCATTGCCCCACCCTTCATTATCTATGGGTTAGGCTTTGATGAAGCTGTTAAGGACAAGGTCATGTTTAATCTCAAGGTTCAGAAAAGAGCCTTTCTAACAGAATTTGGGGAAGGAGATGAGTTTACAAAAGATGATTTTAAATCTTGGAAAAAAATCAAAGAATTTGACGAAAGCTGAAAAGGAACGTAAGGCACGCCTGAAACGTTCTTTAAAGGCTTCAACACAAAACACAATTAAATATAACAGTCTTTTTGAAAATGGGCTGATGCACATTGCCAAAAATGAATGGTCTCGGACTTATCGCCTGGGAGATGTTGCTTATATCTCAGCTAACCAGGAAGAAAAAATTGACGTGATTGATACACACGCTGAAGCCCTCAATTCACTAGATGCAGGGACGACTTATCAACTTTTGGTCATCAATCGCAGAATTGAAGATAATGCCGTTGAACAAATCAAATATGAAGAGGTCGGGGATGGCTTCGATAATTTCCGCAGGGAATACAATGAAATGATTGAGTCTCGCTTCTCAAGCGACTCAAAAAATTTCCAGGTTGAAAAGTATGTCACGCTGAAGACAGAAGCCTATAACAGAGGTCAAGCAGATGCAAACTTAAGCGAACTTGGAAACTCTCTTGAAAATCAGTATTCTCAGATGGATATTTCTTTTGAGGAAATGGATGGGAAAGAACGTCTGGACGTGTTTGCGGAGTTGCTTCTTGGTAAGCGTAAACTCCCTTATACTTTTAAGGATATTGCCTTGTCAGAATTGCACACCAAGGACTTTATTGCACCTAACAGGATTCATTTTTTGGAAAATCGTTTCCGAATCAATGAAGGGGTTGCTAAAGTCATGTATGCACGTAACTTCCCAACCTTCTTGACAGACCGCATGATTAAAAACTTGACGGATATTGGTGTAGAGTTGGCTATTACGGTTCAGGCTGAACCCTATGAACCTTCAGGCTTCATGAAGAAGATTAACAACGCTGACACAACAATCAAGGCTGAAATGGTCAAGGCACAGCGTTCAGGTGCTCAAGAAGGTGTCGATCAAGAATTGGCGGTCAGCGGTCGAGCACGTGAAATTTCAGAATCTACAAGACGTTGGAAAGAAGAAATTGACGACAATGACCAAAAAGCCTTCTCAGGACTGATTGCCGTGTATTTCAAAGCAGATAGTGAAGAAGAACTCTCAAGCATTACTGATAAGGTTCAGACGGCTTCTCGTAAGGTTGGGGTTGACTTCCAGGAGTGTTACTATTACCAGGAAGAAGGACTGAACACTATCCTTCCAATTGGTCATACATTCCTAAATGTGAAACGCCGTTTTGTCCGTGATATGACCACCGCTAACCTTGCAACTCAAGTGCCGTTTACCAATGTTGACCTCAAGTCAGAAAGTGAACGGGCGCTCTATTATGGTCAAAATCAACTGTCCAACAACGTCATCACAGTTGACCGTAAGGCTGACCTCAATACTGGTTCGGGAGTGGTGCTTGGTTCTTCAGGTTCAGGGAAATCTGTTACCGTGAAGACTATGGAAATTATCCCAACCTATCTGAAGAACCCTGAAGACCGTATCATTATTGTTGACCCTGAAGATGAGTATTCAGATATTGGGCGAGAATTTGGAGCGCAGTTGGTTGATATTTACATTGGCTCAAAATCTCACTTGAACTTGATGGATTTGCCTGATGTCAGTCAACTGAAGGATGGGGATGATGACCCTATCGGTGACAAGTCAAACTTGCTCATGGGTCTGTTTGAGTCTATCCTTGATGAAGTTGGGGACGTTCAATATACCATCATTGACCGTGTCACCCGTGAAACCTACAAGCGCTTTGCAGGTAGTGATAAGACTCCAACCCTTAAAGATTGGCATGATATTTTGGAAGAACAGCCTGAACCTGAAGCCCAGGAGCTAGCGCTTAAATCAGAAATCTATGCTAAAGGGTCGCAAAATATCTTTGCTCATGAGACTAATGTTGATATTACTGACCGTTTCGTAGTCTTTAACCTGAAACGTCTGTCAGGTAAACTCAAACCATTTGCTATGATGGTTATTCAAGACTATATTTGGAATCAGGTTGTTGCTTCTCAAGGAAAATTGACAACTCGCATCTACTTTGATGAAGTTCAGCTTTTCTTTAAAGAAGAAGCACAAGCTATCTTCTTTACTGAATTGTATTCACGGGTTCGTAAATATGGGGCGATTGCCACAGCCATCACTCAAAATATTGAAACCTTGATGAACAAGGAAGAGGGGCGTAAGCTCGTTTCAAATAGTGAGTTCATGATACTCTTGAAACATAAGAAATCTGACCTTTTAGCACTATCAAAAGCTATTACGTTGACCCCAACTCTTATCAGGTACATTGAAAAACCAAAAGCAAAGGGAACGGGCTTGATTGTTGCAGGTCAGATTGTTGTTCCTTTTGAAAATCCTATCCCTAATCACACAAGACTTTATGAACTTGTGACCACAGATGCTTAGGAGGTGTAACGTTGTCAAGAAAAACAAGACAAGACCTCCGAGATGCCAAGCGTGACTACAAGGAAGCCAAGTCTGACCTCAAGACAACGAAAAACAGCTATAAGCAGGCTGAAAAGAGGGAGTCTAGGCTTCTAAAACCCAAGACGGATGCTGAAAAGCGGTACTTGGGGCAGAAACAAAAGGCAAGACGGCAGGTCGCTAGCAAAGAATTAGCTACCCTGAAAGAAAAGAAGAAAACGACTAAGACCAAAAAGCGCCAAGCCATCCAACGTAACGGTGGGACTGGCGTTCAGAAGGTCGGAAGGGTTGCACATTACCAGGCTTCTCACTTTGTTGATTCTGCTTTTCAGGATAATGACGTTCTGGAAGATATTGCTTCAGCACGTCAAAATATCAGGCGTACACACGCTGAAATCAGGCAAGCTAAGAAGATTGGCAGTTACACTGTCAAAATAGGTAAAGGAGCGACTAGGGACGTTTATGGGGCAGGAAACCGCACCTATAATCTTGCCCGTGGTCGTGGGTTTACCAGGACTCCTATTTCTAATCGATGGGAAACCAAATTTAAAAACAAGTATCAGCGTTTGCGTGCAAGATTAAGAGTATCAAAAGCAGGCAAGACCGCTAGAACCACTAAGAAGGTTGCAAGCACTGTTAGCAAACCTATCTTGACCGTTCTCAAGAATCCGCTATCTGCTAAAGCCTATCTGATTATGTTTTTAGGCTTCTTGATTATCGCTCTTCTAGGAGTCGTCACAGGTGGCGGAAGTTCAACGGTTTCACAGAATGAATTTGACCTAACGGAAACTTGGACATACCTTTCCAAGATTGACCGTGAGAAGTCGAATGACAAGGTGGACTATTGGACAAATATTGATGAAATCATGATGTTCATGGGGTATAAGCATGAAGACTTTACCCTTAATAGCAATTATGATTCCAAGGATAAGAAGTGGTATCAGTTCAAACATTCTTATAAGGAACTTTTGTCTGACCTTTGGAAAGACCTGAACGGTGACAAAGACAACCTGAAAACAATGGCTGATATTTACACGTCAACCAAAAACAAGTATCTCAAACTCAGCAAGGATGAGATAAAGGACTATAATGAAATCTTGGAACAGGCAAAAGAAGTTGGCTACTATGTAACCTATAATGACCTGGACAACACTTTTACTAATAAGGCTGATGATGAGAAGCTAGACCCTATCCGAATTGATAAGCGCTTTGGCTACGTCTCCAAAAACAAAATGTATAACGGTTCGATTTTACAAGCGAACCAGGGAGACAAGCTCTATGCCGTCATGAGTGGTAAGGTCACAATCAAGGGAACAGACGTTACCATTAAGACCAGTTCGGCAGAGTTCACTTATAAGAAGGTGGCACGCCTTCGAGTGAAAAATGGTGATATGGTCAAAGCAGGTGATGAGATTGGTGAGGTCAGCGAGTCATCAGGTCAAGAGGTCTATTATAAGAAACTCAAGGACAAGAAAAAGAAGGAATGGGCTTGGGTCAACGTTGGCTTTTATCTTCCTAAAGTGGAGTACAATCAAACAACGTCAGTCATTTCAGATATGAATATTGAGGGCGATATTGCCAAGAAAATCAATAATATCTATAACTATCTGAAGAAACAAGACCCTAAAGTGACCAAAAATGGCGTGTCAGCCATGTTAGGGAACTTTTGGACAGAATCCTCCATCACAGCCAAACGGGCTGAAGGAGACTATCTCAGCCCTCCTGTTGGTGCTTCAGCAACTTCTTGGGATGACCCTAATTGGTTAAGCATGGGGAACATGGAAGTCTATGGCGGTAAGTATCCTAATATCGTTCATAGAGGACTAGGACTTGGTCAATGGACAGATACGGCAGACGGTTCAACCCGTCACACAGCCCTTCTGAACTATGCTAAGTCAAAAGGTAAAAAGTGGTACGATTTAGAGCTTCAGCTTGATTTCATGCTTCACGGGGATAGCCCTTATTACATTAAAATCCTGAATGACGTGCTACATTCTAATGAGGATGTCAATTCATTGACAACAACCTTCCTGGTCTATTGGGAAGGAAACTCAGGGGATAAGTTAGCTCAACGTCAGAACAACGCTCAACAAGTGCTTGCCTACCTTAAAAATCCAACGGGTGGCAGTACCAAAGGCGGAAGCTCAACCCTACAAAGCTCCTGGGGATTCCCTCAAGAGTATGCTTCAAAACTGAAAAGCTATCCATCTTCAGCAACCGTGTCCGCTTCGCTTGATGGCAATACTTATCCAATCGGTCAATGTACCTGGTATGTCTATAATCGTCTTGTAGAAGCAGGTTCACCGCACTATAATTGGCTTGGAAATGGTCAAGATTGGGTGAGAGGACTAGTCGCCAGAGGATGGACATTCAGTGACAAACCAGTTGCAGGTTCTGTTGTATCAGTAGCAGGAGGATTTGGATATTCGCTTCCACAATATGGACATGTAGCCTACGTGGAATATGTTAATGAGGATGGAACATTCCTTATCTCAGAATGTAATGTGAGTGGGATTCAAAATAAAATTCATTGGGCTGTATGGACCAACCAAACGTATTTTACTTTTGCTATTCCACCAAAATAAAGTAGAAAGATAGGAAAAATATGTTAGATGAAACAAAAATCAGGTATTTGAAAATAATTGGTTACGTTTTTTTAGTTGTGATTGCAGTCTTTATCGGAGTAGGGATTGGTCAAACCTCATCAGGTAAAACAACAAAGACGGGGGCATCTGAAACCAAACAAAGTCCAAAAGAAGAAGTTCTCACACAAGACAAGGTCGAAGAATTTCTGTTGAACTATTTCACCAAGAAAGACCTGGGTGAAAACCGCAAGCGTTATAAGGAATATATGACTGATGCGCTTTATAATCAAGAGGTTGCTAAAGAAGATGAACCAGTCAGTCAGACTTACAAAGGCTTTGTGGTTGATTTTGAATATAAGTCTTCAGAAATCTTCATCAATCAGAACAGCTTATCCGTCATCACTCAGGTAAACTATGTCAATACTTTGCTTGATGAAAAGAAGAACTATGATACCGCTCAAAAGGATGTCATGAATAAGCTCACGCTTCGTCTGACCTACGTTAATGATAATGGCACACTCAAGGTCAATAAGATTGAGTCAATCATTCTCACTGACCAAACAGGCGATTATGGCATCCTGGATAATACTACCATGTCTGAAGAGGATGAAGAAACAGAAGAGTCTTCAGAAGACAAAGAAGAGTCAAAAGAATCACAAGACAAAGTAGAAGCAAGCTCAGAAGAAGTTGCTTCTTAACTAGCTACCGAAAAGGAGAAAAAGAATGGTTACTAGAAAATCACAAGCAGAAACACTTAAAGCAAAAATCAATAAATTTGATGCTGAACTTGAAAAAATCAAAGACCAAAAAACACAGTTAGCTAATAAGGAAAGAGAGCTAAACAAACAGCTTAAAACAGCTAAGGCTGATTATATTGTCGCTTTGATGGCAGAATCAGGCAAGTCTATTGAAGACCTGGAACTCTTTGCCAAGACTGAGACAGTTGCTGAGAATGGTGGTGACGGTCATGTTTCGGATTACTAATATTCAAACCCGTCAGCAAGAAACTTGTCCTAACCGAGATGAACTGTTATCAATTATCAACGAAAAATCCGTTTGGGCTGAAGATAGGCATGAGTCTTTCACTCTTCAGCTTGAACAAGTTGCTGAAGATGGCTCACTCCTGGACAATATGACTCTTACCCTTCCCCTTCAGGAAATTGTAGAAGAAGCCCTTTCCAACTTCGGATTGAAGCGTGAGAAAAAAGGCTTCTCTTTGCTTCAGCGTAAGCCACAGGTGAGCGTTTCCGCAGAAGAGGTCACACAAAAAACTGAAGATGAGCTTGTAGAGCCAATCTCAGCACCTCAGATTGAGAAGAAAGAAGCACCTGCTTCTAAAAAAGACCTGGTTAAGCCCACTGAAAAACCTAAAAAAGAAAAGAAGGCTCAAAAGGTTTCAAAACCAAAACAAGCAGTAGCACCAAAAAAACCAAAAACTCAAAAAGCTCCAGGAGGAAACATCCTCACAAATGGGCTGATTTGGAAGGTGCTATCTCTGGGAGCTTTGGGAATGTCGGTCTTTGCTTTTAGCCTGGTACAGTCCCAAAATCAAAAACTTCAAAGCTTTGAAAATCGTTTGTCGGTTGAAGCTGACCAGGGAAAAGTTGAAGTGGTCGGCAGGTTCTTCATTGCCAACTATTACTCAGGAAACTCAGACAATCTGTCAGACTTCTTGAGTAAGGACTTGAAGGCTGAAGGTGTAGAAGCTAAAAAAGCGACTCAGGTTCAATCATCCATCTATGAAACGGTGTCATCATCAAAAGATACTATCAAAGTAACTTTTGTCGTGACAACCAAGGGAGATGATGACAGCAACATTAAGACCGTTCGTCTTACGCTTCCCTTTAAGGAAGATAAAAAATCCAAGTATGGCTATGTCCTGGTTGGTCAGCCAAATTTTTCAAGTTTTGCTGAATAAACATAGTGATTTAAATAGCTATAACTATCATTATAAACATAAATATAATTATAAATAGGAGTATCAACATGAAAAAATGGACAAAACTTATCACTTTATCATCAGTAGCGGTACTTGCTTCAGCAAGCCCCTTGACTGCATTTGCAGATGAAAACGCCCCTGTAACGTCTGATGTGCCTGCGGTTGTGACCACGCCTGAAGTGCCAACGGATACCTCTTCAGCGCCTTCAGATGATACCGTTGTTCCAACTGTTCCTGAAACCCCAACTGAAACACCAAGCACACCTGAAGATAATACTGTTGTTCCTACTGACCCTAACGTGACTGTTCCATCTACAAGTGAGCCTGCGGAAACAACACCTTCAACTGAAGTCACACCGCCATCAACTGAAGAGACCTCTCTTCCTTCGACTGAAGACAATTCAGCTAGTGAGCCATCTTCAACTGAAGCACCTACCCAGGATGCTGACACGACAACTGAACCAAAAACAAGTGAGCCTACTGAAAACACCGTGACCGTTCCAACAATTGACGGTGGGTCAACGACTCTGACTCCTGATGTCACTGTTCCAACTAACAATCCTAATATTTCAGCTCAAACAGCAGTAGATGCAGGAGCTAGTCAAGTTGGTACAACTTCAACTGTCACAGGTCAAGTGGTCTCAAATGTAGCCCCATCAGCACCAGTTTATACAAACACAGGCTATCAGATTGTGGCAACTCAAGATAGTCAAGTGATTGTCGCTTATTCAGATGGTTCAACAAGCACCCTTGCCCCTGAAGCAGTGGGAGGGACAGTTAATGCTGATAAGACCATCAGCATCACAGACCAATCAGGTAAAATGAAGACCTTGCCACACACGGGCGAGAAAGAAGAAGCGTTGATGACTCTTGCAGGGACAAGTATTCTTGCAGGACTGATGGCGTATTTCTTCAAGAAAAGAACACTTAAAAGCAACTAAGATATGACAGCGGTAGGTCAAAATCCTCACCGCTTTTCTTTTTAGAAAAAGGAGGTAAAAATGGACCAAGAACGAGTTGGAATGAAGGTCGGTGAGGTTTACAAACTCACAGGAGAATTGATGCTGAAAGCTCTCTATTATGCTATGGAAAATGGCTATCAGACAATCAAAAGCCACAGTGAAAGCAAGGTTTTCTCAGACAAGACTAACTGGAATCAGTTCATGGCAACTAAGGAAACTAAGCATTTTGAAACCTTTATGAATCATGAAGTCAACACAGAACGCCTGGAACAATACCTGAAAGGTTATGACGTGGGTTTTTCTATCAAGGACAATAGAAATGGGACAAGCACCATTGCTATCGATGCCAAAAATGTGAAGGCGCTTGAAGCAAGTTTCAAGGGTATCATCAATGATTTAACGAACCCTGACAAGGCTGAGAAGCTATCTTATAACCTGGTTAAAAGTCCTAAAAATATGACCGTGAAGGAAAAGCTCACTTATTACAAGAAGCAGGTCAAGGCTGATATTAAAGCTAAAAACCAGGTCAAAGTTCCAACGCCTAAAAAGGCGATTGCTAAAGATGAAAAGGGGTTATAGATGGTTACTGAACAGAAAAAAAGAAACTTCTTTATCTATCTGATTGTCGGGCTGATTCTCTTTTATGTGGTGCATTGGTTGGTTAAACTTTATGACCTAGCTCCTGCGACTGAAGGAGTCATCTTTTTTGATGAAGCCCGTTTAGACTGGATGAGGGCTAACTGGTCAAGCAAGTCTTTGATTGATTTTTCATTCACTCAATCTAGCCTATACGGTGGGGGGATTGCTTTTTTTATTGTCTTGATGTTTTACTTTCGAGTCAACGACAAAGGGCGTTACCGCTACGGAGAGGAACACGGATCGGCACGTTACGCAACGATTAAGGAGATAGCTTCCTTCAGAGATAAAGAACCTGAAAATGATATGATTTTCAGCCAAAATGGACGGATGGGGTTATTTAATAAGCGCCTTCCTTTCAACCGACAACTCAACAAAAATACTTTGACGGTTGGTCTGCCTGGTGATGGTAAAACCTTTACCTTTGTAAAGCCGAACCTGATGCAGATGAACAGTTCATTTGTCATCACAGACCCTAAAGGACTTCTTGTCCGAGAAACAGGTAAAATGCTTGAAGCTAACGGCTATAAAATTAAGGTCTTTGACCTGGTAAGCCTGACCAATTCTAATCAGTTCAATGTCTTTCATTATATGCATGATGAACTAGATATTGATAGGGTTGCTGAAGCCATTATTGCAGGGACAAAACGGTCTGATAATACTGGTGAGGATTTTTGGAATCAGGCTGAAATGCTCCTGATGCGTGCTTTGATAGGCTATCTCTATTTTGACGGTAAGGTTTTAAAAAAATATGAGCCAAACATTGCCCAGGTTGCTGACCTTTTAAGGAATATCAGGCGTGAGGATGAGGACACGCCTAGCGTAGTTGAAAGAATGTTTGAAGAGCTTGAAGAAGAACTCCCAGGGAATTATGCAAACAGGCAATGGGAACTCTTCAACGGGAACTTTGAAGGAAAAACCATGACCTCGGTCTTATCAGTGGCATCTTCACGATTTGCTGTCTTTGACCATGATGCAGTTAGAAACCTGACCGCACGTGATTCAATGGAAATGGAAAAATGGCAGACGGAGAAAACAGCGGTCTTCATTGCAATCCCTGAAACAGATAAATCCTTTAATTTCATTGCTACAACCATGTTTACCATGATGTTTAGACAACTTCCTAAAACGGCTGATGAGATTATTCAAGGGTTGCATCCAACCTGTAAACCTGAAGACTTACTCCATATCAGACTTATCTTAGATGAGTTTGCCAACTACGGACGTTTCCCAAATTTCACAGAAACGCTCTCTTCAGTCCGTTCACGTGAAATCTCTATTGATATTATCATTCAGGCTATTAGCCAACTGAAGGCGCTCTATAAAGACCAATGGGAAACCATCTTCAATAACTGTGCTACTCTGGTTTACCTGGGAACAAATGACAAGGAAACAATGAATTACTTCTCTATGCGGAGTGGTAAGCAGACTATCAATGTCAAGAATCAGTCCCAAACCAGGGGGGCGCAAGGCTCAAGCAGTCAGTCTATTCAAACCATCCAACGTGACCTCTTGACACCTGATGAGGTTGCCCGTATAGGCGTTGATGAAGCTCTTATCTTTATCTCGAAACAGAATGTCTTCAGGGACAAAAAGACCAACGTGCTTCAGCATCCACGGGCAAAAGAACTGGCAAATAGCCCAAGTGATGATAATTGGTATCGTTACATTCGCACCATGTCAGATATGGATGATTGGGATGCTAACGTGAACCATGATAGGGTGATTAACACCACAGAAAAACAAGTCTTAGAAGCTGACTTGCCTTTTAGTCTAGCTTCTTAAGCAAATGAGAAAACCTGTTAGGAAAGCCTAGCAGGTTTTGTTATTTTGGAGGAAATACAATGACAAGACAAGAAACAAGAGGAATAGGATACTTTGAAACCTTCTTTTCAGCCGTTGAAATGGAGACTATGGCTGAAGCACTCAAACAATTTGCCCTAGGACACCAGGTGACTGAAAAAAGTAATGAGGGCGAGGTTTTAAATGGCTTTATCGGCACGCTGATAAAGACTTTAGAGCTTGAAGAATTTCAGGCAGTTGCTCCGCAACTCTTCAGCTACCTTAGACACTATGAAGGAAGCCTGGAGGTAGAATCGATTGGGGCTTCAAAAGAAGACCTGAGTTATCTGAAGGACAACATAGACAGACTTCTTCAGGAGGAAATAGAGGTGATGTGAAATGAAATACCTGGTACTGGCTGAAAAGCCTGACCAAGCCAAGAAATATGCTCATGCCCTGGGACAAGCTAAGAATGAAAAAGGGGCTTGGAAAGTCACAACAAACTTGATAGACGGTCAAGTGACGGTGGTTTCAGCCGTTGGTCACTTGGTCGAGATAAAGAATCCTTATCAGAACTATGAAAATTGGGACTTGGCAAACTTGCCCGCTTTTCCTGAGACCTTCGAGTATGAGGTCAAGGCAGATAAGAAGAAGCAATTTAACCTGATAAAACGTGAGGTCAATCAAGCAGATTGCATCATCATAGGGACAGATGCAGACCGTGAGGGTGAGTCTATCGCTTATCTGATTTTGAGACTGATTCCAAATGCTCTGAAGAAGGTCAAATATAGGTTATGGGTCAACTCTCTGACGGATTCAGGAATTGTCAAAGCCTTCAAAAGCCTGAGACCTGCTGAAGAAACCCGACAATATGCTGAAGAAGCTGAAGCACGTGCCAAATCAGATTGGTTGGTTGGCTTTAATTTTAGCCCTTGGACATCATTGAAGCTCCAGGAGTTAGGTTATTTAGGGGAGAAGGAGAAGAAGTTTTCAGTTGGTCGAGTACAGACACCGATTGTTTCTCTAATCGTTGAAAATGACCTGGCTATTGATTCTTTTGAGCCTAGGCCGTTTTGGAAGGTAGAACTGATTGATGATGCAGGGACAATCTTCAAAAACAACACCAAATTTGAGACCCTAGAGAGCGCACAGGAGGCTCTAAAGGTTCTTGGGGGATATTCGGTCGTTCAATCTATTCAAAGCGAAAATAAGGCGGTTTCTGCGCCAAATTTATACCATTTGACAAGTCTTCAATCAGAAATGAGTAAGAAATATCACTTTGATTCAGCTTATACCCTTGAAATAGCTCAAAAGCTCTATCAAAAAGGGGTTACGTCTTATCCACGTACTGACCACAAATTGATTACCCCTAATGAATTTGAATACCTAGTTAAACACCTTGATGATTATAAAGCAATCCTGGGCATTGAAGCTGATTTACCTAACGTTAAGCCACGGAAGAAGTTTGTGCAAGATAAACAGATGGAACACTATGCCATCATCCCAACGGAAAACACGTCAGACGTGAGTTCACTTGAAGGAGATGAAAAAATCATCTATACGGAAATCCTCAAGAGAACGCTCTTGATGTTTGCTCCTGATTACCGTTACCAAGCAACACAAGTGACACTTGATAGCAATGGGAATACCTTCAGCGCTAAAGGAAGTGTGATGACTAATGAGGGGTGGACAAAACTAGCTGAAAAGGAAAATAAGGATTCCGTCTTACCTATCTACCAGGAGGGGGCTAGAATAGCCACTGAAGCCCAAATTAAGGAAGATAAGACAAAACCACCTGCAAGGCTAACAGAAAGCAGTCTGCTTGATGACGTGCTTCCTAAGTACAATTTAGGAACACCTGCAACACGAGCAGGCATCATTAAGACCATTATTGACCGTGACTATATCACACGTGACAAGAAGACAGGTCAACTTTTCCCAACAGATAGGGGGAAAATGCTTGTCCTTTTCCTGGATAATCTTGAAGTGATGTACACCAATCCTGAAACAACTGGAAAGTGGGAAACAGCCCTTCAGTTAGTTGGTCAAGGTCAAAAGTCTAAAGATTGGTTTATCGAGCAAACCAAAAAAGCCATAAGAGCACAATTAGAGAAAGGAGCAGGATAGATGGCAAGTATTGAAGAACTGAAGCAGTTATCCATTTTAGAGGTAGCTGAGAGCTTGGGAATGCAACTACACCGAACAGGAAGCCATACTTACGCCTGGCAAGAGCATGATTCCTTTACCATCAATACCAGGGATAACTATTTCAATTGGTTTGCCCGTTCTACTGGTGGTGATGTGATAAAAATGGTCCAGGTTGTCCAAGAGGAAACGTCAGGACAAGCCATTTCTTTTAAGCAAGCCAAGCATTTCTTGGAAGATGGGAGCTTTGATGCAGTGGATGTGACTGCAATCCCTGAAAAAGAACCTTTTCATTATTATCTTGAACCCTATGAAACAGAGTTTAAAGAGGGGAGAGAATACCTGAAGGACGTCAGGGGCTTGTCTGATGAGACGATCGATTTTTTCGCAGAAAAAGGCGTCTTATCACAAGCCACTAAAAAGACGGGTGACTACTTTGAACCTGTCCTAGTTTTTAAGAGTCTGGACACTCAAAATGAAATTATAGGGGCTTCTTTGCAAGGGATAAGGGAAAACTTAGACTTGTACGAAAGAGGGCGCTTAAAACAAATTATGAGGGCTTCAGATGGCTTGACAGGGATGCACATTGATATAGGGACACCATCTCGTCTAATCTTTGCAGAAGCCCCAATAGACCTGATGAGTTACTATGAACTCAAAAAGGACACCCTGAAGGATGTCCGATTAGTTGCTATGGATGGCTTAAAAGAATCAACTGTGAGTCGTCACGTGGCGGAACTCTTATCTGAAGTTGGTGAACTTAATGGCGAGGTTGACCAGGAGAAAAAATCTTCCTTCCTGGCTGATATGGCTAGAGTAACCACTTTCTTTGAAGATGGAAAACACCAGGATTTAATTACCCTTGCCGTTGATAATGATGAAGCAGGTCATACCTTTATTGAGCGCCTGACTGCTAAACAAATTGAAGTCACCCTTGACCTTCCACCAATAGCAGAAGACCAGGACAAAATGGACTGGAATGATTACTTGAAAGAATCTAAGTACCCAACAGTTAAGACACAAGAAAAAGCTCCTGACCGAAGTCAAGAGCCATCTAACACTGGGGGCGAATTGTTCAATCGCAATTTCAGTTCTTTAGAAACCGAAGTTTCAGGGATAGCACTGCAACCCGAAGAGTCAAAGACTCAACCTGATTTTCCTGCCAATGTTCAATTACATTTTAACATTGACAAGTCAGTTAAGTCAAGTTATAGGCTACGTGGTGGCTACAAATATCCTGAAGATAAGGACATAAGGACTCTAAACAACTATGCGGATAGTTTGCAACGGTCAGCCCAACAGTATTTAGACAGCTTTTCCAACCAAAAAATCATTTATGCTTTTAACGAAGATGACCAACTTAACTTTTTAGAGGTCGGCTTTGAAAAGAGACACTGGATGCACCTGACAGGAATAATGCCAATCTATGACGAACACTTGCCTTCAGTTGCTGAGAAATTTATTGATGAAGTGGCTTCAGGTCATCTGTCATTTCAGAATGTGACACTTGGTCAAGGCTATAACGATAAAATCAAAGTCTTGCCAATGTTACCTGAGCTGTTAGACTCCAAAGCCTTCACCTTTAATGACTTAAGTTCGGTCCAAAAGTTCAAGCGTTTGGAATTAGAAAAAGGAATTAAACCCGAAAATGAAGACCTCATTTTAGCTCTAAAAATGGATGACAATTCAGCCGTTCCTGCTTCATTGATGAAGCTAACTCATAAAGCTTATCAGACGATTGAGCCATCTCAAAGAACGGTATTAGGTGTGTTTGCTGAAAAGGATAATCAGATTAAAACACTATCCATCAATCATGATTTTATCAAGGATGATGGAAAAGAAATGCTTGAGACTTTGCGAAAAAGTCGAGAGATAGAACCACTTAAAGATGAACCAAATTTAAAACATGGAGGATTAACAATGCCAACTAATCAAGACTTAAATTTAAGAAATCGTTTTGACCAAATTCTCAGAGAAGAAGAGGAGAGAAAGAAAGACCAGGCACGAAAAGATGAACGTGAACGTGATTCAGATGGTGATGGGATTTCTGATGAAGTTGAAAAAAATCAAGGCACAAGTCCTTACAATGCTGATACAGATGGGGATGGAAAATCCGATAATGAAGAAATTGGTTACGGTTCAAATCCTTTGGATGTTAACCATCCAAACAATCAAAATCAATCCTCTTCAGCTCCAACAAGAAGTGTTGCAGAATTGATTGAAGCAAAAGATAGCAAGGGTCTTTCTCAGGTTTTAAGAGAAGGAGTCAAAAGTTATTTTGAGTCTGATACCTACAAACAATACTTGACCACCATGAGCAAGTTTCACAATTATTCCCCTGGGAATATTCAGTTGATTTACATGCAAAATCCTGAAGCTACACACGTGGCATCTTTTAAAAAATGGAAAGATGACTTTGAAAGAAATGTCAATAAGGGTGAAAAAGCCTTACGGATTTTTGCGCCAATTACCCTTAAAAAGAAAGACCCTAAAACGCATGAACCCCTTCTTGATGAAAATGGAAATGAACAAACCTACACGTCCTTTAAACTTGTTCCTGTCTTTGATATTTCCCAAACAAACGGAAAAGAATTAGCTAAACCCATCTATGAACTCGAAGGGACTTATGAAGATTATGGCAATCTTTATAAGTCAGCTAAAGAGGTTTCGGAAGCTAATGGCGTTCCCCTTTCTTTCAGTGATGATACAGGAAGGGCAAAAGGGTATTACTCACCAACCAACAATGAAATTGTTATTAAGAAGGGACTATCGGAGCAACATACGCTTAAAACCATTTTCCATGAAATGGCACATTCTGACTTGCACAACATGGAAAAAATTCAAGAAAATCCACTAAAAAGAAGTACCGCAGAATTACAAGCTGAGTCAGTTGCTTTTGTCGTTGCTAGTCACTATGGACTTGATACGAGTGATTATAGTTTTGGATATTTAGCGAACTGGACGGATGACCCTCAAGGTCTGACTGACCTAGAAGGTCAAATTAAAATTGTACAAAAAGAAGCTAATAGCCTGATTTCAAGAATTGATAAAGCCCTTGAAAAGTATCAAAGTAAAGAAGTTACAAAAGATGTTTTTCAAGATAAAATTAACCGCTTGAAACAAGAAGCTAAAGAAAAACCCGTTGAAGCTAAAAAGGAAGAGCAGGCGAAAGAAGAGCCAAAAAAATTACAAAAGAGCGACAACGAGATGAACCTGTAAAAGACCTTGTCGCTCAATTATCCGCAGGCTTTATGAATCGTAGAAAACAATCGGAGGACTAAACTATGAATGACACAATCGAAACAACTTTACTTTTGAACCTACTCTATTTTGAGAATGGCATATACACCAGGAATGAAAATTTTATCGAAGCCAAGCGCAGAAAAGCCATTGCTCTTTTAGATGAAGATGCTGACGAGCTAAAAGACATTGACCCTGATTTAGCTCAAGAATATGCTGAGACAATCACCTATCTTGAAACTCTTTCTGATGAAGAGTATCAAACCAAAAAGGAAGAATTGCTTCAACAAGTTGAAGTCAATTAAGGTCCGAAGGACGACTTAGGGGCTTGGGGATATTCCCCAAAACTTTGAAAGATTGACCCGCTCAAAATTGGCACTTTGCCAGTTTTGAGTTTTGGGAAAATCTTTTAAATATTGCTAGGTGGTACCACCTTGCTATGCTTGCCAGTTTGAAAAGTATAGCGGGTGACAGCGCATAAGCCAAATAAAATGAACGAGGTTTATTATGAGTGATGAAAAGAAACTATACAGACAAATTCAAAGAAAGTTCCGTGTTACCCCTGAAGAAAATGAACTAATCAAGAGTAGAATGGAGTTACATAATTTTTCAAATTTTAACACATACGCTCGTTATATGCTTTTGACTGGTGAGGTGGTAACGGTTGATTATTCTGAGTTGATAAAATTGAGAACAGAGATAAATAGAATTGGTACAAATATCAACCAACTTGTAAAATATGTCAACACGAATGAAGAAGTTAGTCTTGAAAATTATCGAACTTTGCAGGAATCACTAGCAGAGGTTAAGCGCTTGGTTGATGAAAATTTTAACCGAGAAATTGCCCATATTGAAAAAGTCTTGAAGGAAAGAAAGGAGTAAATTGATTTGGTAGTAACAAAAGTCAAACAGATAAAATCAGTCAATAAATTATCTGATGGTATCAAGTATATTGAAGATGGTGCTAAAACCATTGGAGCTGAATTACTTGATTCAGATTTAAACTTTCCTATCAAGTTTGTAAATGGTCAACCTGTCTCTCAGTTGGTTTCAGGAAATCTGATAATTGATGTAGAGTCTGCTTATTCAGAAATGATGCAACTGAAGCAACTTGCCAATTTAGAAAAAGGCAGACCAATCAATAATGAGGAGTTGGTCAAAAATGACGTTTTAGCCCACCATGTTATTCAATCATTTTCCCCTGAAGATAATCTGACACCTGAACAGGTACATGAAATTGGACGAAAGACGGCACTTGAGTTGACAGGTGGAAGTCATCAATTTGTGATTGCCACTCACATGGACAAGGGGCATCTACACAATCACATTTATATCAATTCCACTAACTCAGTAACTCTTAATAAATTCAGATGGCAGAAGGGCACAAAAAAAGCCCTGGAGCAAATTTCTGATAAGTATGCTGATTTAGCAGGAGCAAAAATCCTTGAAAATAAAAATCAATTTGGTCACAAAGAATACTCAGCTTATCAGAAAGAAAATATCTTCAAATTAGAAATCAAGTCCCGTCTTGAATTTTTGCTGAAGCACTCAGTTAACCTATCAGATTTTCAAGAAAAGGCAAAGGCGCTTAATCTTGCAGTGGACTTTTCGGGCAAATATGCCAAGTATAAATTACTTGATAAAGACCAAAAGAGAAATACCCGTGACAGTACCTTGTCAAAAAAGGGACGTTACTCTTTGGAACAAATTCAAGAGCGACTAGCTAAAAATGAAATCGTGCATCCGCTAGAGTCAATTAAAAGCGAGTATGACAAATTACAAGCCGAGAAAGCTGAAGATTTTGAAATCAGGGTCAAAATTGAACCGTGGCAGATCGAGCATGAAACAGACACAGGGATTTATCTTCAAATGCAGTATGGGATAGCCAATCAAGGAACAGTTAAAATTCCAAGTCGCTTAGTTGATAAACAGGATGACGGGAGCTTTGATGTCTTTATCAAGAAATCTGATTTTTTCTATTTCATCAATCCTGACAATTCAGCAAGTAACAAATTTATGAAAGGGTCAACGCTTATCAATCAGCTTGCTTATGAGAGTGGAGAATATATCTTGACCAAGAACCCTAATATTTCCAAGTTGGATTTACTGGTCAAGGAATATAATTACCTAGTCAGTCATAATGTATCTGATTCTGACCAGTTTCATGAACTACGTGACCGCTTCATTGCTCAAATCGAAGAAACACAAGATTCATTAGATAGGCTTGATGACAAAGTGGAACGCTTGAACAAGATTGCTTCAGCGCTTGAAGATATTCATTCAGAAAGTCCGATTGATGCAAAAATAGCTTATCAAGTTTTGGAAGAACTCAATATCTCATCTTCAGTCAATCCAAAAGAGATTGAAAAACAGGTTGTCGAGGTTTCAATCGAGCGAAAAGCCCTGAAGGAAAAATTTGATAGTATTGTTAAAGACTTTACTCAATATGAAAAACTTGAGAAACACGCTCAAGCAAGAAGACAAGAAACTTCCTATCAGACAAAAGCCCCTGAAGAAATAGAAAGATAGGCTAAGAAAAATCACCGCCAACGGCGATCGATTTTTCGGTGAAATAAAATTCTAAAACAAGGCAAGGAGATTATAAACTTTTATTTGAAAAGGATAGAGAAAATTTAGAAAGATAATAGACAAAAACATATATAGGAGTATAATAAAACTAAAAATGTTATAAAGTTTCTTTGAGGTACTATATGGAAAAAACAACATTAAAAGATTTTCTTGGTCAATTAGAAGGAAATGACTGGAAATGTACTTACACGGTAACATATCGTAGCCCAGGTAAATCACCTCTAACTATGTCTGGTAATGCTAAACTTATTAATTATCGAGGCAGTCTGTTGATTAAGTGGGATAATGAATACAGTTTAGAAAGGGAATTTGGTCAGATTCCAGTATCAAGTTTTTCTCTCTATCAAGATATCGAGTATGATGCTCGAGAAAATGAGTATAGTAATGCTCTCTCATTTGCAATAAAAACTCCCACATGGGATATGTATTTTATTTTGTAAATAGAAAAATGGTCATGTCTATTAGATATGGTCATTTTCTATTTATTTTATTAAATAACGTGGACAATAGAGTATACTTATTTGTCCTATAAACTATTTAGCAGCATAATAGATTTATTGAATAGGTCATTTAAGTTGAGCATATTAGAGGAGGAAAATCTTGGAGAAATATTTGAAGAACCCGATTACATGGATTGGATTAGTTCTTGTGGTTACGTGGTTTTTAACTAAAAGTAGTGAATTTTTGATTTTTGGTGTGTGTGTCTTGTTGTTAGTATTTGCTAGTCAAAGTGATTAAATAGAATTCATATCCAATTTATTTTTTTCTTAACAAGGGAGGTGTTTTTTAACATGACTAAAGTAGGGTATGCACGTGTCAGTAGCAAAGAACAGAACTTAGATAGACAACTGAAAGCGTTAGAGGGCGTTTCTAAGGTCTTTTCAGACAAAGCAAGCGGTCAATCGGTCGAACGCCCACAATTACAAGCTATGCTTAACTATATTCGTGAAGGGGATATAGTTGTTGTTACTGAATTAGATCGATTAGGACGAAATAATAAAGAATTAACAGAATTGATGAATCAAATTCAAATTAAGGGGGCAACCCTGGAAGTCTTAAATTTACCCTCAATGAATGGTATTGAAGATGAAAATTTAAGACGGCTGATTAATAATTTAGTGATTGAATTGTATAAGTACCAAGCGGAATCTGAACGCAAACGAATTAAAGAACGCCAAGCCCAAGGAATTGAAATTGCTAAGAAAAAAGGAAAATTCAAAGGGCGACAACTGAAATTCAAAGAAAATGATCCACGTTTACAACACGCTTTCGATTTGTTTTTGAACGGTTTATCCGATAAAGAAGTTGAAGAACAAACTGGAATTAATCGCCGAACGTTTAGAAGGTATCGATCAAGATACAACGTGACAGTCGATCAAAGAAAAAACAATGAAAAGAGGGATAGTTAATGAGTACGGTTATTTTAGCTGAAAAACCAAGCCAGGCATTAGCCTATGCAAGTGCTTTAAAACAAAGCACCAAAAAAGACGGTTATTTTGAGATCAAAGACCCAATCTTTGCAGATGAAACGTTTATCACGTTTGGTTTTGGGCATTTAGTCGAGTTAGCAGAACCAGGTCATTATGACGAAAAGTGGCAAAATTGGAAACTTGAATCATTGCCGATTTTTCCTGATCGATACGATTTTGAAGTGGCAACAGATAAAAAAAAGCAGTTTAAAATTGTTGCTGAACTTTTAAAACAAGCAAATACAATCATTGTCGCAACAGATAGCGACAGAGAAGGCGAAAACATTGCCTGGTCGATCATTCATAAAGCAAATGCCTTTTCTAAAGATAAAACGTATAAAAGACTATGGATCAATAGTTTAGAAAAAGATGTGATCCGTAGCGGTTTTCAAAATTTGCAACCAGGAATGAATTACTATCCCTTTTATCAAGAAGCGCAAACACGCCAAATTGCCGATTGGTTGATCGGCATGAATGCAAGCCCTTTGTATACGTTAAATTTACAGCAGAAGGGCGTACAAGGTACATTTTCACTAGGACGTGTTCAAACGCCCACCTTATATCTTATTTTTCAGCGCCAGGAAGCCATAGAAAACTTTAGAAAAGAACCTTTTTTCGAGGTGGAAGCTAGTATAAAAGTAAACCAAGGGTCATTTAAGGGCGTTATAAGCCCCACACAGCGCTTTAAAACCCAAGAGGAGCTTTTAGCTTTTGTTTCTTCTGAACAAGCTAAAATAGGCAATCAAGAGGGGATAATTGCTGATGTTCAAACCAAAGAGAAGAAAACGAATAGTCCGAGTTTGTTTTCTTTAAGTAGTTTGCAATCAAAAGTTAATCAGCTTTATAAAGCGACAGCGAGCCAAACTTTAAAAGCTATGCAAGGACTGTATGAAGCAAAATTATTGAGTTATCCAAGAACAGATACACCATTTATTACAGAGAACGAATTTGCTTATTTAAAAGCGAATTTTGGCAAATATAGCGGTTTTTTAGGACTTGATCTTGAAATGGTTCAAACAGAGCCTAGAAAGCGTTATGTGGACGGTAGTAAGGTACAGGAACACCACGCCATTATCCCAACAAAACAAGTACCTACCGAATCTGCATTAGCGAAAATGGACGATTTACAACGAAAAATATATGCTTTAGTCGTTAAAACGACCGTTGCCATGTTTCTACCTGATTATTTGTATGAAGAAACTAAGATACAAACCAAAGTAGCCGACTTACTTTTTCAATCAATAGGCAAGACACCAAAGCAAGAAGGGTGGAAAATTCTTTTTAAACAGCAAAACAAAGAAGAAAAAGAGGACGTTCAAACGTTACCCTTGGTTATCATTGGAGAACATGCCGAGGTTGACGTTAAGAGTGCCGAAAAAGAAACACAACCACCGAAAGCTTTTACAGAGGGTACATTATTAACTGCTATGAAAACCGCTAATAAAACGGTTGATGATGAAGAAGCAATCAAGATTTTACAAGAAGTCGAGGGAATCGGAACAGAAGCGACAAGAGCAAGCATTATTGAAGCCTTGAAACAAAAAGAATATATCCAAGTCATTAAAAATAAACTTGTTGTGACTGAAAAAGGTAAATTATTGTGCCAGGCAGTCGAAAGTCAGCACCTCTTAACGAGTGCTGAAATGACGGCTAAATGGGAAACGTATTTAAAGAAGATTGGTAAAAGAGAAGGCAATCAAGAAAACTTTATTAATAATATCAAGAAGTTTATCGTTCATTTATTGGAAAATGTACCTACCGATATAGAGAAATTAAGTTTTGCTGATTACCAGGAACAGAAAGAAAAAGAAGCAGAAAAAAATATTGTTGGAAAATGTCCTAAGTGTGGCAACAATATTGTATTAAAAAAATCGTTTTATGGTTGTTCAAATTATCCTGAATGTAAGTTTACTTTAGCTGAACATTTTAGAAAGAAAAAACTAACCAAAACAAATGTAAAAGAATTACTAGAGGGAAAAGAAACCCTGGTAAAAGGAATCAAAACGAAAGATAAAAAGTCCTACAATGCCGTTGTAAAAATTGGAGAAAAGGGATATATTGATTTTATATCTTTCTCAAAATAAACATAAAAGCCCTTTAAATAGGGCTTTTATATATTAATCACAAATCACTTATCACAAATCACAAGTGATTTGTGATAAAATAAGAATAAGAAGAAATAGAAAGAAGTGAGAGATCGTGGGAAATTTAGGCGCACAGAAAGCAAAACGAAATGATACGCCAATCAGCGCAAAAAAAGATATAATGGGGGATAAGACGGTTCGTGTTCGTGCTGACTTGCACCATATCATAAAAATCGAAACAGCAAAGAATGGCGGAAACGTAAAAGAAGTTATGGAAATAAGACTTAGAAGCAAACTTAAGAGTGTGTTGATAGTGCAGTATCTTAAAATTTTGTATAATAGGAATTGAAGTTAAATTAGATGCTAAAAATTTGTAATTAAGAAGGAGGGATTCGTCATGTTGGTATTCCAAATGCGTTAACAAATGCGTTATGTAGATAAAACATCTACTGTTTTGAAACAGACTAAAAACAGTGATTACGCAGATAAATAAATACGTTAGATTAATTCCTACCAGTGACTAATCTTATGACTTTTTAAACAGATAACTAAAATTACAAACAAATCGTTTAACTTCTGTATTTGTTTATAGGTGTAATCACTTCAGGAGTGATTACATGAAAAAAAATATAAAATATTCTCAAAACTTTTTAACGAGTGAAAAAGTACTCAACCAAATAATAAAACAATTGAATTTAAAAGAAACCGATACCGTTTACGAAATTGGAACAGGTAAAGGGCATTTAACGACGAAACTGGCTAAAATAAGTAAACAGGTAACGTCTATTGAATTAGACAGTCATCTATTCAACTTATCGTCAGAAAAATTAAAACTGAATACTCGTGTCACTTTAATTCACCAAGATATTCTACAGTTTCAATTCCCTAACAAACAGAGGTATAAAATTGTTGGGAATATTCCTTACCATTTAAGCACACAAATTATTAAAAAAGTGGTTTTTGAAAGCCATGCGTCTGACATCTATCTGATTGTTGAAGAAGGATTCTACAAGCGTACCTTGGATATTCACCGAACACTAGGGTTGCTCTTGCACACTCAAGTCTCGATTCAGCAATTGCTTAAGCTGCCAGCGGAATGCTTTCATCCTAAACCAAAAGTAAACAGCGTCTTAATAAAACTTACCCGCCATACCACAGATGTTCCAGATAAATATTGGAAGCTATATACGTACTTTGTTTCAAAATGGGTCAATCGAGAATATCGTCAACTGTTTACTAAAAATCAGTTTCATCAAGCAATGAAACACGCCAAAGTAAACAATTTAAGTACCGTTACTTATGAGCAAGTATTGTCTATTTTTAATAGTTATCTATTATTTAACGGGAGGAAATAATTCTATGAGTCGCTTTTGTAAATTTGGAAAGTTACACGTTACTAAAGGGAATGTAGATAAATTATTAGGTATACTACTGACAGCTTCCAAGGAGCTAAAGAGGTCCCTAGCGCCTACGGGGAATTTGTATCGATAAGGGGTACAAATTCCCACTAAGCGCTCGGGACCCCTTGTAGGAAAATGTCCTAAGTGTGGCAACAATATTGTATTAAAAAAATCGTTTTATGGTTGTTCAAATTATCCTGAATGTACCTTCACTTTAGCTGAACATTTTAGAAAGAAAAAACTCACCAAAACAAATGTAAAAGAATTACTGGAGGGAAAAGAAACCCTGGTAAAAGGAATCAAAAACAAAGAGAAAAAGCCCTACAATGCCGTTGTAAAAATTGGGGAAAAGGGATATATTGATTTTATCTCTTTTTCAAAATAAACATAAAAGCCCTTTAAAGAGGGCTTTTATATATTAATCACAAATCACTTATCACAAATCACAAGTGATTAATCACAAATCACTTGTGATTTGTGATTCTTAATGATACAATATTACTATACAAAAAAAGAATGGGGCGTAGTTATGGAGAAGGAAAAACTAAAAATACTTGAAGAATTAAGACGTATTTTAAACAATAAAAATGAAGCAATTATTATCTTGAATAATTACTTTAAAGGTGGTGTTGGAAAGTCCAAATTATCGACTATGTTTGCTTACTTGACAGACAAATTGAATTTAAAAGTTTTAATGATCGATAAGGACTTACAGGCAACATTGACAAAAGACTTAGCAAAAACTTTTGAGGTAGAATTGCCACGTGTCAATTTTTATGAAGGCTTGAAAAATGGAAACTTGGCTTCTTCTATTATTCATTTGACTGATAATTTAGACTTGATCCCTGGCACGTTTGATTTGATGTTACTGCCAAAATTAACTCGCTCATGGACGTTTGAAAATGAAAGTAGATTGCTTGCTACTCTTTTAGCACCTTTAAAAAGTGACTATGATCTTATTATTATTGATACTGTACCAACGCCAAGCGTTTATACAAATAATGCAATCGTGGCGAGTGATTACGTTATGATCCCTTTACAAGCAGAAGAAGAAAGTACAAACAACATTCAAAACTATATTTCCTATTTGATTGATTTGCAAGAACAGTTTAACCCTGGACTAGATATGATTGGTTTTGTTCCTTATTTAGTTGATACGGACAGCGCAACGATAAAATCAAACCTGGAAGAACTGTACAAAGAACATAAAGAGGATAATTTGGTTTTCCGAAATATTATCAAGCGAAGTAATAAAGTAAGTACTTGATCTAAAAATGGCATTACAGAACACAAAGGCTATGACAAAAAAGTTTTGTCTATGTATGAGAACGTATTTTTTGAAATGCTTGAGCGAATCATTCAATTAGAAAACGAAAAAGAATAGAATCACAAATCACAAGTGATTAATCACAAATCACTTGTGATTTGTGATTGTTGATGATAAAATAAGAGTAAGAAGAAATAGAAAGAAGTGAGTGGTTGTGGGAAATTTAGGCGCACAAAAAGCAAAACGAAATGATACACCAATCAGTGCAAAAAAAGATATTATGGGGGATAAGACGGTTCGTGTTCGTGCTGACTTGCACCATATTATAAAAATCGAAACAGCAAAGAATGGCGGAAACGTAAAAGAAGTTATGGATAAAGCCTTAGAAGAATATATTCGGAAATATTTACCTGACAAACTTTAAAAGGAGTGAAAATGAAATGGCAGTTACTTATGAAAAAACATTTGAAATAGAGATCATTAACGAATTATCGGCAAGCGTTTATAATCGAGTATTAAACTATGTTTTGAATCATGAATTAAATAAAAATGACTCTCAATTATTGGAAGTCAATTTATTAAACCAATTAAAGCTTGCAAAACGTGTAAATCTTTTTGATTATTCTTTAGAAGAATTACAAGCCGTTCATGAGTATTGGCGGTCAATGAATCGCTATTCAAAACAAGTTTTGAATAAAGAGAAAGTGGCTTAATATGGCAAATATAGTCAATTTTACTGACAAACAATTTGAAAATCGCTTAAATGATAATTTAGAAGAATTGGTTCAAGGAAAAAAAGCGGTTGAATCGCCAACCGCTTTTTTACTTGGTGGGCAACCAGGGTCAGGGAAAACGAGTTTGCGATCAGCAATTCTTGAAGAAACACAAGGGAATGTTATTGTCATTGATAATGATACCTTTAAACAACAGCACCCTAATTTTGATGAACTAGCGAAACTTTATGAGAAAGACGTAGTAAAACACGTTACCCCTTATTCTAATCGCATGACAGAAGCGATCATAAGCCGTTTAAGCGATCAAGGCTATAACTTGGTGATTGAAGGTACAGGACGAACAACAGACGTTCCCATTCAAACCGCAACAATGCTTCAAGCCAAAGGTTATGAAACAAAAATGTATGTCATGGCAGTACCTAAAATCAACTCATATTTAGGAACAATTGAACGATATGAAACCATGTATGCAGATGATCCAATGACAGCCAGGGCAACACCAAAACAAGCGCATGATATTGTTGTCAAAAACTTACCGACCAATTTAGAAACCCTTCATAAAACGGGCTTATTTAGCGATATAAGGCTTTACAATAGAGAAGGAGTGAAACTCTATTCAAGCTTAGAAACGCCTTCCATTAGTCCGAAAGAGACCTTAGAAAGAGAATTAAATCGTAAAGTATCAGGGAAAGAAATTCAACCGACTTTGGAGAGAATAGAGCAAAAAATGGTTCAAAATCAACACCAAGAAACCCCTGAATTTAAAGCAATTCAACAAAAAGCTAATAAAGACCGCCCTCAGTTACAAGCTATGCTTGCTTATATACGTGAAGGTGATATAGTGGTTGTGACAGAATTAGAACGCCTGGGTAGGAATAACAAGGAGCTAACTGAGGTCATGAATGATATTCAAGCCAAGGGGGCAACCTTGGAAGTCTTAAATCTTCCCACTCTTCGAGGGATTGAGGATGACAACCTGAGACGGCTCTTGAACAATCTTATCCTGGAACTCTACAAGTACCAGGCACAAGCTGAAAGGGAACGCATAAAGGAACGGCAACGCCAAGGGATAGCTATTGCCAAGACTCAAGGAAAGTACAAAGGCAGAAAAGCCATTTTTTCAGAAGATGACAGCAGGCTTCTTCATGCCTTTGACCTTTACCTTGAAGGTCTATCAGATAAAGACGTTGCCAAGCTAACAGGTATCAACGAACGTACTTTTAGGCGGTATCGTGAAAAGCATAAGATAAAAAGATAAACATAATTATAATTATAAACATAATTATGTTGACAATTATAATTATAGTGGTATAATAGAAGTATAGAAAACAGGAGGGATTTCTGATGAAGATTATTACATTTTCAGCTATCAAGGGTGGGGTTGGGAAGACAACTCTTGCCTATAATTATGGTGAGTGGTTAGCTAGTAAAGGAAAGCAGGTCTTGTTTATTGACCTTGACCATCAATGCAACTTAACCCAAACTTATGATGTTTTTAATAACGAGGGAACAGTCGCTAATATTTTTAGAGGGAAAGGTGATGTTGCTCTTTTGAATGTTAAGGAGAACATTGACTTAATTCCAGGCTATCTCCGTCTTGATAGGTTAGAAAAAGAACTTGAGACCAAAGCCTATAAAGATATGTTACTCTATATGTGGCTAGAGGATAACTATGATGATAAAGGAATTGAGAAGTACGATTATGTCATCATAGATTGCCATCCTGATTTTTCAACGGCAACTCGTAACGCTATCATTGTTAGCCATGCAGTGTTAAGTCCTGTGATTCCGTCAGAGCATGGTTACCAGGCAAAATTTAACCTTCAGGAGCGACTAGAAGAATTTAAAGCTGAAGCGTTCGATTTTAAAACCCGTGAAAGCTATGTGACAGCAGAACTTTTCTTTTTAGGAAATATGATTAAGCACAATACCAAATCATCCAAAGAATTGGTAGCATCTCTTAAGAATGAGGAAAATGTCCTTGCAATGATTCCTCAAAAAGAACTCTTTAATAGGTCAACGCTTGATAAAGTTTCTCTTTCAGATATGATGAGGGATAAAGAGCTGACCAGGGGAAATAAGGCATTTTTCAAGGATATTGACTTTACTTTTCAGAAAATAACTGATAGAATATCATTATAAATATAAACATAAATATAGTTATAAATATATTGATAAAGGAGATACCATGGCATTTGAATCTAAGAAAAAGCAAATCAGCAAATCCCTTCAGGAAACCTTGAAAGAGGTTACGACACCTTCAGCAGTTGAGACGTTTGAACGGACCAAACAATATCAGTTTACTCTTCAGCCATCAGTCCGTGAAAAAATAGACAGCCTGGCAAAAGAGAAAGGCTATCGTTCAGCATCTTCATTTATTAACGACTATTTCAAAAATTTATAAACATAAATATGTTTATAATTATAATGTGAAGGACGACCTTTCCCTTTAGATGTGACCCCGATTGATGACCAAAATATATAGACCTTTCCTGATGGAGAGGTCATTTTTTTAATACCCAAAATCCTGACTTATCGCTATAATAGGCTTTATTATTTCAAAGTGGGGTGAAGTAGATGGATGTAGCTATTCTTGACGAAAGAGAATTTTCAAAACAGTTGAACCAAAATAATCAGCGTGCATTCCTGAAGATGATTGAAGCCTATGAGAAAAAGATTGCGCCTAGCATGAGAGCGCAGGGATATAAAAGAATTAACCAAAAAGAACGTACTGTGATTTTCTCCTTTGGTGAAATGACCTTTACCCGTAGCAGATGGAAGAAGGGAGATACGGTTAGAATCCCTGTTGATGAAAAGTTAGGTTTAGAACCACGTCAACGCTTCTCCCAGGAGCTCCTTTATCAGCTTACTGAGCTATCAAATTATATGCCTTATCGGAAAGTAGTTGCTGTGATGGAGTTGTTGAAGAAAATCTATATCACTAAAAACACCGTTCAGCACGCCTTAGAGGTGGCAGGGCAACTGATTAACGAGAAAGAAGAATATGACTCTCTATCTGTTCAAAGTTGGACCGAGGAAGAAAAAGAGAAGGTCAAGCCCAAAATTTTGTATGTTGAAGGTGATGGGGTTTGGGTTAAACGTTCAACGGACAAGAAGAAAAAATCCCTTGAATTGACTCACTTTGTCGTCCATTCAGGAAGTAAAAAAGGCAAAAGAAATGTCCTGATGGATAAACTAGAAGTAGTATCAACACACTATCAACGTGCAAAAGATAAACTCCTAGACCTTATTTATCAGCATTATGATATTGATTCTAATACCATGATTGTTACTAATTCAGATGGTGGTAAGGGCTATTCTCCCAAAGTATTTAAGGAGCTTGCAGATGCTTTCAATCCCAAAAAACACTTTCATTTTTGGGATGCTTTTCACGTGAATCAAGCATTAAAAAAGAACCTGAGTCCTTTTCCTTCAGGTTTGGTCAATCAAGCCTTTAAAGCGATCAAAAACCGAGACAAGTCAGGGTTGAAGACGGTGCTTGATACCGCAGAATCATTTATTGAGTCGGATGAGAAACTAGAAGCCTTTCAACGCTTCAGCAGGCAACTGATGAAAAATTTCAGGTTTACTGATAAGCCTGAGTCTTTTGGACTGAGTTCAAATGGTATAGGTATCATGGAATCGCAACACCGAAAAATCACGTATAGGATGAAAAACAGGGGGATGTATTGGAGTAAGAAGGGGGCTAACGCCATGAGTCAGACTATTCTTTTAAGCCACACAGGAGAGTTGAGAGACCTCTTTTTCGGTGAGTGGAGAAGTCACTTTGACACAATGAAAGACCAAGAGAAAAATACTTCTGGTCTGCCTTGTCATGATGAAAATAAAAACTATACCTTGCCACAACTCAAACGGACGAACGTTAAGAAAAAATGGGGAGAACATATGATAGAGGAACGGGACTAAAAACAAAAAAACCTTGAATTGTCAAGGCTTCTTGTAAAAAAATTATAGAAATTGCTTGCATTTGAATCTAATTATGATATAATAGAGTTATAGAAAAACACGAAGAAAAGGCGCTAGGTGCGACAACACCTAAACGCCAACCGATTAAACAACTACCACTTGTTCAATCAGTAATAGTATTGTATCATCATCAAGACGATAAATCAAGACTGGGACAGGGAAAAAGTTGAAAGTTTCGGTCTTTATTTGCGTTCGATTGATGATTTTTCATTTTCTCCCAAAAACAGACACACTCTAAGCTTGGTTCTGACTTGACTACGGGCGAA
Source organism: Streptococcus sp. 29896 (assembly GCF_032594915.1). Taxonomy (NCBI): domain Bacteria; kingdom Bacillati; phylum Bacillota; class Bacilli; order Lactobacillales; family Streptococcaceae; genus Streptococcus; species Streptococcus suivaginalis. The sequence goes on along the minus strand of NZ_CP118733.1, from coordinate 2,000,659 downwards.
ACTTTTGCTATTATAAAAATAGAAAAGGTGTTGAGTTCCAGCTCAACGCCCAGTAGGACCGCTAAACGGTGGTTCAGTTCGTTAGATTAAATAACCGTCAGAACTGTGTCAAAGTTTGCTGACGGTTATTTTTTATCTCGAATAGCTAAAATGGTGACGATTATCAAGCTCAGTATTTCAACAAGTAGACTTGATAAATATAAATCCAGAGATCTCCGACGCTCGAGTTTTGAAACGATATTTTTCAAAACTCGAGCTAGTGCGAGCCCTAGACAAATCTTATAGGATTTGTCGTTGCCAGATGAGTAAGTTAACTTACCATCTGGCATGGGCTAGCCTTTCTAGCAGATTTGCTGTCCACTTCCATGGGCATCACCTCCGTTCAGAAACTTGGAACCACCGTCTCAAACTTTCCTACACATGTTTATTCGCAGTGCGATTAGAAAATTTTCGAAAAAGTATTATTAGGGCTCCATCGCGTAACATTAACTTGTAAAATAGGCTAGAAATCGGTACAATAATACAGTGATTGACGCATAGAAAAGAAAAGGAAAACAAACATGAACTCATGGCAAGAATTAACCATTCACGTGCATCGTGATGCAGAAGAAGCAGTTTCAAATCTGATGATTGAAACGGGCAGTCAGGGGGTGGCGATTAGCGACTCGGCTGACTATGTGGGACAGGAGGACCGTTTCGGTGAACTTTATCCCGAGGTGGAGCAGTCGGATATGATTGCGATTACGGCCTATTATCCTGACACTGTGGATATTGAGGAAATTAAGGCAGATTTGGCAACTCGCCTGGCGGATTTGACCGGCTTTGGCTTGGAAACTGGTCAGGTCAGCCTAGAAAGTCAGGAACTGGCAGAGGAAGACTGGGCGGACAACTGGAAGAAATACTATGAGCCAGCCCGCATTACCCACGATTTGACCATTGTGCCGTCTTGGACCGACTATGAGGCGACTGCTGGTGAGAAGATTATCCGCCTGGATCCAGGCATGGCTTTCGGTACGGGAACTCACCCGACGACCAAGATGAGCCTCTTTGCTCTTTCTCAGGTCTTGCGTGGTGGCGAAACAGTCATTGACGTCGGTACAGGATCAGGCGTCCTCTCTATTGCCAGTTCTCTCTTGGGCGCCAAAGAGATTTACGCCTATGACTTGGATGAAGTGGCGGTGCGTGTGGCTCAGGAAAACATTGACCTCAACGCCCATACTAGCAATATTCATGTTGCGGCAGGTGATCTCCTTCGTGGCGTTGATATTAAAGCAGAAGTTATCGTTGCCAACATCTTGGCGGATATTCTCATCCATCTGACCGAGGATGCCTACCGTCTGGTCAAGGACGAGGGCTACCTGATTATGAGCGGTATCATCGCGGACAAGTGGGACATGGTGCGAGCATCTGCGGAGGCGGCGGGCTTCTTCCTTGAGACCCACATGATTCAGGGCGAGTGGAATTGCTGCGTCTTCAAGAAAACGGCTGACCGCTCAGGTGTGATTGGAGGCTAGGATGCAGCAGTATTTTGTCAATGGCAGAGCACCGCAGGGCCTTTTCCAGATTACCGATAAGGACACTGTCAAGCACATGTTTTCTGTTATGCGATTGCAGGCAGACGACCAGGTTGTCCTGGTCTTTGATGACGGCATCAAACGCCTGGCGCGGGTAGTGGACAGCCAGAGCCAGTCTGTTGAGATCATCGAAGAACTAACAGACAATGTTGAATTACCTGTTTCCGTGACCATCGCCATGGGCTTTCCAAAAGGAGATAAGCTCGAATTTGTCGCCCAAAAGGCAACGGAATTGGGCATGGCAGCCCTCTGGGCCTTTCCAGCTGACTGGTCCGTGGTCAAATGGGACGGTAAAAAACTGGCAAAAAAAGCAGAAAAGTTAGAAAAAATTGCCCAAGGGGCCGCCGAGCAAAGCAAACGCAATCGCATTCCAGCTGTTCGATTATTTGAGAAAAAAGCGGATTTCCTAGCGCAACTAGCAGGATTTGACCAGATTATCTTAGCCTATGAAGAGGCCGCAAAAAAGAGCGAACAAGCCAATCTAGTGAAAATCTTGTCTGGCTTAGACGCTGGTCAATCAGTCCTTGTCATCGTTGGTCCAGAAGGTGGCGTGTCGCCTGAGGAAGTCGCTGCATTTGAAGGAGCAGGAGCGGTCAAGACAGGTCTTGGTCCTCGTATCTTACGAGCGGAAACGGCTCCCCTTTATGCCCTTTCTGCCATTAGCTACGCGACGGAATTGTTGAGGTAGCCCATGTTTGCCTTAGGAACGATTATCAATACGGTGGCCATTGCCCTAGCAGGTTTGCTAGGGTCTTGGTTTGGACATTTACTGAAAGAACGGCATCAGTCTGGTCTAACCTTGGCCAGCGGCGTTGCTATTCTATTTTTAGGGATTTCAGGAACGCTGACGGGTCTTTTAAGAGTGGAAAATGGTCAACTGGTCACCCAGAACACCCTGCTCTTTGTGCTCAGTCTGGCTTTTGGGACCTTTCTAGGCGAAGTCCTTCATATCGAAGGTTGGTTTGAGCGCTTGGGTATCTGGCTGCGTGAAAAGTCTGGCAATGGTCAGGATTCACAGTTTTTAGATGCTTTTCTAACCGCATCCCTTACTGTTTGCATCGGTGCCATGGCCATTATCGGTTCTATCCAAGATGGCTTGACGGGGGATTATACCCTCCTCGCCATTAAGAGTATTCTGGACTTTATCATCATCTTTATCATGACGGCCAGCTTGGGCAAGGGGGCTGGCTTTTCAGCAGTACCGGTTTTGATTTTTCAAGGCTCTGTGACTCTTTTGGCGCGCTTGATTGAGCCTCTGATGACGGATCAGGCCCTTGCCAATCTCTCCTTTATCGGCTCCGCCCTCATCTTCTGTGTCGGTGTTAATATCGTTTGGGACAAAAAGATTCGCGTGGCCAATATGTTGCCAGCTATTCTCATTGCGGTTGTTTGGTCATTTTTAAATTAGAAAGAAAAGGGCTCGGTTACTTATCCGAGCTCTTTCATATGTAACATTAGTTTTCTTTTTTCTTGCGGAATGCACCAACAAAACCAATCAGGCTGAAGCCGATTAGGCTAAGGAGTGAAGTGGCTTGACCAGTAGCTGGTAAAGCTTTGCTTGCTGCTGAGGTAGTAGTCGCTAGCTTGTGTTTTGGTGCGGGTGCTGCTGTTTTTTCAGCTGGAAGAGTAATAACCTGACCAGACGGAAGTGTGATTTGAACGCCAGTTTGACCAGTTGCTGTATTCGTATTGGTATCTGTTTGACCAGTTGGAGGTGTCACTACTTTTGGCTCGATATAGATAAAGCGGAACTCACCGAAACCTTCATTTGCAGAAGAGGCTTGGAGGTAAACCAGGCCTTCTTGATCCGCTAGCAAGTCTTTTGCACGATCTGCCGTCAAGAAGCGGAGGTCTAAGCCCTTGATGCTATCGGTAAAGGTCCAGTTATGGTCTGCAGTTGGGTTGATGACCTTTTCAGCGATGATGTAGTTGATGATCGCTTGGCGGTTTTCCAGATTGAGTAAGTAGTTGACAGAGGCGTCTTTGACACCTGGGAAGGTACCATTTGCACGGTAGTTGTTGGTCACCACGATGAACTCTTGCTCATCTGTGACAGCCTGTCCATTGTACTGAAGGTTGCGAACACGACTGGCAGTTTCGTTAACCACCTTACCGCTGCGGTCGTACTTGTTTGGCTGGGTGATGTCGTATTGGTAGGTTACGCCGTCAATGACATCGAAGTTGTAGGTACGATAGTCAGTATTGATGAGATTTTGTGGCTCAGTAGAGCTTGGATCTACTTGATTGAACTGACCTGCAGACATTTCCAACCATTCTTTTAGTTGGGCACCGTTGACCTTCAAAATAGCTGCGACATTATCGTAGAGGTAGAGGTCTGCTACGTTCTTGATAGCGATTGGGCCAGCAGGAATGTCTGTGTAGGCTGTTGCATCGCCACGGGTTCCAGCCTTAAATGGGGCTGCTGCAGAAAGGATTGGTAGGCCAGCTTCAGGCGTTCCTGCTAGTTGCTGTTTGGCATACCAGATTTGGGCATTGTTGACGATTTGAACAGATGGGTCATCTTGCACCAAGGCAAAGAAGCTGTTGATTGGTGCAGTTGTTTCACCGACTTGCTGGCGGACATAGTTGATGGTTTCTGTGTGAGCTTCTTTAGCAAGGTCAATGATACGGCTGTCGGCCACAGATGACTTGGTGTCAATCTTGCGGATGGTAGCCTTGCTAGAAGTTGTGGTCCATTTACCGTCAGTATAAGTCAAGTTTAGGTCGATCACCCCAAGGTGGTCACCGTATTTTCCAGCCATAGTGACAGGAGTGCCATTGATTTTACCATTTGTGTCGTCCACGCCAGTATATTTAGCGTAGAAGCTTGGTTTTTCAGCTGTTCCTGGAAATTCTGCGTGGGAATGACCTGTAATCACCGCATCAACTCCAGATAGGCTGGCGATTTGGTAACCGACATTTTCTTCGCCGACTTCATACTGGTCATCACCGATACCCGAGTGAGAAAGAACCAAAACGATGTCTGCGCCATTTTCACGAATAACAGGAACAATGTCACGGACTGCTTCAACCGCATCGCGCACGATGACCTTGCCTTCCAAGTAGGCCTTGTCCCAGTTGAGGATTTGTGGCGGAACGATTCCTGTGATACCAACTTTCAGGCTGACAGCCTTGCCAGTTGTATCTGTAAAGGTCTTGTCAATGATGGTATAAGGCTGGTATAGGAAGTCTTTGGTTGTAGGGTCGAGGACATTGGCATTGAGAAGGGGCATGCCAGCAGTTGAAATCACCTTGCGGAGATAGTCTAGACCGTAGTTGAACTCATGGTTGCCGAGGGTGCCGGCATCGAAGCCTAGCGTATCCAAGGCAGTGTACATAGGGTGTTGTTCGCCTTCTTCAATCGGATCAATGAGAGACTTGTAATTTCCAAGAGGTGTTCCTTGGATGGTGTCACCGTTATCCACAAGGATGACGTTTGGATTTTCAGCCTTGGCAGTTTCAATGAGCACGGCAGTTTTGGCCAAACCGAGGGTTTCCACAGGCTTGTCTTGGTAATAGTCGTAGTTGACCAAGTTGGTATGGAGGTCCGTTGTTGCGAGGATACGGACATCGACAGATTGGCCTTCGACAGGAGTTGTTGTTTCCGTCGCAGCTGCGCGTGTTTCAGTTGTAGGGCTAGTTGTTGTCTCGTCGCTAGTTGCTACAAGGCTAGCTGGAGTGCTAGTTTCAGTCGTTGTTTCGGTGCTCGCTGGATTTTCAGTGGCTGGGGTAGACTCCACTGTTGGGGCAACTGTTTCAGAAGGAGCGGTTTCAGTTCCAGTTGCGACAACGGAGCTGCTCGTTTCTGTTTGTACTGCTTCAGCATTTAAGACAGGGGTCTCTGTGTTGGTTTCTTCAGCAGAGACAAGGGCGGTGTTGGTGCTAGCCAGTAAAGCTAAGCTGAGGGCTAGGGTACACTTACTAAAACGAAATTTCATGAGAACCTCCATTTGATATAATCTCAAGAATATTATACCGATTGAAAACGGAATCAGCAAGGTTTTTTCTTAAATACCCAAGAAAACAGATGGAAAATTTTCAGAAAGGCAAGAAAAACCCGAACGATGCGCGAGGTAAGGCTAGGGGAATCAAGCACTATCAGGCATTTTTCAGGCTGAGCAAGTGGGAGGAAGCGGCGCTTCCCTTTTTCTTTTGCCCCTAAAGTGGTACAATAAAAGGAAACAGTTTCTGATGAGGGAAGAAGATGAAAGAAGTTAATTTTACGGGGGAAGAGGTTGTTGCGCTAACGGCCACCTATCTTCCAGCCGAGGATGTTCGTTTTGTTGAAAAAGCCTTGGAATTTGCGACGGAGGCACACAAGCCACAATTTCGCAAGTCAGGAGAGCCTTATATTGTTCACCCAATTCAAGTAGCGGGAATTTTGGCAGGACTCAAGCTAGATGCTGTGACGGTTGCCTGTGGTTTCTTACATGATGTGGTTGAGGATACGGAAGTTACCCTGGATGAGATGGAGGCAGAATTTGGTCCAGAGGTTCGCCATATTGTCGGTGGTGTGACCAAGCTGGGTAAGGTTGAGTATAAGTCTCATGAGGAGCAGTTGGCTGAAAACCACCGAAATATGCTGATTGCTATGTCTCAAGATATGCGGGTTATTCTGGTTAAGCTGGCAGACCGTCTCCACAATATGCGGACCCTCAAGCACTTGCGCAAGGATAAGCAGGAACGTATTTCACGTGAAACAATGGAAATCTATGCACCGCTTGCCCACCGTCTAGGTATTTCTTCTATCAAGTGGGAATTGGAAGACATGTCTTTCCGCTATCTCAATGAGATTGAATTCTACAAGATTACTCGAATGATGAGTGAGAAGCGTCGTGAACGGGAAGAGTTGGTCAATGAAGTTGTTGATAAGCTAAGAGATTATACAGAAGAGCGCCATCTACATGGTCAGATTTACGGTAGACCCAAGCATATTTACTCTATCTATCGCAAAATGCACGATAAGAAAAAGCGGTTTGATCAACTCTATGATTTGATTGCCATTCGGTGCTTAATGAATACCCCAAGCGATGTCTATGCCATGTTGGGCTATATCCATGAACTATGGAAGCCGATGCCTGGCCGATTCAAGGACTACATTGCCAGTCCAAAAGCCAATGGCTACCAGTCCATCCATACGACAGTTTATGGTCCAAAGGGACCGATTGAGTTCCAGATTCGGACGGTGGAAATGCATCAGGTGGCGGAATACGGGGTGGCAGCTCACTGGGCTTACAAGCGAGGTGGCAAGGCAACTGCTAGTGAAAAAGAGTTGCGCTGGATTAACAACCTGATTGAACTCCAAGAAGGAGCAGGGGATGCGCAAACCTTTGTCAATTCTGTCAAGGACGATATTTTTACAGAGCGTATTTACGTTTTCACGCCAGATGGCGCAGTGCGTGAATTGCCCAAGGACTCCGTACCGATTGACTTCGCCTATGAAATTCACACTAAGGTAGGCGAGCGGGCGACAGGTGCCAAGGTTAACGGCCGTATGGTGCCTCTGACAACCAAGCTTAAGACAGGTGATCAGGTGGAAATCATCACCTCTGCCAACTCTTTCGGTCCAAGTCGTGACTGGGTCAACCTGGTTAAAACCCACAAGGCCCGCAATAAAATCAAGCAGTTCTTCAAGAATCAGGACAAGGAACTATCTGTTTCCAAGGGGCGTGAGATGCTTCAGAACCTACTCCAAGAAAATGGCTACGTTCCCAACCAATACCTGGACCGTCGCCACATGGATGAGGTCCTGCAAAAGACCAGCTATAAGACCGATGAAGCTCTCTTTGCAGCGGTTGGTTTTGGGGAAATCTCTGCCGTGTCTGTCTTTAACCGTCTGACAGAAAAAGAACGCCGAGAAGCTGAGCGGGCTAAGGCCAAAGCTGTCGCGGATGAATTGGTCAACGGTGGCGAAGTCAAACACGACAACAAAGATAGTCTGAAAATCCGTCACGAAGGTGGTGTGGTCATTGAAGGGGCGTCAGGCTTGCTGATACGGATTGCCAAATGTTGTAATCCAGTACCTGGCGATGAAATTGTTGGCTACATCACCAAGGGGCGTGGGGTAGCCGTTCACCGTGTAGACTGTATGAATCTCAAGAGTCAGGAAAACTATGATGTCCGCCTGATTGATGTCGGTTGGGAGGATGAAAATTCGACCAAGGAATACATGGCAAACATTGACATCTATGGTCTCAACCGTTCAGGTCTCCTCAACGATGTTCTCAAGGTTTTGACCAATGCCAGCAAGAACATTTCTTCGGTCAATGCCCAGCCAACCAAGGATATGAAGTTTGCGACCATCCACGTTTCCTTTGGTATTTCCAACCTGGCAACCTTGACCAGTCTGGTGGACAAGATTAAGTCGGTGCCAGAAGTTTACTCAGTGAAAAGGACCAACGGATAAGATGAAAATTGTACTACAACGTGTATCACAGGCCAGTGTGACCATCGAAGGAAGTATCCATGGGCAAATTGAACAAGGGCTTTTGCTCCTAGTCGGTGTGGGGCCAGATGACAGCCAGGAAGACCTGGACTATGCTGTTCGAAAAATTGTCAATATGCGGATTTTTTCAGATGAGGCAGGCAAGATGAACAAGTCTGTTCAAGATGTGGCGGGCAAGATTTTATCCATTTCCCAGTTTACTCTTTTTGCGGATACCAAAAAAGGCAATCGCCCGGCCTTTACAGGAGCGGCAGCTCCTGCCCTAGCCAGCCAACTCTATGATGCTTTTAACCAGGCCTTGTCGGCCTTTGTGCCTGTTGAAGTGGGCGTTTTTGGGGCGGATATGGCGGTTAGCCTGGTCAATGATGGGCCGGTGACCATTGTTTTGGATACGAAAAATCGCTAGTCGTCTATACTTTTTATGTCTATTTTGATATACTAAAAGAGAATTAGACGTGGAGGTTTGCCATGAAAAACTTACTGACCAATCATTTTTTCTACCTAACGGTGGCTTTCACCTTGATTTTGGTGATTTACTTTAGTGGAATCGATAAGCGATGGATTATCTTAGCGAGCTTTCTCTATTTTATCCCTTCGCAGATTTTGTACCGTCGTCGCCTTAAAGAACGACTCCAAGAAGACCAGCCCAAGTAGGCTGGTTTTTTGATGTGTAAATTGGACTACAATTCTTTATTAAATATGCTATAATAGTTTTTGCAGAAAAGTAAAGACGGTGGCTCTAATTTCTGAAAGGTAGGTGGTGCCTATGGGCAAATCATCAAAATCTAACAGAAAGGCTAGCCCAAGCCAGCTGGTAAGTGAACTTATTCATCTGGCAACGACAAATCCTATAAGATTTGTCTAGGGCTCGCACTAGCTCGAGTTTTGAAAAATATCGTTTCAAAACTCTCACGTCGAAAGTCTTAGCTTGTCAACCTTTGAGGTCTTAACACTCATGTTTGTAGCTGGTAACTTTGTTATCGCTCTCGTGATGTTAGTGCTTGAATTGGTAAAATCGACAAAAAAATAACCGTCTGTAACTTTGGCGAGTTCACGGTTATTTTTTAATAATTTATATTAAGCCACCGTCTTAAACGGTTCTGCAAGGGGTAGTTGTTTCCAGCAACTACCTTTTTCTATGTTTATTATACATTGGCAGGTCTATCAAGTCAAGTTGGACACTTATCTTTTGTCTAAATATGCTATAATAACGATTAGAACTTACAAAAGTTTAGGAGATAGCTATGCTTAATATTTTTGTATTAGAAGATGATTTTTTTCAGCAGAGCAGGTTAGAAAATGCTATTAGGCGGTGTGTTGAAGAAACGTCAGTAAGGTATAAATTCCTAGAAGTTTTTGGTAAATCAAATCAATTATTGGAATCAATCGAGGAAGCGGGGAATCACCAATTTTTCTTTTTAGATATTGAAATAAAAGGAGAAGAAAAGAAAGGAATGGAAATCGCTAAAGAAATCCGTGCTCGCGATCCTTATGCTGTTATTGTCTTTGTAACAACTCACTCAGAATTTATGCCGGTAACGTATCGTTATCGGGTTTCTGCTTTAGATTTTATAGATAAAGGCCTAGAGGATAGTGACTTTCAAAAGGCAGTATCAGATGTCTTAGTGCATGCTTTTGAAAATATTGATCATACTGTAGCTGAAAATTCTTTTGTATACAAAACTGAAACTGCTCATATTCAAGTTCCTTTTAGTGACATCCTTTATTTTGAAACATCATCAACAATACATAAAGTCATTTTAAAAACGAAAACAGGTCAGACTGAATTTTACGGGAAAGTATCGGATTTAGCGAAAGCTGACGAACGACTTTACCAAGCACATCGTTCTTGTGTAGTGAATCCATTAAATATTAGCGTGTTAATTACAGCCGTTTTATTTGCTTTTGTACATAGTTATGAAATTTCTTTGAGTTTCTGGTCGGCACTTTTTCCAGGATTTTTGTTTTCTTGGATTTACTATAAAACGAACCATCTCAAATATCCGATAGTGGCACATATCTTGTCGAATAGTATTGTGACCATTTTAAATGTTATAAGTGTTTAAAGGTGTGAACATTGTGAAAAACAATTGAGTAGGTTATAAATGACAATGGAAAGGAGAGAGAATATGAAAATAATAAAATCCATCGGTTTAGCTGTGGGTACCTTGTTGCTCACTTTGCTCATTCAATTTCCAGTTTATGTGGGGATAACAGCCTTTCAAGAGAATGTGCTACTAAAACTTGCAGTCATGATAGGACTTGGTCTTGCAATATTGGCACTACTTTCTGTCATCAGACGAGGAATGGTAAAGAATCAAGTCTTTTCAAGAGAGAAGCTGAATATTTTTAAAATAGTCGGTATGACAGCACTGGTATTTACTGGACAAACTTTCCTGAACCTCCTTTGGCAATATTTGAGGCTTAGCCCTAGTGATTCTAATGCTTTGGATACAGCCAATCAGTTAAATTCGGATAATTTTTGGGTGATGGCTCTCTCAGTTGTCTTGTTTGCTCCAGTTTTAGAAGAATTTCTTTACAGGGGGATTTTGTTAGAAAAAACAGCCCAATATTTTCCTAAGCATCCTCAAATGGTCATCGTATTTTCTGCCCTTCTATTTGCTTATTGTCATACCTGGAACTTTTCAGTGGCATTTTTAGGTCACTTTATCACAGGGGCTTATCTGGGCTATCTGTATATGTGCAATAGACGAATGACGGATACTATACTTGCACATAGCTTCTATAACGCCTCCATTTTATTCCTCCAAATTTTATTTGGTTTGGTGCAGATTGGTGGATAAAAATTGACAGTAGACATTTTGTGGAAATGCCTGTATACTGAGAGGAAGTTGGCAATTTTATAATTGCTAACTATCAAGTGCAGAGGTGGGCAGAAATATGAGAAAATTTTTTCAAGACCTTAATCAAGAGTATCTGGAAACCAGAAGTTCAGTTGGAGAAGATTGGCTGGAATGGTTGATTCAGAGAAAGATGACCTGGGGCATGCGGTGGGGCTTGGTAGGGATTCTCATGTTTGTCTTGCAACCTTTAACCTATAACCCTCACTTTTTATTGGGCTGTTTTTATATAGGTTTCCTACTTTGGTTAGTGTATGTATGTGGGCAACTATTTTTTGCAGCCAGATCTATTTTCCGTAATGTGAGAAAAAAATAATCGCTCAGCTTGTTTAGGCTGGGCGATTGCTTTTTTCGATGAATAATTGTTGAGCGATGGCTGTTGGGACGGCGAGCTCTTTGTCCTTGTACTGGATGGTGATGGTTTGGGCAAAGTGGTCGAAGTCTGTGACGGTTAGTAAATCGCCGACAGCTAATTCATGTTGTTCCAAGTACTGAAGGAGTTGATAGAAGTCATGGATACGGACAAGCTGGTAGTTCCCTGTCTCAGTTAGCTGTGACAGCCGTGTCTGGTAGCGTTCGATGAGCGGTTGTCCTGCTTGAGGAATGCTTCCCCCGTGAGGACAAGTTTGAGGCTGTTCCAGTAGCAGGTCTAGGCGATTGATAAAGCGATCTGAAACGGTGTGTTCTAAAATCTCAGCCTCTTCATGTACTTCTTCTGGAGAGTAGCCAAGTTGCTCAACTAAGAATACCTCAATCAAGCGGTGTTTGCGATAGAGGCTGGCTACCATTTCAAGGGCAGTTTGGCTGAGGAGATAACCTGCCTTGGCATCCTTAGAAATGAGCTCTTCGGCTACCATTTTTTTGAGCATTTCGGAAACGGCTGGTGCGGAGAAGGCCATCTTCTCTGCAATGAGTTTATTGGTAATTTTTTGGTCTAATTGACCCAGTTCATAAATACATTTTAGGTAATCTTCTTTGTTTGGTGTCATGAGAACTCGCTTTCTACTGAAACTATTATATCAAAAAATTTAAAAATCAGTTGACAAAATGAATTTTTTAGCTTAATCTAATTATATAGTTAGGTATGCTTAATAAAAATAAAAGGAGAACCTATATGAAGAAAATGTTGTTCAGTTTTGCTCTGCTATTGTCCCTAATAGGGCTAGGAGCTTGTCGTCCATCGCAAACCACAGAAGGCTCTAGCAAGCCAAGAGTGGCTGTGACTACTTCCTTCCTCAATGACATGGTCTATCAGTTGGCGGGTGATGAGGTGGAACGTGATTTGCTGATTCCAGCAGGAGAAGACCCTCATTTGTACGTAGCCAAATCTAGTGATTTATCAAAATTACAAAAGGCTGACCTCGTTCTCTACCACGGTTTGCACTTTGAAGGTAAAATGGTTGAAGCTTTGGAGAAGACCGGAGTAGCAGTATCTAAGAACTTTAATGCAAAAGACTTGAATACGATGGATGAGGATGGAGAAGAGATTGTCGATCCGCACTTCTGGTTTTCAATTCCCTTGTACAAGTCAGCTGTAGCTGTAGCTTCAGAGGAACTACAAAAACTCTTACCTGCTAAAGCTGAGATGATTCAGAAAAATGCAGAAAAATACCAAGCGCAGCTAGATGATTTGCATGCCTGGGTAGAAAAAGAATTAAGTGTGATTCCAAAAGAAAGTCGCTATTTGGTAACACCACATGATGCCTTTAATTACTTTGCTGCTAGTTATGACTTCACTCTCTATGCTCCTCAAGGCGTGAGCACCGACTCAGAAGTGGCTAACAGTGACATGATTGAGACAGTTAACCTAATCATTGACCATAATATCAAGGCTATCTTTACAGAGTCTACAACTAATCCAGAACGCATGGAGAAATTGCAAGAGGCAGTAAAAGCCAAAGGCGGTCAGGTTGAAGTTGTTACTGGCGAAGGTAAGGAGTTATTCTCAGATTCTTTGGCACCAGAAGGCGAGGAAGGTGATACCTTTATCGACATGTACAAACATAATGTTAAATTGATGGTTAAATATCTGAAATAGTACAGGTCGAACGGACTTGCTATTCAATGAAGACTAGAGATATTACCGAAGATAGAGTTGATAGGTACCGATATGAGGGATAATCAATTGTTTCGAGCACAAGCAGTATAGGACTCTTTCTATTGGAGGTGGCAACGCTTGGGGGAGGATAGGCGTTAGTAGCAAATCACACCAGTTATTGAGGTCCTTGACTAGAAATACTGTTTGTAGACCTCGGTGCTGTTGGTTCACAGCGAGACATTATATATCAGTAGTCTGTGCGTGAATAGGGATTTCAAATGAGTAGTAAAAAGGACTCGGTCTAGGTCGAGTTCTTTCCGTTTTTGGACCATTTTTAACAGATTGATAAACATACGATTGAAGGAAGCATTGGTGCTCTACGAAAAAAATTTATGTACTGATGTGTTGAAATAAGCGATATATAGGGTTTGCCAGCAATTTGTTGGTACGGTATCTTAATCTTATCGACTTTCTCAGCTTGGTAGGTTGGTCTGATTTTGATTTTCATTGAGTATGAATGAGGTATATCGTTTTTAAAAATAGGAGGAAATATGTCAGCAATCATTGAATTAAAAGATGTCAATTTAGCATATACAGCCAGCCAGACCATGGCTTTAGAAGATGTCAATTTGGTGATTCCCAGAGGGAGTCGGACGGCTATTGTTGGACCAAATGGTGCTGGGAAATCCAGTCTATTCAAGGTCATTTTGGGGTTGGAAAAACCTGACACAGGGCAGGTTCGCTTGCTTGGTCAGGAGGCAGGTCTAGAGAGGTTGATTGCTCAAAAAGTAGCCTATATTCCCCAGTCTAGTCAAGTAAACTGGCAATTTCCTGCAACAGTCTTTGAAATTGTTCTGATGGGACGCTTCGCTCATAGTAAGGGGATGTTTAGAAGACCGACTAAGGCTGATAGACAGATTGTTGAGCAGGCTCTAGAACGGTTAAAAATTACGGATTTACGCCATCGTCAGATTGATCAGCTTTCAGGTGGGCAGCGTCAGCGGGTATTTTTAGCGAGAGCCCTGGCACAGGAAGCAGAATTGTATCTTATGGATGAGCCTCTAGCAGGGATTGATCAGGCAACAGAAATCATGATCATGGATATGCTCAAGGAGTTCCAATGTGAAGGGAAAACTTCCATTGTCATTCATCATGACTTAACGACGCTGGATGCCTACTTTGATCACCTTGTCTGGCTTCATAAGCATGTGATTGACTCTGGTCCGATGGATGAGACTTTGACAAGTGAGAATTATCAGGCGACCTACGGCATAGGAAATGGGCTGTTTTTAGGAAATGCCAAAGGAGGCAGTCATGTTTGAGGTTTTCAAAGAGTATTCTTTCTGGACAGTTGCTTTAGGGACCGTCAGCCTAGCTGTGGCAGCCAGTACTATCGGAAGTATATCTGTTCTTACTAAACAGAGTTTGCTTGGGGATGCTCTTGGGCATGCTTCTTATCCTGGAGTGATTGTCTCTTTCATGATTTTTCAGTCGCGACATCCTCTCTACTTGCTGTTAGGAGCAGTGTTGTCAGGCTACTTTTCTTATGCGCTTGTTCATTGGCTGCGTCGAAAAGGTGGTCACAGCCTAGTCAATGCCCTTTCATTGGTGTCTGCTTCTTTCTTTGGTTTGGGAATGGTCTTGAAAAATGCTATTCAGGGAAATGAAGCCTTTGCAGGGGCTTCCCAGGCTGGCTTGCAAACCTATCTATTTGGACAGGCAGCCTTTATTCAGCTGGATGATGTGATACTGATCGGAATTATTTCTCTATTGGCTTTGGTATTGTTTGCTTTCTTTTATCAAGACTATAAGCTATATCTGTTTGATCAAACTTTTGCAAGGGTTATTGGTGTTCGTGTAAAGTACTTGCAGCAGTTGACGATGTTTTTGATGATTTGCCTAATTGCAGTAGGATTAAAGTTAGTCGGAGCTATTTTGATGAGTAGTTTTTTGATTGCACCAGCTGTCTTTGGCTTGATGCTGGGAAAATCGTATCACAAGAGTCTATTACTGGCAGGAATCGTTGCAATTGGGTCGGCTTTCGTAGGGACCTGGATTAGCTCCAGTGTATCTGGTTTGTCGACCGGACCGACTATTATCGTCTGTCTGACAGGTCTGACCCTGTCTGCATTTGTGTATGTTACCTATGTCAGAAAGGAGAATGGTCGTGTTTGAAGTATTACTCATTTTGATGGTTATTGCTAGTTCTTGTGGTTTGATCGGCTCGATACTGGTTGTAAAAAATCAATCGATGTTGGCAGATGCGCTATCGCATTCTGTCTTGCTTGGGATTGTTCTGGGATTTTTTATTAGTCATAGTTTGGATTCGCCATTGCTAATAGTTGGTGCCAGTCTGTTTGGGTTATTATCGGTTCTTGCCATTGACCGTCTGCATAGTCGAAAGATAGCGCATGATGCCGCAACAGGTCTAGTTTTTTCTTGCTTTTTTGCAGTGGCGGTTTTGCTTATTTCTCTTTTTGCTCGCAATGTTCACTTGGATGTGGATCTGGTTTTGCAGGGGGAAGTACTTTTTGCTCCGCTCCATCGTATGGATGTTCTAGCCTGGTCACTCCCTGTTAGTCTGGTCAAGTCGAGTTTGGCTTGGTTGGTTATTGTTCTATTTTTTGTTTGGGCTTACCATCGTTTACAAGTGTACCTATTTGATAGCAACCATGCTCGTTTGTCTGGCTTACGAACAAGGATTTTAGAAATGGTTATTTTGATTCTAGTTTCCTTAACTACTGTTCTGGCCTTTGAAGCGATTGGCTCGATGACTGTTATTGTTTTCTTGGTAGCACCAAGTATGGCTGCCCTACGTTGGGTCAAATCCTTTTGGCAATTGCTGCTTTTAGGGCAAGGTATCGCTATTCTAACGGTTGCGCTAGGTTTTTTAGTGGCCAATCAACTGGATTTAACTATGTCAGGGACCTGTGCCGTTGTCAGCCTTCTTGTAGTTTGTTCGAGTATTATTCTAAAAAATACTTGGTCACGGTCATCTGATAAGTGAAATTGTCAGAATTTTTTGTTACTATAGTCATTAAGAAAGACAAAGGAGAAAATCAATGACACGTTTACAAGATGATTTTTACGAATACGTCAATGGTGAATGGGCAAAAACAGCTGTGATTCCAGACGATAAGCCAAGAACAGGTGGTTTCACGGACTTGGCGGATGAGATTGAAAAGCTCATGATTGACACGACAAACGCTTGGTTGGCGGGAGAAGATGTCCCAGAAGATAGCGTTTTGCAAAACTTCGTGGCTTTTCACAAACAAGTAGCCGACTATGAAACCCGTGACCGTTTGGGGGCAGAACCTGCTCAGGCCTTGATTGCAGAGTACAAGGCTCTCAACTCTTTCGAAGAATTTACCAGCAAGTTGGCAGAATATGAGTTGGCAGGCAAGCCAAACCTCATGCCTTTCGGTGTGGCACCTGACTTTATGGATGCGACCACCAATGTCCTCTGGGCAGATTCTCTAGGCATTATCTTGCCAGATACGACCTACTATGAGGAAGGGCATGAAAAAGGTGCAGAATTGCTCAAGACTTGGCGTGAGAGCCAGGAAGCCCTCCTGCCTAAGTTTGGTTTCAGTGATGAGGAAATCAAGGATCTCCTAGATAAACGTTTGGAACTAGATGCCATGATTGCCAAGTATGTTCTGTCAAATGAAGAGGGTTCTGAGTACGCCAAACTTTACCACCCCTACGAGTGGGCAGATTTTACTGCCTTGGCACCAGAGTTGCCTTTGGATGATTTCTTCACAGCGATTTTAGGTCAAACGCCAGACAAGATTATCGTGCCTGAGGGACGTTTCTGGCAGGCTGCCAAGGACATTTACAGTGCGGATAATTGGGAGCTTTTGAAGGCGACCTTGATTTTGAAAGCGGCTGGCGCCTATACTGCCTTCCTGTCGGATGAAATCCGTATTTTAGCAGGAGCCTACAGCCGTGCTCTTTCTGGTACACCGCAGGCTCAAAACCAAGAAAAAGCAGCCTACAACTTGGCACAAGGCTACTTTAACCAGGCCCTCGGTCTTTGGTATGCTGGAGAAAAATTCTCACCAGCAGCCAAGGCCGATGTGGAAGCAAAAGTTGCTAAGATGATAGATGTCTACAAGTCTCGTTTGGAAACGGCAGACTGGTTGGCTCAGGAAACGCGTGACAAGGCCATTGTCAAACTCAATGTTATCAAGCCTTACATCGGCTACCCAGAAGCCTTGCCAGAGCGTTATTATAAAAAGATTGTTGACCCAAGCAAGTCTTTGGTGGAAAATGCCATCGAACTAAACAAGATTGACATTGCTCATGGTTGGAGTAAGTGGAACAAGCCTGTGGACATTAAGGAATGGGGCATGCCAGCTCACATGGTCAATGCCTACTACAACCCACAGAAAAACTTGATTGTCTTTCCAGCAGCCATTTTGCAGGCACCATTCTACTCGCTAGAGCAGTCTTCATCAGCTAATTACGGCGGTATCGGTGCCGTGATTGCCCACGAGATTTCCCATGCCTTTGACTCCAACGGAGCTTCCTTTGATGAGCATGGCAGTCTAAACAACTGGTGGACAGAGGAAGACTATGCAGCCTTTGAAGCCCGTACCCAGCAGGTTATCGACCAGTTTGAGGGTCAGGATTCTTACGGTGCCAAAATCAATGGTAAGTTGACCGTGTCAGAAAACATTGCTGACCTTGGAGGGATTGCAGCGGCCTTAGAAGCAGCCAAGTCAGAAGATGACTTCTCCGCAGAGGAATTCTTCACTAACTTTGCCCGTATCTGGCGAATGAAGGCTCGTCCTGAGTTCATGCAGATGTTAGCTAGTGTCGATGTCCATGCACCAGGTCACCTACGCACCAACATCCAGTTGCCAAACTTCGATGAATTCCATGAAACATTTGGCGTTCAAGAAGGCGACGGCATGTGGCGTGCAAAAGAAGACCGTGTGATTATTTGGTAAAAATGGGAAAACAGCTAGTGAAAACTGGCTGTTTTTGTCTTTCCCAATTCCCCAAAAACGTGATATAATGGTAAAGATAATTTATTGACATGGAGAAATGACATGAGCTTCTACAATCACAAGGAAATCGAGCCCAAATGGCAGGAATTTTGGGCAAAAAATCATACTTTTAAGACAGGGACAGATGCGGACAAGCCAAACTTTTATGCCCTAGATATGTTCCCTTATCCGTCTGGTGCGGGCTTGCACGTTGGTCACCCTGAGGGCTATACGGCGACGGACATTCTCAGCCGTTACAAGCGTGCCCAAGGTTACAACGTTCTTCACCCAATGGGTTGGGATGCCTTTGGTCTGCCAGCTGAGCAGTACGCTATGGACACGGGCAATGACCCAGCTGACTTTACAGCAGAAAACATCGCCAACTTCAAACGTCAGATTAACGCCCTTGGCTTTTCTTACGACTGGGATCGTGAGGTCAATACGACAGACCCTAACTACTACAAGTGGACCCAGTGGATTTTCACCAAGTTGTATGAAAAAGGCCTAGCCTACGAGGCAGAAGTGCCTGTAAACTGGGTGGAGGAATTAGGAACAGCTATCGCCAATGAAGAGGTCCTTCCTGACGGAACATCTGAACGTGGTGGCTACCCTGTTGTCCGCAAGCCAATGCGCCAATGGATGTTGAAAATCACAGCCTATGCAGAGCGTTTGCTTAACGACTTAGAAGAAGTTGATTGGCCAGAGTCAATCAAGGATATGCAACGCAACTGGATTGGTAAGTCAACCGGTGCCAATGTGACCTTCAAAATCAAGGACACAGACAAGGACTTCACTGTTTTCACAACTCGTCCTGACACCCTTTTCGGTGCGACCTACGCAGTTCTTGCTCCTGAGCATGACTTGGTGGATAGTATCACATCAGCTGAACAAGCAGAAGCTGTGGCAGAGTACAAACGCCAAGCTTCTCTTAAATCAGACCTAGCCCGTACAGACCTAGCAAAAGACAAGACAGGTGTTTGGACAGGTGCCTACGCCATTAACCCTGTAAACGGCAAAGAAATCCCAATCTGGATTGCGGACTATGTGCTGGCAAGCTACGGAACAGGTGCTATCATGGCTGTTCCTGCTCACGACGAGCGTGACTGGGAATTTGCTAAGCAGTTTAATTTGGAGATTATTCCAGTTCTGGAAGGTGGCAATGTAGAAGAAGCCCCTTACACAGAAGATGGCATTCATATCAACTCTGACTTCTTAGACGGTCTTAACAAGGAAGAAGCTATTGCTAAAATGGTGGCTTGGTTGGAAGAAAATGGTGTCGGTCAGGAGAAAATTTCTTACCGCCTCCGCGACTGGCTCTTCAGCCGTCAACGTTATTGGGGTGAGCCAATTCCAATCATCCACTGGGAAGACGGCACTTCCACAGCAGTACCAGAAAATGAGTTACCTCTGGTATTGCCAAAAACCTCAGACATCAAGCCTTCAGGTACAGGGGAGTCACCTCTTGCTAACTTGACAGACTGGTTGGAGGTGGTGCGTGAAGACGGTGTTAAAGGTCGCCGTGAGACCAACACTATGCCACAATGGGCGGGCTCTAGCTGGTACTACCTCCGCTACATCGACCCCCACAACGACGAGAAATTGGCAGACGAAGAGCTTCTCAAGGCTTGGTTGCCAGTGGATATCTACATCGGTGGTGCCGAGCATGCGGTCCTTCACTTGCTTTATGCTCGTTTCTGGCATAAGTTCCTTTACGACCTTGGCGTTGTGCCGACCAAAGAGCCTTTCCAAAAACTCTTTAACCAGGGCATGATTTTGGGAACTAGCTACCGCGACAGCCGTGGTGCCCTTGTAGCGACAGATAAGGTTGAAAAACGTGATGGTTCCTTCTTCCACATCGAAACTGGTGAGGAGTTGGAGCAGGCACCTGCTAAGATGTCTAAGTCCCTTAAAAACGTGGTCAACCCAGACGATGTAGTTGAACAGTTTGGTGCGGACACGCTTCGTGTTTATGAAATGTTTATGGGTCCACTTGATGCGTCAATCGCTTGGTCAGAAGAAGGCCTTGAGGGCAGCCGTAAGTTCCTTGACCGTGTTTACCGCCTGATTACAACGAAGGAAATTTCTTCGGAAAATAGCGGAGCGCTTGATAAAGTTTACAATGAAACTGTGAAGACGGTGACTGAGCATATTGAAGACCTGAAATTCAACACGGCTATCGCCCAGCTCATGATTTTTGTCAACGCAGCCAACAAGGAAGACAAGCTTTACGTCGAATACGCCAAAGGCTTTGTCCAATTGATCGCTCCATTTGCGCCACACTTGGCAGAAGAACTCTGGCAGGGTCTGGCAGCAACAGGCCAGTCAATCAGCTATGTCGCATGGCCAACATATGATGAAAGCAAACTAGTAGAAAGCGAAGTGGAAATTGTTGTCCAAATCAAAGGGAAGGTAAAAGCTCGCTTGACCGTTGCCAAAGACCTGTCACCAGCAGAGCTTGAAAAAGTAGCTCTGGCAGACGAAAAAGTCCAAGCTGAAATCGCTGGGCAAACAGTGGTGAAGGTGATTGTTATTGCAAACAAACTCGTCAATATCGTTACCAAGTGACGATTGCCTCGTTTGTTTCTCCATTTCCAACCTCCAACAGCCTATCCGTAGACTGTTGGAGCCAACTAAATTGGTGAATATTGTTGTGAAATAACCAAACTAGTGAATATCCTAGCGAAATAAATGTAAATAATAAGAAAACGACTTCCGTATTGGAGGTCGTTTTTGGCTGTTTATAGATAAGCTTTTTCGCTCAACCAAGCGTGAATAACAGAGAGGGTTTTGTCTTGGAATTTGCCGGATTCATACATATGGTCTGCTCCTGTCAGAGAAACCAGGACAGAATCTTGGTAGTTTTTAGCTGTTTTTTGGGCAATGGCAGAAACGGTCATCTTGTCCTCGCTACCTGTGATGACTAGAACAGGTCCTGTAATCTTACTGAAATCCACATAGCCTGCTCTGCTTTTGTCAAAGAAAGGAAATGCCATCTGAGTATAAACCTTGCCAGACTCGGGCACCAGGGTCTTGAAGATCTCTTCTTTGAGGGAAGGCTCCTGAACGTTAAGGCAGTAGCGGAAGAATTCGTCTTTATAAGGTGGCATGGGCTTTTTCCAAAATCCCCAGCGTAAGAAGTGGCGGATAAAACAACGAATCATGGTTGGGTAGAGAGCGAAGATGTCAGCTGTAGGAGCGGGTCCCATGAGAATCATACCAGTCACCTGAGTGCGTTCCGCGACCATTTGTGCTAAGAGACAGCCAAGAGAGTGCCCCAAGAGCAGCGGTGGCTCGTCTAGGCTCTCAACCAAGGCGACCAAATCATCAGCATAGTCTGTCAGGCTGACGGCACCGACCTTTTCCATGACTTCATCATAAGGTAGGTCGTGGTAGCGCAAGCTAGGGGTGTGGACCCGCAAGCCCATTATTTCTAATTTACGGACAAAATCTCCCCAGACGGAACCGTCACACCAAGTTCCGTGAATTAAAACGATATCTTTCATCATTGACCTCCATTTTTTATCAGTATAGCATAGAAATAACCCGGAAAAAAGAGGGCTTTTTTCTACCATTTGTCAAGCCTATCAAGGTATTTGATGAAAAATATTTTGAGTTCAATAGTCAAAATAAGGAAATTGTTTTCTTTTGGACTAAAGTTTCGTGTAAAAAAGAGTACACGAAATTAACACCTTATGTTGAAAATTTTTGATAAGGTGTTACAATAATATTGCATAAACAATCTTACTGATTTTGGGTTAAAGTGTAATCGTAAAGTTTGTTATGCGTTATGAGGTAATACATTGTCCGAATGAGACGATGTATGGAGGCAATCGTGTGTGGCTTTGTAGAAGTCGTTTGCGATTGTCTTTTTCGTTTCTCATAAAAGTCGGCGATATGGCAAGGATTGGTGTGACTGGCTGAAGCGATATTGTGAATGCATTTGAACAGAATCTTTCTAGCGTAGGGATTGCCACGCTTGGTAATGTGTTCCTTAGCGAGGAAGTTACCAGATTCATAGTGTCTCAGGTCAATACCGATAAAGGCATTGATTTGATTGGCAGACTGAAAACGGCGAATATCTCCCAGTTCACCAATAATACTTGTTGCAGTAGTCTCAGCTATTCCAGGAATAGAGAGCAGAATGTCATATTCAGGTAATGGCTGAGCTAGTTCCACCATTTGGTCTAGGACAGTTTGTCTCTGTTCAGAAAGCCGAAGCAATTCTTTTCCATAGTAACGCACCTCTTCCAGCATTGGAGAGGTTTTCTTGACGGCACAATAAGATTGATTAGCTAGTGCTATCAGCTTCTCAGCTAAGTACGCCACACGCTTGTCAGAAATCCGTTTTGAGGTGGACTGACGAATGCTCTCTGAGAGTTCGTCCTTGCTTAAATGAAGCACGAAGTCCTTGCAAGGAAAAGCTATGACCAGGTTCCAGTATTGTTCGCCAGATGGTGTTGATAAGATATTTTCCAATTCAGGAAAAGTGACTTGTAAGACCTTGTGCAGACGGTTTTTAGCTCGAACAATGTCCTCGGTCAGATTCTGATAGAAACGGCTAAGATCCCGCAAGTTTTGGTAGACTTCTTCTTGGACATAAGTGGGTTTACGATTCAGCACAAATTGAGATTGAGCCAGTTTTTCGGCGTCAATTTGATCTGTTTTCCGCACACGCAAGCTATCCAGTTGCTTCTTAGCTTCTAAGGGATTAAGCCGTGTATAAGCATAGCCATTATCTTCTAGAAAAGTTTGGAGACGGCGAGAGTAGACACCTGTTGCTTCAAAGATGATTTCTGGCTTATGGACGGTTCTCAAATCGCCAAGTAGCCAAGCAAAGCCTAAGGCGTCATTGGATATGGTATAGCCATGAACTTTCTCACCATTGACTAGAATGGCCACTTCTGAACTTACCTTACTCACATCAATCCCAAAAACTGCACGCATGATATTACCTCTTTGTCTTGAATGATTCCTTGTTTTAGTGATGTCATTTTCAATACTCGACGTCTGGCGTCCCACATACTTTGATAACATTCTTTCTAAAACAGGTGTCTTGCCAGTTTTTGTTGCGACGTCTAGCGTCAAAAAGCCCTACGACTTAACAAGACACCTCTACTTTATCATAAAGAAAAAGTAGTGAGTACTCTCTCCCGTCGGAGATTTCCTCACTACTAATCTTAGTATGTTTTTGAAAAAGACCGTCTGGGATCGTTTTAAAATGTATTTGTTATTGACCTGCAAGTTTGCTGTAACAATTGTTACATTTCCTTAAGTTTCCTGCAAGTTTTCTCCTTTAGGATAGAATGCATGACAAAAAGGTAAAGGAAAGAAAACAGATGAAGACACAATTATTACAACAAAAAATCAAAATGGGGATGCTGGCTGCAACCGCCAGTTTTACCCTAGGTCTAGCAAGCTTGACTGTCCAAGCGGCTACCAGTAGCACAGATAGCCCAACGGTAGCCCAGCTGACCCAGCAAGCTGAAGAAAAAGCCGCTGCAAAAGCTGCAGCAGAGGCCAAGGCAGCGGCAGAAGCTAAAGCTGCAGCCCAAGCAGCTCTTGCAACCAACCTGGTATCAGAAGTAACAGTCACTTATACGGCCAATACTTATCCCGTTGGGCAGTGTACCTGGGGAGCTAAGGAAGTAGCCACTTGGGCAGGCAATAACTGGGGCAATGGTGGCGACTGGGCAGCCAGTGCCGCTGCTGCAGGATTTGAAGTTGGAACGACACCGAAAGTAGGGGCCATTATGGTGTGGACCGATGGTGGTTACGGGCATGTGGCAGTTGTGACAGATGTTAGCAGTGATGGTCGAGTACAGGTTCTGGAATCAAACTATGCGGGTAATATGACGGTGGCCAACTACCGTGGTTGGTTCAATCCAGCCAATGAAGGGGCGCAGATTTCCTATATTTACGCACCAGCGGATGTTTAAAACGGATTGTTCCTTTAAGTTTTATGAAAGGAAGAAGAGCTATACTATCCTTAAGAAAACGAGAGAAGGAAGTATTTATTATGAATTCAGTAAAAATTGGTTTAACTGCAGCCCTTGCATCTGTTACCATGATTGGAGCAGGACAATTGGTCCAGGCTGATACGACTTATATGGCTCAGACTTATTCAACACTTGAGCAAGCCTCTGTTAAAAGCCCGGTTCAAGGCCAAACGATTACAGTTCCAATCGAGTTTGTAAGCTAATTATTAGAGGCTGGGCTCAAGCCCAGCTCCACTTCTCAGAGTTCGTGTCAACATCTCAGCGCAGTGGTTGATTGGCTTTAACAGTCCAGTGGACTGTTAAAGGTTGGAGATAAGATTTGCGAAGCAAATCTCAGCAATTCGTGTTTCCCACTCCAAATCTGGCCTTTACGACTGATGCGAACAGAGTTCGCCTTATTTCCAACCTCCAACTGTCTCCCAGACAGTTGGAGCTGTACGGGGGTGGGAGTAAAATAGTCCAGTGGACTATTTTAGCCCGAACCTAAATGTTTGGAAGTGAGGGGAACTCTTTTTTGACCTAGTCGAGTTCTTTCCCACTCCCTTTTCTATGCCATAGTTTTTTTTAATGACCTTGATAAAGAATTTATATTGGTCAAGTCGAGCTGGTCATGATAAGATATCTAAATGATAAGTTGAAAGAATTTGTTTTGTTTCATGAAAGAACAAGGTGGTTTTTCAACGTAGTACACTATGTTACAGCATGAGGTAGAAAATATGAAAAAAATGGCATTGTTCACTAGTTTCGTCCTTGCAAGTTTTGCCTTGGCAGCTTGCAGCACGAGCTCATCGACGAGCACCAGTTCAGATCAAACCCTTTATGAGCAAATTCAAGCAGAAGGTGTCATTCAGATTGGTACAGAAGGTGCCTATGCTCCTTATTCTTACCATGATGAGAGTGGAAAGCTTGTCGGTTACGATGTTGAAGTTGCAGAAGCTGTCGCAGCAAAATTGGGGCTTGAAGTTGAGTTTGTTGAGACAGAGTGGGATGGTATGATCGCAGGCTTGGATGCAGCTCGATTTGACACTGTAGCAAACCAGGTGAGCATCACCGATGAGCGCAAGGAAAAGTATGATTTTTCTACACCATACACCTACATTTACGGTGCCTTGGTGACTCAGTCTTCCAACCAGGATATCACGCAGTTTGAAGATCTTTCAGGAAAAAAATCTGCCAATAGTTTGACCAGTAACTGGGCAACGGTTGCTGAAAGCTATGGAGCAGAAGTGGTGGGGGTAGATGGTTTCCAACAGGCTGTTGAATTGTTGACGGCGGGTCGTGTAGATGCAACCATCAATGACAATGTTGTATATTTAGATTACTTGAAGCAACATCCAGATGCAGCGATCCAGGTCGTTGCTCTAACTGAGGATGTGCAGACAACCGCCTTTCCAGTTGTAAAAGGCAATGAAGAATTGGTTGCAGCGATCGACCAAGCCTTGGCTGATTTGGCTGCGGAAGGAAAATTGACAGAAATTGCTGAGAAATATTTCGGCGAAGATGTTTCGACAGCAGCAGAATAAGGAGAAACGATGACAGATAGATTATGGCAGTTGTTAGTGGACTCATTTGTCCAAATTCTTGTACCAGGATTGTTGGTGACGATTCCCCTAACGATTCTGTCATTTTCTATTGGTCTTCTGATTGCAATTGGGACTGCCTTGGTGCAAATTGCTGGAGTTCCAGTCTTGAAGCAGCTGGCACGATTCTATATATGGATCATTCGGGGGACACCACTTTTGGTCCAACTCTATGTGATTTTCTATGGTTTGCCAAGTTTGGGACTGGTGATTGATGCCTTTCCCTCTGCGGTTCTGGTCTTTTCTATCAACACGGGAGCCTATGCTGCGGAAACCATTCGTGCCTCCATTGAGGCAGTGCCCAAGGGACAGTTGGAAGCGGGATATACAGTTGGTTTGAGCTTTGGCCAAACCATGCGGCGGATTATATTGCCACAGGCCTTTCGTGTCGCCTTTCCCCCTCTGTCCAATACTTTGATTGGCTTGGTGAAAGATACATCCTTGGCAGCCAATATCACGGTCTTAGAAATGTTTATGGCCACCCAGCAGATTGCAGCAAGGACCTATGAACCCTTTGCACTCTATTGTGAAGTTGCCTTGATTTACCTCTTCTTCTCGACCATTCTGACCAAGTTGCAGGCTTATGGTGAAAAGAAACTGGCTACCTATTAGGAGGACAAAATGCTACAAGTTGAACAACTAAATTTGTCCTTCAAGGGACAGCAGGTGATTTATGATTTGGATATGGGGCTTGAAAGTGGACAAGTAGTAGTAATTCTGGGGCCATCTGGCTCTGGGAAAACCAGTCTCTTGCGGTCCTTGAATTTCTTAGAAGAAGCAGATAGCGGCCGTTTGACCTTTGGAGGCGAAAGCTATGATTTGGCTAAGATGTCAAAGAAAGCTATTGCAGCCATTCGTAAACGGACTGGCTTTGTTTTCCAGCACTATAATCTTTTTGCCAATAAAACAGCGCTTGAGAATGTCACAGAAGGCTTGATTGTCGGACGAAAATTGAATAAGGAAGAAGCCTTGCGAATTGGTCGCTCTGCCTTGGACAAGGTGGGGTTGGGAGATAAATACCAGGCCTATCCAAGTCAGCTTTCAGGTGGTCAACAGCAACGGGTCGGTATTGCACGTGCCATTGCTACCAATCCAGAAGTGATTTACTTTGATGAGCCGACTTCGGCTTTGGACCCGGAGTTAATCGGAGAAGTGCTGGAAGTCATGGTGGAATTGGCTAAGGAAGGTATGACCATGCTGGTTGTAACGCATGAGATGGGATTTGCGCGTGCTGTGGCAGATAAGGTCATTCTGATGGACCAGGGTCGGATTGTGGAAGTAGGCAGTCCTGAGCAGATTTTTGACCATCCAAAAGAAGAACGGACCAAGCAGTTCTTGGCTCGGATTCGTCAAGAAAGTACAGACCAAGGTTAAGCCTTGGTCTTTTTTTAACTTTTCAGCAGGTCTTTTTTGGGTTATAATAGAGAAAACGTTTGCGTAAAAATGAACAAGGAGGATGAGGATGGTTAGTCTTGCAGAAGTTGCCCGTCGGGCAAATGTGTCCAAAATGACGGTGTCTAGGGTATTGAATCATCCAGAAAAAGTGAGCCAATCCTTGAGGGAATTGGTCGAACAGGCGATGAAGGACTTGAATTACCGTCCCAATATTCAGGCTCAAGCCTTGGCGCAAAAGCGGACCCGGATTATTCAGGTGATGATTTTAGAAGAGATGGCGCTGGTGGAGCCCTATTATGCTGCGCTTTTGGCAGGAATTGCCCAGGCTGCTCAGACCAATCAATACAGCATGCACCTGGCAACGGCAAAGGAGGCCCTGTCGGATCAGTGTGATGGCTATATCGTGATGGGAGCCCGTCAGTCTGACTATGAATGGCTGGCTTCTCTGACTAAGCCCTTGGTTCTTTTCGGGGAAAATAAGGCAGGTTTCTCCTTCGTGGATACGGATAATCGCGCAGCTACCTATCAGGCAAGTTTGTTTGCCCATCAGCAGGGGTATGACCAGCTGATCTATGTTGGACTGGATTTGGAAGAGTCTTTTGCTCATTCTCGGCAGGCGGGCTATGTAGCTGCCATGGAGGACTTGGGATGTTCTCCTCAGCTCTACAAGTTAGAAAATCGATCCCGTGTTAGCCAAGCCTTGTTGGATGGTCTGGAGCTTTCTAGCGATGTCAAAACCGCCTTCATTTGTGGGTCGGACCGCCTTGCGCTGGGCTTGGTTCGAGGGTTGGAAGCAAGAGGGAAACGGATTCCTGAGGAGGTTGGGGTGATTGGTTTTGATGGATTTTTCCTAGATAAGGTTTCTAGACCTAGTTTGACCACTATGGAGCAGCCGCTCAGTCAAATGGGGCAGGCCTGCCTCGAACAACTCTTGCAAGCCATCCAGAGCCAGCAAGATGAACCGACCTCCCTGTTTTTCCCAGCCAAATTGATTCAAAGAGAAACCACGCTTTAGGTTTCTCTTTTTTTTTAATGTAAAAATGTTATCGGTAACATTTAAGAAAACGTTTGCAAAAAATAATTTCTCTTTTATACTATATAGTATAAAGATATAAACAGGGAGGAAACTATGAAACAGAAAATGGGAGAAAAACGCCTCCATTTTGGCATTCGCACCTTGTCCGTTGGCGTTGCATCCATCGGTATTGCGAGCAGTCTCTTTTTTGCAGGACCAGCCTATCAGGTAGAAGCAAATGAGTTGGACACAACCACGGTGGCAGCAATAGATACAGGAGCGACAGAAGCTAATCAGGCAGGAGACAGTCTTGATACGGCTTCATCTATTAGCCCCTTAGCTGTTGAAGAAGGGGTAAGCCAGCCAGCTGTTTCAGAAGAAGCAGTTCTTCCGACAGCAACTGAGTCAGTTGAGCCTGTAACAGCTACAGAAGAAAATACTTCTTCAGCAGAAACCCCTATCGAAGAAGGCAGCATTCGTCTGCACTTTGAAAATGTAGATGAAACAGCACCAGAAAGCCAAGGACTGTGGACTTGGGGAGGAGTGGCAGAGCTGTCCGATGGTAATCAATGGCCAAGGGATACAGCGAATTTTTCAAGCAGTCAGGTAGATGACTACGGCCATTACGTTGATATTAAAAAATCTGAGACACCAGGAACGATTGGCTATCTGGTCCTCAAGAATGGGGAAAAAATAACAGAATCGGACCAAAAAGTGGAGCTTCTTGTTCCGGAACAGAATGAAGCCTGGATCGCTAGTGACTACAGCGTGTCTAGCTATGAGCCGCTCAAAGATGAAAATGTTCTCCGCATCAATTACACACGTGAAGACAACAATTATGAAGGTTGGGGCGTATGGACTTGGGGCGATACGACTGAAGCAAGTGATGGCTGGCCAACAGGTGCCGTTGATTTTAAACTTGGCAAATATGGCGCCTATGTTGACATTCCTCTATCGAATGGTTTAGATTCTAAGCTTGGATTTCTACTAATCAATCAGAATAATCCAGATCTTGCGGGCAATAAATCGATTGATTTAGCCTTTGCAGATCGTAAACGGCATAGCCAAATTTTCCTTCGAAATGGTGACGACAAAGTCTATACAAATCCATATTTTATCGAAGAGAAAGTAGAACTCGATACCAGCAAGGCGACTCCAGGGACAAAAAATGTGACCCTTGAGGCAAGTGTGAAAGCACCATTCAACTACAATGAAAGCGGCTTGGTATCTGTAACTGTCACCAACCCTGAAAATGCTGAGATTGTCAAAATGGAAGTCGATACAAGTGCCATCGGTGGAGGCCTTGTGCCAATCTCTACTGAGCTCAATCGTGTGACCATTAAAGCGACGTCTAGCACAGCGCCAGGTACATATAGTCTTCCTGTAAAAGTCTATGATAAAGACAATGGTTACTACGAAACAAAATTGGATGTGACCATTATAGAGCGTATCAAGGCAGATGGTGAAAAAGACTGGGACGAGCAAGTCATCTACTTCATGATGACAGACCGTTTCTACAATGGGGACACCAGCAATGACAAGCTAGTGGAAGGAACAGCCTCCAACCCACGCGGTCTTTACCAAGGCGGAGACTTCAAAGGAGTGACAGCCAAGCTAGACTATCTGAAAGAATTGGGTGTGGATTCTATCTGGTTGACTCCGATTGTGGAAAATGTTCCACAGAATGTTGGTAGCGCAACAGATGGAGATTACTATGCTTACCATGGTTATTGGGCATCCAATTTTGAGAAACTAAATCCGCATTTGGGAAGTTTAGCCGACTTCCACGAATTGATTGATGCTGCGGCAGAAAAAGGAATAAACATTGTTGTCGATGTGGTTCTTAACCATGCTGGCTATGGCACAGAAGAAACCTTTGCAGGTATGGTACGGACTAAGGAAGAAGACAAGCAGGGAGATGACCAGCTCGGTTCGCTTGCAGGACTGCCTGACTTCAAGACAGAAGAAGCTGCGGTTCGCAATCAGTTGGTTGCTTGGCAGGCATCTTGGTTGGAACGCTCAACAACTGCTAAAGGTAATTCAATCTATGGTTTCCGTGTCGATACAGTCAAACACGTTGATGATACCACATGGCAACATTTCAAAAATGAATTGGTGGATAGAGATCCTGACTTCCACTTGATTGGGGAAACTTGGGGAGCTAACTATAAAGATACCAAGGGTGACTTGGGAATCGGTACGATGGACAGTCTGTTGGACTTTGGCTTCAAGGATATTGCTAAATATCTGGTCAATGGTCAACTGAAAGCAGCTGGAAAAGAGCTGGAAGAACGTAGCAAGGTTCTGACTAGTGCAGCTTCTCTGGGTCAATTCTTGGGTAGTCATGACGAAGATGGTTTCCTTTACAGTCTCGGTGGCGCAGAAAAAGAAGGAAATCTGGATAAACTGAAATTGGCTGCTAGTCTTTTGATTACTGCTAAAGGTCAGCCAGTCATCTACTACGGTGAAGAATTAGGTCAATCTGGACAAAACAACTGGCCAGTTTATGACAACCGGTACGATTTCGATTGGAGCAAGGTAGAGACTAGCGACATCGCAGACCACTATCAAAAATTGTTGGCTTTCCGTAATGCCAATTCAACATTGCTCTCACGTGGTGATACAAGCACCCTTGCTGGAAATGATAGCCAAGGTTGGCTTATCAGCAAACGCAGTTACCAAGATCAAGCTGCCTATCTTGTCTTCTCAACCAATACCGAGAGCAAGGAAATAGCGCTTGAAGTATCTGGTAAGGATGTAGTGGTCACAGATGCCTACACAGGAAAAACGTATCAAGCTATTGAGAAAGACGGTAAATGGGTTGTTCAAGTCGAACTTCCAACTATCGGTCAAGGTGGCACCATGCTCCTTCAGACTCAAGCAGGTGACATCGTCAATGCAAGTGTGCAAGGAGCGACTGAAGAGCCAATTGAAGCAGGCTACTTCCGTGTTCACTTCAAAACCTTACCATCTGATAATTTATCTAGTCTAGGTCTATGGACATGGGATGATGTCGAAAAACCATCGTCAGATGTTGGTGCTTGGCCAACGGGTGCAACCAATTTCAGTACCGCTAAACAGGATGACTATGGCTATTATCTGGACATCAAGATGAAAGACGAAACAGCTAGCAAGATTAGTCTGTTGATTAATAACACTTCTGGTGATAACATCACGGGTGACAAGACCATTGAACGGATTAGCACCAAGATGAATGAAGCTTGGTTTGATGAAAACTACCAACTCAGCCTCTATCAACCGCTTAAAGAAGGCTACATCCGTATCAATTACTTCCGTACCGATGGCAATTATGACCAAAAAGGTCTCTGGATCTGGGGAGATGTGACTGATGTTGCCTTGGGTGACTGGCCAAATGGTATTGATTTTGAAAACCAAGGCAAGTACGGTGCCTATATTGATGTCAAATTGACAGATTTACCAAGTTCCATTGGCTTCCTGCTATTGGATGAAAGCAAGTCAGGAGATGATGTGAAGATTCAACAGAAAGATTATAGCTTTAAAGATTTGAAAAATCAGACACAAATCTTCCTCAAGGATGATGATGCGACTATTTACACCAACCCTTATTTTGTCAATAATGTCCGTGTGACAGGTGTTTCTCATGTTAGCCTAACAGCTCTAGAAGCAGCCTTTACAAGGCTGGAAGGTGCTGATAAGGATAGCATCTTGGAGAAATTGTCTGTAACAGATAAGAATGGTCAGACAGTTGCTGTGACGGACCTTGTCTTGGATGCTACAAGCAACAAGGTGCGAGTCCTCGGGGATTTCAACCAAGAAAATGCGGGCTATACCCTCAAATATGGCAATGATAGTTTCACAACAACTATGAGCTGGCAATTGAAGGATGAGCTCTATGCTTATGGTGGAGAGCTTGGTGCACGTGTGCATCAGGCTGGTAGTGTCGTTGATATGACTCTCTGGTCTCCAAGCGCAGACAGTGTAGCAGTTGTTCTTTATGATAAGGATGACCAGTCTAAGGTGGTCGGTAAATTGGCTATGATCAAGGGAGATAAGGGACAATGGGACCTCGAATTGAACAGTCAATCAGGTCTTGGTATCGCGGACTATCGTGGTTACTACTACCATTATGAAATCACTCGTGGGGATCAAGCTGTTCTGGTCTTGGACCCATATGCTAAGTCTTTAGCTGAGTGGAATAGTGATTTGGCAGATACAGATCCATCTTATCGGATTGCAAAAGCTGCGATTGTGGATCCATCAGAAGTTGGTCCAAGTGGTTTGGACTATGCCACAATTCCTAACTTCAATCAGCGTGAAGATGCTATTATCTATGAAGCACATGTTCGTGACTTCACATCAGATCCTGCTATTTCTGATGAATTGACAGCTCAGTTCGGTACCTTTGCGGCCTTTGCAGAGCGACTCAGCTACCTTAAGGACTTGGGTGTGACCCATATTCAGCTGCTCCCAGTTATGAGCTACTATTATGTCAATGAATTGAAAAATGCAGAGCGGATGAGCGAGTACGCTTCTAGCAACAGCAACTACAACTGGGGCTATGATCCACAGAGCTACTTTGCCTTTACAGGTATGTATTCTACAGATCCGACCGATCCAATGAAACGCATTGAAGAGTTCAAAAATCTGGTCAATGAAATTCACAAACAAGGCATGGGTGTGATTTTGGATGTGGTCTATAACCACACTTCTAAGACCTTCTTGTTTGAAGATTTGGAGCCAAACTATTATCACTTCATGGAGGCTGATGGTACGGCTAAATCAAGCTTTGGTGGTGGTCGTCTGGGAACCACTCACTACATGAGCCGTCGTGTCTTAGTTGATTCCATCAAGTATCTTGTGGATGAGTTTAAGGTAGATGGTTTCCGTTTCGATATGATGGGGGACCATGATGCCGAAGCAATTGAGCTGGCCTTTACTGAAGCTCAAAAACTCAATCCAAACATTATTATGCTTGGTGAAGGATGGAGAACCTTTACAGGTGATGCCAATCAGCCTGTTCAGCCAGCGGACCAAGACTGGATGAGTTCAACAGATACGGTTGCGGTATTCTCAGATGAGATTCGTAACACACTTAAATCTGGTTATCCAAACGAAGGTCAGCCAGCCTTTATCACAGGCGGTGCTAAGAGTGTTGAGTCTGTCTTCAATAACATCAAGGCACAACCAGGCAACTTCTTGGCAGATGATCCAGGCGATGTGATCCAGTATATTGCTGCGCATGATAACTTGACCCTCTTTGATATTATCGCTCAGTCCATCAAGAAGGATCCATCAATCGCTGAAAACTATACTGAAATTCACCAACGTCAACGCTTGGGTAACTTGCTAGTCTTGACTGCTCAAGGAACACCGTTTATCCATTCTGGTCAGGAGTATGGACGGACCAAACAGTTCCGCCATCCTGATTACAAGGAGCCAGTTACAGAGGACAAGGTACCAAACAAGGCGCATTTGTTGACCAATGCAGATGGAACGCCATTTGACTATCCATACTACATTCATGATTCTTACGATTCATCGGATGCGGTCAACAAGTTTGACTGGACCAAAGCGACAGATGAGGCGCTCTATCAAGAGAATACCCGTACTCAGGCCTTTACAAAAGGATTGATTGCCCTGCGCAAATCTACAGATGCCTTCCGTTTGGGAACAAAAGAAGAAGTTGAGCAGAAGGTTAGCTTGATTTCAATTCCAGGTCAAAATGGCATTGCCAAAAATGATGTGGTCATTGCCTATCAAACCATTGCAAGCAATGGGGACCGCTATGCTGTCTTTGTTAACGCAGATAACAAGGAGCGCAGCTTTGTTCTTTCAGATAGTTACAAAGAATTGCTGAAGGGTCAAGTGCTGGTCGATGGTAAGCGGGCTGGAATAGCAGCGCTGACTGATTTGGTAGGTGTGACATTGACAGATGATGCAGTTGTACTTGCACCTTTGACTGCAACGGTGATTCGCTTGGAGTCTGAACTAGTGACCTGGGTCCCAGATGAGGCGCCTTTAGCGGAGGCTTTGCCAGAAGGACACTTGGATCTGGTTCCGGATACGGCTCCAACAGCTCCTGTTTTACCAGAGGGGCATATGGAAACACCTTCTGATTCTGAACAAGCAGCTAGTCCGCTTCCAACCAGTGTCCCTGTTTCAGAGGCTGAGAGCCAGTCTTCATCTGTTCTGCCAAGTACAGGTGAGCAGGCTGATGGAGCAGCCATCTACCTGGGCTTAGCTGGCCTTGCAGCTTCAGCTGTCTTGCTCAAACAGAAAAAACGGGAAGAATAGGATTTCCTCCAACAGCTTCGATTTAATCGGAGCTGTTTTTTAATTTCACATATGAACATACAATTTTTTGATTTTCGAAATAATTTTCCGTATAATAGAGTTGGAAACGTTTTCGATATCATTTTTTTCTTTAGTAAGAAAGGAGAATACTATGAAAAAGTCACTTGTTACCTTGTCTGGTCTTGCTCTTTTAACAGTCTTGGCTAGTCCTGTATTTGCTTTGGAACCTGGCACAACCATCGATCCAAACAATCATTCCGCTATTGAAGCGCCTACAGCTGAAGTACTTCCAACTTTGGATATTGAAGCGTCATTGGCGGCAGGTGAGTCTGTTTATGTACAAGTTCCAGCTGAAGCACCAACTACATCAGATCATACTGCTGAGTTGAAATATGAAGCGACTGTTGTGGATGGCGAAGTGTTGATTACAGCGGTTCCTACAACAGCACCTACTAAAGAGGCATTGAACCTGAAGGGTGCGATTGATAAGGATGGTAAGGGCTATGTATATGGCATTGCAACGGATGTGGAAGTTCCAACTGAAGCACCAGCTGCAAAAGTATTGCCTAAAACAAGCGTAGCGAAATAAGTTGCCCATCACCCATTCTGATAAATAAGGTTGCCAGCTCTTGGCAACTTTATTTTCATTCATAATAGGAGCCTACTACGATGAAGAGATCTAAAGTCCTACCCCTACTGCTAGGTCTGTTGGCCCTTGTGTCCCTTGCTTTTATCTCCTTTACCTTACTAAGCACGCAAACAAGTCAGGTAGAGAGAACTCAGTCATCGGTGACCAAGTCCAGCAGTCAGGCAGAGAAGCCTCCTTCTTCTTATCAGGTTTCAGAGGAAGAAAAAGCCAACCTGGCCAGTCAGTTTGCAAGCCTACAGGCTATCAACCCAGAGACAATCGCCTATATTTATGCACCAGGAACCATGTTGGATGAACCTGTGGTGCAAACGGGTGACAATGCGACCTATCTATCAAAGACCTTTGATGGGGGATATGATCCCTATATGGGGACGGTCTTCATGGATATGGATAACAGGAGCGATTTCAGCGACCAATTGACTTGGCTATTTGGGCATGCTAGGGGTACAGCTGTTCCAGACCATCGGATGTTTAATGATGTCAATTTCTATGATAACCAGGAATATTTTGATCAACATCCTTACATTGTCATTCAGACACCTGAACGAATCTACTACTATCAGGCGGCTTTTTTGATTATCGTTCCGGAGACGACTGCTTTTTATCGTACAAGTTTTGAAGATGATAAGCAATTTGTAACCCAGTTGGCTATGGTGAGTCGCGATGCGGTGACACGAAACCCATCCATTACTATCCAATCAACGGACCGCTACATTGTCTTGTCAACATGTCGAGAAGAGGATGTGACGATACGGGCTAATCTTTATTGTCGCCAGATTCCTGATTCAGAGATGGTTGAGTTTCTCAAAAACCATCAGTCCGAACTGGTTTATCAGGCGACACGTTAGGCTTCTATTCTTTCTATGATCATAGAGTGGCAGACCGCTAGAGGGAGCGGTCTGTTTTTTTCTTGGGGTAGAGGAAGGAGGAGAAAAAGTAGGGCTGAGGCTGAAAATGGGCTTTGTTCGGGAAATGGTCCAAGAGTGAACACAAGCCTGTGTTTTATTTGGTCTTTTTGTTTGCGCTTTCAAGAATTATAATAAAGCCATAAAAATCATTTCAAAAAGGAGAATGAAAAATGGATTTTCTTCAAACCCCATTAAACTGGTTCTCGCAAAACATCTTGCAGAATCCAGCTTTCTTCGTAGGTCTTTTGGTATTGGTGGGTTATGCCCTCTTAAAGAAAAAGCCTCATGATGTCTTTGCAGGGTTTATCAAAGCAACGGTCGGCTACATGATTTTGAACGTAGCTGCAGGTGGTTTGGTAACAACCTTCCGTCCAATCTTGGCAGCCTTGAACTACAAGTTCCAAATCGATGCGGCGGTTATTGACCCTTACTTCGGTCTTGCAGCGGCAAACGGAAAAATTGCGGAAGAGTTTCCTGATTTCGTATCAGCAGCAACGACAGCTCTCTTGATCGGTTTTGGTGTCAATATCCTCTTGGTGGCACTTCGTAAGGTCACAAAAGTACGGACTCTGTTCATCACTGGTCACATCATGGTTCAACAGGCTGCAACTATTTCCTTGATGGTGCTTTTCTTGATTCCAGGGCTCCGTAATGAATTTGGTACAGCAGCTATCGGTATCATCTGCGGTATCTACTGGGCGGTTAGCTCAAACATGACCGTTGAAGCAACGCAACGCTTGACAGGTGGAGGTGGATTTGCCATCGGTCACCAACAACAATTTGCTATCTGGTTTGTAGATAAGATTGCTCCAAAACTTGGTAAAAAAGAAGACAACTTGGATAACTTGAAGTTGCCTAGCTTCCTCAACATCTTCCATGATACAGTTGTTGCATCTGCAACCTTGATGTTGGTCTTCTTCGGTGTAATTTTGTTCATCTTGGGTCCAGAAATCATGGCAAACCCAGAAGTCATCACTTCAGGCACACCATATAACCCAGCAAAACAAGCCTTCTTCATGTACGTTGTTCAAACAGCTTTCACTTTCTCAGTTTATCTCTTCATCTTGATGCAAGGTGTCCGCATGTTCGTAGCAGAATTGACAAATGCCTTCCAAGGTATCTCAAGCAAGTTGCTTCCTGGTTCATTCCCAGCGGTGGACGTTGCAGCTTCTTACGGCTTCGGCTCATCTAACGCAGTTCTTTCAGGCTTTGCCTTCGGTTTGATTGGTCAATTGATTACCATCGTTCTCTTGATTGTCTTCAAGAGCCCAATCCTCATCATCACCGGTTTCGTACCAGTATTCTTTGACAATGCCGCTATCGCGGTTTACGCAGACAAACGTGGTGGTTGGAAAGCAGCAGCAATTCTTTCCTTCCTCTCAGGTGTTCTTCAAGTTGCCCTTGGTGCAGTCTGCGTCGGCTTGCTTGAATTGAGCGGTGGTTACCACGGAAATATCGACTTCGAAATCCCTTGGTTGCCATTTGCATATAGCTTCAAGTACCTTGGTATTGCTGGCTTCATTCTTGTCTGCCTCTTCTTGTTGGCAATTCCACAGTTGCAATTTGCTAAAGCAAAAGATAAGGAAGCTTACTATCGCGGTGAGGCGCAAGCAGACTAACACTCTTCGAAAATCAACAGAACAAAACTTTATTTATTACTTGGTTCATTAAAAAAACAAAATATATTTTATAAAAACACAGGAGAAAACAATATGGTTAAGGTATTAACAGCTTGTGGTAATGGCATGGGTTCATCCATGGTTATCAAGATGAAGGTTGAAAACGCTCTTCGTCAACTCGGTGTAACAGATTTCCAATCGGCTTCTTGCTCAGTAGGTGAAGCAAAAGGTTTGGCAGCAGGATACGATATTGTGGTTGCATCCAATCACTTGATTGCTGAATTGGAAGGTCGTACGAAAGGTCATTTGGTTGGTCTTGACAACCTCATGGACGACAACGAAATCAAGACTAAACTTAGTCAAGTATTGTAATGAATAGGGGACGGGATTTCTTCCCATCCCCTTTCAAATAGGGAGGAACGAGTATGAATTTACAAAAATCATTTACAGAAAACAATTCCATTCGCTTGGGATTGACGGCGGAAACCTGGCAGGAGGCTGTTCACAAGGCTGTTGAACCGCTGATTGAAAGTGGTGCTGCGACAGAAGAATACTATGATGCCATTATTGCTTCGACCGAAGAATATGGTCCCTACTATGTGCTCATGCCCGGCATGGCTATGCCTCATGCCCAAGCGGGTGTCGGTGTCTTGAAGGATTCCTTTGCCTTGATTACCTTAACAAAACCAGTAGCCTTTTCAGACGGTAAGGAGGTTTCTGTTCTGTTGACCTTGGCTGCGACAGATCCAAAGATTCACACGTCAGTAGCTATTCCACAAATTATTGCTCTCTTTGAATTGGAAAATTCCATTGAGCGTCTGGTAGCTTGTCAGACACCGGAGGAAGTCTTAGCAATGGTGGAAGAATCAAAAAATAGCCCGTACTTAGAAGGTTTAGACTTGGATAGCTAGGAGGAAGAAAAGATGACAAAACATATCCCAAATTTACAGGTTGCCCTTGACCATTCAGACTTGCAAGGAGCGATTAAAGCGGCTGTCTCCGTTGGTCATGAAGTGGATGTTATTGAAGCAGGAACGGTTTGCTTGCTCCAAGTTGGTAGCGAGTTGGTAGAAGTGCTTCGTAGCCTTTTCCCAGACAAGATTATCGTTGCGGATACCAAGTGTGCGGATGCTGGTGGTACGGTTGCTAAAAACAATGCTGTTCGTGGTGCGGACTGGATGACTTGTATCTGTTCTGCAACTATTCCAACTATGGAAGCAGCTTTGAAGGCCATCAAGGAAGTTCGTGGTGACAAGGGTGAAATCCAAATCGAGCTTTACGGTGATTGGACTTATGAACAGGCTCAACTCTGGTTGGATGCAGGTATTTCCCAAGCGATCTACCACCAATCTCGTGATGCCCTCCTTGCTGGCGAAACTTGGGGCGAAAAAGACCTCAATAAAGTGAAAAAATTGGTTGATATGGGCTTCCGTGTTTCTGTAACAGGCGGTTTGGATGTTGATACGCTCAAGCTTTTCGAAGGTGTAGATGTCTTCACCTTTATCGCAGGCCGCGGTATTACAGAAGCGGCAGATCCAGCAGCTGCGGCGCGTGAATTTAAAGACGAAATCCGTCGTATTTGGGGGTAAGACCCATGGCACGACCAATCGGAATATATGAAAAGGCAACACCCAAGCACTTCACATGGAAGGAGCGTTTGGAGTTTGCCAAAGAATTAGGTTTCGACTTTGTGGAAATGTCGGTGGATGAGAGCGATGCTCGCCTAGCTCGCTTGGAGTGGACCAAGGAAGAGCGTTTGGAGATGGTCAAGGCCATCTATGAAACAGGTGTTCGTATTCCAACTATTTGCTTCTCTGGTCACCGTCGCTATCCGCTTGGCTCCAATGACCCTGCTCTTGAAGCCAAGTCCCTAGAAACCATGAAGCAGTGTATCGAACTGGCTCAGGATTTGGGGGTTCGGGTCATCCAGTTGGCTGGCTATGACGTCTACTATGAGGAAAAATCACCTGAAACCAGAGAGCGTTTCATAAAGAATCTTCGTCAGGCTTGCGACTGGGCAGAACAGGCTCAGGTCATGTTGGCTATTGAGATCATGGATGATCCATTTATCAACTCCATTGAAAAATACCTAGCCGTTGAAAAAGAAATCGACTCGCCTTATCTCTTTGTCTATCCAGATACTGGAAATGTGTCTGCTTGGCACAATGACATTTACAGCGAATTTTACCTGGGACACCGTTCCATTGCAGCCCTTCACTTGAAAGATACCTATGCAGTAACTGAAAACTCCAAGGGTCAATTCCGTGATGTCCCATTCGGTCAGGGCTGTGTGGACTGGGAGCATATGTTTGCAGTCTTGAAAAAGACCAACTACCAAGGTCCATTCTTGATTGAGATGTGGTCTGAAAACTGCGAAACAGTTGAGGAAACACGAGCTGCTATCAAGGAGGCACAAGATTTCCTCTATCCATTGATTGAGAAAGCGGGGTTGAACTAATGCCAAAAGATTTACAGGAAATGCGCCAACGGGTCTATGAAGCCAACATCGCCCTACCTACTCATGGACTTGTCAAGTTTACGTGGGGCAACGTATCAGAAGTCTGCCGAGAACTTGGTCGCATCGTCATCAAGCCCTCTGGTGTGGACTATGAAAAATTGTCCCCAGAAAACATGGTCGTTACGGACTTGGATGGAAATGTAGTGGAAGGTGATCTTAATCCTTCATCTGACTTGGCGACTCACGTTGCCCTCTACAAGTCTTGGCCAAATGTCCATGCTGTTGTGCATACGCATTCGACAGAGGCAGTGGGTTGGGCTCAGGCTGGTCGTGACATTCCATTCTATGGGACAACTCATGCGGACTATTTCTACGGCCCAGTACCGTGTGCCCGTTCTTTGACAGCTGAGGAAGTAAACTCGGCCTATGAAAAAGAAACAGGTGCAGTTATCATCGAGGAATTCGAGCGTCGAGGCATTGACCCAGTTGCTGTTCCAGGCATTGTTGTTCGCAACCACGGACCATTCACCTGGGGCAAGGATCCTGCTCAGGCAGTTTACCATAGCGTTGTCCTTGAGGAAGTGGCTCGGATGAACCGCTACACCGAACAAATCAATCCACGGGTGGAGCCAGCGCCAAGCTATATCATGGACAAGCACTACCTCCGTAAACATGGTCCAAATGCCTACTACGGACAGAAGGGTGATGCTCACTAAACTTGATTTCTAGAAAAAGGATTAGAAGAATGAGAAAAGAGCTCTCCTCATTCTTCTTTTTTTGAAAGGAGAGGATATGAGAAAATTTTTACAAGACAGTCTGACAGAGATTGCCTACTATCTTGAGTTGATCTTGTCTGCCATTTTAGGCCTTGCCCTTCTTGCCTTGTCGGGCTTGCTACTAGCTGACCTCCTTCAGTCCTTCACAGGTGAGATACAGGCAGATGCTTTTATTCAGAGCTTTT
Organism: Streptococcus sp. 29896; assembly: GCF_032594915.1. NCBI lineage: Bacteria > Bacillati > Bacillota > Bacilli > Lactobacillales > Streptococcaceae > Streptococcus > Streptococcus suivaginalis. The sequence continues at coordinate 1,959,890 of NZ_CP118733.1, read as the reverse complement.
TGAGTAAAGCCATGACCCTGGCAGTTGGGGTTGAATTTATCAAAATGCTCTGCAAACAATCCCCTAGCACGGTGATTGAGGTACTCCTGGTTGCCATTGCTCGCCAATTGATTGTGGAACACGGCTCCAGTATGGATTACTTGATTGGAATCGTATCGGTTGCCATCTTATTTGCGGTGCGAAAATATCTCTTTACCCAGTTTGATGATTCCAATAACATCATCATGCGTGCCAGTCAAAAGGTCAAGGTTGCCAATATCATTGCCCGTGTCAAAATTCCTAGCCAAGGTAGTGAGACTCTGCGCGAATTTGTCACTCGCAAACTGAATGAAGAGGAAAAAACGATCGCCATTGGTGCCTGTGTCTATCTGAAAAATGTCGCCCTACGGATTGACAATATGCACGGAGATTTGATCACACGGGTAGAAATTATTAAGAGCATCTATTGATGTGTAAAAATGCATACCTATTTATATAATTGTTAGAATCTCCACTTCAATTATGGTAAGATAGAATAAGATATGAAAGGAGGAATAGGGGTGTTTCTAGATCAAAGTAGCTGTGCCTTGTTACGGTATTTGATTGGACTGCAAGAGTCGGAAACAATCATGAAAATTTCAAAGGAGTTGCAGCAATCCAGACGGAAAATTTACTACCATCTGGAAAAGATTAACGCTGCCTTTCCAGATCATGTCGAGCCAATCGAGAGCCTGCCTCGCATTGGAATCCGCTTGTCAGATAGCCAACGGCAAGTTTGCCGTTATCTGCTTTCGACCATTGATTCCTATAGCTACATTATGAATATGGATGAGCGCATGCAGTTGATGCTCCTTTATATTTGTATCGCGCGCGAACGGATTACCTTGGAAAAATTAATGGATCTGACAGAGGTTTCACGAAATACTGTTCTCAATGACCTTAATGAAATCCGCAGTCGATTGAGTAAGGAACAGTATCAGATGACCCTCTATGTTTCTAAGTCACAAGGCTACGATCTGGCCTGTCATCCCTTGACAAAAATCCAATATATCCACTCTTTACTCTATAGTTTGTTCACAGAAGCGAGCAAGAGTTTTGTCAGCATTTTGGAAGACAAGGTTAGTCTTTTCAGTGGTTGCCAGTCCCTTTTTTCAAAAGATTTGGCCCAGTTTTTGTCCCGCCAGGTATATGGTATTGAAAAAGACCTTGGTAAGAAAATCAATCGTTCTGAAATTGAACTGATGCTTAAGATTCTTCCTTATATGCTGCTCACCTATCGCAATATGAGTTTAGAACAGGAGGAAAAGGATGCGATTGTCCGAGAATTTGCCTTGGTTTATGAACGGATTGAGTATGGTGTTGCTCAAAAAATTAGCCAGTCCTTAGAAGAGCAGTTTGGTCTTGATTTAGACGAGATTGAAGTGTCGCTGATTGCCGTCTTGCTCTTGTCTTATCGAAAGGACCGAGATGCCCATGTTACTAGTCAGGATTTTGCGGATTTGAAGAAGGTGGTCGATGCCTTTATCCGTCATTTTGAACTACATTCAGATTTTGATTTGGAGAAAAAAGAGGAGCTAGCCCATGATTTGCTGGCTCACTGCAAGGCCATGCTGTTTCGAAAAACCTATGGAATCTTATCGCGAAATCCCTTGGTTGACCAGATTCGCTACAAGTATGACACCCTCTTTCGATTGACAAAATCTTCTAGTCATATCTTGGAGGAAGCCTGGCAAATCCAGTTGACAGATGAGGATATTGCTTATTTGACGGTGCATTTGGGTGGAGCCCTTCGTCGAAGCAGTAGTCGAAAGCTGACCAGTCCGACTGTCTTTCTTATCTGTGATGAGGGAGTTTCTGTGCAGAAATTGTTGATGAAACAATGCCAGCACCACCTACCTGAAAAAACCATCTCTGCCGTCTTTACAACAGAGCAATTTAAGAGTGTGGAAGACCTGTTGGAGGTGGACTTCTTGATTTCGACCAATGAAGTGACGGATACGGATTTGCCTGTGATTCAGGTTCATCCGATTCTGGATTTTGATGATGTCTTGCGTTTGATTCATTTTGCCAAATACCGCAGTCTGACAGACAGCCAAAAAGGTTTTGCCATGGAATTGGACAAACTCCTAGCGTCATATGTTGAAAATGGCCAGGAAGCCTTGGAATTGAAACAGCGTTTGCAAAATCTGATTGCCAATGAATTATTGGCAAGCTTAGCTAGTTCCGATCTGGAAACGGATTTGTATTAGCCATCTGCGTACAAAAGTCCAAATGTGAACACAAGCCTGTGTTTTATTTGGTCTTTTTTTTGTGACCTGTTGCGCATATACTAGAAACATAGAAATACAATCAGCCTTATAGGAGGAATGAAAAAATGGCTAAAGTTCAAGATATTACAAGAGAATCATGGATTCTTTCAACCTTCCCAGAATGGGGAACTTGGCTCAATGAAGAAATTGAAGAAGAAGTAGTGCCAGAAGGCAACTTTGCTATGTGGTGGCTTGGAAATTGTGGTGTCTGGATTAAAACACCAGGTGGTGCGAACGTGGTCATGGACCTTTGGTCATCGCGTGGCAAGTCAACTAAAAAAGTGAAAGATATGGTTTGGGGACACCAAATGGCTAACATGGCAGGTGTTCGCAAATTGCAACCAAACTTGCGTGTGCAGCCGATGGTTATCGATCCATTCGCCATCAATGAATTGGATTACTACCTGGTATCACATGTCCACAGCGACCATATGGACATCAGCACTGCAGCTGCTATCATCAACAATCCAAAATTAGACCATGTCAAATTTGTAGGACCAGTTGAAAGTGGCGACATCTGGGAAAAATGGGGCGTTCCAGCTGACCGTATCATCCGTATCGCACCGGGCGACAGCTTTGAATTCAAAGACATCAAGGTACACGCTGTAGAATCCTTCGACCGTACTTGTTTGGTAACTCTTCCAATCGATGGCTACGAAGAAAATGGAGGCAAACTAGCAGGACTTCCTGTGACAGATGAGCTCATGGCTCGCAAGGCAGTCAACTATGTCTTTGAAACACCTGGTGGAACCATCTACCACGGTGCAGACTCCCACTTCTCAAACTACTTTGCAAAACACGGCCGTGACTTCAACATCGACGTTGCTATCAACAACTATGGTGACAACCCAATCGGTATCCAAGACAAGATGACCTCAATCGATCTTCTCCGTATGGCAGAAAACTTGCGTGCTAAGGTAATCATTCCTGTTCACTATGACATCTGGTCTAACTTCATGGCATCAACGGATGAAATCTTGCAACTCTGGAAAATGCGTAAGGAACGCTTGCAATATGATTTCCATCCATTCATCTGGGAAGTTGGTGGCAAGTATACTTATCCGATGGACAAGGACCGTATTGAATATCACCACCCACGTGGCTTTGATGATTGCTTCTTAGAAGACTCAAATATTCAATTCAAGGCCTTGCTATAAGAAGACAAGAGGGGCGGGACGCAAGTCCTGCCTTTTGAAACTGACAAGCGAAAACGCTTTATGGTATAATGTACCTATGACTTTTATAAAAGGAGAATAAGATGTCACAACTTTCAGTAAACGCAATTCGTTTCCTTGGTATTGACGCCATTGAAAAATCAAAATCTGGTCACCCAGGTATTGTTATGGGGGCAGCACCAATGGCTTACAGCCTCTTTACCAAGGAGCTCCGCATTAATCCAGCACAACCAAACTGGATCAACCGCGACCGCTTTATTTTGTCTGCTGGTCACGGCTCAATGCTCCTTTATGGATTGCTTCACCTTTCAGGTTTTGAAGAAGTAAGCATGGACGAGATTAAGAACTTCCGTCAGTGGGGTTCAAAAACACCAGGTCACCCAGAGTACGGTCATACAGCAGGTGTAGATGCGACTACAGGCCCTCTTGGACAAGGGATCTCAACTGCGACAGGTTTTGCCCAAGCAGAGCGTTTCCTTGCAGCTAAATATAACCGCGACGGTTTCCCAATCTTTGACCACTATACTTACGTAATCTGTGGTGATGGCGACTTGATGGAAGGTGTGTCTGGAGAAGCTGCGTCTTATGCAGGCTTGCAAAAACTAGACAAACTGATTGTATTGTACGATTCAAATGACATCAACTTGGATGGTGAAACCAAGGATGCCTTTACAGAAAACGTTCGTGCCCGTTACGATGCCTACGGTTGGCACACAGATTTGGTAACAGATGGTACCGATGTAGATGCCATCTTTGCGGCTATTGAAAAAGCTAAAGCAGCTGGCAAACCGTCCTTGATCGAGGTTAAGACTGTGATTGGTCACGGTTCACCAAACAAGGCAGGAAGCAATGCAGCCCACGGTGCGCCACTTGGTCCAGAAGAAACAGAAGCAACTCGCAAAGCACTTGACTGGAACTATGCACCATTTGAAATCCCAGCAGAAGTGTATGCGGACTTCAAAGCTAATGTAGCAGACCGCGGTGCCGCAGCCTACGATGCTTGGGTGAAATTGGTAGAAGACTACAAGCAAGCTCATCCAGAATTGGCTGCAGAAGTAACAGCTATCTTGGAAGGTCGCGAATTGGCGGAGTTGACAGAAGCTGATTTCCCAGTGTATGAAAATGGTTTCTCACAAGCAACCCGTAACTCATCACAAGATGCCCTCAACGCAGCGGCTAAGGTCTTGCCAACCTTCCTCGGTGGTTCAGCAGACTTGGCACACTCTAACATGACCTATATCAAGGAAGATGGTTTGCAAGATTCAGTAAATCCACTCAACCGCAACATCCAGTTTGGTGTTCGTGAATTTGCAATGGGAACTATCTTGAATGGTATGGCAGCCCACGGCGGACTTCGTGTCTATGGTGGTACCTTCTTCGTCTTCTCAGACTATGTCAAAGCAGCAGTTCGTTTGTCAGCCCTTCAAGGACTTCCAGTGACTTATGTCTTCACTCACGATTCAATCGCGGTTGGTGAAGATGGTCCAACTCACGAGCCAATCGAGCACTTGGCAGGACTTCGTGCTATGCCAAACCTCAATGTCTTCCGTCCAGCAGATGCGCGTGAAACACAGGCTGCATGGTACTTGTCATTGACCAGCAAGTCTACACCGTCAGCTCTTGTCCTGACTCGTCAAAACTTGACAGTTGAAGAAGGAACCGACTTTAACAAGGTTGCCAAAGGTGCCTATGTGGTTTACGAAGCAGAAGGCTTTGATACTATCCTTCTAGCATCTGGTTCAGAGGTTAACTTGGCTGTTAAAGCTGCTAAAGAACTAGAAGCTGCTGGTACAAAAGTGCGTGTGGTTTCTGTACCATCAACTGAGCTATTTGATGCCCAAGATGCAGCTTATAAGGAAGAAATCCTTCCGAATGCTATCCGTCGTCGTTTGGCGATTGAAATGGGTGCGACTCAAGGTTGGTATAAGTATGTCGGTCTTGACGGTAAAGTTCTCGGTATCGACACATTTGGTGCATCAGCTCCAGCCCAAACAGTTATTGACAACTACGGCTTCACAGTAGAAAACGTAGTGAAATTGGTTGGCGAATTGTAATAAACAATATAGAAACAGCCCCTTGGGGCTGTTTTTTGCTATAATAGACCTATGAATTACACACAAGAAGAAAAAGAATACTTTATGAGCCAGGCCTTGGCAGAGGCTGAAAAATCACTGGACAAGGAAGAAATTCCTATCGGCTGTGTCATTGTTAAGGATGGACAGATTATTGGCCGTGGGCACAATGCGCGCGAGGAACTCAATCAGGCTATCATGCATGCCGAAGTCATGGCCATCCAAGAAGCCAATCAAACAGTGGGAAATTGGCGTTTGCTGGATACGACCCTCTTTGTCACCATTGAACCCTGTGTTATGTGTAGTGGTGCCATTGGGCTGGCCCGTATTCCCCAGGTGGTCTATGGGGCTGCCAACCAAAAATTTGGAGCGGCGGGCAGTCTCTATGATATTTTGACAGACCAGCGGCTCAATCACCGTGTGGAGGTTGAAACGGGGATCTTGGAAGAATCCTGTGCCCAGATCATGCAAGATTTTTTTAGACAGCGCCGAGAAAGGCAGAAGACTGAAAAACGAGCTTTGAAAGCCCAAGAGTGATTAGACAAATCATCCATCTCACTCAGTCTCCGCTTGCACTTTAGTAAATTTGTGTTATAATAATAAACGGAGCAACATTCGTGCGTGAAGCGGGTCAGGGGAGGAATCCAGCAGCCCTAAGCGAAGTCGGGTGTGTGCTCTTTTTGCGTATAATCTAAAAACCCTTTGAAATCAAGCTTTCAGAGGGTTTTCTTTGGCTGATTTTTAGAAATAGGGGCAGTTTTAGCTGATTTATCCGTCTGAGGATGTATTTTTGGGGAAAAGTATTGCTTTTCTGAAAAGATAGTGTAAAATACCAATTCTTAAGAAATGTTTTGGAAACCTATGGTAGCATGATGGGTACAAAGGAGGAAAGCCTATGTTTTTATTTGCTTTTCCAGGTATGGGTAAGACGACCCTTGCAAAGAATTGGAGCAAGGTAGTCGATCTTGAAATGTCCGACATAAAATATGACAATAGTAGCGTCAGCCATCTAACAAAAGAAGAACGCAAATCCATCAAACGACCAATTAAGGATAAACAATACCGGCAGACTTATGTAGAAAAGGCCTTTGAGTGGGAGCAGGCTGGGAAAATCGTCTTGGTCGCCCTCAATTTTTTGCCTCGCATGTTGTGGGCCATGTGGCTGGCTGGGAAAAAGAATGTCCACATTTTCATTCCACACCCTTCCTTGAAGGAGGAGTACCGCCAACGGTATATCAAACGTGGCAATAATGCACGCTTTATCTTTGAGGTTATGCTGATATGGTATGTCACCTTATTGCCCCTCTATCTTTTATCCAAGTGCTTGCCACAGCTGATTACGGTGACAGAAGCGGGGGAGACCTTGGAGGATTACCAAGAGCAAATTCAGACCGAAAAAATGATTGCAAAAATTCTGTTCACGCAAACCATTTCATGAAAATGAATGAAAATTCACAAATCCCTTGAAAAAAATATGATAAAGCGTTATCATATTATGGTACACAAATGGAGGAAAAAGATGACACATATTACATTTGACTATTCAAAAGTCTTGGGCCAATTCGTTGGAGCTCAAGAAGTAGACTACATGCAACCACAAGTTACCCTTGCAGACCAAATGCTCCGTCAAGGAACAGGTCCTGGTAGCGACTTTATCGGCTGGTTGGATTTGCCAGAAAACTACGACAAAGAAGAGTTTGCTCGTATCAAGGAAGCAGCAGCTAAAATCCAAAATGAAAGTGAAGTTTTGGTAGTTATCGGTATCGGTGGTTCTTACCTTGGTGCTAAAGCAGCTATTGATTTCTTGAGCAATGCCTTTGTAAACTTGCAAACACGTGAAGAGCGCAAAGCTCCACAAATCCTTTACGCTGGAAACTCGATCTCATCAAGCTACCTTGCTGACTTGGTGGACTATGTGGCAGATAAGGATTTCTCAGTTAACGTGATTTCTAAATCAGGTACAACAACTGAGCCTGCCATTGCTTTCCGCGTCTTCAAAGAATTGCTTGTGAAGAAATACGGTCAAGAAGAAGCTAACAAGCGTATCTATGCGACAACTGACAAGGCAAAAGGTGCTGTTAAGGTTGAAGCGGACGCAAATGGTTGGGAAACCTTTGTTGTTCCAGATGATGTTGGCGGCCGTTTCTCAGTCCTGACAGCAGTTGGTCTTTTGCCAATCGCGGCAGCTGGTGCAGACATTGATGCCCTTATGGAAGGTGCAAATGCTGCTCGCAAGACCTATACATCTGATAAAATTGCTGAAAACCAAGCATACCAATATGCAGCTGTTCGCAACATCCTTTACAGAAAAGGCTATGTAACAGAAATCTTGGCTAACTACGAGCCATCACTGCAATACTTCAGCGAGTGGTGGAAACAATTGGCAGGTGAGTCAGAAGGTAAGGACCAAAAAGGTATCAACCCAACATCTGCTAACTTCTCAACAGACTTGCACTCTCTTGGACAATTCATCCAAGAAGGAAACCGCAACATCTTTGAGACAGTGGTTCGTGTTGACAAACCAAGAAAAAATATCTTGATTCCTGAAATGGCAGAAGACCTTGACGGTCTTGGCTACTTGCAAGGTAAGGACGTTGACTTTGTAAACAAAAAAGCAACGGACGGCGTACTCCTTGCCCACACAGATGGTGGCGTACCAAACATGTTTGTGACCCTTCCACAACAAGATGAGTTCACACTTGGTTACACCTTCTACTTCTTCGAGTTGGCGATTGCTATCTCTGGTTACCTCAATGCGATCAACCCATTTGACCAACCAGGTGTAGAAGCCTACAAGAAAAATATGTTCGCTCTTCTTGGCAAGCCAGGATTTGAAGAACTCGGTGCAGAATTGAACGCACGTTTGTAGGATAATTTCAATTATTGAACTAGATAGGAGCAGCTCCCAAAGGGGGCTGTTTTCTTTTTCTGATTTTTTTCAGTAAGATTCTGCAGTCAATAAAAATTTGCTATACTAGAAGACAAGAGACTTCTAGACAGTATTTTTTATCCATGGGAAAAAACCTGTCCTTAACTTTAAATCGTTTTCATTTTATACTGAGAATGTAAATAGAAAAGGAGGACAGATGATGACAGATTGGTTAGGAATCAAAGATAAGGTCTATGTTGTCACAGGAGGAAGTTCAGGGATTGGTCTAGCAATTGTAGAGGGCTTGCTTGAACAAGGAGCCTTGGTTGCGAATTTGGATATTCGAAATTCAGACCTGTCTCATGAAAACTTGTTGTTTGTAGAAACAAATGTGGCTAATCATCAAGCTGTAAAAGAGGCTGTATCCAAGGTAGTAGAACACTTTGGAACCATCGATGGTCTAGTGAATAACGCGGGGATAAATATTCCGAGCTTGTTGATGGATATCAAGACGGAAGCAGGCCCATATGAACTAGATGAAGACAAATTCGATCGAATGGTTGGAATCAATTTCAAAGGACTATTTTTTGTTAGTCAAGAAGTAGCACGGGTATTGGCAACTAAACAAGCTGGTGTTATTGTCAATATGGCATCAGAAGCAGGATTAGAGGGTAGTGAGGGACAGAGTATCTATGCAGCAACTAAAGGTGCCGTATACTCGCTGACTCGGTCATGGGCTAAGGAATTGGCCAAACATGGAATTCGTGTAGTGGGGATTGCCCCAGGGATTATGGAGGCGACAGGTCTTCGCACGATAGCTTATGAAGAAGCGTTAGCTTATACGCGCGGAAAAACAGTTGAAGAACTACGGGCAGGCTATGGAAATACAAGTACGATCCCGCTTGGAAGAAGTGGGCGACTGAGCGAGGTGGCAGACTTGGTTTGCTACTATCTTTCAGATAGATCAAGTTACATTACTGGTGTAACGACAAACGTGTCCGGAGGAAAAACCAGAGGTTAGGAAGAAGAAATGAGTTTAGAGCTAAACAAGAAAGCCTTATTGTACTATTTATCATCTCATGCTGGTGTCAGCTACGAGAACTTGGAAGAGAGATTGAACCTTTCCAAGCATTCTGTAAAGCTGTTGATTGAGGGGCTTTTGTATAGCTATGACCATATCTTTTCCATTCAGGAACAAGGTGGAAAATTAAGTCTGCATATCTTTGATGATACCGCTTTTAAGACCTTGGTAATTGAGGATTTGTTGTTGTCAACGGACTTGAACTCTTTCCACAAAAGGCAGGCCATTTTTTTCAAAATGCTTCTGGAGACAGATGACTATCTTTCAGCTGATAGTATCGCAGAAGCACTGGGCATTAGTCGGCGTAGCCTCAGTCGAGATATCAATCGGATGAAAGAGGTGCTTCAAACCTACTGCTTGCAGTTAGAATCTAAATCAGGTGTCGGCATTAAGATTGTAGGAGAGGAACTGCATAAGCGACTTCTTTACCTGTATGAAATCATGGACTATCTAGAGCCTGAGACTGGGTTGCCACAGGAGCTTCTAGATACTTATATGGATTTTATGGAAAGCCAACACTTTCCGATTGATGTAGAGCGAACCTTTCTAGCTACACTTAACATTACTGTGTTGAGGAGAGAACATGCTTTAAAAGACAATGTCTTGACTTGGTTTACTAGCCAGGATAAGTTGGACTTGCCATCGATTTTTTACGAGATATTAGCCTATTTTCTAGGTAGAGAGGTGACAGCTGCTGAAAGAGCCTTTTTGACTTTTCCAATGCAAATTGGGTTGCTGGCATCGGAGATCGGTCGGCCTGATATTTTGACCATGGCAGAGGATGTTTTATCGCTCACAGTTCAAGAATTTGGAATTAGTCTTGATATCGAAGAGAGTGCTCTTATCTTGCAACGTCACCTGGTTTACATGCTCAATCGTAGCGTTATGAAGTGGCAGTTCACAGAAATTAGTTTGAGAGAACAGCTGATTCAGAGTTCGTTCTCTAAGGTGGTTTCACAGTTTTTTGTAGATCGTATAGTGGAACGGACTGGTTTGAACATTTCTGACAAGGAAGTTGTTCTGTTGGCAGCTTGGATGGAATTGTTACTGGCTCGAAAGAGTAAGCCGTTGATTGCTAAAGTAGCGGTGATTACACAGTCAGGTCAGTCATTCAGCTATCTTGTTGACCACCAAATTCGTCAAATTTTTAACAGTGACATTCAGTTGGACTTTCTAGATTTTGTGAACCATCCGCCTTATGAAGAGTTGAATCGTACCTATGATTTGATTTTTACAGACAATCTTTTGTACAGTCAAGAATTATTTCAGCCCTTTTTATCATTGTCTTTGGTTACCAAGGAAAATCAAGCAGAGCGAGAGGCCTTGGAACGGACGGTATTAGGACGAAAAATACAAATGTATTGCCAAGTTGAAACCGTTCGATTTGATGAAACCAAAAGCTATGAAGCGAATCTAAGGATTCTACTAGATCAGCTAGTGGAGAAGGGGCTGATCCCACAGGAGGTCGTTGAAAAGTTAAAACAAAAAGAACAGGCTCATCCAGCTATTTCAGATAATGGCTATGCTTTTCCGCATTTGACGGATGTTAGTTTGGAACAAATCTGCATCGTTGTGTTGGAACAAGACCAGCTGCAGTTAGAAAGTCGTATAGGCACTCCTATTCGTGATTTTATCTTGCTATTTGTTCCTTCTGAACTGGATGACTTCAATCAAGATCTACTGTTTAATATATTTGATAATACTTTCCGAATGAAAGAAACCTTGCGTATCAAACAACGTTTGGGACTAGAAAACTGTGGTAAAAAATAGCTGATTAGCTAATAAGAATAGGAGGAAAAATGGATTCAGTTTATATTTTTGGAGCTGTTGTGATTGCTGCCTACGTTTTGCAAATCTACTTAGGTCTCAAACAGTTGAAGCATTTTAATGCCGCCTATTCTGAGTTGCGTCAGAAAGGCCGAGTAGCGATTGGGCGCCGATCAGGGAAGATTAAAGCTGGGACAATTGTAATGTTTGCCGTCGATAGAAACGGCAAGGTAGTCGATGCCAAGCGGATGCAGGGTGTGACAGTCGCAGCGCGCTTTAAGTCAATGCCATCCTATGTCGGTCAAGATATCCATTACCTAGATACTTACAACCCACTGGTTAGAAAGGAGAATAAGCTGTTACAAATTGCAATCGAAGATGCGAGGGAGCTATTCCTTAGAATTGAAGCAGGAAACTATGAGGATGTTCCGAAACTTGCACCAGTGTTAAGTGTGGGCAACCAATTGAAACTCTTGTCCACAAGGTTAAAATTACAATTTAAAAAATAGAGAAGGAGTTTACTATGGACTATATTGTGCAATTTGCCGAAGGATTTATGAATCTTTTTAAGCTGGGTGGAGAGACCTTTATCAGCTGGATGACAGGGATTGTACCTGTTGTTCTCATGCTCTTGGTGGCAATGAATACCTTGATTGCTCTTTTAGGAGAGGAGAAGGTGAACAAGTTAGCTCAAGCCTCTGCTAAAAATCCAGTTAGTCGTTATATGATTTTGCCATTTGTCTCTGCATTTATCTTAGGAAACCCCATGTCTATCAGTATGGGGCGCTTCTTACCTGAGTATTACAAGCCAGGATTTGTTGCAGCACAGATGCAATTCTGCCACACTTCAAATGGTGTTTTTCCTCACATTAACCCAGGTGAACTATTTGTATGGATGGGGATTGCTTCTGGGATTCAAACCTTGGGGCTCAATACAATGGATTTAGCCATTCGCTACCTGTTGGTTGGTTTGGTGATGAACTTCGTAGGTGGCTGGGTGACAGACTTTATGACGGCTTATGTATCAAAACAACAAGGCATTACGCTTAGCAAGACACTTTGATAGAAAGAGGAAACAGTTATGGCATATAAAAGCATTAAAGTGGTAAAAGGTAGTGGAGGATACGGTGGTCCGTTGGTCATTACTCCAACGGCAGAGAAACACAAGTTTATTTATATTACTGGTGGTGGAGAGAAACCAGCTATTGTAGATAAAATCGCTGAGTTGACAGGTATGGAAGCTGTAAATGGATTTAAAACATCGATTCCAGATGAAGAAATCGCACTTGCTATTGTTGATTGCGGTGGAACGCTTCGTTGTGGTATCTATCCTAAGAAAGGAATTCCGACGATCAATGTGATTCCAACAGGCAAAAGTGGTCCGCTAGCCCAATACATCAATGAAGATATTTATGTTTCAAATGTTGGAGTGGATCAGATTCGTTTAGCGGATGATTCGGATGAGGTGACTGTAACAAGTGTTGCAGAGGAGAAAAAACCAACTTACGACACTAGCAAAAAAATTACAGAACAGCGAGCTGAATCAAGCTTTATTGCTCGGATTGGTATGGGAGCTGGTAAGGTCGTTGCCACCTTTAACCAGGCTGCACGAGATGCCATCCAAACGATGTTGCATACCATTTTACCTTTCATGGCCTTTGTTTCGCTGTTGATTGGGATTATTCAAGGTTCTGGCGTAGGGAACTGGTTGGCCAAGTTAATGGTTCCGCTAGCAGGAAATATTTGGGGCTTGATTTTGATTGGTTTCATTTGCTCGCTTCCATTCTTATCTCCGCTCCTGGGGCCAGGTGCTGTTATTAGCCAGATTATTGGAACCTTGATTGGTGTTGAGATCGGAAAAGGCAATATCCCACCGCAAATGGCTTTGCCAGCACTCTTCGCCATTAATACCCAGAATGGCTGTGATTTCATTCCAGTTGCACTTGGTTTGTCAGAAGCGGAGTCTGAAACCGTTGAAGTTGGGGTGCCAGCAGTGCTTTACTCACGTTTCCTAAACGGGGTTCCACGTGTCATTGTGGCGTGGTTAGCAAGTTTTGGATTGTATAGTTAGATAGAAATAATAAATTAGGATAGGATAGAAGGATGACAAAAATTTTTGAAGCAACTATTGTAAGTGTTGGGGAACAGGCTCCAAGTATGATTATGGAAGCAAATATGCTGATTCTATTTGGCATGGAGGCTCCTGCAGATTTGGCAGACTACTGCTACAAGATAAGTAATAAGGATTTGTCAGGTTCTATCCGAGTTGGAGGTCAACTGGTTATTGATGGAAGAGCTTATCCAATCACAGCAGTTGGCTCTGTAGTGGAACAAAATCTTTCTGCCTTGGGTCATATCACGATTGCTTTAGATGGGTCCTCAGAAGGCTCTCTGCCAGGGACGCTTCATGTAGCAGTGGATAAGATGCCAGAATTACAGGAAAATAGTATCGTTCAGTTATTTGCATAACTATGGCCACCATTTCTCTTGTTTACTAGTCGGCAAATCATTGATTGTAGCTAGTAAACAAGGGATTTTTGTCTATCCAATTTCTTATGGTACAATAGTGCAGTAGAAATAGGAGATCGGATGAAAATAGAATTTTTTGTAGTAGGTGATATTCACGGTAAATTTGAATTGCTGCTCGATATTTTAAAAAAATGGGATGAAGAGAGACAACAGCTTATTTTTCTTGGTGATGTGATTGACCGTGGTGAAAATTCAAAGGGCTGTCTAGAGCTGGTCTGGCAGCTGGTGCGTGAAAAGGGAGCGATTTGTTTAACAGGTAATCATGAACGGATGTTGTTGGCCTGGTTGCGGAATCCTTTGGAACGCTATGACCACTATCGGAGAAATGGTGGCGATACGACCATCAATTCTCTACTGGGCCGTCCCTTGGATGCCCCTGTGGATGGTCTGGTGGATGCAAATGCGGTGATGGAGCAATATGCGGATATGATTGACTTTCTCAAGTCTTGCCCCTATCATCTGGAGACCGAGCGCTATATTTTTGTCCATGCGGGCATTGATCTGACCTTGACAGACTGGAGAGAGACTAGTGAGCATGACAAGGTTTGGTTGCGAACTGCCTTTCATGAAGCGGAAAATACCACAGGTAAAACCATTGTCTTTGGACATACCCCTGTTTACAATCTTTATCAGACCAAACTCCGTATCAGTCAGATTTGGACCAGTCCAGATGGAAAAATGGGAATCGACGGTGGAGCTGTTTACGGAGGGGTTCTACACGGCATTCATCTAGATACTGACGGGCTTGTGGCAGACTATAGTGTTGCTTGTGTGAAGGGGCAGAAATTTACCTAAAAATTAGAAGAATAGCTTTGACTTTTGATCCTTTTTATACTAATATATAAGTAAATAGGAGGAATAAATTATGAAAAAGAAACTCTTTTCGCTCTGTGCTACTGGCTTGGTGCTGCTTGGATTGACTGCTTGCTCTACGACAAGCAAAGAGTCAACAAGTGCCTCTTCATCAGAAGCATCTAGCTCATCTACCGTTGCATCCTCGACAACTGAATCTTCCAAAACAGTGCTCAAAGAGTCAACGGTGACCTACCTTACTGATGAGGAAATTCAAAACATTGTGACCATTGGTGATTTTAAAGCTGCCTTTAAATCCTTAATGGATTCTTATATTGCGGATTTCGAAGAGTTGATTGCCCAACTCCCAGAAGAGCAACAAGACACCTTATTGCAGACGAGAGATCAATTGGTTGTGTCACTAGAAGAGCAGTATGCACTTTTGGACCAACAGTTTGCAGTGATCGGTGGAGACGAAACAGAGATTCCAGCTGATGTCAAAGATATGCTGTTGACAACGGTGACGACTGTCCGTGACCAATTAAAATCCGCAATGGATTCTGCTCGTTCACAAGTGGAAGAATTGCTTCAGTAATTGATAGTTACATAAAAAAGAGAGTTTTTCATAGACTCTCTTTCTTTATACCAAATTTTCTGAAAATTTGATATAATGGTAAAAATACTTTTATAGATTGGAAAATATTATGACTGCACAAAAAATGACTGCCCAAGAGATCATTGCCTTTATCGGTAATGCTGTGAAGAAGACAACTGTTAAAGTAACTTTTGAAGGTGAATTGGCTGGGCCTGTTCCTGCTGAAGTGACAAAGCTTGGCAATGTCCTCTTCGGTGACTGGAAGGATGTCGAGCCACTCTTAGCAAACTTGACTGAAAATGTGGACTACGTTGTAGAACAAGACGGCCGCAATTCAGCTGTGCCCTTGCTTGACAAGCGTAACATCAACGCCCGTATCGAGCCAGGTGCCATTATCCGTGACCAAGTGACCATTGGTGATAATGCCGTTATCATGATGGGAGCAGTGATTAACATCGGTGCGGAAATCGGTCCAGGTACCATGATTGACATGGGAGCTATCCTTGGTGGTCGTGCAACGGTTGGTAAAAACAGCCACATCGGTGCAGGTGCGGTCCTTGCAGGTGTCATCGAGCCAGCTTCTGCCGAGCCAGTTCGTGTCGGCGACAACGTTTTGGTCGGTGCCAATGCTGTTGTTATCGAGGGCGTGCAAATCGGTAGCGGTTCTGTTGTGGCCGCAGGTGCTATTGTGACCCAAGATGTTCCTGAAAATGTAGTGGTAGCAGGTGTGCCAGCCCGTATCATCAAGGAAATCGACGCTCAAACCCAACAAAAAACAGCCTTGGAAGAGGCTTTGCGGACACTTTAAGAGGTAGCTATGCTAGATTTAATCGCGACACGTCGGGCCCTCCACCAGATTCCAGAGCTGGGCATGGAGGAGTTCAAGACCCACGCCTTTCTTATGGAAACTATCGAAGGTTTACTTCAAGATTGTACTTTTGCCCAAGTCCGCACTTGGAAGACAGGAATCTTGGTTTATCTGACAGGTTCTGCTCCAGAGAAAACGATTGGCTGGCGGGCGGATATTGACGGTCTACCGATCGTGGAGGAGACGGGCCTGGACTTCAAGTCCCTCCACCCAGACAGGATGCACGCCTGCGGACATGATTTCCACATGACCATTGCCTTGGGGCTTTTGGAGAAAATGGCAGAGCAGCAACCGAAAAATAATCTTCTCTTCTTGTTTCAGCCTGCGGAGGAAAATCTAGCAGGTGGCATGCTCATGTATGAAGCGGGAGCTTTCGGGGATTGGTTGCCAGATGAATTTTATGGGCTCCATGTTCGACCAGACCTCAAAGTCGGTCAAATGGCCACCAACCGTGCGACCCTCTTTGCTGGGACCTGTGAAGTCAAGATACGGTTTACAGGAAAGGGTGGCCACGCAGCATTTCCCCATACCGCAAATGATGCCTTGGTGGCAGCAAGCTACTTTGTGACCCAGGTCCAGTCGGTGGTCAGCCGTAACGTTGATCCGATTGAGGGGGCTGTGGTGACCTTCGGCTCCATGCACGCGGGTACGACCAATAATGTCATTGCGGAAACGGCCTTCTTGCATGGCACCATTCGGGCTTTGACCCAGAGCATGAGTCTTCTGGTGCAAAAGCGGGTGCGGGAAGTGGCAGAGGGAATCGCCCTGTCTTTTGGAGTGGAACTGGACATCGAGCTCAATCCAAGCGGCTATCTGCCTGTGGAGAACAATCCTCAGTTGGCGGATGAACTCATGACCTACTTTGAAGGTGTTGACGGAGTGGAGATGATTGACTGTCCACCTGCCATGACGGGTGAAGACTTCGGCTACCTGCTTAACAAGGTTCCGGGTGTTATGTTCTGGTTGGGTGTGGATACGCCTTATCCCCTTCACAATCCACGTCTCAGTCCCAAAGAGGAAGTGCTTCCCTTTGCTGTGGATAAGTTGAGCGATTTTTTGAAAATGAAAGCAAACTAGACTGGTTTTTCCGGTCTTTTTCTGAAAAGAAAGGAGTTCCTGTGGATAAAAAAGAAATTCGGCAAGAGGTCTTGCAGAGATTGAAAGCCTTGACTAGTAGCCAGCGAGCAAGATGGAGTCAGCAACTAACAGAAAGGCTCCTTTCATCTGACACCTATAAGTGCTCAAAGTCGCTTGGGACCTACCTTTCCATGCCCCATGAGTTTGACACTTTTTACCTGATTGAGCAGGCTCAAAAGGACGGCAAGCAGATTTTCATCCCTAAGACCTATTCACAAGGGCGTATGGATTTTGTAGAATATAATCCTGATGATTTGGTGAAATCTAGGTTTGGAGTTTGGGAACCTGGGACTTATTCACAACCTGTGGATAAGTCTGTGGTTAAGTTGATCCATGTTCCTGGTTTAGCTTGGAATCAAGCGGGTTTTCGAGTGGGCTATGGAGGCGGTTTTTATGATCGCTACCTAGCAGATTATCAGGGGGAGACGGTATCGACTTTGACAGACTTTCAAGTCTATGATTTTGAACCAGATGTATTTGATATTCCAGTAAAGGAGTTGTTGATTTTTGAAGAACTTTTTTGATAAGCGCTATCCTGTGACCAATGCCTTGTTGGCAGTCACGGCTCTTGTTTTTCTTTTGATACAAGTGTTTCGATTTGGGCAGACCACTACAGCCTATACGATTTTTGAATTCGGTGGAATGTACGGTCAAGTGGTGCGTTATGATCCGACTCAGTTGTGGCGCTTGATTTCCCCTATCTTTGTCCACATTGGTTGGGAACATTTCTTGTTTAACAGCTTCACTCTCTATGCCTTGGGATATCAGTTGGAGCCTTTATTTGGCAGTCGGAGGTTTTTCTTGCTCTACCTTCTTTCGGGAATCATGGGAAATGTCTTTGTTTACTTCTTTACTCCTGGAGTTGTTGGTGCAGGCGCCTCCACTTCCTTATTTGGATTGTTTGCTGCTATGGGCTTCTTACGTTATTACAGTAGAAGTGCCTATCTTCAGCTCCTGGGGCAGCGTTATACAGCTTTGCTCTTGATCAACCTAGCCTTGGGGCTCTTTAATCCAGCTATTAGTATGGCAGGTCATATTGGTGGGGCTATCGGTGGCTGTTTGGCAGTGGTTTGTCTGCCGCCAAGACTGGAAAAACAAACCTTTACTGCCCAGCAGACAGGATGGGCCCTTGTGGGCTATCTACTCTTGTTTTTTGGTCTCTTATTTGTAGGATTTTTGTTTTAAAAGGACCGTTTCAGTCGGTCTTTTTTTGTGGAATAACCAGAGCATACAAATAATTGCTTTTTTACAGAAAAGACTGTATAGTGAATGGAGAAGCTAGATCGGCCTTGTGGATAAGTCCTTCGAGTAGTCAAGGCTCTAGCCAATAGGACATGGGAGGGTCTGACTTGGGATATTTTTTGTTGGCACTTGTATCTTTTCTTGCTTATCTGGCAAGCGAGGGACACTGGTATGATTACCGCAGAAAAGTAAGAAGTGGTGAATTGAGAGACCGTGGAGATTTGTTTTATACACAGGCTAGCCAATTCACACCTTCAGCTCCAATTAGTTTGTTAGAAATCTATAGGCAGTTGCCAGAGGAAGAGTGCAGGAGATGGGGCATCAGCTGTCAGTTGAAAGAGCAAGAGCTGATTTTTCAATTGCATCCGCTACTTGGCTACCATCGCATGGATTTTAAGATAGAAGCGCGCATGGTCCAGTCGCCTCTGTCGGGTTGCTTGCTGTATTACATTAGCCATTGGCAGGAGCGTCATCCTGAATTGGCTTTGGAGCAGTGTAATCGTCTGTTGACAATGCTTGAAGAAGCCTTATTGTTGTTGGATTCTCGTTTGGAAATACATTAAGAAAGGACAGGTTATTTCCCTGCTTAGCTCAGGGGAATAGCCTGTCCTTGTTTTTTTATTGGTTTGATTATTCTGCGTCTTGGAGTTGTTGAGCGAGCTCAATGATGTAGTCTTTGACATCATCTTTGACCTGTGGATGGGTCAATGCGTAGTCAATCGAAGTTTTCATGAAGCCAAATTTATCTCCGACATCATAACGTTTGCCAGTAAATTCACGAGCAAATACGCGCTGTGTCTTGTTGAGGGTATCAATGGCATCTGTCAACTGGATTTCATTGCCGGCACCTGGTTCTTGATTTTCCAAGATATCAAAGATTTCAGGTGTCAAAAGGTAGCGACCAATAATGGCAAGGTCAGATGGTGCATCTTCTGGTTTTGGTTTTTCTACAAAGGTTTCAACACTGTAAAGGCCGTTGACTCCTTCACCATGAGGTGCGATGACACCATATGATGAAACTTCTTCATGTGGAACAGGCATCACTGCGATGGTAGAAGCATGTGTTGCTTCATAGTCTTCAATCAGCTGTCTGGTGATTGGTTTAACAGACTCATCGGTGATATCCATGAGGTCATCGCCTAGCATCACGACAAAAGGTTCATTTCCAACAAAGGCTTTGGCTTGCAAGACAGCATCTCCCAATCCTTTTGGATAGCTTTGGCGAATGAAGTGAAGGCGAATGGCAGTTGCATCATCCACCAGTTTCAAGAGGTCATCTTTTCCTTTCTCACGTAGGTTATGTTCCAATTCAAAGTTTGAGTCGAAATGGTCTTCGATGGAACGCTTTGATTTATTGGTTACGACCAAGATATCTTCGATACCAGAACGAAGGGCTTCTTCAAAGATGAATTGGAGGGTTGGCTTGTCAACGATTGGCAACATCTCTTTGGCAAGGGCTTTAGTTGCTGGAAGGAAACGTGTTCCCAAACCTGCTGCAGGGATAACGGCTTTTCTAACTTTTTTTGTCATGATGGATTCTCCTTATTCTTTATGACCATTCATTTTCCTGGCGGAATTCACCAGACATGATTTCTTGGATAGCATCTTGGATACTTGCCCCTTGGTAAATCACGCTGTAGATGGCCTGGGTAATAGGCATGTAAACACCCAATTCTTGTGCCAATTCGTAGGCTGCTTTGGTAGTGGAAATCCCTTCGATAACCATGCCCATATTGGCTTCGATATCTTCGAGTTTCTCTCCTTTGCCAAGCAAATCGCCGGCTCGCCAGTTACGAGAGTGAACAGATGTACCTGTAACAATCAAGTCGCCGACGCCAGATAGACCGCTGTAAGTCAAGGGATTGGCCCCCATGGCTACACCGAGTCGGGTAATTTCTGTTAATCCACGAGCAATGATAGCTGCCTTGGCATTATCACCGTAACCGAGGCCGTGAAGGGCACCTGCACCAACTGCGATGATGTTTTTCAAAGCACCCGCTGTTTCCACACCGATGACATCATTGTTGGTGTAGAGGCGGAAGTAGCGGTTGCTAAAGAGATTTTGGACGTAGGTTGCAGTTTCCAAATCTTTCGATGCGGCAGAAATTAAGGTTAAATCGCGGACAATAGTTTCTTCTGCATGGCTTGGTCCTGAAACCACAACGATTTCTGATCGGAGTTCAGCAGGAATCTCTTCTTCCAAGACCTCTGACAAGCGCTTGTGACTATCAGGCTCCAGACCTTTAGAAGCGTGCATCACAACGACCTTGTGCTTGAGAGCTTGGGCCACTTGCTTGGCAACCAGACGGGTCACCTTGGTCGGTACAACGAAGAGAACGGCATCCACACCGTCTAAGGTTTCTGCCAAATCCTTGTAGCCTTTAATCTTCTCGTCTAGGACGATCTCTTTGAAATACCGTTTATTGGTATGCTGTTCATTGATTTCGTCAATTTGTTCAGGAATATTTCCCCAAATACGGACCTGATGGCCGTTGTCATTGAGTACCTGTGCGAGGGCTGTTCCCCAAGAGCCAGGCCCTAGGACAGCGATGGTTTGTTGACTCATATGCTTCCCCTGTAATAATATTTTCTCCATTATACCATAGATGTTTTTTTTTGGAAAATGGCAGAGCAGAAACTTGACAATAGTTCTCTAGAAAACTATAATAGTTCTCATGCTAATAAATTGATTGGGAAGGATCTATCATGGGACACACCATTGCAGATTTTCGGAATCTATTAAATCAGATTGAACAAATCAGTGAAACCATTGCAAAGGAATATGATGTGGAACACCTGGCAGGTCCACAGGGTTGGGCCTTACGTTTCATAGCGGAACGGTCTGAAGTTGAAACCTTTGTAAAAGACATTGAAGCCGAGCTAAAGATTTCCAAATCCGTTACCAGTAATCTGGTCAAGCGAATGGAGAAAAACGGCTTTATTCAGGTTTTGCCATCTCAGGTTGACAGACGTTACAAGCAGGTGGTCTTGACAGAGAAAGGTCAGAGCAAGATTTGTCACCTAAAAGCCTTTCATGAGGAAATGCACCGCTCGCTTTTTCAGGGAATTCAGAAGGAAGAATTTCAACTGATTAAGCAGGTTGCCGATCAATTAAAAGAAAACATTCGAAATTATAAGGAGAATTACCATGTTTAAACAAGCAATTCTACGCTATAAATGGTATGCCTTGGCCTGTATCACCTTGACATCGATTGTCGTTATTACGACCCTCTTGCAGCCCAACTACTTAAAGGATGTCTTGGCAGCAGTCTTGGCTAATGACAAGGAAGAGATTGTTCGTGTGGGCCAGTTGCTCTTGGTGATTGCGGGGATTGGTCTCTTGGCTGGTCTGGCTAACACTATTGCTGCGGCGAAAATTTCACAAGGGGTATCTGCGGATATTCGTGAGCAAACCTTTCGCAAGATTCAGAGCTTTTCTTATGCTAACGTTGAAGAATTCAATGCGGGGAACTTGGTCGTTCGGATGACCAACGATGTAACCCAGATTCAAAACTTGACCATGA
Organism: Streptococcus sp. 29896; assembly: GCF_032594915.1. NCBI lineage: Bacteria > Bacillati > Bacillota > Bacilli > Lactobacillales > Streptococcaceae > Streptococcus > Streptococcus suivaginalis. The sequence goes on along the minus strand of NZ_CP118733.1, from coordinate 1,937,951 downwards.
TGCTCTTTACCATCTTGCTACGGGTTCCCCTCCTCTTTATCGGAGCCTTCATCATGGCGGTACGGACCATGCCAGAACTCTGGTGGATGATTATCCTCATGGTGGTCTTGATTATGGCCATTATGGCAGTTGTCATGGGGCAAATGGGACCACGTTTTGGGAAATTCCAGTCCCTTATGGATAAGATGAACAGTATTGCCAAGGAAAACCTACGGGGAATCCGAGTAGTCAAGTCTTTTGTACAAGAAAAAAATCAGTATGCCAAGTTCAAGAAAGTATCCAATGAACTCTTGGACCTCAACCTTTTTATCGGCTATGGTTTTGCTATCTTGCAACCCTTGATGATGTTTATCTCTTACATGGCGATCTTTGCCTCGCTCTACTTGGTGTCTGGGATGTTGAAAACCAACATGGAAGCAGTTGGTGGCTTTACTTCCTTTATGAGCTACCTCATGCAAATCATGTTTGCCATTATCATGACTAGCTTTATGGGGATGCAGGCTTCACGTGCTGCCATTTCTATTAAACGTATCAGTGAGGTCTTGGATACGGAGCCTGCAATGACCTTCAAGGATGTGGCGGATGAAGAATTGACTGGTAAGATTGTCTTTGACAATGTTAGCTTTACCTATCCACACGATACCGAGCCGACGTTGAAAAATATCTCATTTGAGATTGAACCAGGGCAAATGGTCGGTGTGGTTGGTGCAACAGGTGCGGGTAAATCTACTCTTGCTCAGCTGATTCCGCGTTTGTTTGACCCGCAAAAAGGAACGGTATCCATCGGTGGCCGGGACTTGAAAGAAGTAAGCAAGAACACCCTGCGTGATACGGTATCGATTGTCTTGCAAAAGGCTATTCTCTTTTCGGGAACCATTGCAGACAGCCTGCGTCAAGGGGCACCTGGTGCTGATTTAGCAAAATTGGAGCGGGCCGCAGGTATTGCCCAAGCCAAAGAATTTATCGACCGCTTGGATGATACCTATGAGAGCCAAGTAGAAGAACGAGGAAATAACTTCTCTGGTGGTCAGAAGCAGCGGATGTCCATTGCACGTGGTGTGATTGGCGAGCCTAAGGTTTTGGTCTTGGATGACTCGACCTCAGCCCTGGATGCCAAGTCTGAGAAACTAGTCCAAGAGGCTCTCAACCATGATTTGAAGGGGACAACAACTGTCATCGTTGCCCAGAAGATTTCTTCTGTTGTCAAAGCTGATAAGATTTTGGTTCTTGACGAAGGTCGTCTGATCGGCCAAGGTACCCACGCTGAGTTGGTAGCTACGAACGATGTCTACCGTGAAATCTACGAAACACAGAAAGGGAGGGAGGAATAGATGAAGACGTTACGTTTTTTCTGGTTTTATTTTAAACGCTATAAACTGTCCTTTGCTGTGATTTTTCTAGCCATTGTGGCAGCGACCTACTTGCAGGTTAAGACACCTGTTTTCCTTGGAAATGCCATTACAGAAATGGGAAAAATTGGACAGGCTTACTTTGCTTCGGTACAAATGGGTCAGTCAAATTTCAAACCTGACCTGTCTGATTTTAACGGGGTTATGCTCAATCTTTTCTTTGCCTATGCGGCGACGGTTGTGGCTTCCTTGATTTACACCCTCCTCTTCACGCGTATCGTGGCACATTCGACCAACCGTATGCGTAAGGGCTTGTTTGGCAAGCTGGAACGTTTGACAGTTGCCTTCTTTGATAGCCACAAGGACGGGGATATTCTTTCTCGCTTTACCAGTGATTTGGACAATATCCAAAACGCTTTTAACCAGTCCTTGACCCAAGTGGTGACCAACATCGCTCTTTATGTTGGTATGGTCATCATGATGTTCCGTCAGGATACTCGCTTGGCCTTGGTGACCATTGCTTCTACGCCAGTTGCCTTGATTGCCTTGGTCATTATCATCCGCCTATCACGGAAATACACGGATAAGCAACAGGCTGCGGTATCTAAGCTCAATGCCTACATGGACGAGAAAATTTCTGGACAAAAAGCGATTATTGTACAAGGTGTACAGGAAGAAACGATTGAAGGTTTCTTGGAACTCAATGAAGAAGTTCGCCGTACGACCTTCAAGGGTCGCTTGTTTGGTGGAATTCTCTTCCCATTTATGAATGGGATGAGCTTGGTCAATACGGCTATTGTTATCTTTGCAGGCTCCAGCATTGTTCTCAACGATAGCTCGCTGGAAACAGCTGCCGCACTTGGTTTGGTGGTGACCTTTGTTCAATATTCGCAACAGTATTACCAGCCAATCATGCAGGTTGCTGCCAGCTGGGCAGAATTGCAGTTGGCTTTCACAGGAGCTCATCGTATTCAGGAAATGTTTGATGAGCCTGAGGAAGTTCGCCCTCAAAACGCTCCGCTATTTACCGAATTAAAAGAAGGTGTTGAAATCAAGGACATCGACTTTGGCTATCTGCCGGGTCAGAAGGTCCTGGACAAGGTGTCAATCTCTGCTCCTAAGGGCAAAATGGTGGCGGTCGTTGGGCCGACGGGGTCTGGTAAGACTACCATTATGAACTTGATCAACCGCTTCTACGATGTCAATGGTGGTAGCGTGGCCTTTGACGGTCGCGATATTCGGGAATATGATTTGGATAGTTTGCGGGATAAGGTCGGTATTGTCTTGCAGGAGTCGGTACTCTTCTCTGGCACTATTGCGGACAATATCCGCTTTGGCGATGAGAGTATTTCGCAAGAAATGGTGGAAACCGCAGCTCGTGCCACCCATATTCATGACTTTATCATGAGCTTGCCAGAGGGATATGAAACCTTTGTGACCGATGATGAGAATGTCTTCTCCACAGGTCAGAAACAGCTGATTTCCATTGCCCGTACGCTCTTGACAGATCCGCAGGTCTTGATTTTGGACGAAGCAACGTCTAACGTTGATACCGTAACGGAAGCCAAAATTCAAAAGGCTATGGAGGCCATTATCGCAGGACGGACCAGCTTCGTTATTGCCCACCGCCTCAAAACCATTCTCAACGCGGATGAAATCATCGTCCTCAAAGACGGAAAAGTTATCGAGCAAGGCAATCACAGCCAGCTCCTTAAACAGGGCGGCTTCTACGCCGAACTCTACCACAACCAGTTTGTGTTTGAATAGTAAAAAATAACAGCCAAGATAAGCAGGCCACAATCCTTAAACTTTTAGGATGTGGTTTATCTTGGCTGTTTTTGTAGTATCATTACTGTTCAAGGTGGTTGGTTTTGGTCTGATTGAGCCAAGCATAAGCAATTCCAATAAAGAGGCCGGCTCCAAGCCAATTTCCAAAGAAAACAACAATCCACTGACGAAGAATATTTACTATAGTAAAGGTATCTACATTAGTACGAGCAGCATTAAAGGCTAAGAGCATGAATGATGCGAAATTGGCGACCAGATGCTCATTGATGAGGAAAACGAACATAAAAATGGAGGAAATGATGACAAAGAACTTAGCAGACTGTTCTTTGATGAGCATGAAGCCAAGGATTGCCATATTTACAAACATATTAGCCGTGATCCCTTCAATAAAATTGCTCCAGTCAGATTTTCCAAGTTTGATGGTAACGGCATTGACGACAAAGCTCTTATCAGAGAGATTGAGGTAGGAAAAGGACTGATTGAAGAGCCAGGCTAGAATAGTAGCGCCTACAAAGTTAAAGAAAGTACAGTATAGCAGCATCTGTGTCACTTTTTTCCAGCTAATTTGCTTATAGTAGGCACCAGTTGTGAGATACATCATGTTAGAAGTGGCTAATTCACCACCAAAAATAAGAACAAAAACCAGCCCAATAGCAAAGATGAAGGTAAAGACAAAGCGCGACAAACTTGGAAATTGACTGGCAATAACGTCTGCTCCGATAATACCGACAGCTGTTGACATAGTCAGGTAGGCTCCTGCATACATAGAACGCAAGGCATAGCGGCCTAGACTTTCGTCAAAAAGGGCTTCTTTTTTTGAAACAGCAACTGAAATTTTTTCTTGAAATGGTGACATAGGAACTCCTTGTGAAATCAATATCAATGTTTTTGTTTGAAAAATATGGGAGTGGGAAAGAACTCGACCAGTCTAAAAAGAGTTCGTCTTCCCACCCCCGCACAGTTGATTAGGCCAGATTTGGAGTGTAAAAAACGAACAAATCTGCCAATCAACCACTGCGCTGAGATGTTGACACGAACTCTGAGAAGAGGTGCTGGGCTTTCTTCCCAGCCACTATATGTGAACGATTAGTGAGCGGATGCACCAGAATTTGCATCTGTCGGTGTGGAAGTAGCAGGGGCACTACCAGCATCTGATGCACCAGAGGTTGCGTCAACATGTGCAGGAGCTGCGGCAGTTCCCGAACCACCAACCAAGCGTTGACCAGTAGCTTCAAGATACCAATCTAGCCATGGTTTGAAATTAAAGATAATTTCATTGATACCAGCGTAGGATCCGTCAGGATAGTACATAGCTTGGTAGTTGTGGGTGTTGATAATTTCAGCAGGGGTACCGGGTACAATGGTACGAACATATTCCTGGTTACCATTACGCAAGGTACCGACAACCCATTCAACATTCTTCATGCGGGCAGGAGGTAGCGTACCGTGGACAGTTGACAGGCGATTTCCTACTTGAGCAAGTACCCGTTTACCCAACATGGTATCAGGTTCTTGGTGACTATTGTTGTAGTAGAGGAACTGGTTATTATCATCTGCATAGGTCAATTCAAATGGCATCGCATTGAGGAACATATTGAGTTGGTTAACGGTCAACAGACCATTGTCCAGTTTAACATAGGTGTCTCCCTCAACTGCGTTAACCAATTTAGAAGCCTTTTCTAGCCAATCTGGATCATCGGGATCCACACCAGTGATGGTCGTTGCGATTGGTTTGGTACAGTCTAAATCTTCTGGTGCGATTGGTTTTGGTTTTTTCAATTTGGATACAACACCGACATACTTGATAAAGTTGTCTAGACAGCTTTCTAAGAATTTCACGGTGCCTTCATTGATGATATTGCCCTTATCGTCAAAAGCTTCTTTGGCCTTACCAAGGAGGAATTCATTACCTGGTAGTGTGTAAGCATTGACACCTGGTGCATCTAAAATTTTCCGTAGGTGAACTTGGGCACGAGAAGTTCCTTGATCGTAATAAGAAGCCCCGATAATCATAACTGGTTTATTTTCAAATGGATGTAAATTGAAACTGAGCCATTCCAGAGTACTCTTAAGGGCAGGGGTAATGGTATGATTGTGCTCAGGTGTAGCAATGATGACACCATCAGCACGTGTGATTTTGTTGTAAAGGTATTGGATCGCAAAACTATTAGACTGGTCTTCGTCCTGATTGAACATTGGGACATCTTTGATTTCCAAAAGCTCTAATTCAAATTTTACTTTAAAGTGGCGTTGAATAAATTGCAATAGCATGCGGTTATAAGATTGGTCTGCATTAGACCCGACGATTCCGACAAATTTCATAGTATATTCCTCTCTTACAGGTTTTCCCAATCGAAGTTTTCAGCTTCTTTTTGGAGTAATTTTTTTGCGTTAGACAGCTTGCCAGTCATGGTGACAAAGAGGCGGAAGTCATCAAAGATGGCATCCAGTTTTTGACTAGTTTCTAAATCAATGAGCTCCCCATTGGCATCAAAGGCTTGCAAGGAATGTGACAATAAAAATTCATCTGGCAAGACAGTGGCCTTGAGTTCAGGAGCGTTGAGAATTTGACGTAGCTGTAGTTGGGCACGAGAGGAACCAAGTGTTCCATAAGAAGCACCAGTAATCATAACTGGTTTGTTTAATAGTGGATAGACACCGTATGATACCCAAGCAAGGGCATTCATAAGGACAGCTGGAATAGAGTGGTCATATTCGGGAGTTCCGATGATGACTCCGTCAGCAGCCTCAATTTTTGCGACCAATTCTTTGACAATTTCTGGTAATTCTCGATTGGCTGGTTTATTGAAGATTGGGAGTTCCTTGATTTCAACCAGTTCGATATCTGCCTTATCAGCGAAGTGCTGTTCAATGTACTGCAAGAGTTTGCGGTTGGTTGAGCGAGCGGAGTTTGTTCCGACCAGTCCTAGAAGTTTCATAGCGTCTTCTCTCTTTCCTAAATTTGGTACCTTTATCATACCCTTTTATCCAATAAAATGCAAGCGCTTTCTGAAAATGTGATAAAATTGTTCAAAAATTCACGAGTTCTTTTGGTATAATATTAGTATGCAGAGAATATTCTATCTAGTATTTGGTTTTGTTAGTTTGATGGTTGGTGTCATTGGGATTGTTTTACCGATAGTTCCGACAACCCCTCTTTTACTTTTGGCTGGTTTTTGCTTTGCGAGAAGTTCAAAAAGGTTTGAAAAATGGCTACGCAATACAAAAATTTATCAATTTTACGTAGCTGATTACGTTGAGACCAAATCCATTTCCCGTAAACGAAAAAAGCAAATCATCTGGCAAATTTACTTACTTATGGCAATTTCTATCTGGCTGGCTCCTATTTTATTGGTCAAAATAGGACTGGGACTGTTAACAATCTTCATCACTTACTATTTGTTTTGGGTCATACCGGAGAAATAAAGTCAGATTTGAGGGTTGAACATCGTCCTAAAAGACGGAAAAGTGATTGAGCAAGGCAACCACAGCCAACTCCTTAAACAGGGCGGCTTCTACGCCGAACTCTACCACAACCAGTTTGTGTTTGAATAAATTCAAAATTCCAGCCATTAGGTTGGAGTTTTGCTTTACCTTGTATTTCCTGTATAATAGACCTATGAAAAGACAGAGTGTTCGAGTTGAATTATTTCCCCTGAAAAAAGAAGAAATCCCTGCCTATTTAGATGACAAGGGGATTTTGGTAAATGACTATTTCAAGACCTACTTAGCTCATCCAACTTATCAAGAAGTGGTGGAGAGACAGAAGTGTTTAGTTGAGATTGTCAGTCTAGCCGAAATGGGATTTGATCGGGAAGCAACTGCTCCTCAGATAGAGGGGAGAGCCGTGGAGATGGGTTATCAGTTACCACCAGCTCATCTGGGAGTTTATCTTCGCCTGGCCTTGTTGGAACAGGAAGTCAGTCGGGATGCTATACTCTCCCAAGGGAAATCACCAGACGGAGCCATTTGCCTGCTGTCGCCTCAGTTGGAAGAAGAATTCACCTTCCCTCGCAGTGTCTATCTCCGTAAGGTTGACCAAGACTTGTGGCTACGTGCGGCTCGCTTTGATGACGAGTATGCCTTTCCCTTAACAACGCTTTTTGCATTTGTGACGAACAATGCGAATGAATACAATGAATAAAAAGAAGAAAATGATGTAAGGAGTTCTTATGAAAATCCGTGGATTCGAACTGGTTAGCCAGTTTACTGATGAAAATTTATTGCCAAAACGTGAGACAGCCCACGCAGCAGGTTACGACCTGAAAGCTGCGGAGACGGCTAGCTTGGAGCCAGGTGAGATTAAGCTGGTGCCGACAGGTGTCAAGGCCTATATGCAGGCCAATGAGGTCCTCTATCTCTACGACCGTTCGTCCAACCCTCGCAAGAAGGGTTTGGTCCTGATTAACTCGGTTGGGGTTATTGACGGCGACTACTATGGCAATCCAGCTAATGAAGGTCATATCTTTGCCCAGATGCGAAACATCACAGAGGAGACCGTCGTGGTGGAAGCTGGCGAGCGAATCGTACAGGCTGTTTTTGCCCCCTTCCTCTTGGCTGACGGTGACCAGGCCGACGGCGTTCGGACGGGTGGATTTGGCTCAACGGGGAAATAGGAGGAAATCACCATCGCTAAGAAAAAAACAACCTTTATCTGTCAATCCTGCGAGTATCACTCGCCCAAGTATCTGGGCCGTTGCCCCAACTGTGGCTCCTGGTCTAGCTTTGTCGAGGAAGTGGAAGTCGCTGAAGTCAAGAACGAGCGGGTCAGCCTGACAGGTGAGAAGACCCGACCTATGAAACTCAATGAAGTGTCGTCCATTCAAGTGGCTCGCACTAAGACCAACATGGAAGAGTTCAACCGTGTCCTGGGTGGCGGCGTGGTGCCGGGCAGTCTAGTTCTCATTGGAGGCGATCCAGGGATTGGCAAGTCCACCCTGCTCCTGCAAGTATCAACCCAACTTTCGACCATTGGCACCGTCCTCTATGTGTCGGGGGAAGAGTCTGCCCAGCAGATTAAGTTGCGAGCGGAGCGTTTGGGCGACATCGACAGCGAGTTCTATCTCTATGCGGAGACCAATATGCAGAGCATTCGGACCGAGATTGAGAAGATAAAACCAGATTTCCTGATTATCGACTCTATCCAGACCATTATGAGCCCTGACATTTCTAGCGTGCAAGGTTCTGTCAGTCAGGTCCGTGAAGTGACCAATGAACTCATGCAGATTGCCAAGACCAACAATATCGCAACCTTTATCGTCGGCCACATGACCAAGGAAGGCACCTTGGCTGGACCGCGGACCCTGGAGCACATGGTGGACACCGTTCTCTATTTTGAGGGCGAGCGACAGCACACCTTCCGTATCTTGCGGGCGGTCAAAAACCGCTTTGGCTCCACCAACGAAATCGGCATTTTTGAGATGCAGTCGCAGGGTTTGGTCGAAGTCCTCAATCCTAGCGAGGTCTTTCTAGAAGAGCGTCTGGACGGGGCGACAGGTTCTGCTATTGTCGTGACCATGGAGGGCACCCGCCCTATCCTTGCAGAAGTGCAGGCCCTGGTGACGCCGACCATGTTTGGCAATGCCAAGCGGACCACGACAGGCTTGGACTTCAACCGTGCCAGCTTGATTATGGCGGTTTTGGAAAAACGGGCAGGCCTGCTCCTCCAAAACCAAGATGCCTACCTTAAGTCAGCAGGCGGTGTCAAACTGGATGAGCCAGCTATTGACCTAGCGGTCGCAGTTGCCCTTGCCTCCAGTTACAAGGATAAGCCTACCAACCCACAAGAGTGCTTTATAGGCGAAATCGGTTTGACAGGTGAAATCCGCCGCGTCAATCGGATTGAACAACGGATTAACGAAGCCGCCAAATTGGGCTTTACCAAGGTTTATGCCCCCAAAAATTCTCTGACAGGTATCAAGGTCCCCAAGGAAATCACCGTTATCGGCGTGACTACCATTGGCGAAGTCTTGCAGAAAGTGTTCAACTGATGAAATCATTCGGGAGTGACAGCTAGTCGCTCCTCTTTTTGCGACAAATGGTCGGGAATGTGATAAGCTAGGTCTAACCTATTTCTGAAAATTTCAGAAATTCTCATCAGACAAGGAGGTCCTATGTCTTATTTTCAAAACTTTATGAAGGCCAACAAGGCCTATGTTGACCTGCATGGTGATTACCATTTGCCTCTTCGTCCAAAGACCAAGGTGGCTATCGTGACCTGTATGGACTCACGGCTTCATGTGGCGCAGGCCTTGGGCTTGGCTCTGGGTGATGCCCACATTTTGCGGAATGCAGGTGGGCGCGTGACGGAGGACATGATTCGCTCGCTAGTCATTTCCCAGCAGCAGCTCGGCACAAGAGAAATCGTGGTCCTTCACCATACAGACTGCGGTGCCCAGACCTTTACCAATGAGGACTTTGCGGCTCAACTCAAGCGGGATTTGGGAGTGGATGTGGCTGGTCAGGACTTTCTTCCTTTTACAGACATTGAAGAAAGCGTGCGGGAAGATATTGCTCTCTTGAAACAATCTCCGCTCATACCTGATGACGTTGAAATTTTTGGTGCGGTTTATGATGTGGATACGGGTCGTATGACAGAAGTTCGATAGTAAAACTGGGGAAACCCAGTTTTTTTTATGAAACAAAATACTTCGCTAAAAAATCCTTGACAAAGATTGGTAGATGGTTTAAAATTGTGTTATAACAATAATACAAAAGTGAGGACCTCTTATGTCAGACAACCGTATGAAATACACAATTGATAGCAATATGCAATTTCCTTTGGTTGAAATTGCTTTGGAAGCGGGCGAGTCTGCTTACATCCAACAGGGAAGCATGGTTTACCATACACCGAGCGTGACCCTTAATACCAAGCTCAACGCCCGCGGTGGTTCAGGACTTGGTAAGTTGATGGGAGCCATCGGTCGTTCCATGGTATCGGGTGAGTCCATGTTCCTTACCCAAGCTATTTCAAATGGGAATGATGGTAAAATCGCTCTGGCTCCATCTGTGCCCGGTCAAGTTATTGCCCTTGAACTAGGTGCCAAGCAGTACCGTCTTAATGACGGAGCCTTCCTGGCTTTGGATGGTTCTGCCCAGTATAAAATGGAGCGTCAAAGTGTTGGCCGTGCCTTCTTTGGTGGCCAAGGTGGACTCTTTGTCATGACAACAGAGGGTGAGGGTACTCTTTTGGCCAATGCCTTTGGTTCCATCAAGAAAATTGAGCTAACAGGTGGAAGCATTACCATCGATAATGCTCATGTCGTTGCATGGAGCCGTGATCTCAATTATGATATTCACCTTGAAAATGGTTTCCTCCAGTCTATTGGTACTGGTGAAGGGATTGTCAATACCTTCTCAGGCTATGGGGAAATCTATGTGCAAAGCTTGAATATTGAAACATTTGCCCAAGTCATCGGCAGCCATATTGTCACAGGTGGCGATGGCGGTGGTGGTAGCACTTCCTTGCTCGATGCGATTTTCTAAGACCCAACCAGCTGCGGCTGGTTTTTTACTTATCTTTCGTCACCACTTACCAGGCATTTTTTACCACTTACTAAAAAGCCCTTGTCTTCACACCATAGCCTGATATAATAGGTATATCAAATGAAAGGGAGGTCTTATGAAAGTTCGGATTGAATTAGATGACAGCTTAGAACAAGTCGAAGTGATTATCAGAAGCAATCAGTTAGGACCAGAGTTGGAACAAATCCAGCAAGCACTGAGTCGCCTGAGTCGTCCTAGCCTGGTTTTTTACAAGGGCACTAGTGAGTATTTCTTGAAACTAGAAGACCTACTCTTTTTTGAAACCGATGGGACTAAGCTGATGGGGCATACTAGAGATGACGCCTATGAAGTCAAGATGAAGCTCTATGAACTGGAAGATTGTCTCCCTTCTCATTTTTGCCGGGTTTCCAAGTCAACCATTGCCAATAGCAAGGCCATCTACTCGCTGGACAAGTCCTTTTCAGGGACTAGTCGGATTTCCTTTTATAAGACCCACAAGGAGGTCCATGTGTCGCGGCATTATTACCATTTATTAAAAGAGAAGTTACAGGAAATGAGGTAGGACGATGAAAAAATATGGTTTAGGAATTGCTCTGCTGGTCTTGGCAGGCTTGGTTCTGTTTAGGGATTCACTAGGTTTGCATTTGGCCATGTCCTTTTGGACCACTGTCTGGTTTGTTTTAACTTTTGTGACTGGTTTTCACCGCTTGGTGAAGCTGGATTGGCTTGCCAGTATCTTTTGTTTTGGTCTAGCTTTTATAGCAGTGAACTCTGCCTATGAATGGGTGGAATTTGGGACCTGGAATATGGTTCTGTCACTTGTCCTGCTGTGCCTTGGTTTGAAACTGATTTTTAAACCGAAGAAGCGCAGACCAACTCATGGAGTTGGTACAGGGGTGATTGGCGACAAGGGTAGGGAAATAGCTTTTGGTTCCTCTACTCGTTATATTCATGAGGAAAATTTTACCTACGATAGTGTGGAGGTGGCTTTTGGCTCCAGTATGGTTTACTTTGATCAGGCGATTATTCTGGGAGATACGGCTGAATTTCATATCGATGCGGCCTTCGCGTCAGTTGATCTTTATCTGCCGGCTAACTGGCAAGCTGTTGTACAAGTAGACAGCGCCTTGTCAACCACTAATAATTATGCATCTGAGCCAAAAGAAAAGATTCTTTTGGTAACTGGTGACCTAGCCTTCTCAAGCTTAACCATTTATTCTATATAAAGGATGAAGAGGAAAGTCTATCCAGGCTCCTCTGCGGAATGAAAAGTCAGAATATTTTGGAAATTATACAAAAGAAAGGGATTATCATGAAAAAGATTTTGAAAAATGCTACCTACCTATGGGTACTGACGGCGGATATGCTGTCCAATTTTGGTGATGTTGTCTATTATCTGGCCCTGATGAACTATGTTTTACTGGTGCCCAACAGCCGTCTGGCTCTGGCGATTGTGACCTTCTCGGAAATCTTCCCTAGCTTTATGGGCCTCTTCACAGGCTACTTGGCAGACAAGACGGTCAACAAAATCAGTACTATCAAGCTGACCCTCCTCTTTCGTGTCCTTCTTTACGTCATCCTCGGATTCTGCATGGGCTTTGAGCCAGCCCTCTGGATTGTCGTGGTGGCTGCAAGCTTCAATGTCTTTGCAGACTTCGCTGGCTTCTATGAAAATGGCCTCTATACACCTCTGGGATTGCGAGTAGCGCCCAAAGAAGAGCGGGAGCAGTACTCGGCCTTTCGCCAGACCGTGACCAGCCTCCTCAACATCGCCTTTCAGGCCCTCTCTGCCCTCTTGGTCGGCCTCCTCTCCTACCAAAACCTCGCCTTTCTCAACGCTGGCACCTTTTTGGCTGCCCTCCTCATCATGCAACTACTGACACCAGCCTTTCGTAAACTCCTGACGGAGCAGCCTTTGAAAATAGCCGAGCAGCCGAGCCAGCCCGAGCCAGAAACCAAGGGTCCAGGCATTCTAGCTTCTTTCAAGCAAGCCATCGTGGAGCTTCGCAAGATTCCCGAGTTCCGCCTGGTCCTGATTACCAGTCCCCTTATCAATGCCTGCGGAGCGATTCTCTATCCTATTCTGGTCCTGCTGATTAGCGAAGACTCAAGCCTTGTCTTTCTCAATGTTGAAACCACCCTTGCCCTGACAATTCTAATCTTCTTTGTCGGCAATATCTTGGGCTCGACCTTGGTCTTTACCCTTTTCAAAAAGACCAGCATGGTGACGCTTGAAGTGGCAGCCACTTTCTCTCTATTTGGAGTGTTTGTCGGAATGTTGCTCCATCAACTGCCAATTATTTTCTTCTTCCTTACAACTATGGGGATTAGCTTTGGGGCTAGCGGTCCCAAGTTTAATGCCAAGTTTGTCAATTCTATGCCAGAGGAGCAGCTGGCAACTATCGGCGGTGCAGTATCCACCTACTTCATGCTGGGTCAGGCCTTTGTCCGACTACTGGTATCAGGTCTGGTCTTGGTTCTGGCCGTCGATCAGATTAGCGGACTTTTCCTAGCGGCAACTGGCTTCTTGGTCCTCTATGTCCTCTACTGGCTGGCTAGTAACCAAAAAACACCTCAAAATCAGTCTATCTAGGCTGATTTTTTCTATCTTCTTATGCTTATCTATGCTATAATGTTCTTGATTGCTACTCTTCGAAAATCAAATTCAGACGTCGTTGACTTGACTTGATGAACTTCAGTTCTATCTTCGTCTGCATCGCCTAGTCTGATTTCGATTTTCATTGAGTATGAAAATTTTACAGGAGAGAAACATGACTAAACCAATTCGTGTGCGTTACGCACCAAGTCCAACGGGACTGTTGCATATCGGAAATGCCCGTACAGCATTGTTCAACTATCTTTTTGCCCGTCATCACGGCGGTACGTTCCTTATTCGTATCGAAGACACAGACCGCAAGCGCCATGTGGAAGACGGCGAGCGTTCTCAGCTTGAAAACCTGCGTTGGTTGGGTATTGACTGGGATGAAAGCCCAGAAACCCATGAACAATACCGTCAATCAGAGCGTTTGGATATTTACCAAAAGTATGTTGATCAACTTTTGGCAGAAGGTAAGGCCTACAAATCTTACGTGACAGAAGAGGAATTGGCGGCGGAGCGTGAGCGTCAGGAAGCTGCGGGTGAAACACCTCGCTACATCAACGAATACCTGGGTATGTCTGAAGATGAAAAAGCAGCCTACATGGCAGAGCGTGAGGCGGCTGGCATTGTCCCAACTGTTCGCTTAGCTGTCAATGAAACAGGTATTTACAAGTGGAATGACATGGTTAAGGGCGAAATCGAGTTCGAAGGTGTCAATATCGGTGGTGACTGGGTTATCCAGAAACGTGACGGCTATCCAACCTACAACTTTGCCGTGGTGGTGGATGATTATCTCATGAACATCTCGCACGTTATCCGCGGAGATGACCATATTGCTAACACACCGAAGCAACTCATGGTCTATGAAGCACTTGGTTGGGAAGCGCCAGAGTTTGGTCACATGACCTTGATTATCAACTCTGAGACTGGTAAAAAACTGTCCAAACGTGATACCAACACCCTTCAGTTTATCGAAGATTACCGTCGTAAAGGGTACATGCCTGAAGCTGTTTTCAACTTTATCGGTCTCTTGGGTTGGAACCCTGGTGGTGAAGAGGAAATCTTCTCCCGTGAGCAATTTATCCAACTCTTTGATGAAAATCGTCTCAGCAAGTCACCAGCAGCATTTGACCAGAAGAAAATGGACTGGATGAGCAATGAGTACATCAAAAATGCTGATTTAGAAACTATTTTCAACCTTGCCAAACCATTCTTGGAAGAAGCGGGTCGCTTGACAGACAAGGCAGAAAAATTGGTGGAACTTTACAAGCCACAAATGTCATCTGCAGATCAGATCGTTGGTTTGACAGACCTTTTCTTCTCAGATTTCCCAGAATTGACAGACGAGGAAAAAGAAGTCATGGCAGGCGAAACGGTACCGACGGTCCTCAATGCTCTCAAGGAAAAATTGGAGGCTATGACGGACGAAGAGTTCCAACCAGATAATATCTTCCCGCAAATTAAGGCAGTCCAAAAAGAAACAGGCATCAAGGGCAAAAATCTCTTCATGCCAATCCGTATCGCCGTTTCAGGCGAAATGCACGGACCAGAGTTGCCAAATACTATTTACCTCCTCGGTCGTGAAAAATCCATCCAGCATATTGATAATATGTTGAAGAGTTTGTAAGATAAATAATCCCCGCTGTCCTGTGACGGCGGGGATTTGATTTAGCTTTCTAAAAACAAGCTCTCCACATAGTCCTTCTGCCTTGGAATAACCTGTTCATTTTCCAGGAAATCTTTCAGTTTTTCTTGTGGGACCCAGATGTAGTGGCTGGTTTCTTCGGCTTGGAGTTGGATAGCAGATTTGTCCCAGTCGGTTTCAGCCCAGTAGCAGTGGAAGATACACTGGTCATCATGGGCGACAAAGTGTGTATGGTGGCGGAGTTGGTTAGCTGTCAGTTCAATACCTGTCTCCTCGCGGACTTCGCGTAAAATGGCCTGCTCTGCTATTTCCCCAAATAAAGCCGAGCCTCCTGCTGTCGCTTCATAATAGTCAGGGTAGGAGGGCTTGGCGCTGTCGCGCTTCATGAAGAGGGTGCTGCCGTCGCGGTGGCGGATGATGCACTCGACGACTAGGTGGTATAGGCCATCGGGAATGGCTTCTCCGCGTGTGAGGGTATGGTCGGTCAGGTGACCGTCGGCTGTGTAGGCATTCCAAGTTTCCATTTCATTCTCCTGTCAATTTTGTGGTTATTCAGTATAGCACATCTGTAAGTGCAGGGCAACATGTTTTGTTTTTGTACGGACAAGTGTTATACTGGGGCTATTAACTCAAAGGAGCACCTTATGCAAACCATTATCCCTCATCTCTGGTATGATACAGAGGCAAAAGAGGCTGCGGCCTTTTATGTGGACCTTTTCGGAGGCAAGATTGACTGGACCTATACCATTACGGATACGCCTTCTGGCGAATCTGACTTGGTCCAATTCCAACTGGGGGACATAACCCTGGCGGCGATTAGCGCGGGGCCTTATTTCAAGCTCAATGAGTCCATGTCCCTCATGGTGTCGGTGGCTGACAAGGCAGAGCTGACCCGCCTTTATGAAGCCCTGTCAGACGGTGGCCGTGTGCTCATGCCTTTGGCGGAATATCCATTCAGTCCTTACTATGTCTGGTTGGAAGACCGCTTCGGTTTGTCTTGGCAATTGTCCTATGCACCGGACTTGGACAAGCCCTATCAATTTGATATCTGCCTGCTTTTCTCGCAGGACCAGGTCGGTTTAGCCGAGCCTATGTTGGACTACTACAAGGACAAGCTGCCTCAGGCTCGTCTGGGTCAACTCTCATATTACGGTGAAGGTGAGGCTGCGGTGGCTGCTGCCAAGTTAAATTATGCGGAGCTGTTTATCGGAGACCAAAAAATGATCGCTATGGACCACGGTTACGGTGGCGAGGCCTCTTTCAACGAAGCCTTCTCGCTCATGGTCTATGTGGACTGTCAGGAAGAAGCAGAAAGTTGGTATGAAAAAGTATCGGCAGTTCCAGAAGCGGAGATTTGCGGTTGGGCCAAGGACCAGTTTGGGATTTCCTGGCAGATTGTGCCGCGTATTTTGATGGAGGCATACGATACGGCTAGCCCAGAAAAGGTCAAGGCAGTTAATGCAGCGGTGATGACCATGAAGCGTTTGGACATTGCGACCATACAAGAATTACTGAATTAAAAAGCTGACTAGAGTCAGCTTTTTTAGTTGTTTAAACAAAAAAGAATAAAAATACAGTTTTCTCTTGAAGTTTGAATAAATATGCAGTATACTATGACTACGTTTCAATCAAACGAATGAAAAAAAGAGGGAATAGATATGTCAAAAGAAAAATTAATCTTAGCTTATTCAGGTGGTCTTGATACTTCAGTTGCGATTGCTTGGTTGAAAAAAGACTATGATGTCATTGCGGTTTGTATGGATGTTGGTGAGGGCAAGGACCTTGATTTTATTCATGATAAGGCCTTGTCAATCGGTGCTATCGAGTTTCATGTATTGGATGTAAAAGAAGAATTCGCCCAAGAATATGTCCTACCTGCCCTACAAGCCCATGCCTACTATGAGCAAAAATATCCGCTGGTATCGGCTCTCAGCCGTCCTTTGATTTCTAAAAAGTTGGTGGAAATGGCTCATAAGACAGGAGCAACCACTATCGCCCACGGCTGTACTGGTAAGGGCAATGACCAGGTGCGGTTTGAGGTAGCCATTGCAGCCCTGGATCCAACTTTGAAAGTTGTAGCACCTGTTCGAGAGTGGAAGTGGGCGCGTGAAGAGGAAATTATCTTCGCCAAGGAAAATGGTGTACCAGTCCCTGCTGACCTGGACAGTCCTTACTCAGTTGACCAAAATCTTTGGGGTCGTGCCAATGAGTGCGGAGTTTTAGAAAATCCATGGAATGAAGCGCCAGAAGATGCTTTTGGCATCACTACTTCTCCAGAAAATGCACCAGATACTCCTGAGTATGTCGATATTGAGTTTAAAGCAGGTGTTCCTGTTGCTGTAAATGGTGAAGAGTTAAGTCTTGCTAATCTCATTCAAAGACTCAATGTCATTGCTGGTAAGCATGGTGTGGGTCGGATTGACCACGTGGAAAATCGTTTAGTCGGAATCAAGTCACGTGAAATTTATGAGTGTCCAGGTGCTATTACCCTTCTGACAGCCCACAAGGAAATTGAAGATTTGACCCTGGTGCGGGAAGTATCGCATTTCAAACCGATTGTTTCAAACGAACTCTCTAACTTGATTTACAATGGTTTGTGGTTCAATCCTGCAACAGATGCCTTGAAAGCTTACTTGCAAGCAACTCAATCGGTCGTGAATGGTACAGCAAAAGTGAAATTGTATAAGGGATCAGCCAAAGTAGTTGCTCGGAAATCTCCAAATTCACTTTATGACGAAGATTTGGCAACCTATACCAGTGCAGATACTTTTGACCAAGATGCAGCAGTTGGTTTCATCAAGCTTTGGGGATTACCAACCAAAGTCAATGCGGAAATTCATGAAAAGAGCTAGAAAGTAGGAGCTTATGGAAGCAAAGAAATTATGGGGAGGTCGCTTTGAAGCCAGTCTTGAGGAATGGGTAGAAGAATTCGGAGCCTCCATTCGCTTTGACCAAAAACTGGCCAAGTATGATATTCAAGGTTCACTGGCGCATGTACAGATGCTTGGAGCCACAGGGATTATCAAGCTTGAAGAAGCCCAGGCTATTCAAACTGGTCTGGAAGAATTGTTAGCAGAATATGAAGCTGGCAAGTTGGTGTTTGATATTCGAAACGAAGATATTCACATGAATATCGAAAGTCTATTGACGGAGAAAATAGGGCCAGTTGCAGGTAAACTCCACACAGCCCGTTCTCGCAATGATCAGGTAGCGACGGATATGCACCTTTATCTGAAGGACACCCTCTTTCAAGCTGTAGATAAATTGACCAACCTACGTCAGGTTTTACTAGACCTTGCACAGGAGCATGTGGAAACAATCATGCCCGGCTATACCCACTTGCAACATGCTCAACCTATCAGTTTTGCTCAGCACTTGTTGGCCTATTACAACATGTTCAGCCGAGACAGTGAGCGCTTTGCATTCAACATGCAGCATACAAATGTATCCCCACTTGGTGCGGCGGCTTTAGCAGGGACGACCTTTCCGATTGATCGTCAGATGACGTCGGATTTAATGGGATTTGCCAAGCCCTATAGTAATTCTCTCGATGCTGTGTCTGACCGTGATTTTATCCTTGAATTTCTGTCAAATGCCAGTATCCTCATGATGCACATGTCGCGTTTGTGTGAAGAAATTATTAACTGGTGTTCGCATGAATACCAATTTGTCACCCTATCCGATACCTTTTCAACAGGTTCTTCCATCATGCCTCAGAAGAAAAATCCAGATATGGCTGAGCTGATTCGGGGGAAAACAGGTAGAGTTTATGGAAACTTAGTTGGCTTACTGACGGTCATGAAATCCCTGCCTTTAACCTATAATAAGGACTTGCAGGAAGACAAGGAAGGCATGTTTGATACGGCAGAAACGATTTTGATTTCGATTGATATTTTGGCGGGTATGCTGAAAACGATGACGGTCCATAAGGAAAGGATGGCTCAGTCGACAGAGAAGGATTTTTCAAATGCAACTGAATTAGCGGATTACTTGGCTAGTAAAGGTCTGCCCTTCCGCCAAGCGCATGAGATTGTTGGGAAACTGGTCTTGGAATGTAGCAGAGCAGGACACTATCTCCAGGATGTTCCTTTGGAACGTTTTCAAGAGCTGTCGCCTGTCATTGGACCGGATATTTATACAGCCTTAGAGTCTAAGACTGCAGTCTTACGAAGAAATTCGCTAGGTGGAACTGGATTTGAATCCATTCATTGGCAAATTCAACAAGCAAAAGAGCAAATACTAGCTCCAAAAAGCCTCTAAACGTGATGTTTATTGGCTTTTTTGAATTTTATGGTATAATAGAAGTAATTTTGAAAGATGGAGTTCAGTTTTGAGAAAAACCTACCGTGTTAAACGAGAGCGTGATTTCAAGGAGATTTTTAACAAAGGTAAAAATGTAGCCAACCGTAAATTTGTTGTCTATCATCTGCCACAGGGCCGGGACCATTTTCGGGTCGGTCTATCGGTTAGTAAAAAACTTGGAAATGCAGTCACTCGCAATCAAATCAAGCGCCGTCTGCGCCATGTGTTACAGGAACTCAAACCCTTTCTTCAATCAGAAGACTTTGTCATCATTGCACGAAAGGGTGTGGAAGAATTGAGTTACCAAGAAGTCTATCAAAACCTGCTTCATGTTTTAAAACTAGCCAATCTATTCCAGGAAGGTGAAACTCTTGAAAAAGAAAGTTAAGTGGGCTAGCCTCTCTGCCTTTGTCCTTTTATTTTTGTCAGCATGTGGGACAGGTGAAGTGACCAGCCAGTCAACAGGTATCTGGGACCAGCTTATTTACTGGTTTGCCAGCATGATTCAATTTTTGTCCATCAATGGCCAAATTGGTATCGGGATTATCCTCTTTACCATTTTGATTCGGACCCTGCTCTTACCCCTCTTCCAAATCCAAATGGAATCCAATCGGAAAATGCAGGACCTTCAACCACAGCTACGTGCCCTCCAAGAGCAGTATCCAGGGACAGACTTAGATAGCCGCCAGGCCTTGACAGAAGCGACACGAGCGCTTTACAAGGAACACGGTGTCAGCATGCGATCGTCCATGATGCCACTCTTTATTCAGTTGCCGATTTTGATGATTCTTTACAATGCCTTGACTAGTGTTGAAGCATTGAAAGTAGGGCAATTTCTCTGGTTGAACCTTGGCGAAACGGACCCTTATTTTATCCTACCGCTATTGGCTGCTGCCCTGACATTTGCCAGCAGTTGGCTTACCAATAAAGCTGCGCTGGAAAAAAATGGGGCTTTGACGGTGATGATGTACACCATGCCCTTGGTAATTTTTTTCTTTGCTATCAATGCAGCAAGTGGTGTCGCCCTTTACTGGACCGTTTCAAATGCCTATCAGGTCTTCCAAACCCTGCTATTAAACAATCCATTTAAAATCATCGCAGAGCGTCAAGCCAAGATTGATGAAGAAAAAGAACGGCAGGCGCGGATTCGACGGGCTAAGAAAAAAGCTGGGAAAAAGAAATAGGAGATGAGGAGAGAAGAAGATGAAATTTACAGGATCAAGTGTAGAAGAAGCCATACAGAATGGTTTGCAGGAATTGGATATTCCGCGTAAAAAAGCACATATCACCGTCATCGCTCGCGAGAAAAAAGGTTTCTTTGGTTTTGGGAAGAAGCCAGCTGTTGTTGATATCGATGTGATCAATGAAACAACGGTTGTCAAAGCCAATCAAAAAGCGGTTCGTGGCGTCCCTTCAGAGATTAACGAGCTCAATGAACCGGTGAAAAGTGTTTCAGAAGCAACGATTGACCTTGGGAAGGTGGTCGCAGCTGTGAAAGAATTTGAGAAGTCTGGTGAGGTATTGGATGACCGCATCAAGGCTCAGATTTTGAAAAATGAAAAAGATGCGAAGACGATTTTGGAAGAAACAGGTCGTATCGAAATCATTCAAGATGATGTGATTGTAGCCCAAACTAGTCCAGAAATCGCGCCAGCAGTGGAAGTAACTGAGCCAGTGACACCAGTTGAGGAAGAGCGAACAACAGTTCAACAAGAATTTGCTGATTTAGATATTCCAGTTCAGGAAAGCTACCAGATTGAAGAGGTGGTGGAGCAGGTGACAGCCTACATCCAATCCATTTTGGATGATATGGATGTGGAAACCACTATCGACAGCAGCCACAACCGTCGTTCGATCAATTTGCAGATTGACACCAATGAACCAGGGCGTGTGATTGGCTACCATGGTAAGGTTCTGAAATCCTTGCAACTCTTGGCGCAGAACTACTTGTTCAACCGTTACGAGCGCAATTTTTACATTTCTATCAACGTGAATGACTACGTCGAGCACCGTGCAGAAGTCTTGCAGGGCTACGCCCAAAAATTAGCAGAGCGTGTCTTGTTGGAAGGCGAAGCCTACCACACAGACCCAATGTCTAGCAGCGAGCGGAAGATTATCCACCGCATCATTTCGAAAATGGAAGGTTTGACCAGCTACTCAGAAGGTAGCGAACCAAATCGCTATGTTGTCGTAGATGTGGATAGCCAACGCAATTAGGAATCGCTTTCATATTGAATTTCATAACTTGATGAAAGAATAGCTTGACAAAGCGACCGATTTTCGGTAAAATAGCCTGGTATGTTTAGTAACTGATCAAAACTAGCCGGCTAAACGAATACAAGAATCTAAGAGGAGGTATTCATCGTGAAACGTACTTTTCAACCAAGTAAAATCCGTCGTGCTCGTAAACACGGATTCCGTAACCGTATGTCAACTAAAAACGGCCGTCGCGTATTAGCAGCTCGTCGTCGTAAAGGACGCAAAGTGCTTGCAGTGGCATAAGATGAAACAAATGAAACCAACAGAAACTCGAGTCTGTTGGTTTTTTTGTTGCTATTGGGAAAGGATAAAGCGTTCAATGGCCTTGGCAACGCCTGCTTGGTCGTTGGTGGTGGTTGTATAATCTGCTAGGCTTTGGATGGCTGCTGTTGCGTTGCCCATAGCGATTCCAAGCCCTGCCACGGTGAGAAGTTCAGTGTCGTTGTTGCCATCGCCAATGGCCATAATCTGTTCTGGCTCAATCTGAAGTTTGTGGGCGAGAGCTAAGACGGTGCTTCCCTTATTGACCCCCTTGGGCAGTATTTCAAAAGCATGGTCTAAGCTACGTACGGGATGGTAGTGCTGAGATAGGTTAGCTTCGTAGCGTTTTTGGAAGGCGGTCAGCCGCTCGGTTTCACCCATGAAAATCGGAACAAGGACGGGTAATTGTAGGGCTAGAAAGTCATCCAACCGGCTATGATAGAGGATAGATGATTCGACCTGAGCATCTCGGATGGCAGCTGCATTGAGATACTTGCCCAAGGCATAGTTGGCGTGAGGGGTGAAGAGGACCAGATTCAGGTCTGGAAAGTCTTCTAAAAGAGCGTAGAGAGAGGAAAGTTGCTCGGCAGGTACCGAGTGATAGTCTAGGATGGACCAGTCTTTGGTTGCCAAGGTCAAGCAGCCATTGTTGCCAATAGCATAAGGTTGCTCGGGGATATCAAGTTGTTCAAAATAATCCCTGATCCCTGAAATGGGTCTGCCCGTTGCCAATAAGATGGTCACTCCCAGTTGGCTGGCAGCTTGAATAGCAGCCTTGTCCTGAGGGTGAATCGTCTTTTCAGAAGTCAGTAAGGTGCCATCTAAATCAATGGCTAAGAGTCGAATCATGAAGTACCTCCTAAGTAGGCTCATTGTACCATACATGTCTGGCGCATACAAGATTAGGTCCTCCATGGGACTTGTGGTACAATAAGAGTATGACACTACAAATTTTTGATACACACACCCACCTCAACGTAGAGCAGTTTGACGGTCGGGTTCAAGAGGAATTAGATTTTGCCAAGGAAATGGGGGTCACCCTCCACAATGTGGTCGGTTTTGACCGAGCAACCATTGACAAGGCTATGGAACTGGCTGACCAGCATCCTGAAATTTATCTGACACTGGGCTGGCATCCGACAGAGGCTGGCACCTATGACGAAGAAGTAGAAAGCTACTTGCTTGAGGCACTCAAACATCCCAAGGTCATTGCCCTGGGGGAGATTGGGCTGGACTACTACTGGATGACGGCGGATAAGGATACTCAGGCTCGTGTTTTCAAGCGACAGATGGAGTTGGCCAAGCAGTTGGATTTGCCCTTTGTGGTTCATACTCGCGATGCTTTGGAAGATACTTACCAGATCATCAAGGAAGTCGGCGTCGGTCCGCGTGGAGGCATCATGCATTCCTTCTCTGGTACGCTAGAGGAGGCTCAGGCCTTCATGGATTTGGGTATGCACATCTCCTTCTCGGGAGTGGTGACCTTCAAGAAAGCCGTCGAACTTCAGGAAGCGGCGCAAGCATTACCCCTAGAAAAAATCCTAGTCGAGACGGATGCGCCCTACCTGGCCCCAGTTCCTAAGCGTGGTCGGGAAAATCGCACCGGCTACACCAGATATGTGGTGGATATGCTGGCCCAGCTTCGCAACCAGTCGGTCGAAGAAGTGGCGAAAGCGACCTACGAGAATGCAAGGAGCCTGTTCAGAATTGACACAGAAAATTAAGATACAAGAAGTCCTCGTTGTTGAAGGAAAAGACGACACGGCAAACCTCAAACGCTTTTACGAGGTGGATACCTACGAAACCAGAGGCTCTGCCATATCAGACGATGACTTGGAACGCATCGAGAAACTCCATGACCTGCGTGGCGTTATTGTCTTTACTGACCCAGACTACAATGGGGAGCGGATTCGGAAGATGATTATGCAGGCTATTCCCACGGTCAAACACGCCTTTTTACATCGGGACGAGGCCAGGCCCCAGTCCAAAACAAAAGGGCGGTCCTTGGGCATTGAGCACGCCAGCTTTGAGGACTTGGAAAAAGCCCTCGCAGGCGTGCGTGGTTATTACGATGATGAAAATAACTTTGACATCACCAAGTCAGACCTAATGCGCCTAGGCTTGCTTATGGGTGGGGACAGCCGCAAGCGGAGAGAGTATCTAGGAGAACGCTTGCGCATCGGCTACTGCAACGGCAAGCAACTACTCAAACGCTTAGAACTCTTTGGGATTGGTCTGGCGGAAGTGGAGGAAGTGATGGGAGAGTATGAGTAGGACAGAGCAAGTTATCCTAACCAATATGTGCATGATTACAGACGGTCAGCAGGTATTAGTCCAGGATAGGAAGTCTGAAAAGTGGCCTGGTATGACTTTTCCAGGTGGCTCTAAGAGCCTGGGGATAGGCTCTTAGAGGTTGGAAATTGGAAAAGCGTAGCTTTTTTCGGTCGTGAATGTGGAGAGAGTATTATTGCCTCCGTTATTCGTGAGGTCAAAGAAGAAACAGGTTTGACAGTATCTAATCTCGAGCTTTGTGGCATTCAAAACTGGACGGACCCTACTGACCACTATCGTTATCTGGTATTTTGTTACAAAACCAGCCATTTTTCAGGCTCTATCCAATCTTCAGATGAGGGCGAGGTCTTCTGGATTGACTGTGCGAAGCTGAGGAATATTCAGCTGGCAGACGGTTTTGAATCCATGCTGGAAATCTTTGAACAGCCACAGCTGACGGAGAATTTTTACTGGTTTGAAGACGGCGAGTGGAAGGTGGAGAATAAGTGAGTTTAGCGAAGCAAACTGCCGATTGACTTGACAATTCCACTTAAAAAGCCTACAATAAAAACAGAAAGGTCACCAAGTTTTCACCTGATGACCCATAGGACCGTTTTAAAGACGGGACGGATTTGTAGATAACAGAAAAACCGCTACTTACAGACCTGTCAAAGTTGGAAGTGCGGTTTTACTGTTTATTTTTTTCGTTGAAATGTTAAAATAGCCAGTAAAAGAATGCCAAAGTTTATCATTAGCTCAATTGCCTCATAAACTGACATCGACGGTCACCTTTCTAAGGAGTTGTGCCATGGCCTCACCTCCTGCATCAGATTTCCGTCCCGCCTTCGGAACTTCCCTACAATAGATTAATTCGGAAAACAACAAGTATTTTGTTCCGCTTTTTTAAAATAAAAGGCAAAAAATGAGAAACACGCATAAGAATCGCTAAAGAGTTGTACAATAAGTTTGACAACTCTTTTTTTCTGTGCTATAGTAAGCCTAGAAATGATGAGAGGTATTGCTTATGGAAGCTATTGTATATTCCCATTTTCGAAACCACTTAAAGGACTATATGAAAAAGGTCAATGATGAGTTTGAGCCTTTGGTCGTGGTTAATAAAAATCCAGAGGAAGATATTGTTGTACTGTCAAAGAGTGAGTGGGATAGTTTACAAGAAACCCTCGCTGTTGCTCGGAACGCTTACCTATCTCAGAAAGTCTTGCGTGGTATGGCTCAAGTCAAAGCAGGACAAACCCAAGAACGAAACCTGATAGAGGCAGACTAGCATGGGAATCCATTTTACAGACGACGCCTGGGAAGACTATCTTTATTGGCAAGGTCAGGATAAGAAAACATTGAAGAGAATCAATAAGATTATCAAGGATATGCAACGACATCCTTTTGAAGGCATTGCCAAACCAGAGCCTTTGAAGTATGATTATCAAGGTGCTTGGTCAAGAAGGATTGATGCGGAGAATCGGTTGATTTACATGGTAGAAGCAGACCAGTTGTATATCTTGTCGCTAAAGGACCATTATGGGTGAGAGTAGAAGAAACAGAGATAAAAGATGCAGATAATCAAACTGACAAAAGTTGCTTTTGTTACCTCGCTGTCTATCTGAAGCTTGCCTAGAAATAAAAAACAAGAAAGAACACACATGAGAATCGCAGACAAAAACGTTACTCGTGCCGTCCTTGAACGCCACGGGTTTACCTTTAAGAAATCTTTCGGTCAGAACTTTTTGACCGATACCAATATTTTACAGAAGATTGTGGACACGGCAGAGATTGACCGAAATGTCAATGTCATCGAGATTGGTCCTGGAATCGGAGCCTTGACCGAGTTTTTGGCGGAGAATGCTGCTGAGGTCATGGCTTTTGAGATTGACGACCGCCTGATTCCGATTTTGGCAGACACCTTGGACCGCTTTGACAATGTGACCGTGGTCAATCAAGACATCTTGAAAACCGACCTGCAGACCCAGATTCAGAATTTCAAGAATCCTGACCTGCCCATCAAGGTCGTGGCCAACCTGCCTTACTACATCACCACCCCAATCCTCATGCACCTGATTGAGAGCAAGATTCCCTTTAGCGAGTTCGTGGTCATGATGCAGCGGGAGGTGGCCGACCGCATTTCTGCCGAGCCAAACACCAAGGCCTACGGCAGCCTGTCCATTGCAGTCCAGTACTACATGACTGCCAAGGTAGCCTTCATCGTGCCTCGGACCGTCTTTGTGCCCGCACCAAACGTGGACTCCGCCATTCTCAAAATGGTCCGCCGCGAGCAACCCCTGGTGAGCGTCAAAGACGAAGATTTCTTCTTCCGGGTGTCCAAGGCCAGCTTTGTGCACCGCCGCAAGACCCTGTGGAACAACCTGACCAACCATTTCGGCAAGTCCGAAGAGGTCAAGGACAAACTGACGCAGGCACTTGGCATGGCAGAGCTGGAAGCCAGTGTCCGTGGAGAAGCACTTTCCATGGCTGACTTCGCACGTTTGTCTGACAGCCTCCAGGAAGCAGGTTTAGCATGATACTATCGCAGGCAGTTAATCAATTAGCCCAGTTTTGTGGACCGCGGGATCTGTCTTCCTTGACAAAACAAGCTCTCCAAACAGAGCAAGGACTAGAACAAGTAGATGTTCTAGCCTTTTTTGGCGGTTCCATTCTAGCTGGTGGTGACCAACTGGCAGAAGCTATTCGAAACAAAATTGCTAAAACCTACGTCATCGTAGGTGGAGCAGGTCACACGACCGACGGACTTCGCCAACAGGTACGGGACCATTTTCCTCAGCTGGATCCAAGTGGCTTGACCGAGGCAGAGATTTTTCAAGCCTACCTGGAGCAGAAGTACGGTCTGTCAGCTGATTTGCTAGAAACCCAGTCCACCAACTGCGGTAATAATGTCACCTTCCTACTGGACTTATTGGCTGAGAAGGGCATTGACTTTCAGTCCATTCTGCTCATGCAAGATGCCACCATGCAGCGTCGGATGTGGGCAACGATGAAGAAGTACGCAGCGGATAAGCTCCTGCTCAATTACGCCAGCTACCAAGTGACTGTCAAAGAAGAAAATGGACAACTCCACTTTGATAATGCTCCCTTTGGTATGTGGGGCATGGACTGCTACCTCAGCCTGCTTTTAGGCGAAATTCCCCGCCTGCGAGATGACGAAGAGGGCTACGGACCAAGAGGAGCCAACTATTTGGCCCATATCGACATTCCAGAAGAAGCCCAAGCCAGCTACCAGTTGGTCCAGGAAAAGACAGGCCTAACCAGTCGCAAAGCCAATCCCAAGTATGCAGGATAAGCAAAAAACCAAGCCAGATGTGGCTTGGTTTTTTGTGAAAAATCAAACAAACATAATGGGAGTGTGGTAAAATAAATAAGTGGTGACGATGTTTAGAGTTGAGATTTAGTTCCAGTCGCCTGTCCATGCTTGTATCTACTAGTGTTGGCCATACAAACCAGACAATAAGAGGAGGAGTTATGAAAAAGATTATCTATCAATTGAGAACAGTGATTGCCATTCAGTTGATTTTCCATATCTTATATAGTTTGACCAATGTCGTCTTGCCTGAGTTAAATAAGTATCTTTTTGATCATATTTTTCAGATAGGCTGGACAGGGCTTGTCTGGCTCTTGTTGGCCTATGCCTTGACCATTATTGCTAATTCAGTTTTTCAGTACATTTCCCAGGTTTATGAGTGGAAGGTGTCTCAGGGGTTCTATGTCACGGCTAAAAAAGGCCTGGCAAACCGCTTGTTATCACAGCCTTTATCCAAATTTTCAGAGAAGAATGTCTCTGCCTATCTGTCCATTTTTGACAACGATTTGGAAACCATTGAGGAGAGTTATCTGAGTCCTCTCATGGACATTATCCGCTCTAGTTTGAGCATGCTCATCTATGCGGTTTCCCTCTTTCTCTTTGTTCATCCGCTGGTTGCGGTGGGCATTATTCTGTCTTCTGCTCTGGCAGTCTTCATTCCCAAGTTGATTTCTGGTCCTCTTTCTCAGCGTCAGCGGGCATTTTTACAGAGTTTGGAAAGCTATTTTCAGGTGGTGACGGACCTCTTTTCTGCCAAGAATCGTGTCAATACCGAAACTTTCGGCTCCATCAGTCGTGTCCACCATCGGTCAGTAGAAGAAAGTGAACAGGCTCGTTTTCGCTTTGGGCAATTCAAGACCTTGGCCAATGTCGTCAATGGATTTTCCATGTTTTTGGTGCAATTAACGGCTTTTGGCTTGGTCGGCTACCTCTTGCTACAAAAAAAGTTGACCATCGGTGCTGCCATTGCGACTTTTAGCTATGTTGAAAATTTCATCTATCCCATGAAATACATCCTCTTGGATGTCAATTATATCCATTCGACCAAGGAAACGGTCGCTAATTTAGAAGATTATCTTGCTGGTCAAGTCTTGTCTGAGCAAGTGCCAAGCTATCCCAAGGTGACAGCTTTGGAAGTCAGGGATGTGGCCTATCGTGTGGGAGAATTAGCGGTAGCAGATTTTTCCTATCGGTTTGACAAGGGGAAAAAGTATGCCATCATTGGCCCGTCAGCCAGCGGGAAATCGACTTTTCTACGAGTGTTGGCAGGGGAACTGGCTCTGGACATGGGAAGTGTTTCTTATTTGGAACATGATGTTTCACATGAAATGGAAGCAGCTACCGCCTTCTATCTTAGCCAGTTTGAGCATCTTTACCATACCGATTTTGAAAACAATGTGTCTGTTTTTGGAACCTATGAGAAGGGAAGAGATGTCATGCTTGGCTTGTTAAGGAGCTTGCCAACGAGTTTACAGGACACCTTGCGTACAACAAGCGATCCCAGTCTCTTGAGTGGTGGCGAGAAAAATACCCTGTGTCTGCTCCGTGCCCTGATGAGCGGCAAGGACATCTTGCTCTTGGATGAACCGACCGCCCATTTAGACCCTGCCTTGACCAAACAGGTCTTGACCCACCTTTTGCAGTTGGAGGACAAACTCATCATTACTATCTTGCACCAATCAGACCCTGCCATCCTAGACATGTTTGATGTGGTTTTGGAAATGCGTGATGGGAAATTGAATGAGAAGATATAAAAATGACCCCAAGTCATCAACTTTGACTTGGGGTTATCCTTTATAAATAATGCGGAGGAAGGGATTTGAACCCTCACACCCGTACGGGCACATGCGCCTGAAGCATGCGTGTCTGCCGTTCCACCACCTCCGCTTGTTTTTTATTATACTATTTTTTTCTTGACTTGGCTAGAGGGAACAGTTGTTTTGGTCTTTGAAAGATGAATTTTTCTGATGGAGCAAGATATCATGCACGACATCATAATTTCAAGGAAATTTTTGTTATAATAGTAGCAAGTACACACAAAGGAGTCTTCATTGCAAGGAAGAATTATCAAGGCCTTGGCAGGTTTTTACTATGTTGAGGCAAATGGAATTGTTTATCAAACCAGAGCCAGAGGAAATTTTCGTAAGAAAGGCCAAACGCCCTACGTGGGTGATTTTGTGGACTTTTCTGCGGAGGAAAACTCAGAAGGCTATATTTTAAAGATCCATGAGCGGAAGAATAGTTTGGTTCGACCTCCTATCGTTAATATCGATCAGGCGGTGGTTATCATGTCGGCCAAGGAACCTGATTTTAATGCCAATCTACTAGACCGTTTCCTAGTGCTTTTGGAACAGAAGGACATGGATCCTATTATTTATATCTCTAAGATGGACTTGGTAGAAGATCGGACGGAAATGGATGCCTTCAAGGCTATCTATGAGAAAATTGGCTATCCATTTGTCCATAGTTTGGAGGAATTGACGCCATTATTACAGGATAAGGTGACGGTCTTTATGGGGCAGACAGGGGTTGGTAAGTCGACTCTTCTCAATCGCATTGCGCCAGAATTAGCCTTGGAAACAGGGGCTATTTCAGATAGTCTGGGGCGTGGTCGCCATACCACTCGTGCGGTCAGTTTCTACAATGTCTTCGGTGGGAAAATTGCGGATACGCCAGGTTTTTCATCCCTAGACTATGAAGTCAAGGAGGCTGAGGCTCTGACAGATTGTTTCCCAGAGATTGCGGAAAGCAGCCAGGACTGCAAATTTAGGACCTGTACCCACACCCATGAGCCGGATTGTGCGGTCAAGGAAGCTGTTGCCAGCTCTGCCATTTCCCAAAGTCGCTTTGACAATTATCTCCAATTCCTCTGCGAAATCCAAAATCAGCGCGAAACCTATACCAAGGTAAGTAAGAAATTCAAATAGAAAGTTGGTTCTGTATGTCATATTATAAGATTGCACCGTCTATTTTGGCGGCAGATTATGCAAATTTTGAAAAAGAGCTCAAGCGTCTAGAAAAGACAGGTGTGGAGTATGTGCACATTGATGTCATGGACGGTCATTTTGTGCCAAATATCAGCTTTGGGGCGGATGTGGTTGCGGCTATGCGTCCTCATAGCAAGCTGGTTTTCGATTGCCATCTCATGGTGTCCAATCCTGAAAATCATATTGAGACCTTTGCCCGTGCGGGTGCAGATATTTTAACCATTCATGCAGAAGCAACGGTTCATCTACATGGAACACTACAAAAAATCCGTGCCGCTGGTATGAAGGTGGGTGTGGTCATCAATCCAGGTACACCACTTGTGACCATTGA
Organism: Streptococcus sp. 29896; assembly: GCF_032594915.1. Lineage (NCBI taxonomy): Bacteria > Bacillati > Bacillota > Bacilli > Lactobacillales > Streptococcaceae > Streptococcus > Streptococcus suivaginalis. Next base: position 1,907,325 of record NZ_CP118733.1, on the reverse strand, counting down.
GCCTGTGCTCGACTTGGTGGATCAGGTTCTGCTCATGACGGTCAACCCAGGTTTTGGTGGACAAGCCTACATTCCAGAAGTGGCTGAGAAGATTGAGGCCTTGGCCAAACTGCGTGAAGCCAAGGGCTTGAACTTTGACATCGAAGTGGACGGCGGGATTGACGACAAGACCATTCATTCAGCCAAAAATGCGGGTGCCAATGTCTTTGTGGCAGGTTCCTATCTCTTCAAAGGAGACTTGGATGCCAACGTTGCCAAATTGAGAGCTGCCCTTCATGACTAAGGTGACCTTGGTAGCAGGAGGTCCGCTTACTCTCTTGCCTGAGCCTGCGGATCTTTACGTGGGAGTCGATGCTGGCTCTCTTCGTCTTCTGGACCATTCCCTGCCTCTTGACTGGGCCATGGGTGATTTTGACTCGGTGACTTCTGAAGAGTTGGGGCGGGTAAAGGATCAAGCAGAGCGTTTTTTGCAAGCTCCTGCTGAAAAAGATGATACAGACTTGGAGCTGGCTTTAAAGGAAATCTTCAAGGCCTATCCGCAGGCTCAGGTTCGCATATACGGAGCCTTGGGTGGCCGCATGGACCACATGATGGCTAATCTCTTTCTGGCTGCAGAGCCTGACTTGGCAACCTATATGGAGCAGATTGAATTGGTAGATGATCAGAACGTTATCCGTTTTCGACCTGCAGGTCAGCACCGTTTGTCACCGATTGCTGGTATGAAGTACATTTCCTTTATGCCGTCGGACCAGAGTCGCCTGACCATTCGTCATGCCAAGTACCCGTTGGATGCCAGCAATTATTTTTTCAAAAAATGTTATTCCTCTAACGAATTTATAGATAGAGACATAGACATTCAACTGGATAAGGGCTATGTGGTCCTTATCTACAGTAAGGATAAGGATTAGATGGATATTGTATTACTTATTTTGCTGATACTGGTCTTGCTCGCCTTGGTTTTTCTTTATGGAAAATGGCAGAGCTTGGCCCTGCTTTTGCAAGATCAGGCAGAAGACACAGCAGACAACTTGTCTGATCAGCTCAGCTATCAACTAGAAAATGCAACTCTCAAACAGCAACAGGCCATTCATCAGGAAGTAGAAAGACTCCGCACGGAGCTTTACCAACAGCTAACCGACATCCGTCAAGAGCTGAATAAGAGCCACTTGGAAACGCGAGATGCCACCGACCGCCGTTTGCAGGCCATTCAGGAGTCCAATGAAAAACGCCTGGAAGAGATGCGGCAGACGGTTGAGGAAAAGCTAGAGAAAACCCTGCAAACCCGCCTACAAGCCTCCTTTGAAACGGTGTCCAAGCAATTGGAATCGGTCAATCGTGGTCTGGGCGAAATGCAGACGGTGGCGCGTGATGTGGGTAGTCTTAACAAGGTGTTGTCTGGCACCAAAACCCGTGGCATCATGGGTGAATTGCAGCTGGGACAGATTATCGAGGATATTTTGACACCTAGCCAATATGAGCGAGAGTTTGCCACGGTTTCAGGCTCTAGTGAGCGCGTGGAGTATGCGGTCAAGCTACCAGGACGGACGGAAGGCGACTATATCTACTTGCCAATCGATTCCAAGTTTCCGCTGGCGGATTACTACCGCTTGGAAGATGCTTACGAAAGTGGGGACAAAGATCAGATTGACCTCCATCGGAAAAATCTCTTGGCTGCTATTAAACGCTTTGCCAAGGACATTCAGAGCAAGTACCTTAATCCGCCTGAAACGACTAACTTTGGCGTGTTGTTCTTGCCAACCGAAGGGCTGTATTCAGAAGTGGTCCGCAATCCCATTTTCTTTGATGACCTACGCCGACAGGAAAATATCGTGGTAGCAGGACCGACCACACTTTCTGCCCTGCTCAATTCCCTCTCCGTCGGCTTTAAGACCCTCAACATTCAACGGTCAGCCGATGATATTTCTAAGGTCTTGGGCAATGTCAAGCTGGAATTTGGCAAGTTTTCTGACCTCTTGCTTAAGGCTCAGAAACAACTCAATCAGGCTAGCAGCAATATTGACAAACTCCTAACCACTCGCACCAACGCTATCGAGCGTAGTCTTCGTACCATTGACCTGTACGAAGATGATCAAACCAAGGGTTTACTTGGTCTGCCACCCCTAGATGAGGAAGACAATGAAAATTAACCAAATGAAAAAAGATGAATTCTTCGAAGGATTCTATCTAATCAAGTCAGCAGAAGTCCGACAAACACGGGCTGGAAAAGACTACCTAGCCCTGACCTTCCAGGATGATACTGGTGAGATTGAAGGCAAGGTCTGGGATGCCCAGCCAGGGAAAATCAAGGATTTTACTGCTGGGACAGTTGTTCATATGCAGGGACGCCGTGAAGTTTACAACAACACCCCTCAGGTCAATCAACTGGTTCTGCGTTTGCCTATGCTGGGGGAGCCGAGCGATCCCGCTGATTTTAAGGAAAAACCACCTGTGGATGTTAAAGACACTAAGGACTATCTGAGCCAGATGATTTTCCGCATCGAAAATGCCACATGGCAGCGGATTGTCCGTGCTCTTTACAGCAAGTACGACAAGGAATTTTATTCCTATCCAGCGGCCAAGACCAATCACCATGCCTTCTATTCAGGTTTGTCCTTCCATACGGCGACCATGGTCCGTTTGGCTGATAAAATTGGTGACATCTATCCCCAGCTCAATAAGAGCCTGCTCTTTGCAGGAATTATGCTGCATGACCTAGCCAAGGTGATTGAACTGACAGGACCTGATAACACAGGCTACACTGTCCGTGGCAATCTGATTGGGCACATTTCCTTGATTGATGAAGAGATTACCAAGGTTTTGGTGGAATTGGGCATCGACGATAGCAAGGAGGAAGTGACTGTTCTGCGCCATGTTATCCTCAGCCACCACGGCCTCTTGGAGTATGGTAGCCCTGTCCGTCCGCAGATTATGGAGGCGGAAATCCTCCACATGATTGACAACATCGATGCGGAAATGATGATGATGCTATCGGCCTTGGACAAGGTCGGCCCAGGCGAGATGACCAACCGTATCTTTGCCATGGATAACCGCGCCTTCTATAAGCCCAATATCGACTAATGGTAGTTAGGATAGTGTCTCGACAACCCCTCACCAAAGGCTGGTCCACGGACCAAAAGTACAAGGTCCAGCTAGAAGATGGCCGCTTTGGTCTGTTGAGAATAGCAGAGCGGCCAGCCTATGAGGCTAAGCGATTAGAGTTTCGATTGGTTCAAAGCTTGTTTGAGAAAGACTTGCCTGTGGCAGAGCCACTAAGTTTTTGGGCGGATGACTTGTCTGTTTACACCCTTTATGAATGGGTGGAAGGTCAGGACATGAATGAAGTGGCTTCCGATCTGTCTGATTCTGTCTTGTATGATTTGGGTTGTCAGGCTGGACAGATTTTGCGAACCTTGCATGTCCTACCGATTGACCAAAGTCAACGGGACTGGAACAGTTTTTATCAAGCTAAGATTGACAGTAAAATCAAGGCCTACCAAGCAGCTAGTCATTCCTATCCAAATGGTCAAGCCATGATAGACTTTGTTCAGGCCAATCGTCACTTGCTTGAAGGGAGACCAATTACCTACCATCATGGTGATTTTCATACAGGGAATTTTCTACTGGGAAGAGATGGAAAGCTAAAAATCTTAGACTTTGATCGCTACGATATAGGAGATCCCTGGGAAGAATTCAACCGTTTGATTTTCACGGCAGATTTGTCTCCAGCCTTTGCGCGTGGTCAGGTAGATGCCTATTTTGACGGAGCTATTCCAGAGGAATTTTGGAGACTCATGGCTCTTTATGTAACAGTAAATAGTCTAGGCGCTCTTTCTTGGGCAGAGCAAGTCGATCCTGACCAAGTTCCCTTGATGCAGGAACAGGCGGCCACCATCACAGAATGGTATGCGGACTTTAATCACTTGGTTCCAACTTGGTATGCCTGAAAATGAAAGAAAAAACGAAAAAAGTGAACTGTTTTACTAAAAATGGTTCGCTTTTTATTTTTCTTGTGTTATAATAGGAAAAAGCCTAAAAAGGAGAGGACGAATGAAATTGAGACGCAGTGAACGGATGGTTGTTATCTCAAACTATCTAATCAATCATCCTTACAAATTGACTAGCTTGAATACCTTTGCTGAAAAGTATGAGTCAGCAAAATCTTCTATTTCAGAAGATATTGCCATCATCAAAAAGGCCTTTGAGGAAAGCTCAATCGGTCAGATTGAAACCATTACAGGTGCTAGTGGTGGGGTTATTTTCACGCCTTCGATTTCACGAGAAGAGTCCCTCGCCATCGCAGAAGACCTTCGCCAGCAGATGGCTGAAAGTAACCGTATCCTTCCAGGTGGTTATATCTATTCATCTGACTTGCTGTCTACACCTCAAACCTTGAAAAACGTTGGCCGTATCATTGCCAACGCCTTTAAGGATGAGAAAATTGATGCGGTTATGACGGTTGCGACCAAGGGTGTTCCTTTGGCCAATGCCGTTGCCAATGTTTTGAATGTTCCCTTTGTCATTGTCCGTCGTGATTTGAAAATCACAGAAGGTTCAACCGTTTCTGTCAACTACGTATCTGGCTCAAGCGACCGGATCGAGAAAATGTTCTTATCCAAACGTAGTCTGAAGGCAGGCAGCCGGGTGCTGATTGTGGATGACTTCTTGAAAAACGGAGGTACCATCAATGGTATGATTAGCCTCCTGTCCGAATTTGACTCAACCCTTGCCGGTGTAGCAGTATTTGCTGAAAACCAAAAAGGAGACCGCAACGTAGCCAATTATAAATCCCTTCTAGCCGTGACAGACATCAACGTTAAAGAAAACCGAGTTGATGTAGAGTTGGGAAATATTTTTGAATAACCTTTCAAATCTGATCTTGAAATAGATGTAGGTCAGACCTACTTTACCTTTATTCGTGCAGAAAGAAAAAGCTGAGTTTTCGGCTTTTTTTGTTTTTTGGCGGCTAATCAAAAGATTCACTACCTAGATCGAAAAAAGCGGACAAAATACACATAAAAAATAGATAAATAAAGTAGCATATATATTGTGTTTCACCTATGATTGATGTACAATGAACCTATAAATAGAAAAAAGGGGAACACTATGTCACGCATTAAATTAACACCAGACGAACTCCGTACTTCAGCGATTCGCTATACAGAAGGTTCAGATAATATCGATGCTATTTTGTCATCTTTGTCAAATGAGCAATCTGTTATTCGTGAAAACTGGGAAGGTACAGCTTTTGACAGTTTTGATGCTCAATTTGAAGCGCTTAAGCCAAAAATTGTTGAATTTTCTGAGTTGCTTCGAGATATCAATGCCCAATTGAATAAAGTAGCTGACATTATCGAGCAAACAGATGCAGACATTGCAGCGCAAATCAATGGCTAAGGGTTGACGAAGTTCAAATGCTAGGAAGGCGCCAGCCTTCCTATTTTTTATCGAGATGAAGGAGATATGAAAAATGGATAAACAGCGCATTTTGAAGTATGGGAGAAATGCTTTGCTGGTCTTACTTTTGCTTCTATCTATCATTGGATTAAATATTGCCGTTCAAAACAACACGAGTATTTCCAAGAAAGAGCAAGAAGCAGGGCAACAAACGATTAAGCTGGATGTTGCCCTAGTCAATGAAGATAATACTGTAACCCTAAATGGTACGGAATATAATCTTGGTGCTAGTTATGCAAAAAACATCGAAAAAAATACTGCCCATAACTGGTCAACTGTCAGTCGTGGTACGGCTGATAAGGGATTAAAAGAAGGGCTTTACCAATTGGTGGTGACCATCCCAAGCGATTTTTCAACAAAAATCTTGGATATCAACAATACCAATGTGGATAAAGCGACAATTACCTACAAAATCAATGCAAATGGTAACTTGCAAGTTGAGAATGAAGCGGTTAAGGTGGCAAAAGGAATTATCGCTGACCTGCAAAGTCAATTGATTGATATGTATATGGCTAGCATTCTTGGCAACCTTTACCAAGCGCAACGAAATGTTCAAACCTTGTCAGATACAAAGGTGAACAATATCGCTGTCTTTCGAAGTAATCTTTATCAAACAGCCGTTGATTTTCAGACACTGTTCCCTAATTTGGTCACAACGGCAGATTCGACATTGGCAGCTAACAATCTCTTAAAAGAAGCACTTTCTGGCAATGTAACAGTCTATGATAGTCTGAATACAGCACAAACAGGCTTGAAAGATAATTTAGCTGGTTTGATTGAGCAACGAAATCAAGGTAAATTATCCCAGGAAGAATTTACAGTTGCACTGTTAGAGATGAATAGCTCGGTGCTCAATGCTGAAACAGAGCAGCTGTTTACAGCCATCAAGACGACTCAAGAAGCACTTTCGGGTCAATTAGGGGCAGCTGCAACAGATGAAACCGGTTCAGCAAGTGGCTATACAGGTCTGGTTGCAAAACTAGATCAGGCTATTGCAGATTTACAGGTCGCCATTGAAGCGGAAAGTACAAAATTAGCAGAACATGAGGCTGCCATTGCTAGTTTTGCTGAGACACACCTCAGTAATTACTACGGTGAGAATTTAGAAACGATTGACCTCGAAGCATTTTTGAGTAAGAGCACAGACCTGCCCGTTTCTCTAGCGTCCTATAAAGCTAGCTTAGATCAGATGGTATTGAATCAATTGGCAGGATTGCCAAGTTTGAACCCTGCAGACCTGGCTTCTGACTTAAACAAGCTAGATTCGCAAGCTACAGGTAAGATTCAATTTGATACAGCATTTGCACAAGCCCTATTTGGAGAAGGATTTACGCCATCTAATGATTTGACAGAGTTACAGAGATTGGCCGCTGAATTAGAACCTCATCTTCAAGCAGCCGCAGATTTTACAGTGCCAACACCAACGACTCAGGCAACTCTTTCTTTAGATATCCCATCGGGGTTTGACCTGGTATCATGGGAACTAAATGGATCCACTTATACCAATCCAAGTGAAGTTGTGGAGCTACAAAAGGACAATGTTGTGCTTGTCACCCTGCAATATGAAAAGAGTTCGACAACTGTCTCAACAACAGTAGTTACTGCCCCAGTATCCGATTCTTCAACGACGGATTCAAGCTCAACAGATGCAGTGACCCCTCCATCAACAAGTACCTCTACTGCTGCGCCAGTTACAAGCACTGAGGTGGTAACGGGGACTGTTGGAGTCCGTGTGAATAATTTGGAGATTACAACGGCGGGATTTGATTGGGAAAGTTTTTTGAACAATCAGGAAAATTACCGCAAGGCAGAAGCAGCCTATGCTGCAAAGGTTAGTGAAATTATTGCAAAATATAATCAGGTTAATAATCTGTTCAATCACTACTATCCTGCGGATCCTACTACTGGTGAACGCAGCAGTTTGACGTCTAGCTTCTTTCATCAAGATGCAAAATCTTTATTAACATCTTTAGTTACGGACTCTATCATAGCAAATCTGCAGTCCTATTCAGAAGCGCGTGCGCAAGATCAAGCTCTAAAGGATAAACTAGCTGAGTTAGAGGGGCAGAGACAAGAATTAACAGACCAACTTCAAAATATTAGTACAACAAATTCTGATTTAGCACAACAGATTGCCAATCAATTAGCATTTTTAGATGACATCAAGGCACGGGCTCAGGCGATTGCAGAAGGGCAAGAGCAGCAGGCCTCTCTTCAAGGAACACATGATACAGAACTAGCAGCTCTTGCTACAGAACTGGATGCCTCACTTTCGATTACTGATGAAGTCAAGACACTATCAACTCAAAACGTCGAAGAGGCAACCAATGTTAATACCATTTTTACAACCTTTACAGATGATGTGCAAGCAGCGCAAGAAAGTGGAAATCGCCTTTCTTCAGAGGCAACTTCCTTGATGGAGAGATTTGAATCAGAATTGGCTGAAAATGGCGACTTTGTCAAAACCTTTACTTCTGTCTTAAGCAATACCTATGACAATGGTGTTCCAAATGAAGTGATTTTGGATTTCTTGTCTGCACCATTGACAGAATCGTCTTCATCTGTAAAAGCAACAGTCAACACCTACAGACCTTTCACCTGGATTTTACTCTTGGAGATGGTGGCCCTGTTTGCAGCTTATGTTTTTGGTACTCATCGTGTGATTAAGGCTGTGAAAGATAAGTTTAAAGTCAGCCGTCTAGAGGATACAGATTTAGTAACGGTGACTGTGCTCAGCGTTCTATCACTTCTGGTCGGTGGATTGATCGGGGTTGTATCAAGTCAACAGTTGCAGATTGATAGCGAGTTGATCCCGACTTGGGTGCTGATGATTACCTTGTTTAGCCTATTACTAGCACAAGGTCAGTATCTATTGATAAAAAATGCTAAAGGACTTGGCATGGGGATTAGCTTCTTCATGGTTATCAGCTTTATTTACCTATCCAATGCCATTGGTACAACTGCTAGTTTGACAGGCCTGCCTGCAACACTGAAAGCTATCAACCCTCTTTCTGTTTTAGAAAATAGTTTATCTGGTTACTTTGATGGCCAAGCTGCCAGTCTGACAGTGATTGCTACGGCGCTCGTATTGGGGCTTGGTTTTGCGGCTTTGAATGCTTTTGTTGATGTGGAAAAATTCCTAAATAAAAAAGAGGATTAAATGAAAAAGATAGCACTTGTTCTTAGTTGCCTGGTTCTCTTTCTTCCGGTTGGGATAGAAGCGTCCGAACTTGGAGACAATAGTCTTCAAATTGATAGTTCACGCATTGAAGTAGAAAAAGAAAAGAAAATAGGTAGTCAGGATTTACTGGTCCAATCTTTGTTTCTGGCGCCAGATCAAGCAGAATTGACTGCCAAAAAAGAAGCTGATCAAGTATTATTAGAGCATCAGCTAAATAGCCTATTCCAAACTGGTGAGAAACCAAGCACGGATATTTTGCAAGTGGGGACCTTGTTTGATACTCGGACCCATAAGGTGATGACAACCAAGGTAGATAGTGGGACAGAGGGGGCTCCAGCAGGGCTTCTCTCTGGCCTGTTTTTTGCTTCTATTGTAGTTGGCATTCTATTGCTTGCAAGTTTAGCAACCTATTTGATGGGTAAGGATGAAGTAGGCCTGGAATAATCTTCTAGTGGTCTATTGGAGGAGATGAGATGGAGACGCATATCAATGTTACCTTACATGATGGAGGACGAATCAGGGACTTACGGATTCCGACTCACATTGAGGTTAGGAGATTAATCAAGGAGTTGGATGGCATCTTCGAAAAAGAGAATGCTAGAAAAAAATACCAACTCCATGTTGTTAATAAGGGGTTCATTTTGGACGAAGGGAAAGTATTAGCCGATTATCCTGTGACAACGGGAGATATTGTAGAGGTTTTGGAGGTTTAGGGTGAAAGAAGAAACATTTGTCTTTGGTGGACAGGAATTTGTCTTTTTAAAGGGTGATAAAGAGTGGCACCTTGATGTAAAACGGTCTGATGTGGCAACTCAAGAGCTATCTGACCTGCTCTTGTTGGATCTGCACCACCCTCAATTTTTACAACAGGAAATGACGGTGGATGAAGATACAGTTCATTTCACCTATCATCTGGATGCATTTGGGCAAACCTTTGAGGACATGAAAGAGAAAGAGGTCTCTGAAAAACTACGACTTTCTCTCAATGTTTTAGAATTGAAGCAGGCTTTGAAATTGCCAATCACCTTTTTCGTGCATCCGTCATCTGTCTTTATTACTAAGGATGGTCGGGCCAAACTAGCCTATCGGGCTATCCCGGAGAAGATGGTGCCTCAGACCTTGGATGCTGCGGATTTGTTGAAGCAATTAAAATCTTATATCCTTGCCTTATTTACAGAGCATGATTTTATGGATCTTTACAATGGTGCGCTGGATGTGGTTCCTGTACCGGAGTTCTTAGATACCATTCGCAAGGCAGAGGATATGGATAGTTTGGAAGGACTTTTGCAGGGCTATTTTCAGGATAAGTTGGAGGAGGAGAAGGCGACTTTGACAAGGGTTTCTCGCTCTAAGCACCGTCTCTATCGCTATGCGACCATCTGGCTTTCTGCTCTGGCAGGATTATTGGTCTTGCCGCTGATTTATCTAGTTTTCATGCACAATCCCTTCAAGGAAAAAATGCTGGATGCGGATACGGCCTTCATCAAGGTGGACTATCCTGGGGTGATTAGTGAGCTGGAGCGGGTAGAGGTCTCTAATCTTCCCTACACTCAAAAATACACGCTTGCCTATGCCTACATCCAAGGGTTTGATTTGAGTAATGAACAACGTTCTGTTATCTTAAATAATGTAACGCTCAAATCAGATGAGCAATACTTGGACTACTGGATTGAAATTGGTCGTGGTAATAGCCAAGAAGCTTTGGATTTGGCCAAGCGTTTGGATGATTCGGATTTGATTTTGTATGCTCTTTATCAGCAAATGGAACAGGTTCGTGAAAATACGACTTTGTCGGGAGAAGAGCGGGAAACAACCTTGGATGAGTTGAAAGCGGAGTATCAAAAGTATTGGGATACCCGAACTACGATTTTGAATGAAGATGGGTCACAGGTGGAAACAGGTACAAGTTCGACGTCTAGTTCAACCTCTAGTTCAACCTCTTCTACAGAGCCATCATCAACGAGTCCATCGAGCTCGAGCGGGGAGTAAGCTATGGCAGAGACAGTAGTTTTTTATAAAGATGGTTTTCGCTATGTGGCGGATGTGTCTGCTGGGAAAAAGATTCTTTTTCAAGGCACAGAAAAGGCACAGGTTTTTGTCTCCTCACTGGATACTCCCTTGACGATTTGGTTAGATGAAGCACAAGTTTGCTATGACTATGATGGAGTGGAAGGAAAGCTTGTATCTGGTATGTCTTTGGCGGGGGGCGTGGTCTATCTTCTTCCGTCGGAACAGGTAATCCTAGACCCTCTGGATAAGCAGGAATTGACCATCGGCCAGCATGCGGGCAATAGTTTTGTCCTTGCAGGGTCAAGTTGTCATGTCTTACTCAAACGCAGTGACCAGTCATGGATGCTTTATCGTTTGGCGGGCTCCATCTATATCAATAACCTTCTGATGGAGAAGGGGGAAATGGAGCTGGCTCTTGGAGATGAGCTTGCTTTTGAGGATACTTTTTTCAAATTTTATGCAGATGAGGTCCTGGTTGCGGGTCCTGTAGAGGCTAGTGATGAGTTGGCTCGTAAGTCTGCATCGCGCTATGCTTTTTATGAGGATTATCCAGACTACCATCGCTCTCCACGGATTATCTATCGGAGTTCAGAAGACAGGGTGGCTATCAATGCTCCTTCGAATGCACCTTCAAAACCGTCTGACAGTTTGTTGAAACTAATCTTGCCTCCTCTTATGATGGTGGGGATTACATTGGTTATCATGATTTTCCAACCTCGTGGTCTCTACGTGCTTGCGACTATCGCCATGTCGATTGTGACGTTGGGGATGTCTATTGCTGGCTATATAAAGGGGAGAAAGGATTACCAGAAAGAGCTGAGAGACCGAGAAGGGCTCTATCATGACTATCTGGCTGATAAGGCCAAGGAGTTGGCTGGTCTGACCAAGTCGCAGAAAGATGGTCAGCTCTACCATTATCCTGCTATTGAGACCTTGGTGGATCTGGCAGATAGCTACCACCATCGGATTTATGAGAAGACGCCTCTTCATTTTGATTTCTTGTATTATCGCTTGGGTCTGGGTGAGGTTCCGGTGTCTTATGACCTGTCCTATGCTCAGACGGAACGGTCGGGCAAGCGGGATCCCTTGGAGATGGAGGGTTTTCAACTCTATGAACAAAACAAGACCATTTCAGATATGCCTATTGTGGCCAATCTGTCCCATGGTCCTGTCGGCTATATTGGTCCGCGGGCTTTGGTGATTGAGCAGCTCCAACTCATGGTCAACCAAATAGCACTTTTCCATTCCTATCATGATGTGCAGTTTATTACCATCATGCCAGAGGAGGAGAAGGAGCAGTGGGATTGGATGCGGTTCTTGCCTCATGCGACCTTGCAGGACATGAATGTGCGTGGTTTTGTCTATAACCAGAGGACCCATGATCAGGTGCTCAACTCGCTCAATCAGATCTTGAAATTGCGCAGGGCTCAAAAGGAAGACAAGTCCAATCGTGAGTCGACCCTCTTCAGTCCTCACTATGTGGTCTTGGTGACGGATGAGAAGTTGATTTTGGACCATGTGATTATGGAGTTCTTCACGGAGGATCCGACGGAGCTAGGCTGTAGCCTGGTCTTTGTGCAGGATGTGCTGTCTTCTCTGTCTGAGAATATCAAGACCATCATTAACATCAAGGATCGAAACACTGGTCAGCTGGTCATGGAGGAGGGTCAGTTGCGTGAGATTGACTTTGCCTTGGACCATTTCCCGGTTGGCTACGACAAGGAGACCTTGGTACGCCGTTTAGCTCCGCTTAATCACCTACAGAACCTTAAGTCTTCTATCCCTGAAACGGTGACCTTTATGGAGATGTACGGGGCTGAGACCTTTGAGGACTTGGGTGTTGTCAGTCGTTGGGAAAAGCATGCGCCTTATAAGAGTTTGGCGGTACCTCTGGGTCTTCGTGGCAAGGAGGATATCGTCTATCTGAACTTACATGAAAAGGCTCACGGTCCGCACGGTTTGGTGGCAGGTACTACGGGTTCTGGTAAGTCAGAGGTCATCCAGTCTTATATCTTAAGCCTTGCGGTTAATTTCCATCCGCATGATGTTGCCTTCCTCCTCATCGACTATAAGGGCGGGGGCATGGCCAACCTCTTCAAGGACCTGCCTCACTTACTTGGGACCATCACCAACTTGGATGGCGCCCAGTCCATGCGGGCCCTAGTGTCCATCAATGCGGAGCTGAAGCGCCGTCAACGTCTCTTTGCGGAGAATGATGTCAACCATATCAATCAATACCAGAAGAAGTACAAGCTGGGTGAGGTGAGTGAGCCTATGCCTCATCTCTTCTTGATCTCCGATGAGTTTGCGGAGCTCAAGACCAACCAACCTGACTTCATGAAGGAGCTGGTCTCAACCGCTCGTATCGGTCGGAGTTTGGGTATTCACCTGATCTTAGCTACTCAGAAGCCATCTGGTGTGGTGGATGACCAGATATGGTCCAACTCCCGCTTCAAGCTGGCGCTCAAGGTGGCAGATCGGAGCGACTCCATGGAGATGCTTAAGACGCCAGATGCGGCTGAGATTACTCAGGTGGGTCGTGGCTATCTGCAGGTCGGAAACAATGAAGTCTATGAACTCTTCCAGTCTGCCTGGTCTGGAGCTGATTACCAGCCAGATAAGGATGAGCAGGGGATTGAGGACCATACCATCTATGCCATCAATGACATCGGTCAATATGAGATTCTCAATGAAGACCTGTCAGGTCTGGATCAGGCTGAATCCATCAAGGAGGTTCCGAGTGAGCTTCAAGCCATCGTAAGTAAGCTGAAAGCCTTGACAGAGCGCCTGTCCATCCAGGCCCTGCCACAACCATGGTTGCCTCCGCTGTCTAAGGAAATCTTCTTGCAAGATCTACGACCACAAGGTTTCAAGGACTTGTGGGGACAGGCAAGTGGTTTGGTTGCACGCTTGGGGATGGTGGATATACCGAGTCGCCAGAGCCAAGAAGTCTTGGAACATGACTTTGAAAAGGATGGACACATCGCCTTGTTCTCTAGTCCGGGTATGGGGAAATCGACCTTTGTTCAAACCCTAGTGATGGACTTGGCACGCCAACTGACACCGGAGGAGCTACACTTCTATCTCTTGGACTTCGGTACCAACGGACTCTTGCCGTTGAGAGATCTGCCTCATACTGCGGATCTATTGATGGCGGAGGATACAGAGAAGTTGACCAAGTTCATGCGTCGGATGAAGGAAGAGTTGGCTAAGCGCAAGGCGGCCTTTAGTCGCTATGCCGTCCCAAATCTCACCCTCTATCGACAGGCGAGTGGAGACGAGCTTCCTGTTATCTTCTTGGTTTTGGATAATTTTGATGGTTTGAAAGAGGCAAGCCTTGGAGCTGAAATGGAGACTCTCTTACAAACTCTGGCACGTGAAGGAGCCAGCCTCGGAATCTACCTGGTCCTCACAGCTGGTCGCAGTGGGGCTCTTCGCCCAGCTTTACAAGCCAGTCTGAAAACACGTTTGGCATTGAAATTGACGGATGACGTCGAATCTCGTACCATTGTCGGTCGCCACCAACATGTGATGGAAGAGGTTCCTGGTCGAGGCTTGGTTCATTTGGATGAGGTTGAGGTCTTCCAAGTCGCCCTTCCAGCCTATGCCAAGGACTCCTTTGGTCTGGTGCAGGCAGTACAGGATGAGGCAAAAAGCATGGCTGCTTCTTGGACGGGTCGTCGTCCAGAAGGCATACCAGTCATGCCTGAGAGCCTGAGCTTTGAAGAGTTTGCGGGTCTAACAAGCGTGCAAGAAGCTGTCGCAGGTGGTGAGCTACCAATCGGACTAGACTTTGAGAATGTGGAAAGTGTTGGTTTGAATATTGGAGCTATGAAGCATTTATTGGTTTTTGGGGATCAATTATCTACGGTGGGCCGTGTGATGAAACATATAGTGACTTATTCTCTTTCTCTTTTGCCAGAAAAAGAAATTATCTACGTTTCATCAGAGCAATCATCGTTTAATTTTACAAGTGAGACTATAGATAGAGTTATTACTGCTGAGATTGGAGTTGAGAAACTTCTGTTTCAAGAAATTCAACAGAGGAAGACTCAATCTATTCGAAAAGTAAGTTTCTGCATTATTCCTGATATAATAGCTTTTCTGGAGCAGACTAAGATGAGTTACTCAGACTTTATAAAACTCTACCAAGAATCACTCAAAGTAGGGGTCCAACTGATAATTGGTGCACAAAAATCATCGTTACTCAAGACAGATTTATCTATTAAGTATATTAAAGAGAATCTGGTGACGGCAATCGTTGCTCAAAGACTATATGATCAAAGTATTGTACAACATAAAATGACAAGTCGTGAGGAGACTTTGAAAGTAGATGAAGTGTATCTATATCATGACCAAGACTATCAAAAAGTAAAAATTAGTAAGCAGGTGGCGGAGTAATGAATCGAATAAAAAAACTAATGATGTGCATTTTAGGAGGTGTTATGATAATGGGTTTGACAGGTTGTAATAAAGAAGCAGAGATTAGAACAGAGTTGGCACCGATGTATGAGGTGCTGGACCAGCAATCGATAGAGAATTTTGATATTCTTTCGATTGAAGACAGTTTGAGGATATATGGTATGGAGAGTGCCAAGGGATTTCAGACTGATTTGACTATCAACTCAGATGGACAGTTTGAAGGAATGAGTTATGATTTGTCTGTTTCTGAAACGGAAGGTTATCCAACGACTTATATAGATGGAGAATTGAAAATAAATACGACTAGTGAAGTGTTAGTAAATAGAAAACTGATGTTTGAAGAATTCCATTTTTCAGAAGACTATTTTAATAATCTAGAGCTAGTGAAGGTACTGGACCATCCCAATACTTATATGAAGGATATGAGTTACCAAGAGAAGACTCCTTCGGACTACACAAAGAAACTAATAGAAACTTATGGATTAACTGATCCAACAGTTGCTAAAATCGAAGTAAGCAAAACAAGGCATGATGAAAAAACATTTTCCTATATACTAACGTATTCCTTATATGACGAAGCTGATATTGAAATTATTCGTGTTTTCAAATTCGTAATGGAGGATATAGAGGATGAGTAGAGAAGAAATAAATCGTCGGGTTGAGGTATCTGCCGCTATTGCAGACAGTGTTTATAAATTTGAAGAATATTATGTGAACAATGTTAGGTCTTTGCTTGATAAAGATAAGGAAGATTTTCAGAAAATAAAAAATAGGTTAGAATCAAAGGATGCTCCCCTTCCTCCTAACACAGAATTAAAGGATTATTACTATGACCCCTCCACAGGCGTAGCTGCCATTGCAGTGTATGATTCTGTAACTGGGGAAACCTATATTGCTTATGCCGGGACAAATATGGATGCGGATGGTAGTGCTGACGTCATTTCTGATGTCAATATAGGGTTCAACAATGGTTTAGCTTTGAAGAAGTTGGAAGAAAGTGCGACCTCATTTTATCGAGAGGTGCAGAAAAGTGGGGCCAATGTAACCGTTACTACTGGACATTCTTTTGGGGACTTCCTTTCAACGCGTGTGGCTATTGTTGAGCAGACCCCCTATAAGTTTGGTTATCAAGGGGCTCCGCAATCCGTAAGTGTAAAAACATTTTTGGAAATGAACTACGATCGCCTACTTTCTTATAAGGTGATCAGTAAGGAGGAACTGGATAAGTTAATAGTTCAGGAGGAGATTGAGGAGCAACGTGTCAATCAACTAATCTCAAATTATTCAGGTTATGCGGTAACTTTTTCTACAACAGCAGATGCGTTAACAAATGCCTTGTGGGATCAAAAACCAAATGAAATAGACTTTGATGGAAAAACCACTGTTAAGGGGTTTCATTTAGATGGTCCCAAGGATCTATTGTTAAATTTTCTGGCTAAAAAGTTTGATACAGAGCTAGAGGCCGTCTACGTTGGAAATGTGATTGCCATTGATGTGCCTATTGAACATGATATGTCCGCGTATAAAAATAGTATGGAGGCTATGCATTACACAACCACAGCTGTTTTAGCTGATTTAAATAGTGTGGACTTCAACCGAGATGGAGTAGCGGATTTTGTACTTAGTCCGGAGTATTTAGTAAAGACGCCTATTATACCTGCATGGGCTTCTGGGGGAGCGGGCTCAACCATTAACTTAGATTTAGGCGTTTTAGAAGTGGTAGCTACTAACCTTCGAGGAATATCCACCTATCTATCCGATCTTCTCACGCTCAATGGGGAAGGGATTTCAGCGAACCAACAAGTAGTTGATGGAGTGAACCAGCGCAAGGAGTCGTACAAGGAGACTATTTCGGAGCAGTTGGAATCAATCGCCTTAGTTCAAGCGGTAAAAGATATTGATTCAGCGTTTGAGCAGATTGTTGATTTAGAAACTATGCTTTCGACAATAGTTTCGTATGATAGCTATGAATTTTCAAGAAGATTTGACAATTGGGGAAGCAGTATTTTCTATAGTTGGTACAAAGAAAATGGTTCTTCGTGGAACTATAATTCTGTTGTAAATTCTTTAACAAGGCTATCCATTGGTTCTGGGGAATTGAGGTCTGTGGCGAGAAATAACTCCGATGTAGGTCCAAGTAAATATGGTGGTATTTTTTCAATAGGAACACGGACAAATGTCGCAAGAAGGGGAGAGGAACTTATCAATTCATTTGAGGAAGAGATTGAATCTGTTACCAAAGGAATTGGTAATCGTAGTTCTTATTCAGACGGAATTCCGTTAGCTATTGGCGAGGTCTTAGAGGTTATCCATTTTAATTTACAAGCAGTTATTCAATGCGTAAATTACACAGTTGAAGTTGTTGAAACGATAAAGGATGCAATGATTTCAGTAGATGCTCAGCTGGCTAGTGATATTACCAAATTAGACTTATCCTTGATTTCTCCTGTAGATGTATCTATCTATACGGACTATCAGACATTTTTAGAATCAACGGGGGTCTTTGATGATATGAGTGTACTTAGAGCATACGATGATCAAATTGATAGAAAAGCAGATGAGTTAGCAGATTCAATGTCTACCGAGTTTGGTAACTATTTATCCGAGGTGTCATCTGAAATTTCCTCAACCAATTCATTGCTTTCTACGATTATCTCTAGCTGTAATAAATTAAATAGTCAAATGGCAACGAATGTTTATTATAAAGAATGGGGAGAAAAGGAGAGACACTATTATGGTCGAGTTGGAGACTTTATTAGTATTTCATATGCTATTTCACGCTTACAGAGTGAGAGTTCAGAAATTGATCGAATGCTAACCACTGCCTCCACAAAAGTGAATACAGTTGTAGGGGCATTAGGAAACTTATATGAACCATTTAGAAGAGGTGCTGAGGATGCGATTTATGGGCTCAGTGGACTAGAAGCCATTGTAAAGGCGCAATTGAGTATTTCAGAAGTTTTATTGTCTATGAAGTCAAGGTTTGAAGAAATGAAAGTTCAGATTTCAAGTAATCAAGGTGTCGCTGTTAACGCTCTTGGAGAAAAAATGGATGAAATTATTTCATTGATGTCAACTTCTGAGCAATTAATTACGGACTGCTTCGGTAATTAGATGATAGTCAGTAAGTTTCCTTCACTAAGCTTATAATAGTATGTTGCCCGGCTAGTATTAGCTGGGTATTTTGACCTAGCGAGAGGTGGATATAACTAAAAAATATAGAAATTATAATGTGAATACTATTTTCTCTTACATTCAACCGTTCAAGGTCACCTTGTCTGGATTTTTTGGCATAATGGAAAGATATATTCTTCCTTGATACATAAGATGTCAAGCTAAGCTCGGTCTAAAGCTGAGCCTGATTGCTGACAAAGGTAGGAGGCTTTGCATCTTATCTCTTTATAACTAAGTTTAGTAGCTCTGCTATTTTCCAAAAACTACCATGAAGATGGGTCACAGGTGGAAACAGGTACAAGTTCGACGTCTAGTTCAACCTCTTCTACAGAGTCATCATCAACGAGTCCATCGAGCTCGGGCGGGGAGTAAGCTATGGCAGAGACAGTAGTTTTTTATAAAGATGGTTTTCGCTATGTGGCGGATGTGTCTGCTGGAAAAAAGACTCTTTTTCAAGGCACAGAAAAGGCACAGGTTTTTGTCTCCTCACTGGATACTCCTTTGACGATTTGGTTAGATGGAGCACAAGTTTACTATGACTATGATGGAGTGGAAGGAAACCTTGTATCTGGTATGTCTTTGGCGGGGGGCGTGGTCTATCTTCTTCCGTCGGAGCAGGTGATCCTAGACCCTCTTGATAAGCAGGAATTAACGATCGGCCAGCATGCGGGAAATAGTTTTGTCCTTGCAGGGCCAAGTTGTCATGTCTTGCTCAAACGCAGTGACCAGTCATGGATGCTTTATCGTTTGGCGGGCTCCATCTATATCAATAACCTTCTGATGGAGAAGGGGGAAATGGAGCTGGCTCTTGGAGATGAGCTTGCTTTTGAGGATACTTTTTTCAAATTTTATGCAGATGAGGTCCTGGTTGCGGGTCCTGTAGAGGCTAGTGATGAGTTGGCTCGTAAGTCTGCATCGCGCTATGCTTTTTATGAGGATTATCCAGACTACCATCGCTCTCCACGGATTATCTATCGGAGTTCAGAAGACAGGGTGGCTATCAATGCTCCTTCGAATGCACCTTCAAAACCGTCTGACAGTTTGTTGAAACTAATCTTGCCTCCTCTTATGATGGTGGGGATTACATTGGTTATCATGATTTTCCAACCTCGTGGTCTCTACGTGCTTGCGACTATCGCCATGTCGATTGTGACGTTGGGGATGTCTATTGCTGGCTATATAAAGGGGAGAAAGGATTACCAGAAAGAGCTGAGAGACCGAGAAGGGCTCTATCATGACTATCTGGCTGATAAGGCCAAGGAGTTGGCTGGTCTGACCAAGTCGCAGAAAGATGGTCAGCTCTACCATTATCCTGCTATTGAGACCTTGGTGGATCTGGCAGATAGCTACCACCATCGGATTTATGAGAAGACGCCTCTTCATTTTGATTTCTTGTATTATCGCTTGGGTCTGGGTGAGGTTCCGGTGTCTTATGACCTGTCCTATGCTCAGACGGAACGGTCGGGCAAGCGGGATCCCTTGGAGATGGAGGGTTTTCAACTCTATGAACAAAACAAGACCATTTCAGATATGCCTATTGTGGCCAATCTGTCCCATGGTCCTGTCGGCTATATTGGTCCGCGGGCTTTGGTGATTGAGCAGCTCCAACTCATGGTCAACCAAATAGCACTTTTCCATTCCTATCATGATGTGCAGTTTATTACCATCATGCCAGAGGAGGAGAAGGAGCAGTGGGATTGGATGCGGTTCTTGCCTCATGCGACCTTGCAGGACATGAATGTGCGTGGTTTTGTCTATAACCAGAGGACCCATGATCAGGTGCTCAACTCGCTCAATCAGATCTTGAAATTGCGCAGGGCTCAAAAGGAAGACAAGTCCAATCGTGAGTCGACCCTCTTCAGTCCTCACTATGTGGTCTTGGTGACGGATGAGAAGTTGATTTTGGACCATGTGATTATGGAGTTCTTCACGGAGGATCCGACGGAGCTAGGCTGTAGCCTGGTCTTTGTGCAGGATGTGCTGTCTTCTCTGTCTGAGAATATCAAGACCATCATTAACATCAAGGATCGAAACACTGGTCAGCTGGTCATGGAGGAGGGTCAGTTGCGTGAGATTGACTTTGCCTTGGACCATTTCCCGGTTGGCTACGACAAGGAGACCTTGGTACGCCGTTTAGCTCCGCTTAATCACCTACAGAACCTTAAGTCTTCTATCCCTGAAACGGTGACCTTTATGGAGATGTACGGGGCTGAGACCTTTGAGGACTTGGGTGTTGTCAGTCGTTGGGAAAAGCATGCGCCTTATAAGAGTTTGGCGGTACCTCTGGGTCTTCGTGGCAAGGAGGATATCGTCTATCTGAACTTACATGAAAAGGCTCACGGTCCGCACGGTTTGGTGGCAGGTACTACGGGTTCTGGTAAGTCAGAGGTCATCCAGTCTTATATCTTAAGCCTTGCGGTTAATTTCCATCCGCATGATGTTGCCTTCCTCCTCATCGACTATAAGGGCGGGGGCATGGCCAACCTCTTCAAGGACCTGCCTCACTTACTTGGGACCATCACCAACTTGGATGGCGCCCAGTCCATGCGGGCCCTAGTGTCCATCAATGCGGAGCTGAAGCGCCGTCAACGTCTCTTTGCGGAGAATGATGTCAACCATATCAATCAATACCAGAAGAAGTACAAGCTGGGTGAGGTGAGTGAGCCCATGCCCCATCTCTTCTTGATCTCCGATGAGTTTGCGGAGCTCAAGACCAACCAACCTGACTTCATGAAGGAGCTGGTCTCAACCGCTCGTATCGGTCGAAGTTTGGGTATTCACCTGATCTTAGCTACTCAGAAGCCATCTGGTGTGGTGGATGACCAGATCTGGTCCAACTCTCGCTTCAAGCTGGCGCTCAAGGTGGCGGATCGGAGCGACTCCATGGAGATGCTTAAGACGCCAGATGCGGCTGAGATTACTCAGGTGGGTCGTGGCTACCTCCAAGTCGGAAATAATGAAGTGTATGAACTCTTCCAGTCTGCCTGGTCTGGGGCTGATTACCAGCCAGATAAGGATGAGCAGGGGATTGAGGACCATACCATCTATGCCATCAATGACATTGGTCAATATGAGATTCTCAACGAAGACCTGTCAGGTCTGGATCAGGCTGAATCCATCAAGGAGGTTCCGAGTGAGCTTCAAGCCATCGTAAGTAAGCTGAAAGCCTTGACAGAGCGCCTGTCCATCCAGGCCCTGCCGCAACCATGGTTGCCTCCGCTGTCTAAGGAAATCTTCCTGCAAGATCTACGACCACAAGGTTTCAAGGACTTGTGGGGACAGGCAAGTGGTTTGGTTGCACGCTTGGGGATGGTGGATATACCGAGTCGCCAGAGCCAAGAAGTCTTGGAACATGACTTTGAAAAGGATGGACACATCGCCCTCTTCTCTAGTCCGGGTATGGGGAAATCGACCTTTGTTTAAACCCTAGTGATGGACTTGGCACGCCAACTGACACCGGAGGAGCTACACTTCTATCTCTTGGACTTCGGTACCAACGGACTCTTGCCGTTGAGAGATCTGCCTCATACTGCGGATCTATTGATGGCGGAGGATACAGAGAAGTTGACCAAGTTCATGCGTCGGATTAAGGAAGAGTTGGCTAAGCGCAAGGCGGCCTTTAGTCGCTATGCCGTCCCAAATCTCACCCTCTATCGGCAGGCAAGTGGAGACGAGCTTCCTGTTATCTTCTTGGTTTTGGATAATTTTGACGGTTTGAAAGAGGCAAGTCTTGGAGCTGAAATGGAAACTCTCTTACAAACTCTGGCACGTGAAGGAGCCAGCCTCGGAATCTATCTGGTACTCACAGCGGGTCGCAGTGGGGCTCTTCGCCCAGGTTTACAAGCCAGTCTGAAAACACGTTTGGCATTGAAATTGACAGATGACGTCGAATCTCGTACCATTGTCGGTCGTCACCAACATGTGATGGAAGAGGTTCCTGGTCGAGGCTTGGTTCATTTGGAAGAGGTTGAGGTCTTCCAAGTAGCCCTTCCAGCCTATGCCAAGGACTCCTTTGGTCTGGTGCAGGCAGTACAGGATGAGGCAAAAAGCATGGCTGCTTCTTGGACGGGTCGTCGTCCAGAAGGCATACCAGTCATGCCTGAGAGCCTGAGCTTTGAAGAGTTTGCGGGCCTAGCAAGCGTGCAAGAAGCTGTCGCAGGTGGTGAGCTACCAATCGGACTAGACTTTGAGAATGTGGAAGCAGTACGTTTACCACTGAATAAATTGAAACATGTATTGATGGTATCTGATACTGAGGAGAACCAAGTGGTACTCATCCATCATGTCTTGAGGTCGGTGACGCAGTTAATGAAAGAGTTCAAAGTTATGTTGGTTGATTCCAGTGAGAATTTTGTGTCTTACAGAGAACAAGTTAGTCAATATATCAGTGATGAAATCACCTTGAAAACTTATTGCCAGCAACTTCTTTTCGAAATGGAAGAACGCCTCAACGAAGATATATCAAGTTTGAGACCGTGGATGATTCTCATTCCATCAATATCAGACTTTATCCACTCCACGGGTGTGACGGCTGATGAATGGAATCGCTTGTTTGAGCTTTCTCATAAAGTAAAACTTTATTTATTGATTGGCGGACAACATCAAGTACTTGGGGTAAGTAATGATTCTATTCTTAAGAAAATACGAACGGAAGCTCAGTATGTATTATTGGGTATGCGTTTAATGGATCAAAACTTCTTGGAAAAAACTTATAATAGTAAGGAAGCAAAAGTTGCGATAGATGAAATATACTTGCACAATAGAAGAGATTCTATTAAGCTCAAAATTAGTAAGGAGGGGGAAGAATGATTCAGAGTAATAGCCAAATTGCTTCACAAGTAGCGACAGGAATAGCCACAAGTGCATCGAATATATCTGGTATTGGCATGGCAACAAAAGATGGAGTTTCTAGCTACAATGGTAATAATGATGCTTCGACTCATATTTCGCGCGAAAAGGACTATAGTACTCAGGTTTCTCATAAGTTGGTTGAGTTTGTCTCTTTAGTCCAATCCATGGCTGCCGAATTTGAGGCGGTTGATCAATCCATTAGTCGTTCCTTGGATCAGTTGGTTCCTTCAGGTGGTGGTCAAGGGGCTTATTCAGGTGGTGGACGTCGCTTACTGACGGATTAAGGTGCTAGGATATGGTGGAAAAACAAGAAGAGAAAGTTCAACTGTTGCTTGAAAGACAAAAAAAGTTGGAGAGGGATATTGAACAACTAGACGAAGTGCGAAAAAAACAGGAACAATTTGAAGAAGAAGTAACGGAATCAATGGGGGAAGTCATGTATTATTTGAGGGAAACCTTGGATCTTGCTTCTTCCCCTACTGATAGTAAGGAGACTAACGAATTGATAGATGATGTGCGCATTAGTCTTTCTAAATTCCAGGGTGAGATGGATGAACAGCGTTCATTCTTGAAACAGGAAGAGAATCGTCTCTTATCGGACTTAGATGAAACACGAGTTGCTTGCATTCGTGAAGAAATTCGACTAGAAGAAGATAGCAGAAAGGAGATTAGTCATGGTTAAGGTTGAAGTAGGTAGTCTGGCAAGTCAGGCTTCCTCTAGCTCCTCTATCGTTAGTGCGCGCATCTCCACCTTACAGGGGGCAATCGGCGCTTTAGAGAGGTTTTTGGTTGAGTCGGGCTTGGAAGGTGCGGCCTATACAAGTGCCAAGAGTTATGCCAGTCAAGTCTTGATTCCCTTGGTTCAGGCTATGATACTTTATTCAGAGAGTGTCAGTGAGAATACCTCTCAATTACAGCGTCAGTATAGCTCTATTTGTAAAGGTGAGAGCCTTGATAGTGATAATTTAGAACGACAGATCCAACAATTAGAAGCTAGCTATCGAGCTGCAAGACGGACCTACGATATTTTGCTTCGAGAGTTGTCTCCGATGGCAGCAGAGTACTCTATACTAATGGGGAATATTCGTCGCCGTATCACCAAACTTCAAACGAAGTTAGATAGGCTCCATCGATTTAATGCGGTCTCTGCTCATACCTTTAGTGATATTGGTAGTCTTGAAGTGGCCTTGATGAGCGGATTGAATCAAGTCAGTGTTAACTTTAGTGGGTTTTCCGCAAGTCAGGGATTTCCAAGTTATAACAAGTCCAACCTCTCATGGGCTAAGACTGTGAATAGTCAGTGGGAGAAGAGGGAGGAGGTAATTACTGAATTTTCAGCGGTTGAGAAGAAATTGAAAAATGGTTCATCATTAACTGAAGAAGATCTCAAGATAATTGAATCTTATCAGAATCGTTTTCCTGGGGTAGAGTTGCCAGATTACGTACAGGGGTATCTAGCCAACCAAAAGGTGTCTAAATCTGAGAATGAAATAGTCTCAAATGTAATTTTTTCTGATCAAAATAAAGAGGCTATTAATACAATAGAGAATGCTGTCGAATTTGCGAAAAACGGCCTGTTTGTTTCTGCATCTGTAAGATATTGGAATAAGCATAAAAATAAATGGACAAGTGAAGTGTTTGAAGCAAGGACGTTTTCTAAAAGTGGGGCTCGCATTGAGGATATAAAAGGTGTGGGGAAATTTTTGAAAAAAAGTAAGACTCTAAAAAAGATCACATCAAAATTTCCATCGTTTGAGCATGGTCGCTTAAATAGAGATTTGAATATGATGAGAGAAACTAATATCAGTAAAAGTCTGAATCAATTTGGAAAGATAGGGGAAGTTACTGGTAAGACACTGAATATTGCATCTAAAGGATTAAAGGTTGCAGGGTGGTTGGGAACGGCTATTAGTGCAAAACAATCATTTGATAAGTATAAGAACGAAGGTTATAGCGACGAGCAAAGCATATCTTTAACAACACGGAAAGTAGTAATTGAAGGTACCACATCTGCTGTAGGTAGTGTAGCTGGCAGAGTAGCAGGTGCAGCTATCGGACAAGTGTTGATTCCAATTCCGGGAGTTGGAGCGGCTATTGGTTCAGTTGCTGGAGGAATCCTTGGTGGTATAGCAGGGAGTTGGATTGGTAGTATGGTAAATGATAATATGGATAGAAATGTGTCACCTAAAAAAAGAGGATGGAGCTGGCCATGGTAATGATCTTAAGAACTTTGTTATTCCCTGTTGATAATGGTATGGGAACTGGATTGAGTGGAGATGGATACTCCGCTGAATATGATTTGTGGACTGGTAAAGTTAGATGGCGGAAAGCTGCTGAAGGCTCAATTAGTAAACAACAAGAGCTGACATTCAGACTATTGGTACTATCTTCTATACTTTCTCCAATACTGGTGGCAGGTTTGCTATTCTTTAGCAGAAATCTATTTCAGGGGACAAAAATTTTATACAAAGATGTAGATAAGTACGCACCAATAATTTTAGGTATTGTTTTATTTTTAGCATTTGAAACTTTGATGCTTGCTATAAGAAGACGAGACCCTATTGTTCAAGTAGAACCAAGTTTAAAGAATCAACATGAATACTTTGAAAAAATGTTTGACTTTTCAATAAAGAAAAATATTTCAGGAAGAAAAATCCCTCCCTATGTAACCACATATTTAGCTTCTTTTAGTGTCTTACTATGTATCCCTCTATCTTACTATGTTTACCTAAATCCTGAGAATTTTTCAGACACAAATTATGGTCCCATTGTGACACTTTTAGTGACGAGTGTTTTTGTTTCGTTGCTACCTAACGTTCTATGGAATCTTATTATTAAGCATATTATTTATTTAAAACTTATTAGAAAAACGAAAGAGGAATAATGATGAACAAACCAGAACATATCTTACCAATCGGTACAATAGTACTTACTCAAATGGGTGAGTTTCCGTTAATGATTGTCAGCCGCGCATCTCTATATGATGATAATGGAGAAATCGGATATTTTGATTACGCTGCAGTCCCTTATCCGGAAGGAATGGGAAATGATGGTGAATATCTTTTCTTTAATCATGAAGATATTGCAAATGTTATTTATTTCGGTTATGTTAATTCACACGAACAAGTATTTTCTGACCAGTATTATGACTTGGTTAGAGAGTCTGGGTATAAAAAATTAAGTTTAGATAGTATTTTAGACTGATTCAAGTATTATTCTTTATTTCATCTGTGCTTAAATTGATATTTGAAAATTTTGAAATACAATTAGTTATAATAAGTATATATGATCAAAAGTTATAGAATATAGTCTTCCAAAGCAATTTCTATCCAGACAAGATTACCTTGTCTGGATTTTTGGCATAATGTAAGAGTATTGTTCTTCCTTGATGGATAAGAAGATTCTTCATTTACTGGTTCGATAAAAAGGAGAAACAGAATTACTACAGTCAATCAAGAGTCAGTGAAGAAAAAGTAAAGGAGAAACCGAATGGTTAAGATGAATCTACCTAGCTCGGATAATCAGGCGACTTCCATCGGTCGAGTATCGGCTTCTCGGATGGGAGCGTATGAGTCGGCTATGCAGGCTCTGGGCTCTTTTATAGGAGCAGAGGGTCTATCTGGTCAGGCTTATGACAATGCCAAAGACTATGCGGCGAGCACTCTTTTGCCTCTGCTTAAAGCAGCGATTCTCTACGAGGAATCTTTGAGCGAGGCGGTTAAGCGCCTCCCTTCCGATTATCGTGCTACCGAATACCTGGAAGGGAAAAGTCTTGATTCGGATGTATTGGAAGCAGAGTTAGCTCGTTTAGAGTCGGTTGGCATGCGTCTGGATTGGTCGATTGATCGAGCTTTGGAGATGGCTCGTGACTATCCCGATTATGAGTGGCATGCCCATTCCATGATGCGTCAGCTCAACCAGGTTATAGACCGTAAGAACAAGGTTCGTCGCCAGCTTCAAGCCTTGCGGTCTTTTGATGGGCGGTCGAGTGGTTTCTTTTCGGGTATAGGTGACTTAGAAACACAGCTTAGTCAAGGGATTGCCCAAGTCGGCAGTGACATGAGTAACTTTTCAGGAAGTTTTCCAAGCGGTCTAAGTCCAGTATGGGTTTCAGCGGTCAATCAGAAGTGGAACGACCGTGTGAAGCGGATGAGGGATACTTCCAGCCCTGCGGATTTCAGGAAGTTGGAGGAGAGGGAAGCGGATGCCTCGGATCTGAATGCTGATATTTATGGGGTTGCAGAGGATGCTGGAATTCCATATGAAGCAGTGATTAAATGGATTATTAAAGGAGAGCCACCTGGAGGTTATAAAATTGCTACTGGTATATTGGCAACCTTTGGGAGTCGGATAACTCAAGAAGGTGAAATTAAGTTCTTAGATGGTAAAAAAATTACCGTTGATAGTGCCGGTAACGTAAAAGTTGGCAACAAGATGCTTTACAATCAGAAAACTGGTCACGTTTATAATGCAAACCGTAATAATGTCGCTAGAGGACGCAGTTCTAAAACAAATTCGAAAACAGCAAGTGGAGAATATAGAAGAAATGTTGGTCATGATTTAGATGTTGATATCACTCAAGTTGGTAAAGCTAGGAACATTACGACTGCCATTGATGCTGCAAAAAGTGGATTTAAATCTGGCTTGGAATTTTGGGATGATTTTGATTGGCGCGCAAACAATATTTCAAGTCTAGGAAAGGTAGGGAAGACTGTCAAAGCATTTGGGATGATTGGAACTGTTGTGGAAGTTGGTAGCAATATCCAAGAAAACTTCATTGACGATACAACGTCTTCCACAGGTGAAAAAATTCGAAATTTTGCCATTGACCAAGGTGTTGATTTGGTTACTGGTACTGGAGCAACAGCTGTTGGTGCAGCAGTTGGAGGATTTTTTGGTACATTTATTCCTATCCCGGGAGCCGGTACGGCTATTGGGGTTGCGATTGGTATAGGTATTGGTGCGGCTATAGATAATTTGAAGGTGAATGAAGATGAATCTTTATCAGATATGGCTAAAAATGCCTTAACAGACTTGTTTGGAGGAGATAATGGCAAAGAAAAATAAAAAATTTACGAAGGAGCTTACCCCTCTTGAAAAATATGGCACAACGGTTGGTTTTCTTGGCTTGTTAGGTTGGGTAAATTTACCTTTTGTTGTTGGTTTCGCGTTAATTGGGAAAAATAATTGGCTCGGAGAATATTCAGATATACTAGCTATTTTCTTCTCGATACTAAGCATCTTCACTATGTTTTGTATCATTTTGTCCTACTTTAAAAAGTTTATTTTGGAGCATTCATTTTTGACCTACATACTCATATCTATCGAATCTATAATAATGCTTATTTGGATAGATTTTATAGGTTTTCTTTTGTTTTCTTCGAAAGATGGACATAAAACGGATAATTTTATAACCGAAAGTTTTTGGATATTTATTTTTTCGTTAACAGTACTTTTTGTCCTATCCCTTGTTTTCTTTTATTTTTACCATAAGAATGAATCTGTTTATAAACTGAATAATTATTTTAATAATGGGAAGGCTTCAAAAGGTGCTGTTAGTGTGCCAATCATATTTTCGGGTGTGATGGCAAGTAGGATGTTTTTTGAGGGGAATGCCTCATACTTGAACATAGTGGGGCTAATCCTTGCTGTTATGTTGACTGCGGTTACACCAGCAGCTATTATGGGCGGTCTCTTTTCGGCAGCCTATATTCGAAAATATCCAGATAGGAAAGAAATTCAGTAATTCTGAAATGAATATCATAACAATTATATGTAAGGAGTAACTATATGATTAAACTATTACCACTTGGTAGCATTGTCCGATTAGCGGAAGGAGATGCAAAACTAATGATTATCAGTCGATATCCGTTATATAAGAATCAAGGAGAGTTGGGCTACTTCGAGTATAGTGCCTGTCTTTATCCAACAGGACAAAATCAGGAAGAATCTTACTTTTTCAATCACGAAGATATTTCAGAAGTGATTTTTGAAGGATTTAGCGATGAGGCTGAGGAAGCAGCTCAGGAAATTTTCGAAGAAAAAATTTCTTCTGTAACAATTCCCCGTTTCAAAGTGGAGGATACCTTACAGTGACTTCAAACGTTGCGTTTTAGTTGATGAAACTGAGGTGAATTTTGATAATACAGGAGTCATTAACAAGCTATTTTCTATCTAGACAAGATTACCTTGTCTGGATTTTTGGGTATAATGGAAAGATAGAAATATTCTTCATTGACACAATAAGAAGCTAGGTTAGAATTGGTTTAAAGCGGAGTTGGTGGTGTAAAGTGAGTTTGAATAGCTATGCTTTTTCTCTGGTTTGAATCAATATGAGTAGCTCTGCTATTTTTCATGTGATAAAGCAAGGAAGGAAAAAGTCTCGGTTCGAATGTATTAGAAGCAGAGTTAGCTCGTTTAGAGTCGGTTGGCATGCGTCTGGATCGGTCGATTGATCGAGCTTTGGAGATGGCTCGTGACTATCCCGATTATGAGTGGCATGCCCATTCCATGATGCGTCAGCTCAACCAGGTTATAGACCGTAAGAACAAGGTTCGACGCCAACTTCAAGCCTTGTATGCCTTTGATGGGCGGTCGAGCGGTTTCTTTTCGGGTATAGGAGACCTAGAAACACAGCTTAGTCAAGGGATTGCCCAAGTCGGCAGTGACATGAGTAACTTTTCAGGAAGTTTTCCAAGCGGTCTAAGTCCAATGTGGGTTTCAGAGGTCAATCAGAAGTGGAACGACCGTGTGAAGCGGATGAGAGATACTTCTAGTCCTGCAGATTTCAGGAAGCTGGAGGAGAGGGAGGCGGATTATGAATTAGTTAATGCAAAATTCCAATCGATTTTTGAAAAAGCTCAAAAAGGATTTAGTCTAACAGATGAAGATATTCAAGCGGTTGAAAAATACCTTGAAAAATATCCACAAGCAAAAATCCCGGAATATCTGCAAGATGCAATAATTCGGTTTGAAAAACAAAAAGAAAATCAAATGACAGTCGCGGAAAAAATCGAGGATGCGACTCATGGGGCAGTAACTGATGTAAGTTTAGGTGGATTATCTTACTTGCTTACTAAGGAGAATGGATTGGCGTCAAAAATAGGTTACTCACTAGGGACAATTTTTGATGATGCAGCAGGACCGATTGCCCGTTCGGCTAATGATGCAATTCGCGTTAGTTATACAGGTGCAATTAATACTGTCGGTGATGCAATAGGATCAACAGTCTTTGGGGCAACTATTGGTTCAGTGATCGGTATGGTGCAAGGAGATAGCCCTGGACAGGCAATTGCAAGTTCAGTTATGACGACTGTTACATCGGTAGTGGTTGGACAAGGAATTACCTTAGGTCTTTATTCTATAGGTTTGATTGCTAGTGCAACACCAGTGGGCTGGGCCGCTATTGGTGTAGCAGCTTGGGCAATATCATCATGGCTATATAATTCTGATTTTATGGGTATGAGAAGTGTTGCTCAAGATTTTGGACAAGGTTTGGATAAGACGTTTTCTGATATCGGCAACACATTTAAAAATATTGGAGATTTTATATGGGGGAATTAGAACAAAACTACATTATTACAAAAATTGGAAATCTTCGCTATCGTCAGCTTCAAATCGGGAATGAGTACTATCTCTTGGATTTAGATACACATATCTGGACTTGGCTTGTCCCTGCAAGCGTTTGGTGGTTTCCTATGAGGGCTTATCGATTACAAGGACCAAAATCTTTTGTTGGTAAAAAACAGCCGAGTATTTCTCCTTATCTAGTTTCATCGCTAGTTGCTATCATTTTTACACGTTTTCCTTTAGGACATACAATTGAAAACCAGTTTTTTGCGATTTCAATTGTGCTAGGGGGATGCTTGCTACTATTTTTAGCGAGACTGGTATGGAGTAAGCAACAAGTAGTGAATATTGCTGATGTGAAGACTGTTCGTATAGATTTTTCTAAGTCCTCAAGACTTAACTATTTAAAAAGGATGGTATTTCCAATCTTATTTTTATTCACATTACTATTTGTTGGCGCATATTATTTTTTAATGGGAGAGCTACTTGGGATCGTTGTCGTTTTTATTTTATTTTTAATGCTACTGAATACGAGCGGTGCTTCAGTGGTACCTGATGACATTGAGAAGATAACTTGGATGCTTTAAATACCTATATGGAAAACCACTATGGAGATAATAGATGATGAAAAGGAGGAGTATTCGATGGACAAAAGCAAGTTTTTTCACAAAGTAATAGGGCTACTTTCTCTTTGTTTCCTCCTGTCAGCCTGTACAGAAGCACATGCCGTAAAGCCTGAGGGAGATAAACTCTATGAGGATTATATTATTACTCCAGTCTTGGAGGTGGAAGATTATCGTTTTGTGGCAGATGGGAACGGCATCGTCATTGTCTGGAAGGTGACCAATCAGGATGAGGTGGAACAAGCGGGAAGTGACGGTTTCGATGAACTAGCCGCCAATAAGAGCTACCTGATTCGCAATGTCATTAAGAAACTTGACCGCAACTTAGGTCCAACAATCAAGGAAATGGGGGAAGAAGAATACCATTATTTGGATATCTATGATCTGAGAACACCGAGTCTAACGAAAAAGCGGATTGACCTTGTGGAGGTCAGTCTGGCCTATCTGAAAGATGAGGGCTACAAAGTCTATGGTGCAGGGGGCTTAGGCGAACTCTTTCAGATTGGCGAGTCCAACTACACCATGATACATGTAGGGAAGCTGCATGGGGAGGACATAAAGTCTAAAAACCTCCTATTCAATCTAGATACAGGCCTGGTCGAGGGTGAGGTACCAGAATCAGATCCTCAACTAACCAACCGGGAGCTTCTTTACTTGGATACATATGTAGAAAAAAATCTCAGGTGTCATTTGGATATAGTGGGACTAGAAAGACTGACCTCTATGATGGCTCGATCAATCTGAGGGATGTGGATGTCCATGCGGCTGTCATCCTCGACCAGGAAGATGCGGAGGCTTATCCCCTCTATGAGATTGTAGATAATACAATCATCAATCAAGAGGGAATCATAGCGACAGAAGAGTTGTTTATGAATAGCGGTTTGAAGTTCTATGACCATGCTTACCTAGATAGAGTAGCTACTGTCGACGGTGAAGACCACCGGATTACTAAGTTTGAGGACATCGCGACCTATGCCAAGAAGCCAGAGGAGTACAACAATGACTAGTCAAAAGAGTATCAACCCTAACCAGATTTTGAGTATCAAATCCAGCTATGAGGATATGTCTGGGATGATCGCTGATAGCGCAGACTTTTTCGATTCTGATGATGCTTCGAAAGAAAAGGTAGCTTCCACTACTAGTCGGCTTAAGTTAGTGAGTCAAGAGATTGTTTCGACAGTTGAGCAGTTGGATGGCTACTTGAACACGGTGGCAGAAACCTTTCGTCAAGCAGACCAGTCGATTGCCAATTCCATCGAGGAAAGTCTGGTGAACGGAAAGGAATTAAGAAAAAGAGATATAACTAAGAGCTCATCCTATCAGATGTTGCCATAAACCAACCCAGACAGGATTATCTTGTCTGGATTTTCGGTGTAATAGACAAGTATGATAATCTGATAAGGATGAGAAAACATGAAAAAATCAATATGGAATGCCTCTTTAGAAGAGAGCATGGGGTTGGTAACGGATCAGTACATTCAGACTTCAATGGAGGATATAGAGAAAAATGGTTATGGAAAGAAAATAATAGGTTTTTTGACAGTTGAATTTTTTATATTTCTAATATCATTTATCGGACCGTATTCGGATAAAGAAGTTGGAAATATATTATTTGTGGAGGCGAAAATCCTATTTTCAATCCCCGTATGGCTTGGCTTATTAGTAATCGTTCATTACCTAATGGATGTTAGAAAGATACGCCACAATCGAATTTTGTCGTATTACTATTTCAATTGGAATATGTTCTTGATGGTGAGTTTACTTAATTATCAAGTATTTGTACTATGTGCGATTGGTTCAGCCATGTTTTTTGGTTCGCTAATTGCAGTCATTCTAAACCTATCTATCATAATCTTTGTAATCGCAGAAAGATATCTATGGTTTAAGAAAGAGGTTTTGAATGGCTTATATGGAAATCAATCTGTTTCTAATCCATTGAATGACGTGTTAGAGAAGTTTGTCGTCTTAGGGAGGAAATATGGTGGCTTAATCGTCTTTCCCTTTGTTGTACTTCGTCTCTTTTTACCCAATCAGGGTAAAGGGATTTATGAGAATGATTTTCTAAGAAGTTTAGTCATGATTTTTGGGATTGGTGGGCCTATATTACTTTTCTACTTTATCGTAGCAATAGTATTTAGTTGCATTGAAGGATTTTATATCAATAAATACATGGAAGACTATCGTATTCTCTCAGGATATAGCATTGAAGACTGGTATGGTAAAGAATCCAAGCGATATAAGGAAAGTTTGGGAGAGTAGGTTTTGTTTAAATCGTCTTAATTTACTTTTGGTTTATGGCTAAGTAATGGATTCCAAAATCCCAAATTACATAATTTTTTTGATGCAACTTGTAAACCCAGACAGGGTCAAGTTGAAAATTACCAAAGAAATAGAATAGGAGAGTAGGATGCAAAAAGAAAAAATGACAGTAGAAGAGTTCTTACAACTGAAGAAGGATGCTCAGGTATCCTTGATTCTGTTTATTGTTTTTGGAGTTTTCCTGTTTTCAAGCATGTTTTATATTACAGCGATTGGTGCAAGAACACAAGTATACAATTCTATAGGGATTACAGTGTTTTTATCTGTGGCCATGACAGCTTTTAGACCCTATTTTTTACCAAAAAATATCTTAGAGAAAAAACAACCTGAGCTGAAGCAGTATTCGACAAAGGGCTACTCAGTTTCTAGTGCCTTTCTAAAAAGGGTTTTTCTAGTTTATTCGGTTGCGATTATTGTGGTTGTTTTCGGTTTTGCCTCTGCCTACGCAACTCGGGTTGAGACCATCCTTCCCGATGATACCTTACCAAGTCTGGAACAGAAGTCTATTATCGAGCAAAAATTGGAGGGTAACAGTAATGAGTGATGAGTATTTGCTTAGTTGTATTACCAATAGTCGTGAAAAGCTTGCAAAGTATGAACGCGTAAGGAATACTATTATGAGTCATAATCTTCATACTCAACGTAGCCTATCTGGTCTCCAATCCTACATTGAGCATTGTCAGAAGGTCATTGATAGGATTGATAGTCAGGAAGGATATGGGGATGACTTTACAGAAAAAGTTATCAATCTGACTTTTCAGTATGCCCCATCAGACAATGGT
This sequence comes from Streptococcus sp. 29896, assembly GCF_032594915.1. NCBI lineage: Bacteria > Bacillati > Bacillota > Bacilli > Lactobacillales > Streptococcaceae > Streptococcus > Streptococcus suivaginalis. The sequence goes on along the minus strand of NZ_CP118733.1, from coordinate 1,872,940 downwards.
CTTGCTTTCCTTGTGCAAGTTCAAAAAGTATTACAGCCAACAGATATTCGTTTGAAGGTTGTTGTGCCAGAGTAGAGTTTTAAGTCCAGACAGGGTCATCTTGTCTGGATTTTTAGTATAATAGAAGGGCAGAAATATTCTTCATGTGTGCATAAACAGTTAGGTTAGACTTGGTCTAAAGCGGAGCCCAGGAGTGGGAATGAGGTTGGAGTTGTTATCTCTCGCATCCATTTTGCAACAAGTTGAGTAGCTCTGCAATTAACCACTCCGCCAGACCGACCAGCTAACGGATAAACAAATCAAAGAGTTGGAGTCCAAGAGTGATGCGGAGTTGGTTCAGGAGTTCTATCCGATTCTGGAGTCAGACTATAGTCAAATCAAAAATAGCACTTGGCAGGAGGAGAATAAGGAAGCCTTAGGCTTGGTTGATACAGGTCTCAAAATTTTGGCGGGCGTTGCCCTAGCAGCAGGAACGGTTATGACTGGAGGTGCTGGCCTTCCACTTGCCCTTGCAGGTGGCGCGTACCTCTTTGCGGATGGTGCCCACTCTGCGATTACAGGCAACACCTTGATTACTGGTAATCAGTTGAACACGGAAGAGCGTATCTGGGCTGGTGCTGAGGCTGTTGTGACATTGGCTACTCTTGGTAGCTTTGCGGCAGGTCAGAGTGCCTTGCGAGCAGGTAAACAAATCCCGACGACCGTTCAGACTATTGGTAAGTTGGCTGGCTATGCGGATGAGGGTGTGGAACTTGGACAATTGGCATCTGGTATCCTTAGTGGAGACGGTACGAATGCGACCTTGAATTACATCGGAGGTAAAGCATTTGAAGGCATTGTAGAGGGCTCTGTTAAGGGACTCCAAAGCCAACTTTCTCACATTGAAGTCTCAAGCCCAAGCCAAATTCAGCTCAACGCTCGTCAGGGTCAGGACTTTGTGGACTTACAAACGGTTGAGTTTGGTAAAATCGCCAGCAAGGTCGAGAACAACATCACGATCAAGATGACGGTTGATGGCGTTGAACAGAAAATCCGAGTGGATGCGATTGGCTTTGATGAGGCGGGGAATATCCGTATTCAAGAGTACACAACTGCTCAGAATGGTTTGAAAATCAGTCGCCAGAACCTCTTGGAAGACCTGTCCAAGTACGGCGGCACCATTGTCGGAGCAGGCAAGGGCGACTTTGTGGGTGGTGTTGAGATACCCAAGGGCATACGGATTGATGTCGTGTCGCAGAAGACGGGGAATTTTTCAATAGATAGCACTCCTAACTATATCCAAGTAGGACGTTATACTACAGAACTTTCGAAGATGGATCTACCTCTTGAGGAAAAAGTTATAAGACTTCAAGAGTTTTATTCAGATCTTTCGGATAAGACAGATATTAACGTTCCATCGGATTCTCAATATGTAGTGGCGGTACGCGACGGTTGGGTTGAGTATGATTGGCCAGAGAACTTAGGTTATCAAGAAGGTACCGTTCAGTCGATTACCAGAGAGTCAGGATTGCCAGATCAATGGGATCGTTTTGGACATATGGGAGGAGGGAACTTCTCGGACATCCCTAGTGATGGTCCATATACCTATAGTCAGCGTGCCATTCCGTATGTAGAAAATCCGAATGCTTATCATAAAGGAACCTTTAATAGACAAACGTATTTTGATAAGATTGATGCCATTGCCAATCAAGATAGGGATGCTCTCAATAATATTCTAAAGCAGGAAGGTATTACTCCTGTTTCGCAAGATAAATTTGCAGAATACCTCGCAAAGTATAATAAATACAATGCAGAAAAAACCTCTGCATTGGGATTGTCCATTGAGGACATTAAATATGGTGTTCACGGTAAAGCGGCTACTTGGGGGGATATGTCAGGAGGAGCTGAACAAATTGTAACACCATTTGGAGGGTCTGATATGTTAAAATTAGGGATGATGGAGGAGAACTAATGACAAAGCAAGAATTACTGAATTTTGTGGAAGCTCATCAATCTGAAATAGGGGCATTTAATATTATGCCAGGAAAAAAATTTGGTGGGCAATTTACTCTCGGCTACTATTTTGATGAGGAGTCGCAAAAATATAAAGTATATGAGATGAGTGAGCGTCAAGAATTCTGGGTATGGGATGAATTTGATAGGGAATCTGAAGCAATAGATAGGCTATATAAAAAAATACTTTTCGACTTCAATATAGAAAATGACATTGCAATTAGTCCAACCACCATCGACTCTATCGGCATCGTAGACGGCCACCTAGAACTATTATTGGCAGATGGGAACGAATGGCTCCCTGACACTGAACAAGACCATCTTCTCAAACTCCAAGAAAAGCTGAACAACTACATCCACTTTATCGAAAGCAAGCAGTATGTGGACAGCTACGGGGATGACTTTACAGAAAAGGTTATCAATCTGACTTTTCAGTATGCCCCATCAGACAATGGTCTTGCTTTCCTTGTGCAAGTTCAAAAAGTACTACAGCCGACAGATATTCGTTTGAAGGTTGTTGTGCCAGAGTAGAGTTTTTAAGTCCAGACAGGGTCATCTTGTCTGGATTTTTTGGTTAGTGGAAACATAAAAAAATCACTGGATTAGTCCAGTGAAATTGGGATATAGAATTCTAAGGGTACCGCTATTTATTTCATGTGTTTCAAAACCTTCTCAAAACTCTCTGATCGTGCTTCCACGCTGATTTCTTCAAGGGTCAGCGGGTGCGTTAAGCTAAGTTTTTGGGCGTGGAGCATGAGGCGAGGGGCTGCGATTCGACTATAGAGTGGGTCGCCAATCAGAGTATGGCCATGATGAGCCAAATGCACCCGAATCTGATGGGTCCGCCCAGTTTGGAGGCGACAGGTAACCAAACTATTTTTGCCAAGGGTCTTCAAGAGATAGACCTGGGTAAGAGCAGTCTGCCCTTTGCGGTTGTCGACCACCCGCTTTCTGCGGTCGTGTCGGTCTCGTCCGATTTTATCAGTGATAGTCCAGTCTGTCTTTCTTAGCTGCCCTTGGCAGAGGGCCAGGTAGTCACGGTAGATGACCTTGTCCTCCAAAAGACGATTGAGAATGGGCAGGATAAAGGGATTTTTAGCAAAGAGAATGGCTCCGCTGGTTTCCATATCCAGTCTGTGGACCACATAGCAGGTCTGGCCGACATAGGCAGATACATGATTGAGCAGGGCGATTTCCGTAGGCTCATTGCCGTGGGTTTTCATGCCTTCGGGCTTGTTGACGATAATCAAATGCTCATCTTGATAGAGTTCCTCTACCAAGTCCGCCTGTCCTAGAGGAATACTTTTTTCAGGATAATCTTCCTGGTCAAAGGTCAATTCTAGCAGGTCGCCTGCAGCAATCGGACTCTGCCAGTTTATCAGCTCTCCGTTGACACGGACCTGCTTCTTGGTACGGAGGAAGTGGCGGATTTTTCTGGGAATGAGAAAATAATCTTCCAAGACTTCCTTGACAGTCAGTTGTGGAAAGGCTTCGGGAATGCGAATATCAATTTTCATCTTATAGGCTGGTCGAGTGCTTGGGTTGCACTTTTTCATTTGGATTGAGGTAGTTCATAGCATTGTTAACTGCGGTTGGGGCTTCGCCTAGTCCAGTCGCAATCAGGTCAACCTTGCCCTCGTAGAAGCAACAGTCACCGATAGCATAGATACCAGGGACAGAGGTTTCTTGCTTGCTGTTGACGACGATGCGGTGGCGATTGAGTTCCAAGCCCCATTCTTTCAGCGTGCCAACAGATGATTTGAAGCCGTAGTTGACAAAGAGGTGGTCGAAAGACAGGTTAAGCTTGTCCTCGCTCTTCACCTTGTCAAAATGAATGCTAGAAGCTCTGCCATTTTCCCCAGAAAGCCCTTTAGGAACAAAAGGTGTGTGGATGTTGACGCTGGACTGCTTGAGCTCTTCCACGCTGTGCTCAAGGGCTCGGAAGTTGTCACGACGGTGGACGATCTGAGTGGTCTTGGCGATTTTTTCAAAGGCCAGGGACCAATCGACCGCAGAGTCACCGCCACCCAAGACGACGATGTCCTTGTCGGCATACTGCTGGATATTGGATACGTGGTAGTGGACGTTGTCAAAGCTGTCAGCACCGTCAATCTCCAGCGGACGTGGCTTGAAGGCACCGCCACCCATAGCGATAATCAGGGTCTTGGTTTGGTGGCTACCTTTGTTAGTCGTCAGGGAAATGACCTCTCCTGGCTCAATAGCAGTCAGGGTTTCATTGAGGCAGATGGTGGTGTCAAATGGAGTCAGCTGGGCGAGGAGGTTGTCGGTCAACTCTTGTCCTGTCAGGCTTGGAAAGGCGGGAATGTCTAAAATAGCCTTCTCAGGATAGAGAATGGCAGGTTGGCCACCCAGTTGGGGCAGGGAGTCAATGATTTTGACCTTGGCTTGACGGAGATGGGCGTAGAAGGCGGCGAAGAGACCGACTGGTCCGCCACCGATGATGGTAATGTCATATACTTGTGTCATGGGAATCCTCTTCTTTGTTCAGAATGACCCTATTTTATCATATTTTTGGAAAAAATTCCCTGTCTGTTGTCACAAGTTATCGCAGGCTTTTTTCTGCTAGTTTTTACGAAATGGTGTATAATGGTACAAAATTCACATAGAAAGGAAGAGATGATGGACCAGGATTTACAAGAAACCATCCAGTTAAAGGGATTAGATGAAAAAGAAAAAATGGATAAACCAGACCAGTCTGGACAAGACAGTCTAGAACAAGAGGGATTGAGCCGACGCAAGAGCCGTGGTGGTCAGGATCCCAAACCAAAGAAGCCTTCGCGCATACCAGAACCTATCCGCAAGTTCTGGCGTCGCTACCAGCTAACTAAGATCCTTCTCATTATTGTCGGAATGGGGATATTGACGGTTGGTAGTTACTTGTTCTATTTGGCCAAGACGGCAAATGTTGGAGACCTGCAGGCTGCCCTGAAAGCTACGACGGTCATTTATGACAAGGACGGTGTGGAAGCAGGAACTTTGTCGGGACAAAAAGGGACCTATGTTGAATTGGACGCCATTTCCGATGTCATGGAAGAGGCGGTTATAGCCACAGAGGACCGGACTTTTTACGAAAACTCAGGAATCAATTACATGCGGACTATCTTGGCGGTTCTGACGCTGGGGCGGTCTGGCGGTGGTTCCACCATTACCCAGCAGTTGGCCAAAAATGCATTCTTGACCCAAGAACAGTCAATTAGCCGTAAGGCTAGAGAATACTTCCTAGCCCTGGAAATCAATAAAAAATACAGCAAGGAAGAGATTCTCACCATGTACCTCAATAATGCCTATTTTGGGAATGGGGTCTGGGGTGTAGAAGACGCCAGTCAAAAGTATTTTGGTATTTCTGCCAGCCAGCTGACCTTAGAACAAGCTGCTCTATTGGCAGGGATGTTGAAGGGACCGGAAATTTATAACCCTTATTATTCACTTGAAAATGCGACCAATCGTCGTAATACGATCCTGCAGGCTATGGTAGATGCAGGGGCGATTGATCAGGCAACGGCAGATGCTGGTTTTCAGGTTGATTTAGCCAGTCAGCTCAATGACACCTACGCAGGCAAGCAGAGCAATTATAATTATCCTTCTTACTTTGATGCTGTCATTGCTGAAGCGATTGAACGCTATGGTCTGACGGAGTCAGATATCATCAATAATGGTTATCGTATCTATACTGAGATGGACCAAGCTTCCCAGGCCAGCATGCAGGTCATCTATGATGATGAAAGTCTCTTTCCAACGGCAGCTGTTGATGGCAGCTCTGCCCAATCGGCAAGTGTTGCTTTGGATCCTACAACGGGTGGGGTTCGTGCCTTGGTTGGCCGTGTTAATTCTTCCGAAGGTCAATCCTTCCGCAGTTTTAACTTTGCGACCCAGTCCACTCGAAGCCCAGGTTCGACCATTAAGCCACTGGTCGCCTATTCGCCAGCTGTCGCAGCGGGGTGGGCGATTGATCGTGAGATTGACAACCACACGGAGACCTATGGTGGTTATACACTCCATAACTATGATCGTACAACTTCGGAAACCGTTCCTATGTACCAAGCTTTAGCGCTTTCTTACAACCTACCGGTCGCTGCTATTGTCAACACTTTAGGATTGAACAAGGCATTTGAATATGGTAAGAAGTTTGGGCTTGAGATGGATTCTGTGGAAAAAGTTCTCGGCATGTCTATCGGTAGTGGTGTGTCCACCAATCCTCTGGAAATGGCGCAAGCCTATGCGACCTTTGCAAATGGGGGTGTGATGAAGGATGCCCATCTGATTACCCGCATTGAGTCGGCCAATGGAAAGGTCTTGGGCCAACATAAGGAATCCTCGACCCGAGTGATTGACAAATCTGTTGCCGATAAGATGACCTCCATGATGCTCGGTACCTTTACCAATGGTACAGGAGTTAATGCGGATGTTTACGGATATAATATCGCCGGAAAAACTGGAACAACAGAAACTGGTTTTGATGGAGGATTAATCAATGACCAGTGGGTGATTGGCTACACGCCAGATTTGGTGATTAGTCAATGGGTTGGCTTTGAGGTTACAGACGAAAGCCACTATATTGATGATAGCAACTCCTGGATGGCCCCTCAGGTCTTTCGTACTGTTGCAGGAGCAATCCTGCCCAATACGGCTGGCACGCAGTTTAGTGTTGAAAATGCCTACGTACAAAATGGAATTGTCTCCGTCGCTGAAGATGTGAGTCAGACGACAGAAGATACTGCCTTGCAGGATCAAATTGCTGAGGTCAGTCAGCAGACACAAAACTTATTGGAACAAGCCAAACAGAATATCGTGGATGCCCAACTACCAGAACGTGCAAAGACCTTGATTGATACGGTGATTGGGTGGTTCCAGTAGTTGTCAAAACCTCTTAAACGTGTTACAATAGTTTGGATGGAGGGCTTATGGCACTTAAAAAAGCAAGTTTAGCCTGTACAGTTTGTGGGTCTCGTAACTATTCAATTCAATTATCGAGCAATCCAAGACCAGTACGGTTGGAAGTAAATAAATATTGTAAGCATTGTGGACAATACCAGCCACATAAGGAAACAAGATAGGAGTTTGTTGTGAAATTTTTTGCAGATACCTTTCGAATTTTAAAAGAAACCACTTGGCCAAGCGGTAAGCAGAGCTGGTTGGATTTCTCATCTGTACTTCAATACACAGCCTTTTTCGTAACAGTGGTATACCTCTTTGACTTGATTTTGTCACGAGGAATTATCAGTTTAATTAACCTTTTCTAGAAAATACTTGCCATTTGTAAAATGGAAGTGATATAATAAAGAAAAGCGAAAGCCTTCGGGCTTTTTTTAGCGTCTAAAAATGCAGTGGTTCCATAGAAAGGAAGATAAAAATGTACGATAGTTTTGATAAGGGCTGGTTTGTTTTGCAAACCTATTCAGGATATGAGAACAAGGTTAAGGAGAACTTGCTCCAACGTGCTCACACCTATAACATGTTAGAAAACATTCTTCGTGTAGAAATTCCTACTCAGACCGTTCAAGTTGAGAAGAACGGTGAGGTCAAGGAAGTAGAAGAAAACCGTTTCCCAGGTTATGTCTTGGTGGAAATGGTTATGACCGACGAAGCTTGGTTTGTAGTGCGTAACACACCAAACGTTACAGGTTTCGTGGGTTCACACGGTAACCGTTCAAAACCAACACCGCTCTTGGAAGAAGAAATCCGTCAAATCTTGGTATCTATGGGTCAAACTGTTCAAGAATTTGATATTGATGTAAAAGTTGGCGACACTGTGCGTATCATTGACGGTGCCTTCACCGACTACACAGGTAAAATCACAGAAATCGACAACAACAAGGTCAAGATGGTTATCTCTATGTTTGGTAATGATACCATTGCTGAAGTTAACTTGAGCCAGATTGCTGACTTGTAATAAATATGTAAAAGCACAGGGAAACTTGTGCTTTTTCTTGTTGTTGAGGTAGGGTTCAAAAAAACTTGCCAAATATTTGAAAAAATTATAAAATTAGGTATACTTAATTTATAAATTAACCAAAATTAAAAAACGGAGGTTTTTATGAAACAAAAGTGGTTTCAAATCGAGAGTAAACAACGCTTTGGCATCAAGAAGTTAAGTGTCGGCGTGGCATCGGTATCAATAGGCTTTTTTATCACGGGTGTCCCGATGGTTCAAGCAGATACTAGCGGAGAAGAATTGCAACCTAGGGTTATGCTAGCAAGGGCTATGGACAGTAAGCAAGATGCTGAGGTAGAGAAAGAAGATGAAGCCGTTAAAATGGAGCAGGTGGATGAACCAGTTGCTGAAGAGGAAGTGGTCGAAGAAGTTGTAGATACAGAGGCAGAAGAAGAGTCAGGTTTTCTCGCAGATCGAGCTGCGACCGAGATAAAAACTACAGCTGGTAAGACAACAGATGAGTCAAGGGAAAAAGAAGACATTAGCGGAAAAGAAGCTAGTGCTCCTCAAACAAGCCCGCAGGAATCACCGGTTGAGCCAGAAGAGGTGACAAGAGGGCGCTATATTTTACAATTTTCCGACGAGAACCGAAATCTTGTATTGGATAAATTAAAGAAAATTGATGGCGTTAAAATTGTTCATGAGTATAAGGAGGTTTTAACGGGAGCATCTGTAGAGGTAGGGAAAGAAAGTTTGTCTGATGTGAAGGCAATTACCGAATTAACCTCTTTAGAAGAGAGTCGCCGTATCCGACCGACTCTTCATACTGCTAAACAGCTGGTTGGTGCCTTAAAAGCAAGTTCTAAATATCAGACAGATGGTCGCGGAATGGTGATTGCAGTCATTGACTCTGGTTTGGATATTAAGCACAAAGACATGAGGTTGGATGAAGGTGTCGTCCCTAAAATCAAGGAAATTACTCCATCTACGACAGGGACATACACACTGAAAGTTCCCCATGGCTATAATTACGTATCTGGTAACGATAATCTCTACGATGATACCCACGAACCACATGGTATGCACATAGCAGGAACTCTGGCTGGAAATGCAACAGACGAAGAAGTTGCGTCTAAACAGGGGATTGATGGTATTGCTCCCAACGCACAACTGCTAGTCTACAAGATTTTTTCAAATGACCCTAAAAATTATAAAGCTGAGACGGAGGATGCTGCTTATGCTGCTATTGAAGATGCTATCAAACACGGGGCAGATGTCATTAGTTTGAGCGTTGGTTATTATGATAGCGGGCTGCCAGGGAATGCCTACTACACGATTGCTAAGAGGGCAGCAGAAAAGGGGATTATCATTACAGCAGCTATTGGTAATGCTGGTGCCTCCTCTTCAGACACCTCCTTTGACTTGCATACAAATAATGCCTTAGGAGCTGTGGATACGGCAACAACAGTTGGTGTGGCAGCGACTCCTGCAGTTATCGGGGTTGGTTCGGCGAGAAATACCCATCTTGTTCAACGTGAATTTATGCTGAATGGGCAGTCTTTTGGCTACTATCCTATTGGCTATACAACACTTCCAGAGGGAAATTATGAATTTGTAGATGCTGGAAATGGTCGTTGGGAAGAGGTACAGGGGCTAAATTTGGCTGGTAAAGTAGCGATTATCAAAAATGATAAGTTTGACTTGAAAGATGCCGTTCGTAATTTGAAATTCAAGGATGTTGTTGGACTTGTTGTGGTAAACACTGATCAGGGATGGAACAAGGATTATTATAAGACCCATCAGTTATTGGTAGATGATAAGACTTTGCTTTCCTATTCCTCTATCTGGGGAATTAGTCTTAGCGGGGAAGATGGAAGGCGATTATTGGAAGTTGCCAACCAATCGCAAGGTAACACTGGTTTGGTTCTTAAACCTACAATTGGAATGAAGAAGTTGATTGAAGTGCCGACTGTATCAGGTTTTTCTAGTTGGGGGCCTACGGTCAACTTAGAATTGAAGCCAGAGATTGTGGCGCCGGGAGAGGATGTTTATGCAACCTTGAATGACAATCGTTATGGCTCCATGTCAGGGACTTCGATGGCTTCGCCAATTGTGGCGGGTGCCAGTGCACTTTTATTGCCACGGATTCGCCAAATGACACCACCAGAAGGCATGACTAGGATGGATTTGCTGAGAATCATTTTGATGAATACTGCTACCCCTTTGGTTGATGTTCTAGATTCATCTGGGCATGCTTTGGAAAATTCTCCGAGACAACAAGGTGCTGGTCTGTTGCAGATCGATAGAGCCTTTGAAACAGACGTGATTCTTCACCACCGTCTAAAAGGAGGGGTGGAATTAAAAGAAATAGGGCGTGAGACAGAATTTGAGGTGACCTTGGAAAATCTGGGGAACCAACAAAGAAGCTTTGCTATTTCAGCCGGGAAAGTATTGACTAGTCAAGATATTCCTGTTGATAGAGTAGGACGTTCTGGAAAAGTAGTTAAAGAGATTCATGCGGCAGAAATCAAGGGGGCGAGTCTTCATCTTTCTGAGCAATCCATTCAACTAGGTCCGAAAGAGAAGAAAACCATTCGCCTGAGACTGGATGCAGGAGAAGCGAAGGACCAGTTTGCAGAAGGGTATATTTACTTCAAATCATTGACGGAGGGGCAGTCTGACATCAGCATTCCTTATTTTGGCTTTGTTGGTGACTGGTCAAAAGAAAGGATTGTTGATGCACCGACTTGGGAAACAGACTCTAAATTGAAACTGACCTCGGTTTTATCTAGCTATAAATACAACAAGTCTGGGCGCTATATTGAACTTGGGCGTGAAAAGATTCAAGATAATCAATCGCCTCTCAATCCAGAAAATATCGCAATTCAAAACCAGCATTCGGACAGTCAGATTGGAAATGCCTTTGTTCGATTTGCGCTATTGAGGGATATTACCAACTATGACTTGGATATTGTAAAAGAGGCTACAGAAGATGCTCCTGTTCTAAGGCGGATTGACACAGGAACCATGCTATCTCGCATTCGCTATGTAGATTATTTTGAAAGTCTTTCGGAGTATTCCAAGTTTCGTACCCCGATAGAATTGCACCGCTGGGATGGAAAACTGTACGATGCAAGCCAGGATGAAAACATACCAGCACCAGAAGGACAATATTTCTTCAGATTGCGGGTGAAAAACAAAGAAAACGGGGCCTATCAGTATACTTATCTGCCAGTCAAAATTGATAATCAAAAACCTGAGATTTTAGCCATCGATACTAGTCGATTAGCTAGCCATAAAGAATTAGTCGTCACAGCCAAGGATAATAATAAGGTTTGGGAGGTTCGAGCTAATCTAAATGGAGAAAATCTTCTTGTTGAAAAGGTTGTAGATGATTCAGGTCAACTACATTACCATCTCAAAGAAGTGGAATTGCCACTCGATGCTAAAAATTATCTCCGTGTTGAAGTGATGGATATAGCGGGAAATGTGATTGCTGTTGAAAAAGACTTAGTGTCGCCTGTAATCCAGTTTAAAAATTTGGAAGATTTGATGGCAACTCGCAGTAAGAAAACTGTAGAAATTAAAGCGAACGTCTCAGCCCAAGTTTCCGATGTACAGGCTAACTTGGATGCTCAGGCTGTGAATTACTCTTTGGAAAATGGTCAACTATCTCTCCAAATTCCAGAGCAATCAGATGGACGTCATAGTTTTGAATTAATCTTGAAAGATAAAGACGGCAACCTTATTTACACTAAAACCTTGAATTATTTGGTGGATAATGAAAAGCCGACAATTGATCTTGATATTGAAAAAGATGAAGAGGATGAAGAGGTTATCCAGATTGGTAAAAACGGGCGTTTTACATTGAAGGGGAAAGTGAGTGATAATGTTAGTCTTCCTAAGGACATCAAACTTTACTATTCCAATTTAGACATTGGTAAGGGAGTGCTGAAAATCATAGATGTAAAAGAAGACGGCAGTTTTGAGCAAGACTTCTTTAAGTCTGATTTTCCTAGAGCCATCATGTTAACTGCGGTAGATGAGAAGGGCAATAAATCGACGGCCCTTCGTATCAATACAAGTCCAGAGAGTCTGGATGATGAGGAAGAAACAGAAGTTCCGATTACTGTTAATAACTGGTTGATTGACCCGATTCGTTTCAATAAAGAAAGTCTTGGTCGTGAGCTAGATAGCGAGTTGGTCGACTTCAAAAAGCAAGAAGATGGGACTTATCTATTTACATTTGAAATAGAAGCAGAAACCGAACAAGCTCATTCTGTGCGCATCAATGGTGGCGAAAAACGCTATTTTGAGGATGGGAAGTTGACCTATCCAGTTACCCTAATTGAAGAGGGAAATGTTGTGGATATAAGTGTGTACAATGAGGCGGATGAGTTGACTTACACGAAGAAATATCAGATGTTGGTTGATACAGAAAACCCTGTTTTACAGCTGGAAAATGAGGTGCTACCATTGGAAAGACAGGTAGTGGATAGTAATGAAGATGAAGACGAGGAAAATCAGTATGCAGGAATCCTCCTGGCAGATGCTGATGGGCACTTGATACTTACCGGAAGCGCCAAGGATAATGGAATTTATTGGTCCTTGAAGATCAACGAAGATTTTGTAGCTCGAGGAGGTTTCTGGAGGCAGTATGGAAATAATGAAAAAGACTTTCGCTATGAGCTACATAGTCTGAAAGACGGAGATACAGTCAAACTTGATTTGAGTGACAGTTTTGGAAATGCTGTTGTGAAGAAATATAAGGTACGGTTAAATGACAAGGAGGTATCTGAGCAGGTTCCTGAAAGTGGCCTTCATGTGGAGCAATCAGATAAGGATCAAGCCTCTAGCATTCCTATTTCGAAATCGGAAGCGCACGTACCAATGCCAAAAGAAGAGAATTCGCTTGCTTCGCAAACAGAATCCACTGAAATCGCGCTGTTAACTGGCGATACAAGAGAAGACGGTGTGGAGCAATCAGATAAGGATCAAGCCTCTAGCATTCCTATTCCGAAATCGGAAACTCCTGTACTAGTGTCAAAAGACGATGGCTCACTGATTCCGCAAACAGAATCTACTGAAATCGTGCTGTTAACTGGCGATACAAGAGAAGATGGTGTGGAGTATTTGGGGAGACTTACAAAACATGAGGAGGCATTAGGAATTTCTGACGAGAGAATAGAAGTGTCCATACCTCACAGAGAATTATTTGAAAGAAGCGGAAAAGGAGAGACAGGTACATTGGCAGCGGATACTAGTGGGAAACTGCCTCAAACTGGGGATAACCTGGGAAGTGTCTTTATAAGTTCTTTGTTAGGTCTATTTGGTGGAGCTATAGCTCTTGGAAATATGAAACGAAAAGAATAGCAAAAAACCTAGGAAGTTTCCTAGGTTTTTTAGAAGATTAAAAGGCGGTAGACGGATTTGAACCGACGATCAAGCTTTTGCAGAGCCGTGCCTTACCACTTGGCTATACCGCCATAACAAAGAATATTGTACCTTAAATAGTGAAATAGGTCAAGTGGAAATTTTCGTATCAGCCCCATTTCTAATTTTGGGGTTAGACTAGAACTTACTTTGAGAATTTAATGTGCCGAATTTTGCCGAATTTCTCTACTATTTTACTTGAAAATAGACAGTTATTCTGATATACTAATAGAGTTGCTGTGCGACAAATACTCATCTCGGACCAATTGTGGTCTTGTTGCCGAAAGGTTGGGCTGCAAGTCGAAGTTCGGGAGAGGAGAAAAAACAAAAAGGAGAAATACTCATGGCAGTAATTTCAATGAAACAACTTCTTGAGGCTGGTGTACACTTCGGTCACCAAACTCGTCGCTGGAATCCTAAGATGGCTAAATACATCTTCACAGAGCGTAACGGTATCCACGTTATCGACTTGCAACAAACTGTAAAATTGGCTGACCAAGCTTACGAATTCATCCGTGACGCTGCAGCAAACGACGCAGTTATCCTCTTTGTAGGTACTAAAAAGCAAGCTGCTGAAGCTGTTAAAGACGAAGCTATCCGCGCTGGTCAATACTTCATCAACCACCGTTGGTTGGGTGGAACTCTTACAAACTGGGGTACAATCCAAAAACGTATCGCTCGTTTGAAAGAAATCAACCGTATGGAAGAAGATGGAACGTTCGAAGTGCTTCCTAAGAAAGAAGTAGCATTGTTGAACAAACAACGTGCTCGTCTTGAAAAATTCTTGGGCGGTATCGCTGACATGCCACGCATTCCAGACGTAATGTTCGTTGTTGACCCACACAAAGAGCAAATCGCTGTTAAAGAAGCTAAAAAATTGGGTATCCCAGTTGTAGCTATGGTTGACACAAACACTGATCCAGATGATATCGATGTTATCATCCCAGCTAACGATGACGCTATCCGCGCTGTTAAATTGATTACAGCTAAAATGGCTGACGCTATCATCGAAGGCAACCAAGGTGAAGATGGTCTAGCAGCAGTTGAAGCTGAATTCGTAGCTGAACCAGCATCTACAGAATCAATCGAAGAATTGGTTGAAGTTGTAGAAGGTAAATAAGTAACGAAGGCGTTTAGAAATCTGTATGAAAATAGGAAACTGACGCAGTATGCTTGCATACAAGGAAGTTTATCTTTTTCACTAAGATTTTAGCCTGAGTACAATTGAATAAGTAACGAGGACGATTTAAAATCTATATGGTTTTAGCTCGTGTACAATTCTAAACAACAAAAACAATCCTAGAGGGGCAGGGCTGAGCCCGCTCCTCTATTTTATAGAAAACAAACAAGGAGAATAGACATGGCAGAAATTACAGCAGCTCTCGTTAAAGAATTGCGTGAAAAATCAGGTGCTGGCGTTATGGACGCGAAAAAAGCATTGGTAGAAACTGACGGTGATATCGAAAAAGCGATTGAATTGCTTCGCGAAAAAGGTATGGCTAAGGCAGCTAAGAAAGCTGACCGTGTAGCAGCTGAAGGTTTGACAGGTGTTTACGTTAACGGTAACGTAGCAGCAGTTATCGAAGTCAACGCTGAAACAGACTTCGTTGCGAAAAACGCTCAATTCGTTGAATTGGTAAACACTACTGCTAAAGTAATTGCAGAAGGTAAACCAGCTGACAACGATGCAGCTCTTAAATTGACAATGCCTTCAGGTGAAACCCTTGAAGAAGCATACGTAAACGCAACTGCAACAATCGGTGAGAAAATCTCATTCCGTCGCTTTGCATTGGTTGAAAAAACAGATGCTCAAGCATTTGGTGCATACCAACACAACGGCGGCCGTATCGGTGTTATCTCAGTTATCGACGGTGGCGACGAAACCCTTGCAAAACAAATCTCAATGCACATCGCTGCGATGAAACCAACTGTTCTTTCTTACACTGAATTGGATGAGCAATTCGTTAAAGATGAGTTGGCACAAATCAACCACAAAATCGAACAAGACAACGAAAGCCGTGCAATGGTTGACAAACCAGCATTGCCACTCTTGCAATATGGTTCAAAAGCTCAATTGACTGACGAAGTGATTGCAGCAGCTGAAGAAGCAATCAAAGCTGAATTGGCAGCAGAAGGCAAACCAGAAAAAATCTGGGACAAAATCATCCCAGGTAAAATGGACCGCTTCATGCTTGACAACACTCAAGTTGACCAAGCATACACACTTCTTGCTCAAGTTTACATCATGGACGACAGCAAAACAGTTGAAGCTTACTTGAACTCAGTAAACGCTTCAGTTGTAGAATTTGCTCGTTTCGAAGTGGGTGAAGGTATCGAGAAAGCTTCAAACGACTTTGAAGCAGAAGTTGCAGCGACAATGGCAGCAGCTCTTGGTAAATAAGATGTAACGAAGAACTTCCGAGTAGGAGGTTCTTTTTATATTGAGGGCACTACTTCACGAATATGACTTGCTTCATAAGTTCGATTTCCAATCTTGTACATGTACAAGCTGTACGGCTCTTTTGAGGCTAATTTGGTTCGCACTATCTCCAGTCTTCAAAGGATTCCCAAACCTTTGAAGCGACTACTAAAAGCAAACTGAAAGACTACTCGACAATTCAAGAACTTCCGACAGGGAGTTCTTTTTTGTAAAATCGGTCTTAAGGCTGATGTCTGAACGGGTCGAGTGAGTTATACTAGTATCAATCCTAAATATTTTTCATAATCTCCTTAAAAAGCACCGGCCATGTGGTCGGTGCTTTTTGTTAGATTTCTAAAATATAAGTATCCCAGCTAGGCTTGTTTGGTTGTCGGAATTGGTCAGCTAAATGCATGGCGATAGGATCGCAGTCATCAGCCTCAAAGCTAATCTGTTCATACTGTTCAAATAGTTGGCAAATAACTACTTGGATGAAGGAACCAAAGCTTTGTACATCTTTTCCGCATACGTAGGCAATTTCATTGTTTTCTATAAAAGCCCAATTTTCTGAGTCTGTATAAACCAGGTCAGGTAGATCCTTTTCAAAGTCTTCTTGACTGGCAGTCCAAGGATTGATGTCTTGGTGGACTGTTTGATAGTGGTCAAAAATTTGCTGACAGGCTATTTGATAAGGTGCGGTGCCTTTGCGGACTATGCTTAAGTTGGAAGTGCCTGTTTGACTGAGATAGTCTTGCTTGGTCACTTCGAACTCATAACATTTCCGCTTGCAGACAAAGCCAGCTGCGGTAAGGAAATGGATTCTTTCCTGCTCTGCAGAGGAGAGCATAACTTGAAGAGGTTTTCCGCCTAAGGAAGTCTGTAGGGACTGGAAGAGCTGCTTTGCTATTTTGCAATCGTAATCGACCAAATCTAGTCGAAGATAGATATTGGTCTGGTGGTAGGGATTTTGGTAGCTGTGAATCTTGCCGACTGGTCTTCCGTGATGAGAGATGTGGAAGGTGTTGGCTTGGTAGGAAATGTCTAGCATTAGCCTTGAATAAAAGCCGCAATCTCTTCTTCCGTCATGCTGGAGTCGCAGCGGACTTGGACTCCAGTAGGTTTAGCGACGAGGAGACCTGGGACGGTAGGAACTTGGTAGTGGTCGCGAAGGGTCTGGAGTTCTGGACTGATTTGGCTAGAGTCGAGGAAGTGGATGGTCACTTGCTTTTCTTGGGCGACCTTGTGGAGTTTTGGTGCAAAGCGGTTGCAGTATGGGCAGGTGCTACGTCCGATGAAGAGAATGCCGCCCTCTTTGGCAGCTAGAAGGTTCTGTGCCTGCTCCACGGTCACACTTGTAAAATCTTGGATGTAGTCTTGAAAGTTCATGGTATAAGATATAAAGGGCCTTAAGTGGACACAGACAAAATAGAAAATAGAAGGACGATGCAAGCGTCTAGTTCTCGTTTATCTTTTTGGCCCAGTCCCTAGCCCGTATTCAGTTCAACTAAATACGGGAGCCCTAGTCCTTTCTGTTTTTTCTTTTATTATAGAAAAAAGCAGAGCAGATTTCAAAAATTGGCTACGTTTGTGTGGAAGTGAGGCTTTCGCTTTCAAAATGTGAACAAAAATAGTATAATGGTCAAAGATAGTCAAAGAAAGAGGCGATACTATGGCGATGAAAAATACATCGGATTATATCGAAGAGCATATCAAAGCCATCTTGGACCAGGTCAATGTGGCAGAATTGCGTCGGAGTGAATTGGCCAGTCGGTTTGAAGTGGTGCCAAGTCAGATTAACTACGTGATAAAAACCCGTTTTACAGCCAGCCGTGGTTATATTGTGGAAAGCAAGCGTGGTGGCGGGGGTTATATTCGCATTGGTCGGATTACTTTTTCGGATAAGCACGAACTGGTCCATGATTTGTTAAATAATATGGGTGAGCAGTTGTCTGCGACGGTCTATTCAGATATATTGCAGTTGCTGTTTGATGAGGGCTTGATGACAGAGCGAGAGGGCAACCTCTTTTTGGCTACTGGGTCAGATGATGTTTTGGGGCGAGATGCGGACAGTATTCGGGCGCGTATGATGCGTCAGGTATTGCGTCGCTTAGATAGGAAAGAGGATTAAATGGGAAAAAAGATTTCAAAAGGTTTACAAGGAGTATTTGAAGATGCTCAGTTGATTGCCCAACGTTACCGGAGCGAGTATTTGGAGACTTGGCACTTATTGCTGGCTTTTGTGATCAATCCAGACACGATTGCAGGCTCTGTTTTGGCAGAATATCCTGCTTCTATCTCTGATTATGAGCAAGCCACTTTTGTGGTGACAGAAAAAGTCTATCAAGAAGAGTTGGAGAGGTTTGATTTTCTGCCGTCTTCCAGCCGCATGGTCGAGGTCAATATTCTAGCGGAAAAAATTGCAGAGATTGTCAAGGCTAAGGAACTAGGGACAGAGCATCTGTTTATGGCCATTCTCTTGGACAAGCGCTCGATTGCATCGCAAATATTGGACAGGGTTGGTTTTCATTTTGAAGATAGTGGTGATAAGACCCGCTTTATTGATTTGCGGAAAAATTTGGAAGGTAAGGCAGGTTTTACCAAGGACCACCTCAAAGCCATCCGGAGTATCTTGAAGGGCGGAAAACCCAAGCAAGCCAATGTAGGAAACATGATGGGTATGCCTCAGCCACAAAGTGGAGGTCTGGAAGATTATACACGGGATTTGACGCTCTTGGCTCGTTCTGGTCAATTGGAACCTGTGATTGGTCGAGATGAGGAAATTGCTCGTATGGTCCAGATTCTCTCACGAAAAACCAAGAACAATCCAGTCTTGGTTGGGGATGCGGGTGTCGGAAAAACTGCGCTAGCTTTGGGCTTGGCCCAGCGAATCGCTAATGGTCAAGTGCCAGCCAGCCTTGTCAATATGCGGGTTCTTGAGCTGGATTTGATGAATGTGATTGCTGGAACACGTTTTCGTGGAGATTTTGAGGAACGGATGAACAATATCATCAATGATATCGAAGAAGATGGTCAGGTGATTTTGTTTATCGATGAGCTGCACACGATTATGGGGTCTGGTTCAGGGATTGATTCGACTTTGGATGCGGCCAATATCCTTAAGCCTGCCCTGTCTCGTGGAACCTTGCGGACAGTAGGGGCAACGACTCAGGATGAGTACCAAAAGCATATTGAAAAAGATGCGGCCTTGGTGCGTCGTTTTGCAAAGGTTTTGATTGAAGAGCCGAGTGTGGAAGATAGTATCAAGATTTTAGAGGGGTTGAAATCCTCCTATGAAGCTCATCACAAGGTTTCGATTTCAGATCAGGCTTTGGCAACAGCGGTGCGGTATGCCAAGAGGTATTTGACCAGTAAGAACCTGCCAGATTCGGCCATTGACTTGTTAGATGAAGCCTCTGCCAAGGTGCAAAATCGTGCCAAGGGTCAAGCGCCAGAAGGTGATCTGACTGCCTTGGATCAGGCGCTGATGGCTGGAAAATATAAGAAGGTCAGCCAACTGATGGTCAAGGCGCAGGTTGCTCAGGAGGAGGGCAACCAGTATCAGCTAGAAGTGACGGAAGAAGATATTTTATCTACTCTGAGTGTCCTATCAGGGATCCCTGTGTCTAAATTGAGTCGTTCGGACGCCAAGAAATACCTCCATCTGGAAGAGGAGTTGCACAAGCGTGTGATTGGACAGGATGAGGCGATTTCTGCCATCAGTCGTGCCATTCGCCGTAATCAGTCAGGTATTCGGACAGGACGCAGACCGATTGGCTCCTTCATGTTCTTAGGGCCAACTGGTGTCGGTAAGACAGAGTTGGCCAAGGCTTTGGCAGAAGTTCTCTTTGATGATGAATCGGCTCTTATTCGTTTTGACATGAGTGAGTACATGGAGAAATTTGCGGCTAGTCGCCTAAATGGAGCGCCTCCTGGTTATGTTGGCTATGAAGAAGGTGGCGAGCTGACAGAGAAAGTTCGTAATAAACCCTATTCTGTTCTGCTCTTTGATGAGGTAGAAAAAGCCCATCCAGATATTTTTAACGTGCTTTTGCAGGTCTTGGATGATGGTGTCTTGACCGATAGCAAGGGTCGCAAGGTTGATTTCTCCAACACGGTGATTATTATGACTTCTAACTTAGGAGCAACCGCTCTTCGTGATGATAAGACCGTTGGGTTTGGAGCTCTTGATTTGTCCAAGGACCACAAGGAAGTTGAAAAACGGATCTTCGAAGAGTTGAAAAAGGCTTATCGCCCTGAATTTATCAACCGTATTGATGAAAAAGTAGTCTTCCACAGTTTGACAGAGTCGGATATGTTGGATGTTGTCAAAGTGATGGTGAAGCCATTGATTGCGGTTGCCGCGAGCAAGGGAATCCTTCTGAAACTTCAACCATCAGCTCTTAAATTGCTGGCCAAGGAAGGCTATGATCCAGAAATGGGTGCCCGTCCACTCCGTCGTTTGCTCCAAACAAAATTGGAAGATCCGATGGCGGAAATGCTCTTGCGCGAAGATGTTGGTGCAGGTATGACCTTGAAAGTGGGTGTCAAGGCCAACCAGCTCAAGTTTGAGAGTGTGAACGAATAGACTCGAGAGAAACAGGGAAACCTGTTTCTTTTTACTACACCTTTTTATAAAAAATAATAAATAGGTCTTGACTGGTTATGGAAAAAGGGGTATGATAGAAAATATAAAAAAATATAAAAAGGTTATCTATGAAAAAAACAGTTGCAGTTATCTTTGGGACTTTTGCGCCAATGCACAAGGGGCACATTGACTTGATTCAGCGTGCCAAACGAGAAAATGACCGAGCGGTGGTCATCGTTTCGGGCTATGATCAGGACCGTGGACATCAGATTGGTTTGGGCTTGCAGAAGCGCTTCCGCTATATCCGTGAAACCTTTAATGACGAAGCCTTAGTTTCTGTTTTTAAGTTGGATGAGACTGGCATGCCGCCTTATCCAGAGGGTTGGACCCCTTGGTTAGAAGCCTTGGAGGCCTTGGTTTCTCCTCGGGAAGACGAGGATTTGGTCTTCTATGTTTCAGAAAAAGAGTATGCAGAGGAATTGCGGTCACGGGGCTATCTAGCTTCCTTTACGGAGAGAAATTTTGGGATTTCTGCGACACTGATTCGGGAAAATCCTGCCAAGTATTGGAATTCCATCGCCAAGCCCTTCCGACGTCACTTTTCTAAGAATGTCTTGGTGGTCGGCTCAGCTTCAAATGGAAAAACCACGCTAGTGCGAGATCTGGGCCGCTATTATTCCTGTCCCGTTTCGTTGGAATATGCCCGCTACTACCAGCAACGCTACAATGTCCGTGACGATGAGTTGACAGGAAAGGACTACAACTATCTTCTGACAGGTCAATACCGGCAAACCTCTGATTTGATTGATTCGGAGACCAACAGGGGATTGGTGATTGCAGATACCAACGCGACTGTTACAGAAGCCTACTACGACTACTACATCGGTGAAACTTCTAGTTCCTTCCACTCGCTTTGTGCGGATACGGTGAAGAATGAAAAATGGGATTTGATTATCTTTGTCTTGCCGACGGGTTCTTATGTTGATGATGGTTTTCGGGATATGACCATGGCTGACGCTGACATTCGCAATGCCTTCACCGAGCATTTGAAGGATTTGGTTGCCAAAAACCATCCGCAAACCCAGTTGGCTTATATCGGTGGGGATTATGCAGAAAACTATGCCAAGGCCATTCAGTTGATCGATGGTATTTATCAGGAATATTAGGAGGAAGATATGAATCAATTGCTTCAGCGTATCGAAGGGATGAAGACCGCTGTGACACAGGTTCCAGAAAATATGGCTGCGATTGCAAGCAGGGCAAGGAAAATGGGGCTACTTGGGGTCTTGCAGGCGGTTGTTGCAGACCTGTTTTTAGGGCGGACGCTCTTTCAATGGTCTTACTTACTGGTCCTGTCGAGTGTGCCTTTTGTCTTAGAGTTTACCAATGGTGCTGCCAATCATGACTGGGTTGGGCTTTTTACCTCCTGGACGGGCATTGTCTGCGTGATTATGGTGGCAGAAGGTCGTGCAAGTAACTACTTTTTTGGTTTTCTGAATAGTGTGATTTACTTTGCCCTCTCCTACCAAAATATGTTTTATGGAGAAGTAATGACAGCCATCTTTTTCATTGTCATGCAGCCAGTTGGTCTTTATTTTTGGTTGACTGCCCGTGTTAATGGAGTGGCGGAAGAGGAGAAGACGGAGTTTGAGGCCCGTAAGTTGGACTTGAAGGGCTGGATCAAATGGCTGGGCTTCACTTTACTGGTTTGGGCAAGTTTTGGCTTGATTTATCAATCGGTTGGTTCGGCTCGTCCATTCCGTGACTCTATCACAGATGGGACCAACTGGACGGGTCAATTTTTGATGACCTATCTTTACCGTGAACAGTGGATTTTCTGGATTGCGACTAATCTATTCTCTATCTATCTCTGGTGGGGGACTTCTCTTCACATGCAAGCCATGTACTGGGTTTATGCCCTGAACAGTGCGGTTGGTTGGTACCAGTGGTCTAAGTCTATAAAAGAGGGGCAGGTGGCGTAGGATGGTTAGGCCAGAAGGTCTATCAGACAAGGAATATTATGAAAAATATGGGACGGAAGAAGAATTTTTGGCCTGGTACCAACAACAGGATTTGCCGCGTTTTGAAAAGCCTAGTGTAACGGCTGATATGGTGGTTTATAGTTTTGTCCAGGGTCGAATCAAGCTCCTCTTGATTCGGCGGGCTGCCCATCCTTGTCAACACAAACTCTCCTTGGTAGGTGGCTTTATTGCCAGAGGCGAGGATGCCTACCAGACCTGCCAGCGTGAGATAAAAAAAGAAGCAGGACTGGATTTGCCACGGAATCACATTGAGCAGCTTTTGACGGTTTCCAATCCAGAACGGGATCCGCGGGGCTGGATGATGACCATTGCACACTTGGTTTACCTGCCTAGTCAGGCCTTGGACTTGGTCAAGCCAGGTCCAGATGGACGGGAGCCGATTGTGATTGATGTAGATTTTAAGACAGCGCAGTGCTTCTATGAGGATCAGGTCTTGGGGGCAGAGGATTTTGCCTTTGACCATTATGAGATTGTTATGACCTCTATCCAGCGGATTCAAGGGCGAATGAAGTGGAATCCTACTTTTCTCAATCTCTTGCAGCAACCTTTTACCATCTATGCTGCGACGGACTTGGTCAATCTGATTTCTCCTGACAAAAAAATACTCCACAACAATTTCCTTGCCAAATATGGAGATTTTGTGGAAGAAGTGGGGGAAGAGCGCCTGCCCAAACGCAAACCCAGAAAAACCTACCGTTTGAAAGAAAGTTTATAAAACAAAGAAAACTCCAGCTGATACTGGAGTTTTTGATATTATTTGGTTATCCGTTCTTGATAGGCTTCTCTGGCTTGGTCAAAGAGTTCTTGGACCTGCTCAATGGTTTCTGCCTTGGCAACGGCGCCACGAATTTTGGCAGCACCTGCTGAGCCACGGAGATAGTGGGGAGCAAGGCCACGGAATTCGCGGACGGCAACGGACTCACCTTTGAGATTGGTCAATCGGGTCAGGTGGTCGAAGGCGACATTGAGTTTGTCATCGAAGGAGAGGTCGGGCAGGACTTCTCCTGTTTCAAGATAGTGGTTGATTTGGTTGAAGATGTAAGGATTGCCCATGGCAGTTCGTCCGACCATGACGGCATCGGCTCCGACTTCCTCGATTCGCTGGCGGGCATCTTGGACATTGCGGATGTCGCCGTTTGCGATGAAGGGAATCTTGGTCAGGCTGCCAGCCACCTTGGTCAAGGTTTCCAGGTCAACCGTTCCTGTGTACATCTGCTCGCGGGTTCGTCCGTGCATGGCTAGGGCAGCCACACCGCCACTCTCTGCGGCCAGGGCATTTTCGACCGCCAGGTCGGTGTTATTCCAACCGGTCCGCATCTTAACGGTCAAGGGAATATCGAGGACCGAGGTCACTTCCTTGATGATGTGGTAAATCTTGTCGGGGTCCTTGAGCCACTTGGCACCGGCCTCGTTCTTGATGACCTTGTTGACGGGGCAGCCCATGTTGATGTCCACGATATTGGCCTTGGTGTTCTTCTGGATGAAGTCCGCAGCCCGTTTCAGTCCTTCGGCATCGCCACCAAAAAGCTGGATGGACATGGGGTATTCGTTGTCGTCGATATGGAGCATGTGGAGGGTCTTTTCGTTGTTGTAGAGAAGGCCTTTTTCAGAGATCATTTCCATAACGACCAGGCCTGCGCCCATTTCCTTGGCAATGGTGCGGAAGGCCGAGTTGGTCACGCCAGCCATTGGGGCCAGCACGCAGCGATTGGGGATTTCCACATCACCAATCATAAAAGGGGTGTTGAGATTAGCCATTGATGAGTTCCTCCAAATCGTTTTCGTCAAAGTGGTAATGGGTCTGGCAGAATTGACAGGTGATGTCCACGCCCTTGTCCTCGTCTTTCATCTCTTGCAGGTCTGTTTTTGGCAGGCTGGCTAGAGCATCGAGGAAGCGGTCTTTAGAGCAGTCGCAGACAAAGCCGATTTCCTCTTCGGATAGGTGTTTGAAGTCGTCGTCGCCATAAATGGCGGATAGCAGAGCTTCTATGTGGTTTTCAGAAGCCAGCAAGCTCGAAATGGCAGGCATTTCCTGGATGCGTTTCTCGAAACGGGCAATTTCAGCCTCAGTTGCACCTGGTAAAACTTGCAGCAAGAATCCGCCAGCTACCTTGACCTTGTCTTCTTCGTCTAATAACACGTTCAGTCCCACCGCAGAAGGTGTCTGCTGGCTGTCTGTTAAGAAATAAGCAAAGTCTTCACCGATCTCACCCGAAATCAAGGGTGTCATGGAGTTGTAAGGATGGCCTGTTCCGTAGTCTGTGATGACCAGGAATTGGCCATTGCCCACAAGCGGCCCAACGATGACTTCACCAGTCGCTGTCCGTTTGTAGTCCAAGTCTGGATTTTGAATGTAGCCCTTGACCTGACCTTTGGTATTAGCAACGGAGATGATAGCCCCAACAGCACCGCTGGCCAAGATTTTCAGGGTAATCTTGGTATCGCCTTTTTCATTGGCAGCCAAGATCTGATTGGCGATGAGGGTGCGGCCCAGAGCCACGGTGGACGACGCCATGGTGTCATGTTTTTCTTGGGCAGTTTTTACGGTTTCTGTGCTGTCTAGCACAAAGGCACGGAAATGCCCGCTTTTTGATAGAGTCTTAATAATTTTATCCATAAGGATTATTATAGCACAAGTGGAGAGGGAGGGGGAAGAAAATAAGCCTGAAAGTCAGGCTTTCAGGCTTAAACTCTATTAGGAGCGGTTGCATTTTTTGAATAGATTGAGTGCCAAGGTAAGAAGTCCTAGCGAAATCAAAACAAAGCTCGCTTCCTGTCCTGTACGAGGTAGGATTTTTTTCCGGCTCGTTTTTATTGGTGCTGGGTTGGTTTCTGAAGAAACAGTAGCTGATTCCTTGGTTTCTTTTTCGGTTTCAGTCTGATTTTTTCCGTTTTGCCCCTTGTTTGTTTCACCAGTGTTTGTAGGTGCTGTGTCGGTAGGTTGGTCTGTATTTGGTTCGGTTGGTGTAGTCGTTACAGATTTTGTCAAATCTAGCTGTACCAAGAGTGGGTCATGGTCAGAAGCTCTGCCATGTTCCTCCATAAAGGCTGAATTGACATGGACCATGTCAAAGGCATAGCGATCAAGGAGATTGGTAGAGACCAAAATGTTATCTAGTGATTGATTATTGCCGTTGTAGAAATAGGAGAAGCGGTCTGCTGCATCATGAAGGCTGACCAGGTTTGCCATTCCTTCTGCTTCTAATATGCCAACTGTTTGGGTAAATTCAAAATCGTTGAAGTCGCCTAACATAACAACATTGGCACTCGGATTTTGAGCTAGACCTGTCTTGGTAAAGTCAGAAAGAATCTGAGCTAGGGCATGGCGTTTTACCTCTGACTGGAGGCTAATCGGTTGAATTTTTCCGTAGAGGCCGGTGTCGCCGCGTTTTGAATTGAGATGGTTGGCAAGGACAACGACTTTCTCGCCTTTGAAGACAAACTCAGCTGCAAGTGTTTTGCGGACAGCAGCCCAAGCGCTGTTGGTTGGGTCGATGCGGCCAAGACTAAGGTTGAGTTCGCCGTTTTCCCAAACTACTGCCTGTGTTGCAGTACCAATTGGTTTATCGGAAAGGCTGACGCGGTTGGCGTTATAAAGGAAGCCGACACGAATATTGCCCCCTTCTTGTCCACCGTCCTGATTATTTTCAGGAGCAATGTCCACATAGGTATAGGCTGGACCTCCAGCTGCCTGAATAGCGGCAATCAAGCGTGCGGCACTCTGACTGGCATCCGTTGTGCCATCGTTTGTAGCACCGTTGTTGTCCTGCACTTCAATCAATCCGATGATATCTGGAGAATGCAGGTCTGCAACAAAGGATTTGGCAATGCGTTGGACTTTAGCATCTGATGTTGACTTGCTGTCAGCAGAGAAATTTTCAATGTTATAAGAAGCGATGGTCAGCTTGTCCTCGCTTGGAAGAATGGTAGTTGTTTCAGGTTGTGTCGTTCCCTCATGAAGGGGTGGTAAGGTACTGTCATCTACATAGACCTTATAATTGGTATAAGAATAGGTAACTGGTCCAGCGATTCGGCCAGTAAAATAGTCCCCTGATTTGACAATTTGTTTACCGTTTTTCAAAAGGAGGGGAATAATGTTGGTGTTATTTCCGTCAGGTCGAAGGTTAACACCGCCAACCTTATTTAGAGTCAGCTGGCCAGCAGCTGGTGTAACGTAGATTTCCTTGTTTTTTAGTGGGCCGAGGATTTTTGCATCATCAACGGCGACAACCATGCCTTCAAGTGATTCCCAGAAATCGAGTGCATCTTCTTCTGGATCAAATTGTGCAAAGCCGTCATTGTCAATAATATCTGCTGGGATGGTTCGATCAAGACCAAGGACGATAGGAGCTGGTACAGGTGCAGTCCCATCCACAGTTACTTCAGTAGCTCGAATTTGTGTGATGGTTAAATCGGTGTCCTCACGTTCCGCATATCCTCTGCCTAGGTATTCTTCAACTCGTCCAGAAAGACTCACCTGGTCACCGACTTTTACGTTTGTTTTGAGAGAATCTGTGTAAATGAGGATGCCGTCTGATGTTTTTGGATCGCTGTCTGGTGTATGGTCTTGGACATAGAAGGTATTGTTGGAGACGACATAGGTCACTACGGCATTTTTTAGGCTCACATTTTTGTCAACCAGAGGAGATCTGTGGCTAGCTCCTTGGATTTGCCCGACCGTCACTTCTTCGGTTTGGCTTGGTTGTGCGCTGGCTTTTTCAACCACTTCAAAATGCGACAGGGCAAATGGTTTTAATTGCAATTTACCATTAAAAGTGGATAAAACAGCAGTGAGGTTGATCTTGTCTCCCTGGTTGATGTGGGTAAGCAGATCAGCGGTCTTGATGCCGGATCGGCTATCGAGACGGACTTCAACGGTCTGTCCATCGGCATCTGTTACAGAGAAGGTCGAATTTTGATAGTTGTCGCTTTGGATTTGTCCAACGGTTACCCCTTTTAGGCTAATCATAGTTGCCTGTTGTTGGTTGGGCAATTGGGCGATGGTGGTCTCAAGGACAGGAGTCTCAATTGATTCGGTCACAGGCTGGTGCTGGCTGACTGCAGTTAATTGACGTTCGCCCTTGTATTCTCCAAGGGTTCCTGTCAGTTGAACGGTATCGCCTGTCTGGTAGCTTAAGGCTGCTCCTGGATAGATGTAAATTCCGGCTCCATCGGATCCCTGAAGGTAAAAACCATGGCCACCCCAAGCATTTACCGCGCTGATAATTTTTCCAGAAATGGTATAGCTGGTGCCTAAGTTACCTGCTCGAACGGTCGAAATGGGTGTAGAGGTCAGCTGGGCGTTTTCTGTAGCTGGGGGAGTTTCGGTTGAACCAGTCGGTTCAGCTGGGGTTTCAACTGATGAGCTTGCCTCGTCCAATACTTGGATACTGGTCGTTGATTTGATACCGGGCCTGCCCATGTAGCGCTCGCTTGTTCCGGTGATGCGAACCAACTTACCAATCAACTCAGGATGGTCAACCAGGTTGAATTGACTGCGCAAAGGCTCCCGTAATTGTACAGGAATGGTATCGGTGGCAGCGGTCGTTGGGCTAGCTCCTAGTCCGATGTTGGTTTTGTTCGTAGCTTCGAAGGCTGTCCCGCTACTGTTGAGTGGAGCGACAAGGTAGCCTTGAATGGTCACCTCAGCATTTGTCACAGCTAGGGTCGGATAGTTCTCGATGGCTACTTCCGTAGCGTGGATGGACAAGGGAGCGACAGACAGGCTGATCAAGAGACCGGCGGTGACTGCGGCAGAGCCCAAACCTGTAAGAAGGGAATAGCTTCGCAATTTCATACTAAACTCCTTTTCATTGAACTTGCTTAAAACGCTTTTATTACTATATACATATATTGTAACAAAAAATGAATCGGATGGACGAAAAAAGAATCCGTTTTCACATTTTTATTCAAAAAACGAAGCTTTCTGCCTACCCTCGAAAAGAAAAAACCAAGAAACCGTTAAGGTTCTTGGTTGAAAGCTATAGTTCTGGAAACAATTTCCGCAAGATTTTTGGTGTAATGCTCTGCCCAGGTCCTGCGTAAGTATAGGTGTGCAGGTACATGGCAGGGTTGAAGTTGAGTTCGATGCAGGTACAGTTAGGATCTTCTTTGCTGGCTGGCTTGGTGCGGTCGGGGATAATCAAGTCCACACCACAGGCCCAAGCTCCCATAGCAGTCGCCATATCAGCGGCCAGTTGCTTGTAGGACTCGTCCATCTGGTCGGTCATATCGATGGAGTCGCCACCTGTTGAGATATTAGAATTGCCACGCAGAAAGGCTTGAACGCCCTCTGGCAAAACTGTATCAGGCGTGTAGCCCTGTTGCTCCAACATAAGCAGTTCGATGTCACCCAAGTTAATGATTTCCAGCGGCGAACGGTGGTCACGCCCTCGCAGTGGATCTTGATTTTTCTTGTCCACTAATTCACGGATGGTTGAGCTACCGTCCCCCACGACATTGGCTGCGACGCGGAGCAGGACAGCCTCGCACTTGCCGTCCAGGACGAAGAAGCGGTACTCGGTTCCCGCTACGAATTCCTCCACTAGTACATGGCTGTCTTCTGAAAAGGCAATGTCCAGGGCCTTTTCATAGTCCGCAAGGCTGGCTGGTTCTTGGAAGATAGAGATGCCAAGACCGAAGTTGGTGGATTTTGGTTTGACAACAATAGCAGAGCTGGCTACCTGTCCGTAATACCGCAGGGCATCTGTCTTGTTTGCAAATTCAGCTCCCGCAGGCACTGGGAAACCAGCCTGGTCCAAAATCTTTTTGGTTACGACCTTGTTGGCCATGGCGAGAGGAATGACATAGTTGTCCTTGGAGGTCATGTTGCCATTCTTGATATACTCGACATGGTCACCATGCCAGAGCTTGAGAAACTGGTCTTCTTCATCCAAAATATCGACATGCAAGCCCATTTGAATGGCGTCAAAGAGAATCATTTGGGTGGAGAGTTCCATGTTTTCATAGCCCTTGAGGGCGTAAGGGGCTGTCCAAGCATAGTCATGGAAGAGTCGTCCTTGCTGCTGGCCAAATCTTTCCAGAGACCCATCTTCAACCTGCTCTGCTATTTTTCCAGAAAGGGTCAGACGAGGGTCTTGAAGGGCTGTCTCTACCTGAGTAATGAGCTGACTGTAGTAATCATCCAGTCCGAAATGCTGAACGATAGCCTTCATAGCGGTCAGGATAGGGCTGGCATCTGCCTCTGCTGGTAGGGGGGTGTGGGGATGACTGAGGGCGATGCGGTTGTTGAGGTCTGCCGCCTGAGCCAACTCTTCATCAACTTGGTCCATATCATCAAGACAGAGCAGTGCCAAGGCAAAGAGATGGGTGGTGTCCAGCGTTTCTTGGCTAATAGCCAGTGGCTCGAAGGGGTTGAGGTCGAAGTTGCGGAACTCCAGATAGGTAATGCCCTTGGTTAAGAATTCTCGACTGGTCTTAGCTCCACGGAGGCGGACAGCTGAATAAAATTCCTTTTCAGCAGACAGCTGACCGCTAGCCACGGCTTGTTCGATGTCGGTCACGTATTGCTCTAGCGAAGAGAAGGAGATGTGGACATCGGGGGCGTTGACATAGCCGTAGTTGGAGTTGCGAATGGACCGCACGCAGCCAATCTCATCTGCTAAAAATCCCTCCTCAGCCAGACTGCTAGCTCCATAGAGGTAGGTCAAGAGCCAACGGTAGCGTAAGAAATTCTGAGCCAGTTTGAGATAGAGGGTATTTTTAAAGCTGGTAAGGTCGTCATACCCACTGACTGCAAAGAGTTGTTGGGTCAGGTCTTTACCTAGCTCAAAATTGTAGTGAATGCCAGACATGGATTGGAGTAGTTTGCCGTAGCGGTCTGCCAAGCCGACACGGTACTGGTACTCGTAGTCGCTCTCCAGCTGGGCAATCTGAATCTCGTCTTCTGAAATCACAGGTGGCATGGACAGGGGCCAGAGGTACTCGCTCTTGTCCATGGACCGCACAGCGACATCCGTAATGGCTCCTAGGAAACGGCGGGCCTCCTTGGTCGAATGAGCCACAGGCGTAATCAGCTCCAGCTGTGGCTCGCTGTAGTCTGTCTGGATATAGGGATGAAAATTGCGTGAGCCTAGGTTTTCTGGGTGGGACGTCTGAGCCACGCGGTTGTCAGCATTGATGCGTAAGGATTCCCGTTCCAAACCGAAGGTGGCTTGGAGGATGGGACTGTTTGGGGATAATTTCTGTAACATAAGCAATCCTTTTTTGTTTCTCTAAAAATCTACTTCCAATTTTATCTAGTTTGGGGAACAAATACAAATTTCTGCTACGTTTTTCCTTTGGAATGAAGAAAAATCATCATCTTCTCTTCGGAAATATCGACCGATTCCTAGCATATACTGGGACAAACCGAGAGAAAGGTCGGATAATGGTTTCTTTAAGCGTTTAATTTGTGTAAATGTTCGCTTTATTTGAAATACGGAAGAATTCTTGAAAAAATGTTCGTTTTTTTGTAAAATAGAGTGTAAGACAAACTTGCAGGTGAGATTCCTGCCAGGAGTTGAAGAAAGGCTGGACTGAGGACAGTCCAGAAAGTAGAGAAGTTTATGACATCAGTAGTTGTTGTAGGAACCCAGTGGGGTGACGAAGGTAAGGGCAAGATTACCGATTTCTTGTCAGCTAATGCAGAAGTGATTGCCCGTTACCAAGGTGGTGACAATGCAGGTCACACGATTGTCATTGATGGAACAAAATACAAGTTGCACTTGATTCCGTCAGGAATCTTCTTCCCGGAAAAGATTTCTGTCATCGGTAATGGTGTGGTTGTCAATCCAAAATCTTTGGTCAAGGAAATCAACTATCTCCATGATTCAGGTGTGACAACAGATAATTTGCGGATTTCAGATCGTGCACACGTCATCTTGCCTTACCACATCAAATTGGACCAGTTGCAAGAAGAATCTAAAGGTGAGAACAAGATTGGTACAACCAACAAGGGTATCGGCCCTGCTTACATGGACAAGGCAGCCCGTGTTGGTATCCGTATTGCAGACCTCTTGGACAAGGAGATTTTTGCGGAGCGTTTAAGAACAAACTTGGCTGAGAAAAACCGTTTATTTGAGAAAATGTATGAGTCAACTCCGATTGAGTTTGATGAAATCTTTGAAGAATACTACGCTTACGGTCAAGAAATCAAGAAATATGTAACAGATACCTCTGTTATCTTGAACGATGCTCTCGATCAAGGCAAACGTGTCTTGTTTGAAGGGGCGCAAGGGGTTATGTTGGATATTGACCAAGGTACCTATCCATTCGTTACTTCTTCAAACCCAGTTGCTGGTGGTGTGACGATCGGTAGCGGTGTCGGTCCAAGCAAGATTGACAAGGTTGTCGGCGTATGTAAAGCCTACACTAGCCGTGTTGGTGACGGACCATTCCCAACGGAATTGCACGATGAAATCGGAGACCGTATCCGAGAAATCGGTAAAGAATACGGTACGACAACTGGCCGTCCACGTCGCGTTGGTTGGTTTGACTCAGTGGTCATGCGCCATAGCCGCCGTGTGTCAGGTATTACCAACTTGTCCCTCAACTCAATCGACGTCTTGTCAGGTCTTGAAACGTTGAAAATCTGCGTGGCTTATGACTTGGATGGTGAGCGGATTGACCACTACCCAGCAAGCTTGGAGCAACTCAAACGTTGCAAACCAATCTATGAAGAAATGCCAGGTTGGTCTGAAGACATCACAGGTGTACGTAGCTTGGATGAATTGCCAGAAGCGGCTCGTAACTATGTTCGTCGTATCAGCGAATTGGTCGGCGTTCGTATCTCAACCTTCTCAGTAGGACCTGGTCGTGAACAGACCAACATCCTTGAGAGTGTATGGAGCGCAAAATAAAACAGAAAAGGCAAGCAGTTTTCTGCTTGTTCTTTTTTTCAGATTTGTTATAATAGTCAGCAAAGTAAAAAAATGAACGAGGTGTTCCAATGGAAGGATTAATTTTACCACTAGCTATGGTTGCCATGTTGGCCTTTATGATGTACAGCCAGCGCAAGCAACAAAAACAACGCCAAGATGCGCTCAACCAGATCAAAAAAGGTGATGAAATCGTCACAATTGGTGGTCTATTTGGTATTGTCGATGAAATCGATGAGAAAAAAGTTGTCTTGGATGTAGATGGGGTTTATTTGACCTTTGAACGTGGTGCTATCCGCCAACGCGTAGCAGAGGCAGCGAACGTGACAGCAGAAGATTTGAGCCCAGCAGTAGAAGAAGTTGCAAGCACAGAAGTGGCAGCAACTGAGGCTGAATAAGTTTCTCCTGCAAAAAATAGCTAGAAAGAGGGAATCCTAAAGGTCCCTCTTTTTCATTTGCCTGAAAATATGGTATAATAGACTGATTTAATATACAAAGGAACAAGGATATGTTTAACTTCGGTTTTAAGAAAAAAACAACCATTGAAACAGCCATCGAAGTCCCCAAACATATTGCCATCATTATGGATGGAAATGGACGGTGGGCGAAAAAAAGGATGCAGCCGAGGGTCATGGGCCACAAGGCGGGAATGGATGCCCTTCAAAAGGTGACCAAGGCAGCTTCAGATTTAGGCGTCAAAGTGCTGACAGTCTATGCTTTCTCGACAGAGAATTGGTCTCGACCAGAAAAAGAAGTCTCCTTCATCATGAACCTGCCGGTAGAGTTCTATGACAAATATGTCCCAGAACTGCACGCCAACAATGTGAAAATTCAGATGATCGGAGACCACAGTCGCCTGCCACAGGCAACCTTGGATGCTCTTTACAAGGCTGAAGAGACGACCAAACGCAATACAGGGTTGATTTTGAACTTTGCCTTGAACTATGGTGGACGTGCTGAATTGACCGATGCGGTTAAAGCCATCTCCCAGGATGTCCTGGATGCCAAATTGAATCCTGGGGATATTGATGAAAACTTGATTTCGGATTATCTCTACACGCATTTCTTGAATCCGAATTTGCGGGATCCTGATTTGGTCATCCGCACGAGTGGAGAAATTCGACTCAGTAATTTTTTACCTTGGCAGACTGCTTATAGCGAGCTCTACTTTACAGATGTCGCTTGGCCAGATTTTGACCAAGAAGCCTTGACAGAGGCGATAAAAGAATACAATAGACGCCATCGCCGTTTTGGTGGTGTGTAGCGAGGATATATGATGAAGAACGATTTGCAAAAACGTGTCATTTTTGGAGCGGCGGCCTTTGCGGTCTTTGTTCCCTTTTTATGGGCGGGTGGAGTTGCCTTTCAGCTTTTTGTTGCTCTCTTGGCAATGATTGCAGTGGCTGAGTTGATCAAGATGCATGGTTTAGCTCCTAATTCACTTGAAGGTGTCTTGGCTATGCTAGCGACCTTGGTCCTGACCTTGCCCTTGGAAAATTACCTGTCCTTTTTGCCGACAGATGGTAATTATACTGCCTTTGCCTTGGTTATCTTCCTTTTACTAGGCTCCATCGTTATCAACTTTGGTTCCTACAACTACACGGAAGTTGTCTTTCCTATTGCTTCCAGTTTCTATGTTGGTATTGGTTTCCATAATCTGATTTTGGCGCGAATGGATGGACTCAACAAGGTTTTTTATGCCTTGCTGATTGTCTGGGCAACAGATATTGGTGCTTATATGATTGGTCGTCAGTTTGGTCGCCGACGATTAGTGCCAAGAGTGTCTCCGAATAAAACTGTTGAAGGTTTTGTAGGAGGAATCTTATCAGCTGTTCTTGTGGCGGGAATATTTTTGATTTTTGACAAGACCATCCGTGGCATCTTCCCAATTCCGACCATGTTGCTTTTGGTTGCGATTTTCTCTGTTTTCTCCCAATTTGGAGATTTGGTCGAATCAGCTATCAAGCGTCGTTTTGGAGTCAAAGATTCTGGGAAACTCATTCCAGGACACGGTGGTATTTTGGACCGTTTTGATGGGATGATCTTTGTCTTCCCAATCATGCACCTCTTCGGTTTGTTCTAAGGAGAGTTTATGAAGGGAATTCTAGCGTTTCTATTTATTTTTGGGGTGATTGTGGTCATCCACGAATGGGGTCATTTTTACTTTGCCAAAAAGGCAGGTATCCTGGTTCGTGAATTTGCAATCGGAATGGGACCCAAAATCTTTTCGCATCGTGGACAAGATGGAACCCTCTATACGATTCGGATTTTGCCCTTGGGAGGCTATGTTCGAATGGCGGGTTGGGGCGAAGATAAGACTGAAATTAAGACAGGTAGTCCTGCTAGTCTGAGCCGCAACGCTTCAGGAATCGTAACCCGAATCAATCTGTCAGATAAGCCGATTGATCCGCAAGCCTTGCCGATCAATGTGACCCACTTTGATTTTGAAGAGAAGTTGACTATTACTGGCTTGGTGGCAGGGGAGGAAGAGACCTACTCTGTCGAGCATGATGCTACGATTGTGGAAGAAGATGGGACAGAGTTGCGGATTGCTCCGTTAGATGTCCAGTATCAAAATGCCAGTGTTTGGGGGCGCCTCTTGACCAACTTTGCAGGTCCTCTTAACAACTTTATCTTGGGTATCTTGACTTTTATCCTCTTGATGTTTATGCAAGGTGGGGTTGCCGATACGACCAGTAATGCCATTACGGTTGTTGATGGTGGGGCTGTCCAGGCAGCTGGAATTGAGACAGGGGATCGAATTGTATCGATCAATGGACAGTTGACTACTGATTACTATGCGATTGTGGAGCAGATTGATGCAGCTGTTTCGGATGCCACGACCGCACCAAGTTTGGAGTTAGAAGTAGAGCAGGATGGTCAGACAAAAATAGTGACGGTCCTTGCCCAAGAGGTTGATGGTAGTTACCGTATTGGGGTTTCTCCAGCCTTGAAAACAGGATTTTTTGATAAGATTATCGGAGGTTTCCAAGAGGCGGGAGCAACTGCACTTCTGATTGTGACAGCCCTGAAGAACCTGATTGCTAATTTTGATGTTAAACAGTTGGGTGGACCAGTTGCGATTTACAGCGTTAGTGCCCAGGCTGCCGAAAGCGGGTGGGCAAACGTCCTGCAATTGATGGCTGCCCTGTCCATTAACCTCGGAATCTTTAACTTGATTCCTATTCCAGCCCTAGATGGCGGTAAAATTGTAATGAATATCCTAGAAGCTATTCGCAAAAAACCGCTCAAACAAGAGACAGAATCTTACATCACTCTAGCAGGAGTTGCTATCATGGTCGTTCTCATGCTAGTCGTGACATGGAATGATATTATGCGCGTCTTCTTCTAGAGACGAATGAAAGTGTAAACACAGGCCCAACCTGTGTTTTACTGATAAAAAAGATGGAAAGAAACAGAGAGTTTTCAGATTTGAACTCGAGCGTCAGCGAGGGTTTTGATAAGTGACTTCTGTGATTCCTAATCCAGTTAAACTACGAAAGGAATTGAATGCGTGCTAAACGCAGGATGTTCTGAAAAATACGAAAAAGAAAGGAACAGAGAGTTTTCAGATTTGAACTCGAGCGTCAGCGAGGGTTTTGATAAGTGACTTCTGTGATTCCTAATCAAGTTAAACTACGAAAGGAACTGAATGCGTGCTAAAAACTTTACGAAAAAGATAAACCTGCCTAGTGCCAACGGCACTGCGTTAGGTTTCCTATTTTCGTTTCGTTTTCTTAACGCACTTATATCTTAACTATGAAACAGTCTAAAATGATTATCCCTACTTTACGGGAGATGCCTTCAGATGCGTCGGTGATTAGCCACGCTTTGATGTTACGTGCGGGTTATGTCCGTCAGATTTCTGCTGGTATCTACAGCTACTTGCCATTGGCTAACCGTGTGATTGAAAAAGCAAAAAATATCATGCGTGAGGAGTTTGATAAGATTGATGCTATTGAATTTTTGGCACCAGCTCTTTTGTCAGCGGACATTTGGCGTGAGTCAGGTCGTTACGAAACATATGGCGACGACCTTTACAAGCTCAAAAACCGTGAAGGTTCTGACTTTATCTTGGGTCCAACCCACGAAGAAACGGTGACCCTTTTGGCGCGTGATGCGGTCCAGTCTTACAAACAGTTGCCGCTCAACATCTACCAAATCCAGCCGAAATACCGTGATGAAAAACGCCCACGTAACGGTCTTCTCCGTGGTCGCGAGTTCATCATGAAAGATGGCTACAGCTTTCATGCTAGCTACGAGAGCTTGGACCAGACCTACGATGATTACAAGCGTGCCTATGAGGCTATTTTCACTCGTGCAGGCTTGGAGTTCAAAGCTATCATCGGTGACGGTGGTGCCATGGGCGGTAAGGACAGCCAGGAGTTTATGGCTATAACTCCAGATCGTACCGACCTGGACCGTTGGGTTGTCTTGGACAAGTCAGTTGCTTCTTTTGAAGAAATCCCAGAGGATGTTCTTGAAGCGATCAAGGAAGAACTCTTGGCTTGGTCTGTGTCTGGTGAAGATACCATCGCCTACTCTAGTGAATCAGGCTACGCTGCCAACCTAGAGATGGCAACTAGCGAGTACAAACCAAGTACAGCAGTTGTCGTCGAAGAAGACTTGGTTAAAGTGGCGACGCCAGATGCTAAAACGATCGACGAAGTTGCTACCTTCTTGAATGTCGCTGAAGAGCAAACTATCAAAACTATGCTCTTTATGGCAGACGGTGAGCCAGTTGTTGCCCTCCTTGTTGGCAATGATCAAGTTAACGATGTCAAATTGAAAAATTACCTCGGTGCAGATTTCTTTGATGCTGCTAGCCCAGCGGATGCGGAAAAAATCTTCGGTGCAGGTTTTGGTTCCCTTGGACCAGTCGGCTTGCCAGAAAACATCAAGATTATTGCAGACCGCAAGGTGCAAGATGTGAAAAATGCTGTAGTCGGTGCCAACGAAGACGGTTTCCACTACACAGGTGCCAATGCGGGACGTGATTTCCAAGTGACTGAGTATGTGGACATTCGTGAAGTCAAGGAAGGTGAACCTTCTCCAGATGGACACGGGGTTCTCAACTTTGCCCGTGGTATCGAGATTGGTCACATCTTCAAACTCGGTACACGCTATTCAGACAGCATGAATGCCAACATCTTAGATGAGAATGGTCGTTCTATGCCGATTATCATGGGATGCTACGGAATCGGTGTTAGTCGCCTCTTGTCAGCCGTTCTTGAGCAACACGCTCGCCTCTTTGTTAACAAGACACCAAAAGGCGAATACCGGTACGCTTGGGGAATCAACTTCCCTAAAGAATTGGCACCGTTTGATGTGCATTTGATTCCAGTCAATGTCAAAGATGAAGTGGCAATGGAATTGACTCAGTCTATCGAAGCAAGTTTGGTTGGTGCAGGCTATGAAGTATTAACTGACGACCGTAACGAGCGTGTCGGCGTTAAGTTCTCTGACAGTGACTTGATTGGCTTGCCGGTACGAGTGACTGTTGGTAAGAAAGCAGCTGATGGCATTGTCGAAGTGAAAATCAAGGGAACAGGTGATACTGTTGAAGTTCATGTGGACCAACTCCTTGAAACCTTGCAGATTTTACTACAAGTATAAAAAGTGAGACCCGCCTTGCGGGTCTTTTTGTTCTCGAATAAAGAGACAGAATATGGTAAAATAGGTGTACTATACTGCAAAGGAAAAACTATGTCAGATACATTTCAACTCTTAATGGAGCAAATTGGTTTGCCTGCTGAACTCAAACAGTCAGCAGTTTTTTCGGTAGCTAAAATTGAGTCTGTCCGTGTCCACAAACTCAGCAAGGTTTGGGACTTCCTCTTTCGCTTTCAGGCTCCGCTGTCTGCGGTTGATTACCAGCTATTTCAGGCGCGTTTGCTGACAGAGTTTGAAAAGACAGGGAATCGGGCTCGCTTTGCAATTGTGACGGATACGACAGAGTATCCTGCCGATCTTGTTGAAGCCTATTATAAGTTGGCTTTTAAGGAAGAGCTGTGTCAGAGTGCAGGTTTTCGCTCGCTCTTCCAGGATTTGGAAGTGGAATACCAGGAGGGCGTACTATGGATTAAGGGGCCAGAAACCATAGACACTCCTCATTTTCGGAAGAACCACCTACCAAATTTGGTGGAGCAATATGCACGTTTTGGCTTTTCTAATCTCAAGGTAGATATTCGAGTTTGTCAGGATATGACTGCAAGTATGGTGGCAGATTTTCATGCGCAAAATGAGGAAATCTATCAGCAGGCCAATCAAGACAACCTGGCGGCTATGGAGCAACTGGCACAAATGGCCCCTCCTCCAGAGGCAGCTCAGCCATTTGTCCCAGAGTTTAAGAAAAATCGTCCTGCCAAGGTCAGCCTAGACAAGGCCGAAGTGACTCAGATGATTGATGTGGATACGGAAGAAAACCGTATCGTCTTTGAGGGACTAGTTTTTGAGTCTGAGCAGAAGACGACACGGACTGGGCGGATCATCATTAATTTCAAGATGACGGACTATTCGTCTTCTTTCACCCTGCAAAAATGGGCTAAGAATGAGGAGGAAGCGCAAAAGTTCAGCATGGTCAAAAAAGGAGCCTGGTTGCGGGTGCGTGGAAATGTAGAGATGAACAACTTCACGCGCGATTTGACCATGAATGTCCAAGAGGTTCAAGAGGTCAAGCGAGAGATTCGAAAGGATCTGATGCCCGAAGGGGAGAAGCGTGTCGAGTTTCACGCCCATACCAACATGTCCACTATGGATGCTCTTCCTGCGGTCGAGGATTTGGTGGCACGTGCTGCGGCTTGGGGACACAAGGCGGTGGCCATTACTGACCATGGCAATGTTCAATCCTTTCCTCATGGTTACCATGCAGCCCGCAAAGCGGGGATCAAGGCTCTTTTTGGTATGGAAGCCAACATCGTAGAGGATTCGGTTCCAATTGTTTATAACGAGCAAGAAATGGATCTGTCTGATGCGACCTACGTGGTCTTTGACGTGGAAACAACCGGTCTTTCTGCGGTCAATAACGCCTTGATTCAGATTGCGGCATCGAAGATGCACAAGGGCAATATCATCGCAGAATTTGATGAATTTATTGACCCAGGTCATCCGTTAAGCCAATTTACGACGGATTTGACAGGGATTACAGATGAACATGTGCGTGGTTCCAAGCCTTTGGAACAAGTTCTGCGTGAATTTCAGGATTTTTGCCAAGATGCGATTTTGGTTGCCCACAATGCCAGCTTTGACGTTGGTTTCATGGATGTCAACTACGAGCGAGCAGGTCTTGCGACCATTAGCCAGCCAGTTATCGATACCTTGGAATTTGCCCGAAACCTCTATCCTGAATACAAGCGACATGGTTTGGGGCCGTTGACCAAGCGCTTTGGGGTTGCTCTTGAGCACCACCACATGGCCAACTATGATGCGGAGGCGACAGGACGCCTGCTCTTCATCTTTCTAGAAGAAGCCAAGGAAAAACACGGTTTGACCCAGCTCCAGGAATTGAACAGCCGCCTGATTGCGGAAGATTCCTATAAAAAAGCTAGGGTAAAGCATGCAACACTTTATGTCACCAACCAGGTCGGCTTGAAAAATATCTTTAAACTGGTTTCTCTTTCCAATACCAAGTATTTTGAAGGGGTGCCACGTATTCCGAGAACACTCTTAAATGAACACCGAGAAGGTCTTTTGCTAGGAACGGCCTGTCAGGAGGGGGAAGTCTTTGATACCCTCTTGTCAAAAGGGATGGATGATGCAGTAAAGGTCGCTGCCTATTATGACTTTATCGAGGTCATGCCACCTGCTCTTTATGCACCAATGATTGCGCGTGAGCAGTTCAAAAACATGGCAGAAATTGAAGAAACCATTAAGCAATTGATTGAAGTAGGTCGCAAAGCAGGTCTGCCTGTTCTAGCGACAGGAAATGTCCACTACATTGACCCAGAAGAAGAAATTTACCGTGAAATTATTGTGCGGGCCTTGGGACAGGGAGCGACCATCAACTGGACCATTGGAAGTGGCGAAAATGCCCAGCCAGCTCCCTTGCCAAAAGCCCACTTTAGAACGACCAGTGAGATGCTAGATGAGTTTGCCTTTTTGGGA
Organism: Streptococcus sp. 29896; assembly: GCF_032594915.1. NCBI lineage: Bacteria > Bacillati > Bacillota > Bacilli > Lactobacillales > Streptococcaceae > Streptococcus > Streptococcus suivaginalis. The sequence goes on along the minus strand of NZ_CP118733.1, from coordinate 1,832,595 downwards.
GAAAGTCTGGCCCGTGAGATAGTTATTACCAATCCAAATGCTATGGTAGAGCGATTTGAAGATGTTCAGGTGGTTAAGACCGACCTCTACACGCCTTATATCGAAAAGGCTGAGGAAACGGTTGCAGAATTGACCTATCAAAAAGCCTTTGAGATTTATGGCAATCCTCTACCGGATATTATCGATCTGCGGATTGAGAAGGAATTGACGTCTATTTTGGGTAATGGCTTTGCCGTGATTTATCTGGCTTCGCAGATGTTGGTGCACCGTTCCAACGAGCGGGGCTACCTAGTTGGTTCACGGGGGTCTGTCGGCTCCAGTTTCGTTGCGACTATGATTGGGATTACCGAAGTAAACCCTATGCCTCCTCACTATGTCTGTCCAAATTGTCAACACAGTGAATTTATCACAGACGGCTCCTATGGTTCAGGCTTTGACCTGCCAGACAAGGATTGTGAAAAGTGTGGGACCAAATATAAAAAAGATGGCCAGGACATTCCTTTCGAGACCTTCCTTGGTTTCGATGGAGACAAGGTTCCCGATATTGACTTGAACTTCTCAGGGGATGACCAACCGTCTGCCCATTTGGATGTTCGGGATATTTTTGGTGAAGAAAATGCCTTCCGTGCAGGAACGGTTGGTACGGTGGCTGCGAAGACTGCCTACGGTTTTGTCCGAGGCTATGAGCGGGATTATGGCAAATTCTACCGTGATGTGGAAGTAGAACGCTTAGCTGCTGGCGCGGCTGGTGTCAAACGGACGACTGGTCAGCACCCAGGGGGAATTATCGTATTCCCTGACTACATGGATGTCTATGACTTTACGCCTGTTCAGTATCCTGCTGATGATGTGACAGCCAACTGGCAGACCACCCACTTTAACTTCCACGATATTGATGAGAACGTCCTGAAACTCGATGTCCTGGGTCACGATGATCCGACCATGGTTCGCAAGTTGCAGGATTTGTCAGGCATTGATCCGCAGACCATTCCTGCTGATGACAAGGGAGTGATGGCCCTCTTTTCTGGTACGGAAATTCTGGGAGTAACCCCAGAGCAGATTGGGACGCCGACAGGTATGTTAGGTATTCCTGAATTCGGAACCAACTTTGTACGGGGGATGGTGGAGGAAACCAAACCGACCACCTTTGCAGAACTCTTGCAGCTGTCTGGTCTATCCCACGGTACAGATGTATGGTTGGGCAATGCACAGGACTTGATTAAGGCAGGAATTGCCGACCTATCCACAGTTATTGGTTGTCGGGATGACATCATGGTTTATCTCATGCACGCAGGTTTACCGCCTAAGATGGCCTTTAATATCATGGAGCGGGTACGGAAGGGTATGTGGCTCAAGATTTCCGAGGAAGAGCGAAATAGCTATATCCAACACATGAAGGATAATAAGGTACCAGACTGGTACATCGAATCCTGTGGAAAAATCAAGTACATGTTCCCTAAAGCCCACGCAGCTGCCTACGTTATGATGGCCTTGCGGGTTGCCTATTTCAAGGTTCACTATCCAATCTACTACTATTGCGCCTATTTCTCTATCCGTGCCAAGGCCTTTGATTTGGCGACCATGTCAGGCGGTCTAGATAAAGTCAAGGCTAAGATGGAAGAAATTGCTCTCAAGAAGAAGAACAATGAAGCCTCAAACGTCGAACAGGACCTCTACACCACGCTTGAATTGGTCAACGAGATGCTGGAACGTGGCTTCAAGTTCGGTAAATTGGACCTTTACAAGTCCCATGCGACTGACTTCTTGATTGAAGAAGATACACTTATCCCACCATTCGTCGCTATGGATGGTCTAGGAGAAAACGTAGCCAAGCAGGTTGTGGCGGCGCGTGCTGAGGGAGAATTCCTCTCCAAGACAGAACTTCGTAAACGGGGAGGCCTATCTAGCACTCTTGTTGAAAAAATGGATGAAATGGGCATCCTTGGTAAAATGCCAGAGGATAACCAGCTGAGTCTCTTTGATGAATTATTTTAGATCTGATCACTGTTTCTTTTGGAAGCAGTGATTTTTTATAAAAAATAAGTCAAGACTCTTGACTATTTTCCTGTACAGGTATATAATCTCTACATAGTGATAAATACTACTATGTAGTAATAATTAAGAAAAGAGGAAATTTTATGTCAGACTTTGCAAAACTTCAAGAAACTCGTCGTTCTATCTATGCACTTGGTAAAGAATTGCCAGTATCAAACGAAGAAGTAGTAGCGCTTGTAGAAAAAGCTATGAAAGAATCTCCATCAGCTTTCAACTCACAATCAAGCCGTGCCGTTGTGCTTTTCGGTGCTGAATCAGACGCTTTTTGGAATGAAATTGCCTACAGCGAATTAGAAAAAGTAACGCCAGCAGACGCTTTTGAAGGCACAAAAGGTCGTTTGGCAGGCTTTGCGGCTGGTGCTGGTACTATCTTGTTCTTCGAAGACCAAGATGTGGTGAAAGGTTTGCAAGAAAGCTTCCCACTTTACGCTGAAAACTTCCCAATCTGGTCTGAGCAAGCTCACGGTATCAACTTGTACGCGGTGTGGTTGGCTTTTGCTGAGAAAAATATCGGCATGAACGTACAACACTACAACCCACTGGTTGATGCACAAGTTGCTGAAAAATACGGTATCCCAGCTAACTGGAAACTCCGTGCCCAAGCGCCATTCGGTAGCATTGCAGCTCCAGCAGCAGATAAAGAATACATGGCGGATAGTGACCGTGTAAAAGTTTTTGGTAACTAATACTCTGCGAAAATCGGTATCAGCCGTTGTTGACTTGATGTGGTGAGTGTAAAGCTCCGATGTGGCAACGGATGGAAACTAATCCATCAAAGAATATCGATTAAACTTCCTGTTTGTGCAGGAAGTTTTTTTGTCAGCCCAGCTTCAAAATATGATACAATAATAGGGTATTTCAAAGTACAAAGGAGAAAAAAATGGTATTACCAAATTTTAAAGAAAATCTCGCTAAATATGCTAAACTTTTGGTTTCAACAGGTATCAATGTGCAGCCTGGTCACACGGTTCAATTGACTATCGGTGTGGAACAGGCTGAATTGGCTCGTTTGATTGTGAAGGAAGCTTATGCGCACGGTGCGGCTGAAGTCTTGGTCAACTGGTTGGACGATGTGATTGCGCGTGAACGTCTGGTCAATGTAGATGTGGAACTCTTGGAACAAGTTCATCCACAACGCATTACAGAAATGAACTACCTCTTGGAGCGCAAGGCAAGCCGTTTGGTGGTCTTGTCTGAAGATCCAGGAGCTTACGACGGTGTGGATCCAGAGAAATTGTCTCGTAACGCTCGTGCACTCAGTCAAGCTTTGCAGCCAATGCGTCAAGCAACGCAAGCTAACAAGGTTAGTTGGACACTTGGTGCAGCCTCTGGTTTGGAATGGGCTAAAAAAGTCTTTCCAAATGCAGCGTCTGACGAAGAGGCAGTGGACCTCCTTTGGGATCAAATCTTCAAGACTTGCCGTATCTACGAGGAAGATCCAATCAAGGCTTGGGAAGAGCACGAGGCACGCTTGGTGGCTAAGGCTAAGGTCCTTAACGACGAGCAGTTTGTCAAATTGCACTACACAGCACCAGGAACTGACCTCGTTCTTGGTATGCCGAAGAATCACTTGTGGGAAGCGGCTGGTTCGGTCAATGCCCAAGGTGAACACTTTATTGCCAACATGCCAACAGAAGAGGTCTTCACAGCACCTGATTACCGTGTGGCAGATGGCTATGTAACGTCTACAAAACCACTCAGCTATAATGGTAACATCATCGAAGGCATCAAAGTAACCTTCAAAGATGGTGAAATCGTGGATGTAACGGCTGAAAAAGGCGACGAAGTCATGAAGAAATTGGTCTTTGACAATGCCGGTGCACGCGGTCTCGGTGAAGTTGCCCTTGTGCCAGACAAGAGCCCAATCTCTCAATCAGGTGTGACTTTCTTCAACACTCTCTTTGATGAAAATGCCTCAAACCACTTGGCGATTGGTCAAGCCTATGCCTTCTCTATCGAAGGTGGTACAGAAATGAGCCAGGAAGAGCTGAAAGAAGCTGGTCTCAACCGCTCAGATGTCCATGTGGACTTCATGATTGGTTCTAACAAGATGAACATTGACGGTATCCGTGAAGACGGTACTCGTGTACCAATCTTCCGCGACGGCGAGTGGGCTATCTAATGATATTATATAAGACTGGGCAACCAGTCTTTTTGTCAATAGAAAGGAAAAACTATGTTATCAAGTATTATCGCAGGAGCCATTATTGGCTTAATTGCAGGTGCTCTTACTTCGTCAGATGACCGTCGTGGTTGTCTGGGGAATATTATCCTTGGACTTGCTGGTTCGTGGATTGGACAGTTGCTCTTTGGTGATTGGGGACCACAATTTGCTGGCATGGCCCTGGTACCGTCAGTCTTTGGAGCGGTATTGTTGGTGGCTCTCTTTGGTCGAAGAAATTCCTAAAACTTGTCCCCATGTGGACAAGTTTTTCTTTTCTCTAGGGGAAAATATGGTATAATCAATATAACAATATACAGAAATACGGAGCAGGATATGGCAATTGTTAGTTTGGGGAGCTTTTTCTTGGGATGGCTTTGTATGTGGCGGTATAGATTGGAGAAAAGAGGGGCCTTTAAATGGCTAAGTTACTGTCTTTGGGGCCTAAGTTTGGTATTTTTTGTCTATACATTCTTTCGTAGTAGCTAGCTTGCTGTGCATTTGTGCTTGGCTTTTAAAAAGAATGATGTGGAAACGATCCTTTGGATCGTTTTTTGCTGTTTTATTTTTGTATAAGTTCTTGATATACATATTAAAAAATGCCATAATATACTTAGTTGATGTAATCTTCTCTGCTCTGCTATTTGCCCAAAGAAAGGAGTTTCTATGCTAAAAGTAGTCGATGTCTGTAAGCGATACGGTACCCACCAGGTCTTGTCCTATGTGTCCTTTGAGTTGCAAGCGGGGAACTTGGTTGCCCTAGTAGGTCCCAATGGTGTGGGAAAATCCACCCTCCTAAATATCATCAGCAATACAGATACCGCTGACCGTGGGTCGGTAACCATCAATGGTCGGCCCAATAGTGACCGAGCGATTTTTCAGGACATGTCTGTCATGTTGGATGCTCAAGCTCTTTATCCACAGTTGACGGGTTATGACCATCTGACCTATGTGGCTGCGACCCACAAGTTGGGGAAAAAGGAAGTGGCTGCGTTGGTGGAAGAATTGGGGATGGGCTACTATGTCAAAAAGCGGGTGGCTGGTTATTCCATGGGTATGAAGCAGAAGCTGCTCTTTGCCATGGCTGTCCTTCCCAAGCCCAAGCTCTTGTTGCTGGATGAACCCCATATCGGCTTGGACCCGACCAATATCATTCAACAGCGGGAATTTCTTCTGAATCTACAGGCAGAAGGGGTTGCTATTTTGCTTTCTTCCCACCATTTGTCGGAGATTGAGAAGCTGACCAATCAGGTTTATTTTCTCAAGGCCAGCAAGTTGATTGCCACAGAAGTGGAGTTGACGGCGGATTATGATTACCATCTTGTTGTGGAAAACTCCAAACAGGTTCAGGAATTTTTACGGGATTATCCTCAACTCTTGTGGAAAAAGGCAGAGCAGGGTCTGGTGGAAATCTTCTTGCCCGAGCGAGATTTACTAGACTGTTTGGATTGTATTCCCATCCAGCAAGTGGCTGGCCTTACAAAAGCCAGCGACTATATGGAATCCCTCTATCGAGATCTCTATGTGGAGGAAGGTGGTGAGGAGACATGAGGCTGCACTTTGAAATCAAGAAAATTCTATGGTCGCCTCTCTATTGCCTGCTCGTGCTGGTTTTTTTAGGTCTGGCCTACCTTCCCATCTCACAAAGGCAAGCCCATCAAGCGGCCTATGTGGAAACCTATAAAGAAGAACTGAGTGAATTGGCCAGTGTCTTGGCAGATATAAAAATTGAGGAGGGGTCAGAAGAGGCGCCGCGGATGGTGGGCTTGAAATCCGATATTGAAAGTATCAGTCAGGCCTTGGATGAGGGGAAGTTTGAAGCTATCCCCAACTACCGCAAACTCATGTATCAGGATTTGGACTATTTTATCAGCCGCAATCGGCAGCTTTTTCAAACGCGGCAATCCTTGACGCTTAGTGAAGTCGAGCGTTTGGTCAGATGGAATGACTGGTTACTTGCCTACCAATTGCCTGATGGTCCTGAAAATCAAGCTTGGTCAACAGGCCGTATTGTTCAAGCCTACTTGGAAAGTTTGTTTGGTTTTCTTCCTGTATTTTTAGTGCTGGGTTTTCTACTTGCCAATCAGCTGGCAGAAAAGACACTTGCGCATCAAGTTTGGCAGTTGCGGCAATGGGATAGTCTGAGTTTGCAGGGGGTCAGGCGTTTGGCTGCTTCCTTGCTTTCGCTTTTACTGGCTGTGGGGATAGGTTTGCTCTTTATACTGGTCTATGATGGGCTGACAGGTCAGTTGGCTGTATCTAGTTTTCAAGCTCCTCTTGAGATGTTGGGTCAGAGTCAGTTGATAGGCTCTTGGCTTTACGGGCTTATCTTGCTTGGTTTTTGGCTGGTCTTGCTTCTAGCTGTTCGCCTACTTTTTGGATTTTTGGACTACTTGTTAGCCAGTCGGCTGACTTTTGTGGTGACTGGCTTACTGTTAGCTCTGGGGCTTTCCTATCAGGCAGGTGCAGTAGCTGGTTGGTCAGGTCAAATTCTGCCCTTGCTTGCCTTTCCGAGTTTTTTAGACACAGCTGTATTTTCACAGGTCTTTATACAGGTGGATGTCTTTCTCCTGCTGACCATTGGGCTTTTTGTGGCTTATTATCTGCTGACAGAGAGGAAAAGGGTGGTCCTGACCGTGGGGCATCAGAAGGAGTTAGACACAGGGCGTTTGGACAAGGCTTGGTCTTTTGATGTTCTCATCCTTAGTCGGCTCAATTCTTGGAAAGGGCTCGTCTTGGGCAACTTGCTTTTAGCTCTGCTATTTTCCCTACTGACGGGACTAGAAAAGCAAGAGGTTGCCCAGGAGGAGAGGGGTTCGATGGAGTTGGTTGCCCAGTCCTATGAGCAAGATGGGGCCTATGTGGAGAGTTTGCAGTCGGAAATCAACCGTCTGAGGCAGTTGGTCAAAGAGGATACGAGCTATCAAGAGGAGTTGGAGCTGAGGCTTGGTCTCTTGCAAGAATATCGTGTCTATAAGGACCTCTATGTCAAGCAATGGCAGGTATATCAGGAAAACCCTCAGGCTCTGCCGGCTAGTCACCTTGCTATGCTGAAGGCAGAGCAGGTCTATCTATGGGCTAGAGAGGAAAAGGCTTTTGCCGATGGTGATATTGGGGCCAGCCAGACGGTGGATAATCTTCGCCGTTACCAGACCCGCAATCAGGTCAGTCAGTATTACTGGCAGCAGCTGATGGAGGCTGGGGTGCCTGCAACTAAGCGAGGCAAGGATGTCGTTTTGACCAGCTTGGAAAATCGTTTTGATACCAATGATGCCTTGGTTCCAGTAGACGATCCTTCTTGGGACCGCTCCAGAGATCTGTCAGGTATTGGCAGTCTGCGCTCTCTCTTTGATGGTCCGGCCTATTTGTTGGTGCTCTTGCTGGCGGTTTGGCTGGGCAGTCGGGGTAAGGCAGTGGAGGTTGCAGGGAGAAACTGGCGTCTCTATCAGACCCAGCCTGTGGATTTGCGCAAGGTTCTAGTCACCAAGTGGTTGCTGGGACTGGGTCAGGCTCTTTGTTTTACAATGCTCTTTCTAGCTAGTCTTTTCCTAGTCAATAGTCTGATCGGAGGAATCGGTTATCTGGAAGATGGCCTTATCTTGCTTTCGCATTCGGAGAGGGGGATTTTTCTTGAACTCCTGAGGGGACAGGAACTCTGGGCTTGGTTCCTTCCAAATGCCCCTTATCTCTTGTGGATGGTGCTTGGCTTGCTTGTCTTGGAAATTGTTCTAGTCAGTCTCAATCATCTTTTGCAGGTTCGGTTTTCAAATCGCTTAGTGGTTTTCATCCTGCTAGCTGGTTTGCTGGCTTTGCTGGACTATCTCCTCTTTCAAGACCTGGTCTTGGATGGGCAGGAAATTTTTAGGCAGTTAGCTCTGCTATGTTTATAAAAAAGAAAAACTGACCGAAGATTTCAGTCAGTTTCTTATGTTTATTCAATCACTAGCATGCCTTCTTTAACGGCAAATGGGTGTTCTGGGTCAATGCGGTCGTAGAACATGACACCGTTGAGGTGGTCGATTTCGTGTTGGACCACGATGGCATTAAATCCTTTGAGTTTGATACGGTGTGTTTCTCCGTTTTTGTCCATGTAATCAACAGTCACGCGCGCGTGGCGGACTACGTAGCCTTGGACTTCGCGGTCAACAGATAGGCAGCCTTCGCCCCCTTCCATAGCCGCCTCTTGGACAGAGTGTGCCACGATTTTAGGGTTGTACATAACCTCTTGTAGAGAGTAGGCTTGGGCAGGTGGATTGCCTTCTTCGTCCTCTGGATTTGGGACTAAGACAGCAATGATGCGTTTGGAAACGTCAATCTGAGGCGCTGCTAGACCAACTCCGCCACGGAGTTTCATTTTCTCAGCCATGACTGGATCCTGTGAATGTTTGAGGAATTGCATCATTTTTTCGCCTAAAATAATTTCCTGATCAGATAGGGGAAATACAACTTCTTCAGCGATTTGGCGTAGGGTTGGGTGCCCTTCACGGATGATGTCATCCATGTCAATCAAATGGGCAGCTTTTGTCAATCGTTCAATAACAGACATGATTCTCTCCTTTGAGTATAGTTAAGTTAAGTATAGCATGAAATGGGAGAGAATAAAAGTCGGACTTTTCTATCCATTCGCTTTCAAATCTGCTATACTAGTAAAAGACGAACGTTGAAAGGGAGAAAAATGAAAAGAATTTTAGAAAAAGCCAGTTTGCTGGCCCTGTCCACCATGCTGGTTTCGACATTTGCAGTTTCACCAGCCATTCCACAGATGATTGAGCATTTTGCCCAGCAGGGAATTGTAGCGGCCCAGGTGGAAAACTTAATTACGGTGACCTCCTTTGCTATTATGGTAGCACTCTTGATGAATGGTCTAGTTGTCCGTTTCTTATCGGAACGCAACATTATCATTGCAGGGCTCTTGTTAATGGCAATTGGAGGTGCTTTACCGGTGTTTCTAACTGCCTATCCTCTGATTTTGTTGGCTCGTATCTTGCTTGGTTTGGGGATTGGCTTGATCAATGCGCGTGCGATTAATATCATCGGTAACTTTTTCACCGGTCAGGAACGGGTCAAAATGATGGGTTTGCGTGGTTCGGCAGAGGTAGTGGGAAGCGCAGGGCTGACTCTCCTTGTTGGTTGGTTGACTCAATTTGGTTGGCAACCTGCCTTCTTGGTCTATCTTTTTGCCTTGGTTATCTTGGTTCTTTTTGTCCTCTTTGTGCCCAAGGAAGAATTACTTGCTCGCATGGAGGTAAAGGTTGAGGAGAACGCGCCCAAGGTCAAGCTGGATAAGACCATGTGGATGATGGGCATTTATCTGGCATTCTTAGCCTTCTTTGTTATCAATGTCAATACCTTTCTGACCATTCGTATTCCTCAGATTGTTTTAGCCAAGGGCATCGGTACTGCTCAGCAAGCCAGTCTGATTCTCAGTCTTATGCAGGTCATGGGGATTGTGGCAGGGACGGTCTTTAGTAGTCTGGTTGGTCGTTTGAAGGGCTGGCTTTTAGCGGTTTCCTACGTGGTCTTTGGACTCGCGGTTGTCGGCATTGCCTTTGCGGATAATCTCTGGGTGCTGGGCCTCGGTGGCATGGTGTCAGGATTTTTCTACAGCATCATTCTAACCATTGTCTTTAGTCAGGTAACGGACCGTGCGCCTAAGGCCTTGCTCAATGCAGTCATGACAATCGTCCTTATGGGTTGCAATATCGGTGGTGCCACATCTGCCATCTTGCCGACTTATCTGGAAAAACTCAACCCAACCCCAACAGGAGCCTTTGGTATCTACGCCATCGGCTGTGCCTTGATAAGCGCTGGCTTGATTTATAAACAACTGAAGAAGTAGGAGCGGTTTTCCGCTCCTTTTTGGTATAATATTCCTATGTTAGAAAACAACCGCTTAAATGAATTAATACTCCGTTTTCCCGAGGATGTTCAGTTGATTTTTAAGGATATGATTCCCTCTTATCAGTTGGGCTATGTGGATTATGTCTATCAGACAGATAATTACGCCACCCAAAACCGTCGGATTAAAAATTTGGCAAAAAATTTCCGAAGAATGGATTATTTTTACATCATGCCCCTGCCCCAGGATCTGGCATTGGAGATTGCTAACCAATGGCGCTATCAACCACCTTTGGATGCCTATACGATTAGTGCAAACTCCAAGATTTATGCTGAGATGATTTCACCAGAGGCGCGTGGGGATCGCTTTTTTGCAGTCATCCGCAATGCCGCCCTCATGGGCTATTTCTGTATTGACCAAGATGGCGAGACCGTTGACATTCGTTTGGGTATGAAACCGTCTTTGACAGGTCAGGGAAATGGCAGAGCTTTCTACCAGACTATTGAAGACTATTTAGTAGAGAATGTTCAGCCAGCTAGTATCAAACTGACAGTTGCTACCTTTCATCAAGTAGCTCAAACCCTCTTTCATGCTCTTGGATTTACAGAAAGAGAAAAGCAAGCAGAATATATCAAAATGGAAAAGAAACTCGTATGCGATTAGATAAATTTTTAGTGGATTGTGGTGTTGGAAGTCGGACAGAAGTCAAGAAAGTCCTGAAAAACAAGCAAGTCACAGTCAATGGCCAAGTAGAGACGTCCCCAAAGCAACAGATTGATGAAAAGTCAGACCAAATTGCAGTAGCAGGTCAGGTCTTGAACCATGAGACCTTTGTTTACTATCTGTTGAATAAACCCAAGGGTGTCATATCAGCCACCGAGGATGACCGTCATCGGACTGTCTTGGACCTGCTAGATGATACAGCTCGCCATAAGGAAATTTTTCCAGTTGGACGCTTGGATATTGATACCCACGGTCTCTTGCTCTTGACCAACAACGGTCAGCTGGCCCATGCCATGCTTTCTCCGAAAAAACATGTTGATAAACGCTACCGTACACAGGTTGACGGGATCGTGACCCAAGAGGATGTGGAGCGATTTGCGGCAGGAATTGAGCTGAAAGACTTTACCTGTCAAACAGCCCAGTTGACCATCTTGGAGATGGATGAAGACAAACAGACCTCACTCGTTGACATCACCATCCGAGAAGGGAAATTTCACCAGGTCAAACGTATGGTGCAGGCCTGTGGCAAGACGGTGACAGACTTGCAACGATTGACCATGGGGCCACTTGAGTTAGATCCAGCGCTCGCTCTTGGAGAATACCGCAGGTTGACTGCTACCGAATTAAAGCAATTAGAAGTCTTTGGTGTGGAATTATAGATAAATAGAAGAGACTTGCTCCCGATTGGAAGCAAGTCCTTTTAAATATCAGCAGGTGCGAAAACAACCTGTCCATCTTGGAATTTTTCAATACGAGCGAGAGAAGTAACAGGTACACCAGCATCAAGCAAGAGCTGGCGGCCATCTTGGAAGGATTTTTCGATGATGATACCGACCCCAGCCACTTGTGCCCCGGCCCGTTGGATAATGTCAATCAGGCCTTTTGCTGCTTGTCCATTGGCCAAAAAGTCATCAACGATTAGAACACGGTCCTCAGATGACAAAAACTTGCTAGCGATGGAGACCGTGCTGGTGACTTGCTTGGTAAATGAATAGACTTCAGCAGTCAATATCCCTTCTGTCATGGTGATATTTTTATGCTTTTTGGCAAAAATCATCGGAACTTCTAAACTTTCTGCAACATAGACGGCTGGTGCAATACCCGAGGCTTCGATCGTGACAACCTTGGTAATTTCTTTAGATCGATAGGCATCTGCCAAGACCTGCCCCATTTCTTTCATCAAGCGAAAATCAACCTGATGGGTCAAAAATGAGTCAACTTTTAAGATATTTTCTCCTAATACCTGACCATCTTTTAAAATGCGTTCTTCTAATGCTTTCATGTTTATCTTCTCCTCCAAATGCTACTTTTGTGTATTATAGCATTTTTTTAACAGAATCAAAACAATAAACGAATTTTCAGGTTAGAATATTGTAAATATTAACGAAACTCTTCTATAAACACGAACATTATTTGTTTATAGGAACAAAATGTATTGAAAATGGTTGTGTTTTCTGATAGACTAATACCATTATTTAGGAATAATGAAGGAGAAATCATGTCTCAGAAAATAACAAATGAACATTCCTCAGGGATGCTTTACGGAATTGATGAACAACCACCAAAAGGGATGGCTGTTCTGCTTGCTTTTCAGCATATTTTAGCAGCATTTGCAGGAATCATCGCAGTGCCTCTTGTCGTTGCAAGTGCCTTGGGATTATCGGTCGAAGATACGTCTATCATGGTATCAGCCTCTATCTTTGTTGCCGGTATTGCCACCATTTTGCAATCTAAAGGTTTGGGGCCAATTGGTTCACGTGTCTCTGGTATGATGGGGACGGACTTTACCTTTGCCAATCCAGCAATCAGCGTTGGTAGTCAGTTGGGAATTGCTGGTATTGTAGGAGCAACCATTGCTGGTTCATTTGTAGAGATTGCTCTCAGTCGCTTTGTCAAACCCTTGATGCGCTTCTTTCCGCCATTGATTACGGGGACTGTTGTATCCCTCATCGGTATTACCCTCATGCCAGTAAGTATGGACTGGGCAGCTGGTGGAGCTGGCGCTTCAGACTATGCTTCAGTTGAAAATATCGGTATTGCCTTTATCGTCTTGGTCTTTACTTTGGCCTTAAATCATTATGGTAAAGGCATGCTAAAAACAGCCTCTGTCTTCTTTGGGATGGTTTTTGGTTACATCTTGTGTATTTTTCTTGGGAAAGTTGATTTATCGGCTGTTGGAGAAGCAGCCTGGTTTGCTCTTCCTAAAATTTTCCATTATGGTGTGAAATTTGACCTATCTTCTATTCTAGCCTTCATCCCGGCCTATGTCGTATCCTTGATTGGAACGGTGGGGATTATGATGGCCATTGGAGAAGCCTCAAATCAAAAGATTTCTTCTGAGCGGGCAGCAAATGGTGTTCTGGCAGACGGTGTTGGTTCCTTGATTGCCGGTATTTTTGGGGCTGGTCCAAATACAGCCTTCTCACAAAACGTTGGCCTCATTACTTTGACTAAAGTTGCTAGTCGTCATGTCATGATTTTAGCAGGTATTATCTTGACCATACTTGGCGTCTTTCCAAAATTATCAGCCTTGATTTCCATCATGCCTCAGCCTGTTCTTGGTGGTGTTGGGATTATCATGTTCGGTTTGGTTGCAGCCCAAGGGATTAAGACTCTTGCAACGGTTAAAATTGGGGATCGTGAGCTCTTGATTATTTCCATTGCCTTTGCGCTGGGGATTGGAGTGACCGTTCGTCCAGAATTATTGAGTCATCTTCCATCAGCTCTTCAAATGGTCTTCTCATCAGGTATTTCAACAGGGACCTTGGCAGCTCTCTTACTAAATGTTGTTTTGAAAGAAAAATAAGATGAAATAGGCTATCCTCGTGATAGTCTATTCTTATAGATGGTCATAATTTACTGGTATTGGCCGAGTGAGTGTGGTTTTGTTATACTAGGAAGAAACGACTATGGGAGGGATTTATGTCAGTAGAAGAATGGAAACAAGCACCGATAGCGATTTTGGGGGCAGGTGCAGTTGGAAAAGCGGTTGGAGCGGATTCTAAGTTGGCTGGGAATCGTGTCCACCTCTTTGAGTTGCCAGCATTTGCGGGACAAACCTTAAAAAATCTGGACAAGACAGGGATCACCTTGACAGGTGGACAAAATAGTCTTTATGGTTTTGAGCGTAGCGGACGTGCCTTTTTTGACCTGGTGACAGACCGCATTGAAGAAGCTGTAGCAGGAGCCAAGATTGTCATTGTGGCGGTGCCGTCCATTGCCCATGACCAATTTTTTGAAGCCTTGGTGCCTGTCTTAGAAGATGGGATGATTGTTCATATCATTCCGGATAATTTTGGCAGTTTGAAACTTCGTAAGAAGATGAGAGAGTTGGGTTGTCAGAAGCAGGTTATTGTCGGCGGCTGGACCAGTGCCCCTTATGGAGCTCGAATTGTCAGGGAGGGCGGGGTCATGACGCCAAAAATCGAGTTAAAATATCGGGCTATTACGCTTCGAGGTGCAGCTCTGCCCTTGACCGACCAAGACATCTTCCTAGAGAGTTCGCGGGCGATTGGAGCCTTTGATGCTATTACGGAGGGGGACGGTGTGACAGGCGGACAGACCGTTTTGGATGTTGGTTTTAGCAATGTCAATCCAGTCTTGCATTGTCCTGGTACGATTTTGGGGGCTAGTGTGATGGAGAATTTTGGTCGGATTTTCGGTGGCAATGATCCGCTCCAGTACTCTATCTATTCACACGCTTATAGTGAATCCGTGGCAGAAGTGCAATATGCCTTTTATCTGGAGCAAGTGCAGCTGGCAGAGGCAATTGGTGTTGATTTGCTCCGCTATCCCAAGGAGAACTTTTTGTCGCGGACCAGTATTTTGGGGCCAGAGTATATGGGAGATGACTGCATTGTTCCCTTCGACCAGCAGTTTCCAATGGCTTATGGGACAGGTCCTTTCACCATTCAGGACCGTTATGTGACCGAGGATGTGCCTGTTGGTTGCCATATCTATCATGAATTAGGTAAGAAATACGGGGTGGCTACGCCGGTTATTGATAGTATGATTGTCTTGGGCTCCGTCATGACAGGTCGTCAATTTTTTGAAGAAGGCTTGACCTTGGAAGACTTGGATTTGGCCCATTTGACCAAGGAGGAGACCTTAGCTTACTTGGAAACAGGACTCTTTCGAGAGCGGGAGGTATAAATGACACATTTCAGAGCGAGTATTGAGAATGCTGGGCAGTTGGACCAGTTTTATCAGGTGCAGAATGCTTCTGTGGCAGGATTCTCGATTGGAATTATTACCATTGACTTTAACTATGTCAAGTTGCCAGGCAATGTCGCCAATGCGACTACCTTCTCCTTCCCGGTCGTCTATGAGGACATTGTTTTGGAGATAGAAGACCTCTTCAATGGTGAGGAGAAATTGTTGGATATGGTCATTGAGGCTGCTAAGAAGCTGGAGAAAAAGGGTGTGCGGGCTATTGTCGGTGCCTGTGGCTACTTCAATCATTTTCAGGAGCAGGTGCGGGATGCGGTAGCTGTTCCTGTCTATCTGTCCAGCGTTCTTCAGATTCCCTTGATTAAAATGGGGCTCAAGCCAGACCAGAAAATTGCAGTTCTGGTAGCAGACGGAGAGGGGGCCGATGCAGAATTCTTCGCCAAGGCCAATGCCTCTATTTCAGACTGTATTGTCAAGGAAATTGGTAGCTTGGAGAGTTTTGCTCCTATCCGCTACAACAAGCCCTATCTGGACAATGGTCGCTTGAAGGCAGACCTAATAGCAGTTGTGCAGGAACTACGTGCCAATCATCCAGAAATTGGGGCGATTTTGCTGGAATGTAGTGACCTGCCTCCCTATGCGGCGGCTCTTCATCGAGCAACAGGCCTGCCAGTCTTTGATTTCACCACCTTGATTAACTGGGTGCATTCGGCAGTAGTCCGCAGGGAATTTTATGGGTATATGTAAGAGAAAAGATGGTCAATAATATTGACTATCTTTCTTTTTCTGGTAAAATAGTAAAAAAAATTGACTATTCACAGGAGCAGAGCGACGATGACAGAATTGAGACAGCGGAGTAAGGACTTGGCCCGTATTTTTGACCAGCAGGTCGGGCTTTACGAGGGTTATGCACGGCGGCAGAGCCTCAACGGCAAGTGCCTATCGATCCTTATGTGGCTTTATTATAATCCCGGAGGTATGACACAGAATTTGGTCAGTAAGAAGACTTACTCTAGTAAGCAGGTGGTCAATGCCACCATTAAGAAATTTCTGGATAAGGGCTATGTCTTTTTTGAGGAAAATCCAGCAGACAAACGGCATAAGAAGGTCAAATTGACCGAGGCTGGCCGTGTCTATGCCAGTCGGATTTTGGACCCCTTAGAAGAGGCGGAAAAAACAGCCCTGTCCCAGTTCAGCTTGGAAGAACAGGAGCAGTTACTGGACCTCTTTGGTCGCTATGGGCAGGCCTTGACAGAAATCATAGGAGGAGGAACCAATGATTGAGTACCAAAATGTGTCCTTGACCTGTAAGGTTAACGGACCAATCTTGAAGAATTTGACCTTTGACATTCAAGAGGGAGAATTCTTTGTCCTGATTGGGCCAAGCGGTAGCGGAAAAACAACGACGTTGAAACTGATTAACCGCCTGATTGAGCAGACAGACGGAGATATTCGGATTCAGGGCAAGCGGCTGAAAGACTTTGACCTGCGTGAGCTACGCTTGGAAACTGGCTACGTCCTGCAACAGATTGCTTTATTTCCAAATATGACAGTGGCTGAAAATATCGCCCTCATTCCTGAGATGAAGGGTTTGAACAAGGAAGAAACCTTGAAAAAATCCAGACAACTCTTGACCAAGGTGGGTTTGGATCCTGACAGCTACTTGGACCGTCTGCCCAAGGACTTGTCTGGGGGAGAAAAGCAGCGGATTGGGATTCTGCGAGCGATTATTGCCAATCCCAAGGTCTTGCTGATGGATGAGCCTTTCTCAGCCCTAGACCCTATTAGTAAAGGGCAGTTGCAGGACTTAATCAAAGACTTGCATGAGGAATTCAAGATGACAACGGTTTTCGTCACGCATGATATGGATGAAGCGGTTAAGTTGGCAGACCGTATCTGCTTGATGAGGGCAGGAGAAGTAGTCCAGCTGGGCACGCCTGATGAGCTCCGCAATCAGCCTGCTAATGACTTTGTTGTTGAATTTATGAAAAATCGGGGAGGTGCCTAATGGATCAGTTGATTGCAACTTTTATCGAACGCAAGGCAGACTGGCTGACAGCCCTCTTTGAGCACCTGCGGATTTCACTTCTGGCCTTAATTATCGCCATTGCTATTGCGGTGCCACTGGGCTTGGTCTTGTCCAACAAGAAAAAGCTGACCGAGTGGAGCTTGCAGGTGACAGGGGTATTTCAGACTATTCCCTCCTTGGCACTGCTGGGACTTTTCATTCCCTTTATGGGTATCGGAACGCTGCCTGCGGTGGTGGCTCTGGTCATTTATGCCATTTTCCCCATTTTGCAGGGGACGTTGACCGGACTTTCGGAAATCGATCCCTCTCTGGAAGAGGCTGCGACAGCCTTTGGAATGACCAAGCTGGAAAAACTGCGTAAGTTTCAGTTGGCTCTGGCCATGCCCATTCTCATGTCTGGCATTCGGACGGCGTCCATTATGATTATTGGAACGGCAACGCTTGCTGCCTTGGTCGGTGCGGGTGGTCTGGGCTCCTTTATCCTCTTGGGAATTGACCGCAATGACTCGGCTCTGATTTTGATTGGGGCGATATCGTCAGCCGTCTTGGCTGTTCTCTTTGGCTCGATCATCAAGTTCTTACAGGACAAGAAGCCTCGTACTATTCTGGCGGCTCTCTTGGTGACACTTTTGGCAGTCGGAGCTAGCTATGTTCCGCTCAACCAGTCTTCATCGAAAAAGCTGGTCATCGCTGGGAAACTAGGGGCAGAGCCTGAAATCCTCATCAATATGTACAAACTCTTAATTGAAGACCAGACGGATATCGAGGTGGAGCTGGAGCCAAACTTTGGCAAGACCAGCTTCCTCTATGAAGCCCTCAAGTCAGGCTCGATTGATATTTACCCTGAGTACACTGGTACCATTATGACCACCCTTTTGACCAATCCGCCGTCTGATTTGTCCAATAACCCTGAGGAGGTTTACACTTACGCTAAAGAAGCGATTTTGGAGCAGGATGGTCTGATGTATTTAGCACCAATGGCTTTCCAGAATACCTATGCTTTGGCTGTGACGGAAGACTACGCTCAAGATCATGGTCTTGAAAAGATTTCGGATTTGGCAAAAGTGCAGCAGACAGCTGTTGCAGGCTTCTCTTTGGAGTTTAATGACCGTGAGGACGGGAATATCGGTCTGACCAATCTTTATGGGCTCAATCTCAATGTCAAAACCATGGAGCCTGCCCTTCGCTACGAAGCCATTAAAAATGGAGATGTGCAGCTAGTTGATGCCTACTCAACGGATAGCAAGATTGTTTCTTACAAGCTGAAAATCCTGGAAGACGACAAACAGCTTTTCCCACCTTATCAGGCCGCTCCGCTATTGACCAAAGAAACCTTAGACAAATATCCCGAGTTGGAGCAAGTCCTAGGGGCTTTGGCGGGCAAAATCTCGACCGAGGAAATGACCCAGATGAACTATGCGGTCGATGTGGAAGGCAAGTCGGCAGAGCAAGTGGCGAGGGAATATTTAGAACAAGAAGAATTGTTAAAATAGGTGAAAATCATGACTAATCAACTAGAAAATGCTAAAAATCTCTACCTCCGTGGCATTCGCGACGGGGAAATCAAGGAAGTCCATGAAAACTATATGGGAGCTACGTACACCCAGCATAGTACAGGTGTGCCGGATGAGAAAGAGGGCTTTGCGGCTTTCTTTGAGGATTTTTTCAAACGCAATCCCAAGCGGGCAATAAATATTGTTCGTGCCATTGAAGACGGAAACTTTGTCTTCGTCCATGTCCACCAGAAATTCAATGATGGTGAGGCTGAGTGGGTGACGGCGGACATCTTCCGTTCAGATGAAAACGGCCGTATCGTCGAGCATTGGGATGTCATTGATGCCTATCCAAAAACCATTGGCGACTTTGACCCGATTTACGCTGACTTTGCCTTGACTGACTTGGACAAGACCGAGGAAAACAAGAAAATCGTCCGTCGCTTCTTGGTCGATGTCCTTCAAAACGGGGAAATCGACAAGTTTGACGACTATGTGGCAGCAGACCTGATTCAGCACAACCAAGAGATTGCTCAAGGCGGCGCGGCCTATAAGGACTATCTGGTAGAGAATAAAGTCAACTACGACTTTGTCTTTAAGGTGATGGGACAGGGGGACTATGTTGTGGCTTATTCAAAAGTCTGGATTGCAGGTCAGGACTACGCCCACTTTGACATCTTCCGCCTCAAAGACAGGTTCATTGTCGAGCACTGGGACAACAAGGAAGTCATGCCAGAGAAGAAAGACTTGACCAACCTTGGGAAGTTTTAATGGAAAAGCAAAGCAGGCAGAATATTTCTGTCTGTTTTTCTTATTTTGAAAAATAAATCAAATAGGTGGACAAATTATGTCTATCTGTTTTTATATACTTTCTATAGAAACATAAGAACAGGGGTGGGATAAAGATGAATTATTATCATATCAAGCTTATGGGAGAAGTACAGCAACTAGAGCGACCTAGTGAATCTTTTACACAAGAAAATAATTGGATGTATTTTTTGAATGAGAAGCAGGACTTATTCATTGTAACGGGAGCCGCAAATACAAAAAGAGAGATAGCAAAAAAGGTTCAATCACTTTGGAAAGTAGATGTTTATTTAGACGAGTATTCTTCACTAACCGAGAGTGATTTTATTGAAAAAGTTGGGCGTGAAAATTTGGGAGAATTTGGTTATTTCTTATTGAAGCAATCAAAGGAAGATAAGCAAGGACTTACTCCGAATGCAGATGTGTTGTCAGAAAATATGATTGGACTCAGCGACTTTAAAAATAGCATTCAGCATCTTATAAACTATTTAGACTACCAATCAAACTATTTAGAATCGCATGCGAAAGAACCATTTTTCTTAATTTTCAACGGTCAAAAGGGGAGTGGTCGAAAATATGCCCTCCAATATTTAGAACGATTGTTCGACTTGCAAGCAGTTGATACTCATTGCAGCGAATATTTTCTTCCCAAGACTGATGAAAAGCAATTTCCAGTTGTTTATGACTATTTAAAAGCAAGGGCTCGCCCTAAATTAGAGCTTTTCGCTAATATTAATACAAAGAAGGAGAATAATATTTGTATTCTAATTGCTCAATCGACTGAAGAAGCTAAAAAAATAGAAATGGAATTACAGGAGGAATACTATAATGTAAATAGAATCGAGTTTCCTCCTTATACAAATGACGAACTGGTTGAAATTGCTATTCAACTATTGGCAAAAAGACGAATTATTATAGATAAGAAAATTGTTAGGGAGTATGTAGAAAAGGCTTCAAATCTCATTAATGCAAAAGATATTCGACGAATGGTTCAGAGAATCCATGAATATGCGGTGGCAACCAATTATTGTCAAGAAAATGGATTGATTGACCTTAGCCAATTTAGTTTGCAAAAGGAACAATCTAAAAGCAAATGTGGCCAAGCTGAGAAGAGGCTGAATCAAATGATAGGTCTTCATTCTGTAAAAAAATTAATCAGACAACAGGTTGCTTTTGAAGAACTATCGAAGCTGAGGAAAGAAAAAGGCTATCATGTTGAAGAAAGTAATGGGCACCTGTTATTCACAGGTAATCCCGGGACGGGTAAGACAGAGGTAGCTCGTCTTTATACAGAAATCCTGTATGAACATGGTTTGATCGTAGAAAACAAGATAGTAGAGGTTGGAAGAGCAGATCTTATTGGGGAATATGTTGGCCAAACAGCACCAAAAATAAAAAAGGTGTTTGATAGTGCAAGTGGTGGTGTACTGTTTATCGATGAAGCTTACAGTCTGATTCCACAGAGTGAAAGAGATTTTGCCAATGAAGCTATACCCACCATTATTCAAGAAATGGAAAATCGTCGCAATGAGGTAGTTGTTATTTTTGCTGGCTATAAAGATTTGATGCACAATTTTATAGACACGAATCCAGGATTACAATCTCGAATCTCAAACAACATTCATTTTGAAGATTACGCTGTGGACGAACTGTACGAAATTTTTAGAATGATGTTGAGTAAAAAAGACTATTCTCTTGAATCTAGTTGTGAGAGGGTATTGCGTTCGCATTTTTCAAAAGTTGGAACAACCGAACATTTTGGCAATGGTCGTTATGTTCGTAAGCTAATAGAGGCTAGTTTGTATCAACAAGCGACTCGAGTGATGGAAAAGATGGGCAATAGAACCTTAGAAGAAACAGAGATGAATGTTGTAATAGAAGCTGATATTAAAAACGCCATCCAAGAATTATCAGAGTTGGAATCAACTCAACGGTTAATAGGTTTTGGATTACAGGGATAGAAGAAAGGAAATGCATATGAATAACAAAGACTTGAAAGAAAACACTGTGTTTAATGATATGGAAATTTTAGAAATATTTATCGATTTGCTATACAGAAATTTGGACTTAGATACTAGGTTGAGAAGTTCTTTTGACAGTATCAATCGTGAAGTAAGTGATTTTTTTGGGATTCCCCCAAAGAGCTATATCGGACAACTTTTATATATTATTTCAGATGTTGATCAGATTAGAAGGAGCTTTATTGACCACATAGAATTTTACTATCGAGAGATGAATAAGAAAGTAAAACGAGTAGTCGGAGTCAGTCTGGCGATAGAAATAGCCCAAAATGTTCATTTTCTAGAAGAATTTGATGTTGTGATGATTGAAAATATTGAAGAATTTTATAATAGTACCGATGCGATTCAGAAGAAGTTGGCAAGAATTTTGGAAAATTATCTAGAAACAGGCGGAAAATTACTGGTAACAGGTTGTGAGTTTGATAATTCAAATGACGCATTGAGCAAGATTCTTTACCAAGGAAATTTATTGAATTTGACTTGTTAAGAGTGTTATAATCTTTTTAGAATTGAGGTTTCTATGAACGATCAGGAAAGATTACTTACAATATTTTTACGCTTACAATCAGGGGCGCATCTAAAAAAATCACAATTGGCAGATGAATTTGGGGTTAGTGAGAAGACTATTCAAAGAGATTTTGCCCTTCTAGGAGGATTTATCGAAAGTCAGCCGATGATTGCAGCAGAATTAGCCTATGATTCCAAGCATCATACTCGCTTCTTAAAAGGGAAGTCTCTTTTTAACAAAAAGGAAATTCTGACCATTTCTAAGATTTTACTGGAAAATCGTGCTTTGAATACGGAAGAAAACAAGGCTGTTTTAGATAGCTTATTAGCACTAGTATCGAAAGATGAGCAGAAAGAAATTTCAGCCATTATCGCCAGTGAACTCTTAAACTATGCCCCGCTTTCAGATACTCAAAACAGGATCGATAAGATTTGGGAATGGTCAGAGGCCATTCGTAAGGAATTGGTATTAGACATTCGCTACCAATCTCCCTACAATATAGAAAAGAAACACACGGTTTTTCCTGTGTCACTCTATTACGATAGTCATTACTTTTACCTTGTAGCTTATAATCTAAAACATTCTTCCTATATGACTTTAAAGTTAGATCGGATTTTAGAGTGGAAAGTTTCGACTGAGAAGAAACCGGATATTTCTTATGGCAAAAAGTTTCGAGACGGTGAAGTACGGAATAAGCGCGTGGATTCTTTTATGGGACGGGAACGAACCATAAGAGTCAGATTTAGCTATGATCCAACCATTGTCTTGGATCAATTTCCGACAGCAAGGATTATCGAAACAAGCTCAGAGGGCAATGTGATTGAACTTGTCAGTCAAGACACACTAGGCTTAAAACGTTGGTTGCTGAGCCAGGCTGATGCCCTAACTGTGCTTTCTCCAAATTCGCTTGTAGAAGATATGAAGCATTTTATCAAAAATATGCAAGAAAACTATAAAAATTAGAAGAGCAGGACATTATTCGTCCACCCTATGTATTAGAATGAATGTATCAAATAGATAGTGAATTCTTAATTGAAAGGAGGAGAAGTAAATGCAAGAATGGATTGTAGTCGATCAATTTGGGAATGTCGTTGCAGGACCTTTTTATGATAAAACAGCCGCGGAAATGCATGCGAAAATGATTCCGAATGCAACAGTTGTTTTGAAGAACAAATAGATTGTAAGGATAGGAATGGAGCTAGTAAGAATATGGAATACGTAGCAAGAATTAATTTGAAAACAGATACAGAATTTCGTAATGAATTGATTGACTTTTGCCTAAAATCAGACGAGCAATTTCTTGCGATTGGCTGGAGTCGTATTTATGGAGAAAATAAATCGCTAACTTTTTCTGAATACTACGATCGTATTCGTCAAGATTCGAATAGAGTGAATACTGTCCTGAATATTTTTAAGGACGCTGTCCTTGATGATTTATTTTGGACACGTGACTTAGATGGTAATTATTGGATCTGTCGGGTAACAGGTCCTGTGGCGATGAAGCGAGACCACCGTTTAGATTATGGGGCGTTGTTACCCGTCAAAGCCTTTAAAGTTGGAACGCAGGTTCCTGGACAGATCAAAGCAACATTTAATAGAGCTAACGCAGGAACGGCACAAAGAATTCGAGAATCAGTCATTATTGAGTATTCTAAAGCTGTTTATAACGAACTCTCTAACGAAAATTATTATGAGATTTCACACTTAGAAGGAAATCTACTGGACAACTTACCTGATTTTGACTTGGAGGAATTAGTGATAGCTTTTATCCAAATCAAGTATAATTACTATGTTTTATCCAATTCAATTGCTCGAAAATCTACAACTATTAAGGTCGAGTGTGAATTCCTTTCTCGAAATACAGATCAGCCTAAAAAAGCAATTGTTCAGGTAAAGGGAAGAAAAGCTGCTCCATTGGATGCCCTGCAATTCATTGACTTTTTACAGGATGGGTATGAGGTGTTTCTATATGCCCCGACAATTGTAAACGCAGAGAATTTGAACAACCTCGTTGTTATTACGCCAAGTGAGTTACTGGAGTTTTATCATCAGTATAAGGCAGTCTTGCCTGCTTCTATAACACAGTGGGAAAAGTTGTATTAATGAGTTTAACGATGTCTGAGTATTGGAAATCAATCAACTCATAAAAAGTACAGATAAAGGAGAGGGTATGAGGCTACTTTATAAAATAGAACGAAGAAAAAGTACCAAGTATGAAAGTTTCCAAAATGAATATTACCAAAACGGAAATATAGTTGAAAGATATACAACTACTTGGACAAAAATTCCTGGTCGTCTTGAAAGAGACGAAACAAGAACGAAGGAAATACGAAGTTTAAGTGGTTCATGGGAGATTGATGACCCTCGTTTGCCACAATGGCTCAAAAAGTATATCGTTGTTGATTCGGATTCAGAATTACCTACTGAAGAATACATTGCGAAACTCAAAGAAAAAGGATTTCGAGTTTATTTGTGGGGTGATGGTCACCTAATCGTTTTTAAAAATCGAATGGTCAAAATTTTGCTTGAAGTTGTTTGGATGGATATAGTTCCGCTTATTAAGCTCTACTATGGTAAGAAAAATACTACTGGAAGACTATTGACTACTTTTGAGAATGATTGGTTAGCTCAAAAAGTTACTTATCAGCAACTCTTAGACAGGGAAGAAGAAATAAATCAGGAAAAGAAACAGAATGTATATGATAACGCTTATCAAAGATTCTATGATATGGACTATGATAGTGAGGCGTCAACAAGTCAACTCATCAAACTGTTGAAGAAGCTTGTCTCAATATCCAAAAAGAGCGATAAAGAATTTTATAACAATCTACTCGAACAAGTTCAACAAACGGACCCGAGTCACGAGAGTTTTGCAACCTTTATGGCTACTATTTTCAAGCATAGGTCGCAATAAGCTATTACTGAATAATATTGTCTAAGACTACGCCCACTTTGACATCTTCCGCCTCAAAGACAGGTTCATTGTCGAGCACTGGGACAACAAGGAAGTCATGCCAGATAAAAAAGACTTGACCAATTTAGGGAAGTTTTAAGAAGGGAATTTTCTCTTCTTTTTTCTTGACTTGTTTAGCTTCTCGGTTGATAATAGAAAAAAACAGATTGGAGTAGTTGTTCATGTTCAAATACCTTCGAGCTCTTCCCTTGCTTGTTGTAGCAGGTGCTGTTGTATATCTTTCGATTTGGATGTGGATTGATAATGGGGACTGGACCTACATCATTGCCAGAGTGTCTGGTATGACTGAAAAACATGCTAACAATCTGGCGCTTATTGCTATCGCCATTCAGTCCCTCTTTTTTACGTCCGATTGGTTTTATAGTCGTATCCGTTCCTTTCTAAATCGTCGTTTGGAAAAAGCCAGAGGGCTCAATCGGCAGATTTATCTGGGCTACAAGGCTGGAGTTGAATTCCTGATGGCTCTGCCCAAACGGACCATCTTGTTTAGCTTTTACCTGCTCTTGACTATTTTGGAAAACCTAGGTGTGATTGATAGTGCCAAAGACTATGCGGTGGTCATTGTGTTTATTATTGCCGTGGACCGTGTGACTAAAATATGGCCAGACGAAAAGCGGAGGATGATTGAGTTTAGTCAGAAGATTAAGAAACGGATTAAGAGTGTGGGATAAGTCAAGATTAAATATTTTAAGAAGGCAAGGCTGCCTTCTTTTTTGTTAAAAAAACCAAACAAAATGTAATATATATATTGCAAAATAGAAAATATAGTGTATAATATAACTATAAAAATACTAAAGGAAGATGGCTATGATATGAAGAACATACGGCTTAAGCTGGCTCGTGTAGAAAAAGACATGACCCAAGGGGACTTGGCGGAGGCTATCGGAGTGACCCGCCAGACAATCGGTCTGATTGAGGCGGGGAAATACAATCCCAGTCTTAGTCTCTGTCTATCGATTTGCCACTGTTTAGGGAAAAGTTTAGATCAATTATTTTGGGAGGAACCAACTAATGAAAAAAATTGTGACTGATGAGCGTGTTCGACAAGAAGAAAACCAAGTCTTTGCCTGGGTAGGCAGGACTATGAATTTTCTTTTGCCTCTCTCATTTCTCATCAAGCGCCTTGTCTTAAAATGGTCGTTTGATACCTATGTTTTTGAACTGCTTGCCATGTTGGTAGTTTCGGTCTATCTCTTTTACGGTTACTGGAAGAAGGGGATAGATATGGAACGGGGGCCTGCTTGGAAAGGTTACCTTTATCTAGGAGGGATAATTGGTGGCACAACAATTGTAATAGCTTGGACCAATTACCAGACCTATGGTCATCATTATACTGGTATTTGGGATGGACATTTTTGGGCAGTCGTTTTAATATTCTTTATTTCTATGACCTGTCTTGTTCTGTTATTGCTGAACATAGTATCTTGGGTAAATACCTACCGTCAGAAGCAGGTGGAAAAAGAGTTGGAAGAAGAGCTTGGATAGACAATTGAGTTCGCCTTTCCTGCTCTGCCATTTTCCTAAAAAATAAAAATTTACAAAATTCCTTGCAAAAAACTTCCTCTTTATGCTACAATACCAAAAGCGTAGGTTTTTAAACTCATCCCGTGAGGTGAGAAAGACAACAGGAAAATCAATTAAGGGCCTATGACTATGTATATTTAGAAAGTCTGGGTCTTTTTGCGTACCCAGAATGGGAGATTTATGAGTACAAAAGCCAATCTTTTGTTTGATGTCCATGAGAAACCAGCACCCTTGCAAGGGATTTTGTTGAGTTTCCAGCACGTGTTCGCTATGTTCGGAGCGACAATCTTGGTGCCCTTGATTCTCGGTATGCCAGTTTCGGTTGCCCTCTTCGCATCAGGTGTCGGGACTTTGATTTACCAAGTAGCGACACAGTTTAAGGTGCCGGTTTACCTGGGCTCTTCCTTCGCCTACATCTCAGCTATGGCCCTCGCCATTAAGGAAATGGGCGGCGATGTGTCAGCTGCGCAGACAGGTATTCTCTTTGTCGGCTTGATTTATGTCTTGATTGCTGCACTTGTTAAAGTTATCGGCACCAAGTGGATTGACAGTCTCTTGCCACCAGTTGTTATCGGACCTATGATTATCGTTATCGGTCTGGGTCTCGCCAACTCTGCCGTGACTTCGGCAGGCTTCGTTGCAGACGGCGACTGGAAAAACGTCGTCGTGGCGATTGCAACCTTCTTGATTGCGGCTTTTGTCAATACCAAAGGGAAAGGCTTCGCCAAGATTGTTCCTTTCTTGATTGCCATCGTCGGTGGTTATGTGATTGCCATCTTCCTTGGACTAGTTGATTTCAAACCTGTTTTGGAAGCTGCTTGGTTTGAATTGCCAGGTTTCTACCTACCATTTGAAACAGGTGCTTTCAAATCTTACAATTTCTACTTTGGTCCGGAAATGATTGCCATCTTGCCAATCGCAGTGGTGACCATCGCAGAGCATATTGGAGACCACACGGTTCTAAGCCAAATCTGTGGCCGCCAGTTCTTGAAGGATCCAGGTCTCAGCCGTACCTTGATTGGTGACGGTGTGGCGACTGCCGTATCAGCCTTTATCGGTGGACCTGCTAACACGACTTACGGTGAAAACACAGGGGTTATCGGTATGACCCGCATCGCATCAGTGTCCGTTATCCGTAACGCAGCCTTGATTGCCATTGCCTTCTCATTCTTGGGTAAATTTACAGCCCTTATCTCAACCATTCCAAGTGCCGTTCTTGGTGGTATGTCTATCTTGCTCTACGGTGTTATCGCCTCAAACGGTTTGAAAGTCTTGATTGAAAGCCGTGTTGATTTCGGTCAAGTCCGCAACCTGATTATTGCAAGTTCGATGCTAGT
This sequence comes from Streptococcus sp. 29896, assembly GCF_032594915.1. NCBI lineage: Bacteria > Bacillati > Bacillota > Bacilli > Lactobacillales > Streptococcaceae > Streptococcus > Streptococcus suivaginalis. The sequence goes on along the minus strand of NZ_CP118733.1, from coordinate 1,804,954 downwards.
ATTGGGCCTCGGTGGTGCAGTGCTTAACATCGGTGCCATCACCCTTTCAGGTACAGCCCTCTCAGCCATTGTTGGCATCGTCCTCAACCTCATCTTGCCAAAGGCAGAAAAGGCTGAGTAAGTAAATTTGAAAGAATAGCAGAAAGTCAGCTCCGGCTGGCTTTTTTTGAAAATAGCAGAGCAGCTCAGCTATTTCTCAAATCAGTTGACAAAAGAGCCATTCCTTGATAGAATAAATGAGGTCCAAAAGGACAAATCTAGCCTTTTCTTGGTTGCAGGTCGCCAACCTGTCACTCGGATTTGGCTCAAAAATAAAGGAGAACGATTATGGCAATCTCAAAAGAGAAAAAAAATGAAATCATGGCACAATATGCTCGTCATGAAGGCGACACAGGTTCAGTTGAAGTTCAAGTAGCAGTACTTACTTGGGAAATCAACCACCTTAACGACCACATCAAACAACACAAAAAAGACCACGCAACTTACCGTGGTTTGATGAAAAAAATCGGTCGCCGTCGTAACTTGTTGGCATACCTACGCCGCACAGACGTAAACCGTTACCGTGAATTGATTCACTCACTCGGACTCCGTCGTTAATCAAGATGTGAGAGCGTCAAGAAAGTCCAGCAAAAATAGGAATTCATCGCAGTGTGCTTTAGCACACAAGCTGAATTATCTTTTTTGCCAGACTTTTAGCTCGAACTCAATTCAGAAAGAGCCTGTTTTCAGGCTTTTTTTGTTTTCCCGTTCTTTTCCGAGTTTTTAGGCTGTGTTCGACTGCTCAAGATGTGAGAGCGTTAAGAAAGTCCAGCAAAAATAGGAATTCATCGCAGTGCGCCTTAGCACACAAGCAGCCTGTTTGTTCCATTATCCTCTTTGAGGAACGACCTTTAGAAGTCTCTTCCCAGACTTCTAAAGTTTGCCAGACTTTTAGTTCGCTCCAACAGTCTGGGGATAGACTGTTGGAGGTTGGAAATGAAGCGAACGCAGTTCGTGTCAACAATTCAGAAAGAACCTGTTTTCAGGTTCTTTTTTTTTGTTTTCTATTACGCTTGGTTTTGAAAATATCAATATATTGAAATACAAGAAAAAAAGAGGTATAATATGCTTGATACAAGTTTACAAGCGCTTACATAAGCGAAAAATAGTAAAGGAGGACTAGATGAAACGTAGTTCAAAAGACTTGTTTGACAAGCGATACAGCTACTCAATTCGGAGGCTAAGTGTTGGTACAGCTTCTGTTGTTGTGGGTTGTATGTTGTTCGGCAGTCAGATGGTTCAGGCCAATACAGTAGAGGCGAGTGATCCATCCTTAGAATTGGTGACCGATGAGACAGAAGAATTGCCGGTCATTCCAGAGGAAGAAGCTGTGGAAGAAACACCTGCAGTTCTTTCCGAAGGGGGAGAGGTGGGGCAAGATGATGGCTCAGAGTCTGTGACAGAGCTTGAAGCACTTGAAGCAGTGGCTGCAGAGCCGATGTTGGCACCTGCAGCGGACCTTCCTCAAGCGAATGAGAGTGAGGGTGGTGAGACTCGAGAAGCAACAGCTCAATCCCAAGATCAGGTTGTGGCGCCAGCTAGCTGGACGACCATCCACCATTATAACCAGGTGGACCAACAGGTCAATTTCGATCAAGCCTGGAAATTTAGCTTGGGGGAGACTGCTGGTGCATCTGCCAAGCAGTTTGATGATTCAAGCTGGCAGGTTTTGGATTTGCCACACGACTTTAGTTTGATTCAGGACTATACCCAATCGGGTGAGGCTGAGAGTGGCTACAAGCCAGGCGGAACTGGCTGGTACCGCAAGGCATTTACCGTATCAGAAGAGGTTGCGGCAGGTCGTGTTGAATTGCAGTTTGATGGTGCTTATATGGAGACCGAGGTCTTCATTAACGGGACTTCCTTAGGAGTGCATCCAAATGGATACAGTCCATTTACCTTTGATTTGACAGGCCATGTCCGGGCAAATGAAGAAAATATCATTGCAGTTAAGGTTGTTAACCCTGTTCCAAGTTCCCGTTGGTATTCAGGAAGCGGAATCTACCGTTCTGTCCATCTCAATATGACACCTAAGGTTCATTTGGCGGAGTACGGAGTGGTTGTGACCAGTCCCAACCTCAAGGAGTCGAAGACTGGTCAAGGTACAGCTAGTCGGGTAGAAGTTGTGACCGCATTAGAAAATGCTGGTAGTCAGTCTGCGGCTGTTACAGTGAGAACAAGCCTCTTTGAGCGGTTGGCAGATGGCAAGGTCGGAACAAAGGTAGCTGAGAAAACCAGCAGTTTGACGACTATTTCTAGCCAAACCAGTAGCAAGATTCGCACGGAGTTTGATATTAACAACCTCAAACTTTGGTCTGTCAGCAACCCACATCTTTATATCGTACGGACGGAAATTCTTGATGGTGCAACAGTAGTACAGAGTCGGGATCAGGAGACAGGTTTCCGTTATATTGAATTCGACAATGTTTCTGGCTTTAAGTTAAATGGTGAGAAGCTCAAGTTACAAGGGGTTTCCATGCACCATGACCAGGGCGGTTTAGGAGCTCGTGCCTATTACGATGCCATTGAACGCCAGTTTGAAATTCTCAAAGGGATGGGTGTCAATGCGGTTCGGGTGACCCATAACCCAGCCGCTCGTGCCATGAAAGACATTGCCAATCGAATGGGCATGCTCTTGATTGATGAGGCATTTGATACTTGGGAACGGCCGAAAAACTCCAACGTTAATGACTATTCTCGATTCTTCAATCGTACAATTGGCACAACAGCAGAAAACCTAGTCGGTGCCCGTGCCCAGGACCAGCAATGGTCGGAATTCCATGTGAAACAGATGGTCAAGAGCGGTATCAACGATCCGTCCATCATCATGTGGTCAACAGGAAACGAAGTGCTTGAAGGAATTAGCGGTAGTGCTAGCAATTATGTATCGGTCATCAATCGTCTGATTGGCTGGATCAATGAAGTTGACCCAACCCGTCCGGCTACTATCGGTGACAACAAACTCAAACATGGGGATCGGATCGCGGTTGGTATGGGTAATGCCTTAAACGATGCGACGGTGCGTGGTATTGTCGGTTACAACTATGCCGATGGTAGCAAGTACGACGAAAGCAAAGCCAACCATCCTAACTGGATTATCTATGGTTCAGAAACGGCTTCATCTGTCAATAGCCGTGGGGTCTACAATATCAAAGGCAATGCCAGTCGTTCAGACAAGCAGCGGACAGCCTATGACCAGAGCCATGTTAACTGGGGGCACACAGCTAGTCAGGCCTGGTATGATGTTATCACACGGGATTTTGTAGCCGGTGAGTTTGTATGGACTGGTTTTGACTACCTTGGAGAACCAACTCCGTGGAATGGAGTTGGTCCAGGTACCCAACATGGTTGGCCAGCGCCAAAGAGCTCTTATTTTGGTATTGTCGATACGGCGGGCTTCCCTAAAGATTCCTATTATTTCTACCGGAGCCAATGGAAACAAGACGACACGACGCTCCATGTCCTTCCTGCTTGGAATGACGCAGTTTTACAGAAAGATAGCAACAACCGTGTTGAAGTCGTCGTCTATTCCAATGCAGCCAAGGTGCAGTTGGTTCACATTGCCGCAGATGGAACGCAGCGTGATTTAGGAACCAAGGAATTCACAGAAGTTACGACAGATGCTGGTTACAAGTACAAAATTTACAACGGTGCAGACAAGAGTAGCACCCCTCATAAGAATCTCTATCTGACCTGGCAGGTTGACTACCAGCCAGGCACCATCAAGGCCATTGCCTATGATGCTCAGGGAAATGTGATTGAACAGACTGTCGGTAGCAGTCAGCATTCAACCTTTGGTGCAGCCAGCAAGCTCCTTGCCAAGGTTGCCAAGGTGGATCAAGCTGTGACAGACCATTCTCTAGCTTATATCGAGATTGATGTTGTTGATGCCAATAACAATCTCGTTGTCAATGCTGCCAACCCTGTATCCATTTCTGTCAGCGGACCAGCTAAGTTGGTAGCCATGGATAACGGAAATGCTATGGACCATCAAAGTTATCAGGCAGATAACCGCAAGGCATTTGCCGGTAAGGTCTTGGCTATTGTCCAGATGACGGGTGCTAGCGGTACAGTTTCTGTGACCGCGAGTGCAGATGGGTTGACTGCTTCAACGGTTGAATTTGCAGTGACAGGTCAGGCAGACCAAGCGGCAAACAAGGCTAAGGAATACAAATTATCTAAAAATATTTATATCAAACGTGGAGCAGAAGTGAATCTGCCAACCAGCGTGACAGTTCGCTTCCAAGATGGTAGCGAGGCCGAGAAGGCTGTCAGTTTTGATAAGGCTGCTATTCGAGAAAAATTGGCAACAGAAGACACGGTGACAGCTCGTGCTCGTGTTGCAGACCTGGATTTGGATGTATCCTTGCTGATTTCTGTCATCGATCAGGTTGCGGCAATTAAAAATGTAGCCACCGCGGTTGAAATCGGGTCACCTCTGGTTTTACCACAAATGGTCGAAGCCTTTTTGGCAGACGGTACCTTGCTCTCATCGCAATTCCCAGTGACTTGGACCCAACCAAGTGACGACCAGTTGCGAACAGAAGGGGTCATCGAGGTGCGTGGGGTTGCAAATGTTTTGGGTGATCAACTTCCAGTAATTGCTAAGGTGCGTGTGGGCAACCGTGCGGTCACTATCGGGGGCAACGTTGCACCAAAAGCAACCCGTATCGAGCAGGATATCCCGCAAAATCTTCAGTCGGATACCCTGATGGCTATTGTTGACGGTGGTTTGCAGGCTTCTGCCAACAACGATGGTGGAGCAAACGAAACCATCTGGTCCAATTACGATGCCGCCCAAGCAGACCGCAAAACAGCGACGCTTAGCTTTGTATACGATACTGCGCAAAACATCGCAGAAGTGTCCATCTACTACCACCGAGACAACTGGTCTCTTCGTCAGCCTAAGTCAGTAACCTTCTCTTATCAGACAAGTTCTAGCGCAGAAGCGACAGTTGCCGCTCATCGCGTGACAGAGACAAAACCAGTCAACGGCTTGACCAAGGTAACCTATCGCTTGGATCGGCCAGTTTCAGCTGAAATCTTTAAGGTGACAGTTGAAAATTCTGACGAGGTTCTATCTGGTCGCAAACCGTCTGTCGGTATTGTTGAGCTGGAATTGAAGACGGCCCTTGAGGCATTTGTCAAGTCGAGTGATGCTAGTATCAATGAGATTCAAATCGGCAACCAAGTCCTCCGCGGTGCCTCCATCACCAACAACATGACAGTATCAGGTCGTGGGGATATCACAGCTCGTAACAGTGCCAATAATGTCGGAGTGACCGTTCTGCGAACAGCTGATAATACGGTGAAAATCGTTACCTCATCTGAGGACGGTAGCCAGTCAGAAACCTATACTCTGACCTTTGTTCCAGATAGTCCGACAACAGAAGGCCGCAACTATATAGAGCGGTCGGAGATGACCCTTACTGCGGGTTCTGTGGAAAATAGAGCCAGCGAAGCAGTGGACAATGCCAAAGACTTTAACTTGAACAGCCACTGGCACTCTGCCTGGTCAGGAACAGATATCAGCAACCTCTGGTTAACAGTTGATACAGGCCGAGTTCGCCAGCTCAATGGTCTGGCTTACCGCCACCGTCAGGATGGAAGTCCAAACGGCAAGGTCGCTAGCTATGACATTTTAGTGAGTACAGACAACCGTACTTGGACATCTGTGAAAACAGGTAGCTTTGATGAGAATAATCGTGATTGGCAGGAGGTAAGTTTTGATCCAACTAGCGCTCGTTACATCAAGTTACAGGCTGTCAATACCTTGGGAGATGGTGGCCGTCCAAATCGCTTCATGTCTGTCAGTGAGATCCGTGTCAGCGAATACTTGGGTCAAGTAGAAGCAGTTGCTCTGACAAGTGACCATGTCCGCCTAGCAAGTCAAGAATATGCCTATACAGGTCAAGCCTTGACACCGAAGCCGACAGTTAGAGTCAACGGGGTTGACCTGGTTGAAAATCAAGACTACCATCTCGATTATAGTGACAATATCGGCCAAGTAGGCACAAGCAGTCGGGCAAGTATCCGAGTGACCGGTTTGGGCCGCTATACTGGAGTTGTCTCCCTTAACTTTACGATTCGAGCAGGTCAGGCAGAAACAGTCTCTGATGGAACGATTGAGACTGCGGATCGGTTCGATGCGACTCGCCCAGCTAGTGCAGAAGTGATTGCGGTGGCCTTGGCAAGCGAGGACTATCTCAATAAGAACTATCAAGTCTTTCCTACCCCTCAAACTGTGACCTATGGCAATGGACTGGTAGCCCTAAATGGCCGTGTCAACCTGGTCATTGGTCAAGGAGTGGATATTTATACCCGTAACCGTCTCAAAGATACCTTGCAGGCCCACCAGATTTCGTATGCAACCAGCACAAGTGCGGTGGAAGGTGCAACCAATATCTACATTGGTATTCATGGTCAGGCTGGTTTTGCCCAAAGCCATCAGGCTAATGCAGGACGTACTGCCCAGCTCTTTGATAAGATTGATGCCTACCGTTTGGTGGTCAAAGACAATGCTATTTCAGTCATTGGTAAGGACACAGATGCAGTCTTCTTTGGTTTGACAACCTTGAAGCACATGCTCAATGACAGTCCGGCTCCAGTTCTGCGTGAAGTAGATGTAGAAGACTTTGCAGACATTAAAAACCGTGGCTTCATCGAAGGCTATTATGGCAACCCTTGGAGTACAGCTGACCGCATGGAATTGATGCGCTACGGTGGTGACCTCAAGCTGACCCAGTATTTCTTTGCACCAAAAGATGATGAATACCACAACAGCCGCTGGCGTGAACTCTATCCAGAAGACAAGCTAGAAGAAATTCGTCAGATGGCGCGTGTGGGGAATCAAAACAAGACCCGCTATGTCTGGACCCTCCATCCATTCATGCATAATAGCGTACGCTTTGGTGACGACAACCACTATCGTGAAGATCTTGAAGTTATCAAGCGGAAATTTACCCAATTGATGGGCGTTGGTGTGAGAGAATTCGGTATCCTGGCAGACGATGCCCGTCATCCAGCAGGCGGATTTGCAAGCTACAACCGTCTCATGGCGGATCTGACCCAATGGCTGGAAAGCCAGCAGGCTCAGTATACTGGTTTGCGCAAGGAGATGATCTTTGTACCGCACGAATACTGGGGAGACGGGGATGAGGCAGAATTGCGTTCGCTCAATGAAAATCTTCCTGAAAGTGCTAGCCTGACAGTGACAGGTGGCCGTATCTGGGGACAAGTGTCCAACCAGTTCCTGACAACCTTGAGCACCAATTTGAGTCAGGGAGGCAAGACCTATCGTCCTGTTCAACTCTGGATCAACTGGCCATGTACAGATAACTCCAAAGAGCACTTGATTCTTGGTGGCGGTGAAAAATTCCTGCAGCCAAATGTTGATGCCAGCCTAATTGGTGGTATCATGCTCAACCCAATGCAGCAATCAGAGCCATCTAAGATCGCTCTCTTCTCTGCTGCTGAATACACATGGAATATCTGGGAGTCAGAAGAAGCTGCCAAACGTGTCAATGACATTGCCTTCAACTTTGTTGAAACAGGCCGCTTTACCGATTCGGAGACCTCCCTTGCCTTTAGAGAACTGGGCAAACACATGATCAACCAAAATATGGATGGCCGTGTGGTGAAATTGGAAGAATCCCTTGAATTGGCACCGAAACTGACTGCCTTTCGTACCAAGTTGGAAGCGGGAGAGGATCTGACAGAAGACCGTCGCCAATTACGGGCGGAATTTGCTAAATTGAAGGCCGCAGCCCAACTCTATAAGGAGTCTGGCAATGAGTTGATGCGCAATCAGATTCATTACTGGCTAGACAATACCATTGACCAGATGGATGCCCTAGAATCCCTTTTGACAGCGACCGAGTTTATCGGAAGTGACCAGGCAGACCAGCTTTGGAACCACTATAACCGCGGTCTTGGTCTCTATGAACAGTCCAAAGGCTATACCTTCTGGTATGTGAACCATTATGAAAAAGCAGAGCTGGGCGTGCAGCATATCCGACCATTTATCTTGCACCTCTTGGAATTCCTTGCAGGTCAAGTCGAGTCAGAGCTCTATCCAGACCGCATCAATAGCCGCTTGATCACCAATCGCTCAGGAGCAGAAGGAAGTGTAGCCAATATCCTAGACGGTGACCTATCGACTCAACTCCTCTTCAAGAATCCAAACACCATTTCGACAGGTGACTATGTTGGTTTGGAATTCAACAAGACCATCGATTTGGACAGCTTGACCTTTGCCATGGGAGCTGTCAGCAACCTGCGTGACACCTTCTCAGCCGCAGCTATCCAATACCAGACAGAAGACGGAGAATGGCTGCCAATCCCAGGTCATACTTACACAGGTAGTGAAGCTCTCATAACCTTCTCTAACTTGGGCCTGAAGGCCAAAGCGGTGCGGATGATTGCGACAAGCGATAAGGCCAATACTTGGTTTGGTATTCGTGATATTGCTGTCAACAAGCCATTAGAAGCGAGTCGCCAGACAAGTGTGGCCATTACCCACAGTACTAATTTGGTTTACAAGGGGCAAACCAGTGAAGCCCAAATCAAAGATGGCAATGATGCGACAGAAGCAATGTTTGCTAATGCTGATACTGCTGGTTCTCAACGAGATACCACACCTGCCGAAGCTTGGGTACAGCTCGACCTAGGCCAAGTGAAACCAATCAGCAAGGTTCGTTTGGCACAGGGAACAGGGGACAAACTTAACAAAGGTGTCTTGGAATACTCTGTCAACGGAACCGACTGGACCAATCTTACTTCCCTTTCTGGCGAGCAGCTGAAAGAAGTCAGTCAAGAATTTGAAGCCCAATACATCCGTGTGCGCAATACGGAAAACCTGCCAAAATGGTGGCGTATCAAGGACTTCTCAGTAGAGACCAATGAAGGACGCAGAGATATGGTTGAAACAAGTATCGCCAGTCTGGAAAATAGTCCAGTCTTTGAGACACTTGGTTCCTACCGTCTACCATTGCCTGCAACTACTCAGCTAGCGCCAGGCGACTTTGTTGGTATCAAGTTAGACCGCCTCCATGAGTTGGAATCCTTGCAAGCAACAGGTAGTCAATTGGATTTGGTTTATTCACCAAACGCAGTTGAATGGTACCAGCTTGACCAGTTGTCCGAGCAACCTTTGGCTCGCTATATCCGACTGATAAACAAGGGGCAGACCAGTCAAAATCTTGGTAGTTCAGAATTGTTGGTTGAAACTAAGGAAATCCATCCAGATAAGTTGAAATCAACTACCTTAGGCATTAACCAAGTCTATGGCAACAATGATGTTCGTCGGATTAAGAACCTAGGTCAACTCTTTGATGGAGTCTACAATAACTTTGTCGAATTCGCAGATGTTCCACGCCAGGGGGGTGAAATTGTCCTAGAACTAGGTGTGCAACGACCAATCCGTAAGATCCGTGCCTATATCCAAGATGGCACCAAGAACTACCTCCGTGATGGCAAGATTCAGGTCAGCCAAAACGGCCAGGATTGGGTAGATATTGTGACAGTTGGAGATGGTCAGGCCAATGCTTCGAGGGATGATTCTCTGGGAGACGGTTGGACACATGATTCTAACCTGCCAGGCAACCGTTATATCGAAGGTAGCCTGGAAACACCTGTCAATGCTAAGTACCTCCGCATTTATTTCACCGCCAACTACGATTACCGCTTCGTAGGCTTCACAGAAATGGTCATCAATGATAGTGAATTTGTCAAAACCATCAATGATCCAACTGTGACAGGAGATGGTGGTGAAGCAGCCGAGAACCTCTACACCAACTTAGTGGACCGCAAGGTACTCAGCTCCTACAAACCGGCTAAGGATCAGGGGCACCTCGTCTACCACCTATCTGAAAAGACAGGGGTCAACCATGTGAAGCTGATTTCTAGTCTTCCGGCAGGATCCAGTGTCCAGTTACGAGCTCGTGTGATTCGCCAAGGCCAAGATGCTGGTCCTGAATGGGTTGAGTTGGGGGCAGTAACCAATAGTCTTCAAACCTTTGTCCTGGGACAAGATGTAGCTCACTTGCTGGATCTTGACCTGTCATGGACTGGTGGACGTCCAGAGTTCTATGAGTTATCTACTTATCATGCGGAAATTGATCAAGAAACTCCAATTGAAGATCAACCAACAACAGGCGGTGAGACCAGCCAGCCAGATCAACCAACAACAGGCGGCGAGACAAGCCAGCCAGATCAACCAACAACAGGCGGCGAGACAAGTCAGCCAGACCAGCCAACGCCAGGCGGTGAGACCAGCCAGCCAGATCAACCAACAACAGGCGGCGAGACAAGTCAGCCAGATCAGCCAACGCCAGGCAGTGAGACAAGTCAGCCAGGTTCAGATGAGTGGGTATGGACTGTGAAGCCAGAAAGTGGCCTCCTATCTCTGACTCATGAAAAACCACGCCTGGATATTCTCGAAAGAGAACGTGGCTATGGTCGTCAAGTGCTTGACAATCCTGACTTGCCAGTCGGAGTGACCCGCCTGGTACAGGCAGGAAAAGCAGGCAGAGAGCGTGTCTTTGTTCAGGTAGTCACTGAGAATGGGGTTGTTCTTTCCCAGCGCATTGTCCATACCATGGTACTGGAAGAAGCACAGGATGAAATCCTAGAAGTTGGTAGAAAACCGCTAGCCCCACAAGCTGCTAGCCAATCAGCTACCGTTCAAGAAACCAAAGCAGCTGTTTCCCAAGCTCAGTTGCCAGAAACAGGCAGTCAAGACCAGTCCTATCTCCTTACAGGGCTCAGTGTACTTGCGACACTTGGCTTGGTTGCGCGTGCAAAACGCAGAGAAGAATAAGGGGATAGCCCCAAATCTCTTCCCGAAGCAAGAAGATCAGACCCTAGTCTGGTCTTCTTTATTTTTTCGTTAGAAGAGGGATTTCTATGGGAAAAAAAGGAAATAATATGGTAAAATAGACTGGATACGTGGTTTTGTGCAAAGCTGAATCCAGTAATACTATTGGGTTGAACTTTGTAGAAAACACGTAAACTAACAATTAGGAGAACATTCATGTCAAAACAAGTATTTGAAACGGTTTTTGCTGGCAAAAAATTGGTCGTTGAAACTGGCCAGGTTGCCAAACAAGCCAACGGTGCGGTGGTCGTTCGCTATGGCGACTCCACAGTTCTTACAGCGGCAGTTATGTCAAAAAAAATGGCGACGGGTGATTTCTTCCCCCTCCAAGTCAATTATGAAGAGAAAATGTACGCTGCTGGGAAATTCCCAGGTGGCTGGATGAAGCGTGAAGGCCGTCCGTCAACTGATGCGACCTTGACCGCTCGTTTGATTGACCGTCCGATCCGCCCAATGTTTGCGGAAGGTTTCCGTAACGAAGTCCAAGTCATCAACACAGTGCTTTCTTACGATCCAGACGCTTCTGCTCCAATGGCAGCTATGTTTGGTTCTTCATTGGCATTGGCAATCTCAGATATTCCATTCAACGGCCCAATCGCAGGTGTCCAAGTCGGCTATGTCAATGGTGAACTCATCATCAACCCTGATAAGGCTCAGATGGAAGAGTCTCTCCTTGACTTGACAGTAGCTGGTAACAAGGACGCCATCAACATGGTAGAGTCTGGCGCTAAAGAATTGTCAGAAGACATTATGTTGGAGGCACTCCTCAAAGGTCATGCGGCTATTCAAGAACTCCTTGACTTCCAAAATCAAATCGTGGCAGCAGTCGGCAAGGAAAAAGCAGATGTGGAGCTTCTTCAAGTGGATCCAGAATTGCAGGCAGAGATTGTCGCAGCTTACAATGACGATTTGAAAAAAGCGGTGCAGGTAGAAGAAAAATTGGCCCGTGAAGATGCGACCAATGCCGTTCGTGAAACCGTCATCGCAGCCTACGAAGAAAAATACGCTGAACACGAAGAATTTGACCGCATCATGCGGGATGTCCATGAAATCTTGGAACTCATGGAGCATGCAGAAGTTCGTCGTTTGATTACAGAAGACAAGGTCCGCCCAGATGGACGCCGTGTCGATGAGATTCGTCCGCTGGATGCAGAAGTGGACTTCTTGCCAAACGTTCACGGATCAGGCCTCTTTACACGCGGTCAAACTCAGGCACTTTCAGTCTTGACCTTGGCTCCAATGGGTGAAACCCAAATCATCGACGGATTGGACGATGAGTACAAGAAACGCTTCTTGCACCACTACAATTTCCCACAATATTCAGTTGGTTCAACTGGTCGCTATGGTGCACCAGGTCGTCGTGAGATTGGTCACGGTGCTCTTGGAGAGCGTGCTCTCGAGCAAGTCTTACCGAGCTTGGAAGACTTCCCTTACGCTATCCGCTTGGTAGCAGAAGTTTTGGAATCAAACGGTTCTTCATCGCAGGCTTCTATCACAGCTGGTACCCTTGCCCTCATGGCAGGTGGTGTACCAATCAAGGCACCAGTTGCAGGTATTGCTATGGGTCTGATTTCAGACGGTACCAACTATACCGTCTTGACCGATATTCAAGGTCTTGAGGATCACTTTGGCGACATGGACTTCAAGGTGGCGGGTACCCGTGACGGTATCACAGCCCTTCAAATGGACATCAAGATTGACGGTATCACACCGCAAATCTTGGAAGAAGCCTTGGCACAAGCTAAGAAGGCACGTTTTGAAATCCTTGATGTCATCGAAGCGACGATCCCAGAAGTTCGTCCTGACTTGGCACCAACTGCACCGAAGATTGACACTATCAAGATTGATGTGGATAAAATCAAGATTGTCATCGGTAAGGGTGGCGAAACCATCGATAAGATTATTGCAGAAACTGGCGTGAAAATCGATATCGACGAAGACGGTCTTGTGGCGATCTTCTCACCAGATCGTGCTGCAATTGAGCGCACAAAAGAAATCATTGCTGGTCTTGTTCGTGAAGCAAAAGTGGATGAAGTCTTCCAGGCAAAAGTGGTTCGTTTGGAGAAATTCGGTGCCTTTGTCAACCTCTTTGACAAGACAGATGCCCTGGTCCACGTTTCTGAAATGGCTTGGACTCGTGTCAATAAACCAGAAGACCTAGTTGAAATTGGCGATATTGTCGATGTTAAGGTCATCAAGATTGACGACAAGGGCCGTGTCGATGCGTCTATGAAGGCTCTTCTTCCAAAACCAGAAGGTTATGTGGAGCCAGAAAAACGTGAGCGTTCTGACAGACCACGCCGTCACAAAGACAACAAAGAGAAAAAAGATAACAACTTTGGTGAATTCAAATTCCACAAGGTTGAAAAGAAATAAGCTGAGTAGACAAGTTCGGTAGCGGGCTTGTCTTCTCGCTAGAAGGAGTGACTATGGGGTGGTGGAAGGACACCATTGAGATTGTAAAAGAAAAAGATCCGGCAGCACGGACGACCTTGGAAGTTCTTTTGACCTACCCAGGTGTCAAGGCCTTGGCTGCCCACCGTCTGTCCCACTGGATGTGGAAAAAAGGCTTTAAACTCCCGGCTCGGATGCACAGCCAATTTTGGCGCTTTTGGACCAATATTGAGATTCATCCAGGCGCCGAGATTGCTTCGGGAGTCTTCATTGACCACGGAGCTGGTTTGGTTATTGGTGAGACAGCTATTATTGAGTCTGGTGTCATGCTTTACCACGGGGTAACGCTTGGTGGAACGGGTAAGGATACGGGTAAACGCCATCCAACCGTTCGAAAAGGTGCCCTTGTCTCTGCCCATGCTCAAGTGATTGGCCCCATTGAGATTGGGGAAAATGCTAAAGTGGGTGCAGCTGCCGTTGTCCTAGCCGATGTTCCAGCAGATGTGACAGTGGTCGGTATGCCAGCTAAAATTGTCCGTGTACACGGTCAAAAAGATGAGAAGATCATTCATGACATGGAAGATGGGCGTGAACACTACACCACCAAACTGGCAGAGCTGAGAGAAGCCAGTCACCATTCGTCGCATTTGTAGGATTGAACCAAGGGGGCAAAAGGAGTAACAAATGAAAGCATTTAAAGGAAGCGACTGGCTCTATCCAGTCAATTTGGTTTTGGCCATTGTGTTGGCTGTTTTAAATTATAGCCGGGGGTCCTATGGGCTCGGTCATATCTGGGCTGCCTTGGCAATCTTTTGGGTGATCCGACTGGTCTTGCTTTGGATCCAGCGGAAGAAAAAGTAGGAGAAAGCATGATAAAAATTTACGATACCATGACCCGCAGTTTGCGTGACTTTGTGCCCTTGGAAGAGGGCAAGGTCAAGATGTATGTCTGCGGACCAACGGTTTATAACTATATCCATATCGGAAATGCTCGTAGTGTCGTGGCTTTTGATACCATCCGTCGCTACTTTGAATACCGTGGCTTTGATGTAACCTACATTTCTAACTTTACGGATGTGGATGACAAGATTATCAAAGCTGCTAATGAAGCTGGCATGACAACCAAGGAACTGTCTGATAAGTTTATCGTAGCTTTCAAGGAAGATGTGGCAAAACTGGGTGTCAAACCTGCTACCAAAAATCCTCGTGTCATCGACTATATGGATGAAATCATTGATTTTGTGCAGGTCTTGATTGACAAGGGCTATGCCTACGAGGCGGCTGGGGATGTTTATTTCCGTGTGGAAAAGGCTGAAAACTATGCTCGTTTGGCCAACAAAACCCTGTCTGACTTGGAGGCTGGTGCTTCTGGTCGGGTTGAGGGAGAAGGTCAGCTGAAAGAACATCCTTTCGACTTTGCCTTGTGGAAAACTGCCAAGCCAGGCGAAGTGTCTTGGGAAAGTCCTTGGGGAGCAGGTCGTCCAGGTTGGCATATCGAGTGTTCGGTTATGGCGACAGAGATTTTGGGAGCTACCATTGACATTCACGGTGGGGGTGCGGACTTGGAGTTCCCACACCATACCAATGAAATCGCCCAGTCTGAGTGCAAGACTGGTCAGACTTTTGCGAATTATTGGATGCACAATGCCATGCTCAATATCAACGATGAGAAGATGTCCAAGTCCTTGGGCAATTTCCTGACAGCCCATGATATGTTGGAACAAATTGACGGTCAGGTCTTGCGATTCTTTCTATCGACCCAGCACTACCGCCGTCCACTCAACTACACTGAGAAGGCTATTTCAGATGCGGAAATCAATCTTAAATATCTGAAAAATACTTATACACAACCTGTGCAAAACTCTGTGGATAAGTCAGCTCTTGAATTACATCTGGCAGCCTTTGAAGCAGCCATGGATGATGACTTTAATGCGGCAAATGGGATTACGGCTATCTTTGACTTTGCCAAATGGATCAACTCAGGCAACTACGATGAAACTGTAAAAGAAGCCTTTGGCAAAATGCTAGAAGTATTCGGTATTGTCTTTGAAGAAGAAGTCTTGGATAGCGAGATCGAAGCCTTGATAGAAGAGCGCCAAGTAGCGCGTGCCAATCGAGATTTTGCGACGGCTGACCGCATTCGTGATGAATTGGCAGCCCAGGGCATCAAGCTCTTGGATACCAAAGATGGTGTGAGGTGGGCACGTGACTAAGGCAGTAGATGTCAATCTCATCAATGGAATTGCCCTGGCTTTTGAAGGGGATGCTGTCTATTCCATGTATATCAGACGGCACTTGATCTTCAAAGGGCTGACCAAGCCCAATCAATTGCACGGTGAGGCTAACAAATACGTCTCGGCCAAGGCTCAGGCAAGCCTGATTTCTGCCCTCTTAGAAGCTCAGCTATTGACCGAAAAAGAGGAAGAAATCTACAAGCGGGGGAGGAATAGCCATAGCCACACCAAGGCCAAGAATGCGGATGTGGTCACCTATCGGATGTCCACAGGTTTTGAGGCGGTTTTGGGCTATTTGCATATGACCGAGCAGATGGAACGCCTGGATGAACTGGTGGGCTGGTGTATTGAGACAATTGATATGACAAAATAAGGCTATCTAGCCTTATTTTTTTGTCTTTTTTGACAAGATTTTGAAGAAAACGCTTTCTGTGATTTTATTCATTTCTTCTTATAAATATAAGTATATATTGCCAGATTTTTCTTATATCTTTCTAACTTTGAAGATGCATTAATAAATATAAGTCTATTTGTAAGGAATGTATGTTTTTCATCTATTTTTTACATATTAATAACTGGACAAACCACTTGAATTTGTGTATTTTTTATGATTTAATGGAAACTGGTGTAGAACCTAATATATTAATATATAAGATAGGAGAATGGAAATGTCTAGTTCGACGAAACATTCAAAAAAACGTTTTGGTTGGTTCAGTAGACGACAGCGTTTTTCGATTCGCAAATACCATTTTGGTGCAGCTAGTGTCTTGCTAGGTGTTACCTTGGCGAGTTTGGCAACAGGTTCCTTGGCCAAGGCAGATGAGGTTCAGCCTCAAGAAGGAGCTGTGACGGTAGAAGTTGAAAGTGCTGGGACTGCTGAAGTCATCGAGACTGCGGTGCCTTTAGAGGCAGAAAAAGTGGCATCAGCTCTTCCAACTGAGACTGTCAGCCCAACCCCGGAGGCTGTAGAGAGTCTTGCGCCTATCGATATCACTTCTGAAGCAAGTACAGAAAGTACAGAATCAGAAGAGACCCTTGTACTACCAAGTCTAGATCTGTCTCGAGCTGCAACGGAAACGGAGTCTCCTGCAACAAGTGATGGAAAGATAGAAGAAACTGTAGCGCTTGTTCCTGCTGAAGAAACAGAGGCTAAGGCAGACGAGTCTATAGAGGTCGCTGCAGAAGAAGTGCCTGAAGCAGAGCCAGAACCTGAAAAACGGAAGGCTCACCTTGTTTACAGTATTGAGTATGTCAATGCTGATACTGGTAAACGAGTGTCAAGAACACCGCATGCCCTCTATGTGGAGACGACACAGGAGCGTGCGGAAATTGATTTTTCTATGACCGCTCAACCACCTGCAGGTTATAGACTGGTGGATGGTCAAGCCAACCACCAGGTTCAGACTTTAACTGAGGAGACTACAGCAGTTTACCGTTTCTTGGTGGTGAAGGAGGAGGAACAGACTGCTCCTCAAGAAGGTACAGGTTTCCGTGCGACGACAAACACCACTCAGGGTGAAGATGTGACGGTCTATACAGGGACAGAGCATTACAAAAACTTCCTCAACCGAAACAAGGACAAACTGCTTGACCAGATTACCTGGATTGACTTCTCGGATCCAACAACGATTTTCAATACTGGGCGAGTGCGCAACCAAGCAGTAGGTGGTAATGTGATGGCACCATCGCTTCAAGTCGGGACTGTTTTCCGAAAGGAATTGGCTCCAGGCTATGTGGTCGAGTTGGAAGTTATCGAACTGAAACCCTTTGAAGCGACTGAAATCTACCATGAGCGAGTGAAGGGGACTGACAAGGAGCAGTACTATAACCCTGATCGTAAAAACCACAATATTAAGGATGGTACAGAGGCGCATATCATTGCGGTAAAACAGGATCCTACATGGTCTCATGTAAGACAACAGGGATTAAACTTTGGGAACAAGGCAGTAACCTTGCAATCTGACAAAGATGGTGGAAACGTTGGAGTCAAATTCCGTGGTAGGGCAACCTATTATGGAAATGAAGTTCCTCTCAACTTCGTCTTTATGTCCGGTGAAGAAGCTAAAGTTAACGAAATTGAAATTTACACTACCAATGGTGAAGGTTTTGAACTCTTAGGAGAACTGTCGAATTCGACCACAACCTCTTCTTACAAGGTAAATGGTGATGCAGATGTTAACTGGGGACTAGATTATATTAAAGGGACCAACAATACTATGTCCACCCCAGATTGGCGAGAACGCTGGAATAGATTTCTTTATTTGAACAAGGGGACTGAAGATGTTGTAAACAGTGAGGGTGAAGTTATCCAAAAAGGCTCCATCTCAACTGCTAAACAAGTTTTTCGTGATCGAGTGACAGGAATCACCTATGTCGATGGCATTGGAACCCAGGTATTTGGTCCAGTCAGCAACCGCATGCCAAGTACTACAACTAACTTGAGTTACTCAACTCCCTTGATCTTTACACGGAATGCGACCGAAGTAGGTATGTATATCGCTTCACGTGGTCGTCAGTCTGCCATGATTGGGGTTGTGGTTGCGGACTTTGGAGATGCGCCAGATTCCTATGGTCGTCCGTCCCATACTATCCAGATTACAAATGCAACCAAGCACCCTTATTTAGGAACCACTCGAGGTGACATCGACTTTGTTCCAGAAGCTATCCCACCTGGAGCTGCTTCTTGGGTGCAGGATGAATTGATCTCTTCTTGGGATGAGGGTCCTAACCAATTGATGGGGAAAAATGTTCAGAAGAACAACAACTATACCCTCCATCATTCCAATAATGGCACCTACAGCCTACAATTTGAAGCAGATCCAAATACCAACGCTACAGCCTATGTTCAGGGATGGATTGACTTTAACAACAACGGCAAGTTTGATAAGGATGAAAATTCAGGCGTTCTTGCAATTACTAACAAGGGGACACATACCCTGACATTCTCCAATATCAAGCAGATTTCAGATGAAAACCTGCACAAGTTGGGAGTTCGTCTGCGGATTGCCATTGATCGTCAGGATATCTTGACACCTGATTTGCCAGCTTATTCTGGTGAGGTAGAAGACTTCCAGATCCAGTTGACGCACCCACCACGTAGTGAAAAGGTTGAAACTCGCAATGTGCAAGGGCAGAGCCAAACAGGAACTCTTCGCTTCTATGCCTTTGGTAGCGAAACTTACTCAGACATTCGAGCGACGATTGACACGACGATTGCACCTGTGATGGTTGATGCTGACAACCGAGAAGTTGGTAGTGATCGTTTGGATAATCAAGGTTTCTTCTATGTTCAGGGAGAAGGGAAGTATAAGGTCGAGGCTGTCGGTAAGGATGTACGAGTTACCTTTGTGCCGGATCCAGGATTTATCACAGAGTATGCAGATGGCCGCAAGGTCAATCAAGCAAAAGGGATCAGCGTCCGCCGGACAGCGACGGTATTGGATAGCAATGGTCAACCATATACGACAGGTTGGACTGCTGCCACTATTGACAATGGTTTAGAAAATACTTCCGAGCAGATTTCGACAATGGATGGTCGTTACATTCCGCATGTTGTTGCCATTGCTCCGACAGGTACGCCTGCCATCTCTGTTAAGATGCAAGGTGAAGTGCAGACAGGTCGTCCTGAGTTTGTATCCGGTTCTCAAGCAGTTCCGATGGGAAATACTGTCGATGCTTCAGGCCAAACTCTTGCAGGCGATGCACAACCAAAATATCCAATAAAACTGATTGATAAGTCCAACCAAGAAGTGGAGTCAACCAATGCCTATGCACGAGTGGCAGGTGTTGAGACTGTCGTGGGAACCTACTCCATCGACGGCAAAACAGGTATGGTTACCTACACGCCAAATGACGCTGGGAAACGCTTTGTTGGTGAATTGTTATCTGCGGAAGTGATTGCTCGAGATGCAAATGGTGCAGAAGCCAGAACAACTTACACCCCAAGCATCATGCCAGTTTTACCGATTGCAGAACCTGCGACAACGGTTGGTCTGCAAGGGAAAACACAGTCAGGTCGTGTTCATTTTGCCAAATCTCCTACAGCTCCATCTGGTGTTGCAGATTTGATTGGCTCTAGCTTGACCCTGCTCAATGAACAAAATGCCCCTGTAACAGAACTTGTGCTAGCAGGTCAGGGCACCTATCGTCTGGAAAGTGATGGTAGCATCACCTTTGTGCCATTAGCTACCTTTATTGGTCCAGCAACAGCTGTCAAGGTGCAAATGACAGACAGCAATGGTAGTCTCGCCACAACAACCTATACCGCGATTGTGGTGGAGACACGCCCAGTTGGTCGTCCACAGGCGACTTATGGCTTGAAAGGGGATGTACAGACCTCTAGTCCAGACTTCTTTACACCAGGTCAGGTGGATTTAGACGGTGATCGCAACTACGATCCTGTGAAGGAAGTAGTGGACTTGAACAAGGCCAGCTTGACTCTGGTCGATGCAGGTGGTCAAGATGTTCGAACGGTTCGTGTGGAAAACCAAGGTGAGTATCGCTTGATGGATGATGGTACCATTACATTCACCCCTGATCAAAACTTCGTAGGACAGGCAAGTCCTGTGACTGTTAAGATTTCGGATGTTAATGGAACAAGTGCGACGACTCTCTACACTCCAACGGTCATTGAGATTCCAGAAGATCAGTTAACAGAAACAGTGACGCGTACCATTCGCTATGTGTATGCTAACGGTAGTCAAGCTTTTGAGCCTTCTGAGAAGACCTTACACTTTACCCGCACAGCAACTGCCAACCCGTTGACTGGAGATATTTCTTACTCTGAGTGGACAAGCACAGATGCGGACTTCCCAGCTGTGACTTCGCCTAGCTTGACCAACTACACTGCTAGCCTCCAAGAAGTTTTGCAAGAGACAGGGGTTGCAGCTACAGCTGATGACCGGTCTATCACAGTCATCTATCGTGAAAATGAGAAACAACTAGCAACCATTACCTTTAAGACAGAGTCAGGCACAGAATTAGCCAAAGATAGTCAAACTGGCCACTCTGGTAGCCCGATTAGCTACGATCCAAGCGCCCGCATTGCTGACTTGGAACAACGTGGTTATGTTTTAGTGAGAAATGATTTCGCTGCTGAGTCTGACAAGACCTTTGACAATCAACTTGACAGAGACCAGAATTGGGACATTGTCTTCAAAGAAAAGGTCGTTGAGTCTGTGCCAGATAAACCGCAAAACCCAGGTGACCCAGTCGATCCGAACAATCCAGCTGGTCCACGTTGGGAAGCTGTGGTGAAGACTATCACACGAACAGTTTCCTACAAGTATGATAGTCAGGATGGCAGGGAAGCTGCACCGACTCAAGAAACTAGCGTCACCTTCAAACGCACGGGCTCTTATAATTTTGTGAGCAAGCAAGTAACCTATACAGACTGGGTAGCAGACCAGGCAGATACGGTCTTGGAAGGCCGAGTACTACCTGTCTTGGCAGGCTATACTGCGACGAGCGCCTTTGAAAATGGACAAGCAGTTCTTGTTGCTTCAACGACTCAGGACCGCACCGTTACATCTTTGAGCGAGTCCATCACAGAGCTTGTGGTCTATACAGCAGATACGCAACAAGCAAGCATTTCTTACAAGTTGGAAAATGGTTCAGTTCTTGCACCGACAGATACGGTGACAGGTCCAAGTGCGAGTCCTATTAGCTACGATACAAGCGCGCGGATTGCTGAATTGGTACAAAAAGGCTATGTCTTAGTACGAGATGGTTTTACAGATGCCCCATCACCAGTATTTGACCTGGATAGCTTACAGCACCAAAGCTTTGAAGTTATCTTCAAGGAGCAGATCATCACCATCCGACCAAATGAACCTAAAGAGCCAAATACACCTGTCAGCACAGATCCAAATGGCCCTCAGTACCCAGACGGTTTGAAGGAATCGGATTTGAAGGATACGGTGGTCCGAGTGATTCGCTACCTCTATGAAGATGGTACGGAGGCTGGTGATCCGGTTCGTGAAGAACTTGTCTTTACCCGGACAGCTACCCTAAACGTGGTGACCAAGGCGATTCAGTATGGTCCTTGGGAATCAGTGGACAATCAATTTGACTTGGTGCCAACCCCTGAAAAAGCAGGCTATACGCCAGACCAGGCTGAAGTTGCAGCTCAGGAGAATGTTCAGGCCTTGTCTCCTGATAGCGAGATTCGGGTTGTCTACCGTAAGAATCGTCAGTTAGGAAGCATTCGTTTTGTAGATGTGACCAAGCCAGATGCACCTGTTCAATTGAACCAAGTTCCTCTAGTTGGGAAGACCGCAGAGCCATTTGCCTATGACACAAGTGCCCTTGAAGCAGCCTATAGTTCAATGGGCTACCAAGTGACCAACCGTGATGGCTATAGCAAGGATGACGTGTTTGACACTATCGCAGATAATTCTCAAGACTTTGTCTTTGAATTGGTACAGCGCACATCTAGTTCGACTCCTGACAATCCACAGACTCCAGGTACACCAGTAGATGCTTCTAATCCGAATGGACCGAAGTGGGAGGCCGTGACTAGTGAGATTAGTCGCACAGTTTCCTACCACTTGGACGCCGTTGATGGACAAGTAGCACCAGGTACAACCAGTGCTACGACAAGCGTACGTTATGAACGGACAGGCATTTACAACCATGTAACCAAGCAAGTGATCTACACACCTTGGGTAGCTGAGAATGCCGATACGACCTTGGAAGGTAGGACATTACCAGTAGTAACAGGCTATGTAGCAACAGAAGCGATCCGCAATGATCAGGCAATTGCGCCGAAAGCTACAGAACAAGCGATTGACATTTTGCCATTGGCAACCAATATCGTGGAGCGCGTGGTTTACAAGTCCTTGTCAGAATGGCGCATTACACCACCGCCAGGTAAGGATCCAGTTCCACCGATTGCCTATCCAAATCATCCAACGGATCCAACCAAACCTGCTGATCCAACTCCAGCTCCGGGCATTCCAGTTCATGAAGGTTTTATCCCAGTAGGTCCAGATGGACAGGATTTACCAAAAGATCCTGTAACCAATCTATACCTACCTCCTGTTCCAACAGATCCAACCCAGCCGACGGATATTCGCTACCGTGCGCTTGAGCAGACAGCTATTGTTCGTTATGTATTGGATGGAACAGAGCAAGATTTGGTGCCGGCTGTTCGATTGACCGGTGACTCAGAAGCCCGCATTGAACATAGTGCCCAGGCTACGATTGCCCAGTTGGAAAATAAAGGCTACACACTTGTAACAGATGGTTATAGCTTGGATACTGGTCGCTTCTATGATACCGATAGCAATCAGGACCAGGAATTCCGAGTAAGCTTTAAGGAAACGGTTGTGACGATTGTTCCGACAGATCCGAAAAACCCAGGAGATCCGGTTGATCCAAGCAAGCCAAACGGGCCAAGCTACCCAGATGGATTGACAGCTTCTGATTTGAAGGAATCTGTGACCCGCACTATCCACTATGTCTATGCTGACAGCAGTCAAGCTGCACCTTCCCATAGTGAAACGCTTTACTATACGCGAAAAGCTCAGGTAAACTTGGTGACTAAGGTTGTGACCTACGAGGCATGGACAAGCCTTGATGATCAATTCAAGGCAGTTGATTCGCCAGTAATTCGAAACTTTACACCTGATCAAGTTCGAGTGGCGGAAAAAACTAGCGTGGATGCCCTTGCGCCGGATGAGGTGCTTACTGTCATCTACCTAGAAAATGGCAAGCAGTTGGCGACCATCACCTACCGCTTAGAAGCTGGAACGACAACGGTTGAAGTAGCGAAGTATAGCCTAGAAGGTCACCCAGAACAAGACATTGCCTACACAACTACAGACCGAATTCGTGCCTTCGAACAATTGGGTTATGAATTGGTTTCAGATGAGTTTACAGCAGCAAGTCCACAAGAGCGTCTCTTCGATAGTGTTGAAAATAATATCCAGAATTTCGATGTCATCCTGAGAGCGAAACTCACTACTATCCAGCCAAATGATCCGCATGAACCCGGCAAGCCAGTTGATCCAAATGATCCAACTAGCCCAGTCTTGGAGGACTTGACAGAGACGGTGACGCGACGGGTGAAATTTACTGACCAACAAGGAACAGAATTGGTAGCTAGTCCAACTCCAACAACAGCTCAATTCACTCGAACAGCTACTTATAATCATGTGAGCAAGGTAGTAACTTACTCAGATTGGATAGCTGTCGATGCAGTGGTAGAAGGTAGCCCGATTCCGGTAGTTAAGGGCTATATTGCAACAACTGCTACTGCGAATGGGGAAGAAGTACATCTGGGCTCTATTGCCAAGGATAAATCAGTCAAATACAATTCAGAAGACATTGATGAGGTTGTCATCTACAGCCCACTCGGTTCATGGACCCCTCGTGTACCAGATGGATTCGATCCAATCCCACCGGTTGTCTACCCGAACCACCCAACAGACCCAACAGTTCCAGGTACAGACCGACCAGTTATTCCGTTCGTACCGGGCTTGACGCCAGTTGTGCCAAACCCAGACAACCCATCTCAACCAGTGCCACTGACACCGGTGGATCCAGCAGACCCAAGTCAGGGCTACTACCTCCCACCAGTGCCAAGCAACCCAGGTCAGGACAGCCCAATCTTCTATGAGAAGGACAAGCAGGCAGGTCGCATCAGCTTTATCAATGTGACCAATCCAGACCAAGCAGTTGTTGTGGACACCGTGACCCTACAGGGTCTGACAGGCGATGCCTTCGGTTATGACCCAAGTGACAAGGTGGCTGGGTTTGAGAAAGCGGGTTATGTGGTGACCAACAAGGACAACTACGACAAGGATGGCCTCTTCAGTCCAGATTCGACCGATGACCAACACTTCGTCTATGAATTGGTAGAAGTGGTGAAACCGATCGAGGACCCAGAGAACCCACCGCGTCCAGGTCAACCAGTTGATCCGAATCATCCAGACGGCCCAGTATGGCCAGACTCTGTCGCAGACCTCTTGATGACAGAAAGTGTGACCCGGACCATCCGCTATGTGGATACGACTGGTCAGGAAGTCTTCGAGATGGTGACAGAGACCAAGTCCTTCCGCCGCAGTGCCGAGGTCAACCTGGTGACAGGAGCCATCCACTATGGTGACTGGACTGCCAACCAGACTCTTCCAGAAGTGGCTTCTCCACTCAAGCAGGGCTACCTGGCAGACAAGGCAAGTGTTGCCTCTGTAGAAGTCGGCCCATTGTCAAGCGACATGACAGAAGTGGTGACCTACAGCCCCCTCGGTTCATGGACCCCTCGTGTACCAGATGGATTCGATCCAATCCCACCAGTTGTCTACCCGAACCACCCAACAGACCCAACTGTTCCAGGTACAGACCGACCAATCATTCCGTTCGTACCAGGCTTGACGCCAGTTGTGCCAAACCCAGACAACCCATCTCAACCAGTGCCACTGACACCGGTGGATCCAGCAGACCCAAGCCAGGGCTACTACCTCCCACCAGTGCCAAGCAACCCAGGTCAGGACAGCCCAATCTTCTATGAGAAGGACAAGCAGGCAGGTCGCATCAGCTTTATCAATGTGACCAATCCAGACCAAGCAGTTGTTGTGGACACCGTGACCTTACAGGGTCTGACAGGCGATGCCTTCGGTTATGACCCAAGTGACAAGGTGGCTGGGTTTGAGAAAGCGGGTTATGTGGTGACCAATAAGGACAACTACGACAAGGATGGCCTCTTCAGTCCAGATTCGACCGATGACCAACACTTCGTCTATGAATTGGTAGAAGTGGTGAAACCGATCGAGGACCCAGAGAACCCACCGCGTCCAGGTCAGCCAGTTGATCCGAATCATCCAGACGGCCCAGTATGGCCAGACTCTGTCGCAGACCTCTTGATGACAGAAAGTGTGACCCGCACCATCCGCTATGTGGATACGACTGGTCAGGAAGTCTTCGATACGGTGACAGAGACCAAGTCCTTCCGCCGCAGTGCCGAGGTCAACTTGGTGACAGGAGCCATCCACTATGGTGACTGGACTGCCAACCAGACTCTTCCAGAAGTGGCTTCTCCACTCAAGCAGGGCTACCTGGCAGACAAGGCAAGCGTATCGGCAGTTGAAGTTGGTCCATTGTCAAGCGACATGACAGAAGTGGTGACCTACAGCCCACTCGGTTCATGGACCCCTCGTGTACCAGATGGATTCGATCCAATCCCACCAGTTGTCTACCCGAACCACCCAACAGATCCAACTGTTCCAGGTACAGACCGACCAATCATTCCGTTCGTACCAGGCTTGACGCCAGTTGTGCCAAACCCAGACAACCCATCTCAACCAGTGCCACTGACACCGGTGGATCCAGCAGACCCAAGCCAGGGCTACTACCTCCCACCAGTGCTAAGCAACCCAGGTCAGGACAGCCCAATCTTCTATGAGAAGGACAAGCAGGCAGGTCGCATCAGCTTTATCAATGTGACCAATCCAGACCAAGCAGTTGTTGTGGACACCGTGACCTTACAGGGTCTGACAGGCGATGCCTTCGGTTATGACCCAAGTGACAAGGTGGCTGCGTTTGAGAAAGCGGGTTATGTGGTGACCAACAAGGACAACTACGACAAGGATGGCCTCTTCAGTCCAGATTCGACCGATGACCAACACTTCGTCTATGAATTGGTAGAAGTGGTGAAACCGATCGAGGACCCAGAGAACCCACCGCGTCCAGGTCAGCCAGTTGATCCGAATCATCCAGACGGCCCAGTATGGCCAGACTCTGTCGCAGACCTCTTGACGACAGAAACCGTGACTCGCACCATCCGCTATGTGGATACGACTGGTCAGGAAGTCTTCGATACGGTGACAGAGACCAAGTCCTTCCGCCGCAGTGCCGAGGTCAACTTGGTGACAGGAGCCATCCACTATGGTGACTGGACTGCCAACCAGACTCTTCCAGAAGTGGCTTCTCCACTCAAGCAGGGCTACCTGGCAGACAAGGCAAGCGTATCGGCAGTTGAAGTTGGTCCATTGTCAAGCGACATGACAGAAGTGGTGACCTACAGCCCACTCGGTTCATGGACCCCTCGTGTACCAGATGGATTCGATCCAATCCCACCAGTTGTCTACCCGAACCACCCAACAGACCCAACTGTTCCAGGTACAGACCGACCAATCATTCCGTTCGTACCGGGCTTGACGCCAGTTGTGCCAAACCCAGACAACCCATCTCAACCAGTGCCACTGACACCGGTGGATCCAGCAGACCCAAGCCAGGGCTACTACCTCCCACCAGTGCCAAGCAACCCAGGTCAGGACAGCCCAATCTTCTATGAGAAGGACAAGCAGGCAGGTCGCATCAGCTTTATCAATGTGACCAATCCAGACCAACCAGTTGTTGTGGACACCGTGACCTTACAGGGTCTGACAGGCGATGCCTTCGGTTATGACCCAAGTGACAAGGTGGCTGCGTTTGAGAAAGCGGGTTATGTGGTGACCAACAAGGACAACTACGACAAGGATGGCCTCTTCAGTCCAGATTCGACCGATGACCAACACTTCGTCTATGAATTGGTAGAAGTGGTGAAACCGATCGAGGACCCAGAGAACCCACCGCGTCCAGGTCAGCCAGTTGATCCGAATCATCCAGACGGCCCAGTATGGCCAGACTCTGTCGCAGACCTCTTGATGACAGAAAGTGTGACCCGCACCATCCGCTATGTGGATACGACTGGTCAGGAAGTCTTCGATACGGTGACAGAGACCAAGTCCTTCCGCCGCAGTGCCGAGGTCAACCTGGTGACAGGAGCCATCCACTATGGTGATTGGACTGCCAACCAGACTCTTCCAGAAGTGGCTTCTCCACTCAAGCAGGGCTACCTGGCAGACAAGGCAAGCGTATCGGCAGTTGAAGTCGGTCCATTGTCAAGCGACATGACAGAAGTGGTGACCTACAGCCCACTCGGTTCATGGACCCCTCGTGTACCAGATGGATTCGATCCAATCCCACCAGTTGTCTACCCGAACCACCCAACAGACCCAACTGTTCCAGGTACAGACCGACCAATCATTCCGTTCGTACCAGGCTTGACGCCAGTTGTGCCAAACCCAGACACCCCATCTCAACCAGTGCCACTGACACCGGTGGATCCAGCAGACCCAAGTCAGGGCTACTACCTCCCACCAGTGCCAAGCAACCCAGGTCAGGACAGCCCAATCTTCTATGAGAAGGACAAGCAGGCAGGTCGCATCAGCTTTATCAATGTGACCAATCCAGACCAAGCAGTTGTAGTGGATACCGTGACCTTACAGGGTCTGACAGGCGATGCCTTCGGTTATGACCCAAGTGACAAAGTGGCTGGGTTTGAGAAAGCGGGTTATGTGGTGACCAACAAGGACAACTACGACAAGGATGGCCTCTTCAGTCCAGATTCGACCGATGACCAACACTTCGTCTATGAATTGGTAGAAGTGGTGAAACCGATCGAGGACCCAGAGAACCCACCGCGTCCAGGTCAACCAGTTGATCCGAATCATCCAGACGGCCCAGTATGGCCAGACTCTGTCGCAGACCTCTTGATGACAGAAAGTGTGACCCGGACCATCCGCTATGTGGATACGACTGGTCAGGAAGTCTTCGAGATGGTGACAGAGACCAAGTCCTTCCGCCGCAGTGCCGAGGTCAACCTGGTGACAGGAGCCATCCACTATGGTGACTGGACTGCCAACCAGACTCTTCCAGAAGTGGCTTCTCCACTCAAGCAGGGCTACCTGGCAGACAAGGCAAGTGTTGCCTCTGTAGAAGTCGGCCCATTGTCAAGCGACATGACAGAAGTGGTGACCTACAGCCCCCTCGGTTCATGGACCCCTCGTGTACCAGATGGATTCGATCCAATCCCACCAGTTGTCTACCCGAACCACCCAACAGACCCAACTGTTCCAGGTACAGACCGACCAATCATTCCGTTCGTACCAGGCTTGACGCCAGTTGTGCCAAACCCAGACAACCCATCTCAACCAGTGCCACTGACACCGGTGGATCCAGCAGACCCAAGCCAGGGCTACTACCTCCCACCAGTGCCAAGCAACCCAGGTCAGGACAGCCCAATCTTCTATGAGAAGGACAAGCAGGCAGGTCGCATCAGCTTTATCAATGTGACCAATCCAGACCAACCAGTTGTTGTGGACACCGTGACCTTACAGGGTCTGACAGGCGATGCCTTCGGTTATGACCCAAGTGACAAGGTGGCTGCGTTTGAGAAAGCGGGTTATGTGGTGACCAACAAGGACAACTACGACAAGGATGGCCTCTTCAGTCCAGATTCGACCGATGACCAACACTTCGTCTATGAATTGGTAGAAGTTGTGAAACCGATCGAGGACCCAGAGAACCCACCGCGTCCAGGTCAGCCAGTTGATCCGAATCATCCAGACGGCCCAGTATGGCCAGACTCTGTCGCAGACCTCTTGATGACAGAAAGTGTGACCCGGACCATCCGCTATGTGGATACGACTGGTCAGGAAGTCTTCGAGATGGTGACAGAGACCAAGTCCTTCCGCCGCAGTGCCGAGGTCAACCTGGTGACAGGTGCCATCCACTATGGTGACTGGACTGCCAACCAGACTCTTCCAGAAGTGGCTTCTCCACTCAAGCAGGGCTACCTGGCAGACAAGGCAAGTGTTGCCTCTGTAGAAGTCGGCCCATTGTCAAGCGACATGACAGAAGTGGTGACCTACAGCCCCCTCGGTTCATGGACCCCTCGTGTACCAGATGGATTCGATCCAATCCCACCAGTTGTCTACCCGAACCACCCAACGGACCCAACTGCTCCAGGTACAGACCGACCAGTTATTCCGTTCGTACCGGGCTTGACGCCAGTTGTGCCAAACCCAGACAACCCATCTCAACCAGTGCCACTGACACCGGTGGATCCAGCAGACCCAAGCCGGGGCTACTACCTCCCACCAGTACCAAGCAACCCAGGTCAGGACAGCCCAATCTTCTATGAGAAGGACAAGCAGGCAGGTCGCATCAGCTTTATCAATGTGACCACTCCAGACCAACCAGTTGTTGTGGATACCGTGACCTTACAGGGTCTGACAGGCGATGCCTTCGGTTATGACCCAAGTGACAAGGTGGCTGGGTTTGAGAAAGCGGGTTATGTGGTGACCAACAAGGACAACTACGACAAGGATGGCCTCTTCAGTCCAGATTCGACCGATGACCAACACTTCGTCTATGAATTGGTAGAAGTGGTGAAACCGATCGAGGACCCAGAGAACCCACCGCGTCCAGGTCAGCCAGTTGATCCGAATCATCCAGACGGCCCAGTATGGCCAGACTCTGTCGCCGACCTCTTGATGACAGAAACCGTGACCCGAACCATCCGCTATGTGGATACGACTGGTCAGGAAGTCTTCGAGATGGTGACAGAGACCAAGTCCTTCCGCCGCAGTGCCGAGGTCAACCTGGTGACAGGTGCCATCCACTATGGTGACTGGACTGCCAATCAGACTCTTCCGGAAGTGGCTTCTCCACTCAAGCAGGGCTACCTGGCAGACAAGGCAAGCGTATCAGCAGTTGAAGTCGGTCCATTGTCAAGCGACATGACAGAAGTGGTGACCTATAGCCCGCTCGGTTCATGGACCCCTCGTGTACCAGATGGATTCGATCCAATCCCACCAGTTGTCTACCCGAACCACCCAACGGACCCAACTGCTCCAGGTACAGACCGACCAGTTATTCCGTTCGTACCGGGCTTGATTCCGTTCGGTCCTGATGGACAGCCTTTAGAATTTATTGATCCGAAGGATCCGACGAAGGGTTACAGACTCCCTCCAATGCCTGAGAACCCAAGTGTTGATACAGTGATTGAATACATCATTGTACCTGAACCGAAGAAACCAGCAACTGAGACCCCTGTGAGACAATTACCTAAGACAGGTGAGAGTCAAACAAGTTTGGTATCGGCAGTAGGTGTCGGAATCTTGTTGGCAGGCCTAGGCATGTCACGAAAAGGTCGTAAGGACCAGGAATAAGTGATAGCAGGTGAGACTGGCTGTTACGGCAGTTTTCTCCGCGCTAGAATAGAAATATAGGTGCCTCATGATGGGGCACCTATATTTTGTTTGGAGAAGACGGGGATATGGTATAATGGATTACAGAAAATAGAGAGGAAGAGTCGAAGTGGATAAGGAAAGAGTCTTGCAATATTTTCCGCAGGCCAAGTGGTCGAATGCGCGCCCTCAACAGGGAGAGGCTTTCGTCAAACTTGTGGACGGACAGTATCTGACGTTAGGTGAAGGCCTATCGGATCGGGAACGCTTCTTGTTGGATTTGTTACAAGGAGAAGGGACAGAGAGCCAGCAGTCTCCTTGGCGGCTTTTCTTGGATGGCAAGCGATCCTTGCCACAGCCTATTGCAGCTTTGCAGTTTGTACAGGTTCGATTGTGGTCGGATGTGGAAGATGAAGTGCGCCAAGCTTGGCGTCAGACGATGGAAGACCTGCTTCCCAATCTAGTAGCCTGGTATGCTTCCACGGCTAGTGACTATGTTTTTGTCTTAGAGCAGTCGCCTTATCTAGATTGTCGGGAGATCTTGAGAGACACCCTGTCGGCACTCGAGTTTGATTTTGGTCTGCGCTTGACTGTTTTTGTTGGACAGGTTTGGCCAGAGGAAGTCGCAGCTTCTTGGCCACAACTTTTTCAGCAGGAAGAAGCTCTCTTTCAAGAATGGTGCCAGACCTATAATCATTCGACCCTCTTGCAGTTTAGTCAATTATTCCTTTGGTCGGGCAAATCTTACGCCAGCTTAAAAACAGGAGTGGCGCAGTTGGTTTCCAAACAGGACCTGGGAGACGTGATTCGAGCCTTGTGGGCTGAAGGGGCAGTATTGACCAAGACTGCACAAAGACTGTATATCCACCGCAATACGCTTCAGTATCGCTTGGATAAATGGCAGGAATGGACAGGCTTGCAGTTAAAGGAGTTAAATGATTTAGCGGTATGTTATCACGCTATCATAGATGATGAATTTTGATATTTTGTGCAACCTGCACAGAATATCTTTTTTCTTTTGGTCAACTTGACATAGAAAAATAAAGCGTTTTCATTTACAATAAAACTATCAAAGAAAGCGAGGATTGAACATGGTTCAATTGAATTTAAAAAACATTTACAAAAAATACCCAAACAGTGAGCATTACTCAGTTGAAGACTTCAACTTGGACATCAAGGACAAGGAGTTTATCGTATTCGTAGGTCCTTCAGGATGTGGTAAGTCAACGACTCTTCGTATGATTGCTGGTTTGGAAGACATCACAGAAGGGGAAGCATATATCGATGGCGTTCTCATGAACGATGTGGCTCCAAAAGACCGCGACATTGCCATGGTTTTCCAGAACTATGCCCTCTACCCACACATGACTGTATTTGACAATATGGCTTTTGGTCTTAAGTTGCGTAAATACAGCAAGGACGAAATCAAAAAACGTGTGGAAGAAGCTGCACAAATCCTTGGATTGACAGAATTCTTGGAACGCAAACCAGCTGACCTTTCAGGTGGACAACGCCAACGTGTTGCCATGGGTCGTGCTATCGTTCGTGATGCAAAAGTATTCTTAATGGATGAACCTTTGTCAAACTTGGATGCTAAATTGCGTGTATCCATGCGTACAGAGATTGCTAAAATTCACCGCCGTATCGGTGCAACAACCATCTACGTAACCCACGACCAAACAGAAGCAATGACCTTGGCAGACCGTATCGTTATCATGTCTGCAACTAAAAACCCAGCAGGTACAGGTACAATCGGCCGTATCGAGCAAATCGGTAGCCCAGAAGAGCTCTACAACCGCCCAGTTAACAAGTTTGTTGCTAGCTTCATCGGTAGCCCAGCTATGAACTTCTTTACAGTAACACTTCAAGACGGTGTACTTGCTGGTGATGGCTTCAAGGTAGCTCTTCCAGAAGGTCGTCGCAAGCACTTGGAAGAAAAAGGCTACAATGGCAAATCATTTACCCTCGGTATCCGTCCAGAAGACATCAAGGCTTCTCAGTTGGAATTGGACACGTACCCTTCTTCTATCGTAGAAGCAGAAGTGGTGGTATCTGAGCTTCTCGGTGCAGAAACCATGCTTTACTCTAAGGTTGGAAACACTGAATTCGTATCTCGCGTTGATGCGCGTGACTACCACAACCCAGGCGATAAAGTTCGCTTGACCTTCAACCTCAACAAAGCTCATTTCTTTGATGATGAAACAAGCAAGGCAATCGTATAAAATTGTTCATAAAACACCTGACCGTCAGATGAAAATCTGGCGGTTTTTGGTTAGGGAAGGTGTCCGCCAAGGAGGAATTTATCATTGCAGTCGCAGGGAATACAGTCATGATGGGCTTGTCTTTCTTGCATTTGCACAACCAAGTATCAGATGAATTTCATGGGAAAATAGAAGAACCGTCGGTTTAAACTGACGGTTCCTTTTCTTATGTTAGTAATTGTAGTAGGTAGGTCATTGTTCCGAATTCGAATAAAATGTAGATTCCTAATACGATAAAAATGGTTGGAAGAATCATTTTTTCATATTTTTCTATGAATTCAGAAATGCTATGGAGACTTCCAAATTTTTCTGCTAGGTAGCAAATGGCGACTGTCTCTAGCAAGATCAGGCTAGCAGTTAAGAGTGTTTCTAAGGTACTTAAAGTTGTAAAATAAGGGGTAAATATTCCTAAATTATCTACTCCCGATGTTAATGAAATAAAAATGATAGATAGTAGTCCGATTTTGCTATCAGGAATTTCTGTTTCTGCTTCGTTTTCAAAAAGGATTCTAACCCCTAGTAGAATAGGGACGAAGCCGAGCAGACCAAGGATCCAGTCAGCTAGAAAAATATTGGCAACTTGGCTAAGAATCGAACTTAAGAGGATGAGTATAAAGCTAGCAAGTAGTTGTCCAAAATAGATTGTGCGTTTTTCACCTGGTTTTTTTGCCTGTGAAAATAAAAGGAATAAAATTAGGAAATAATCGATACTTGTTGAAATACCAAGAATCAGTGCATAAGTAATAATAGTCATGGTTCCTCCGTATAATATAGTAGTCATAGATATTTATTTACAGAGGCACATCAATTTTGAAAGATAGAAGTAAAAATTGCGGTTCATTTTAATTTCCTTTTTCACTACCCTCATCTTCATCTTTGTAAACCTCATAAAAGTCAACCTTGAGGCGAATAAAGGCTTCCATATCGTGTAGGAGCTGAAAGAGGGTGGCTCGGGTTTCAAATTCTTCTCGGGTTTGTGGCAGAGGTCGCTCGCGGAAGGTGGCATGGAAGAGTTCGATGTCTAGGAGGAGTTCCTTAGCGGAGTTTTCTCGGCTCAGTTGCTGGGCTGCTCGCTCGAAGAGGCTGGACAGGATGACATTTTCTCTGCCTTCTAGCAAACATTTGTTGATATTTCCTGCCATGGTCCGCAGGATTTTATTTTGTGCGGCTCGCATTTCAAAGTAATGGACCTGGTAGTTGGTCTGCTGGAAGAGCTGGTTGTGGCGGTCTAGATAGACGACTTTGAGGGCCTCCTCCAAGGTCTTATCTAGCTGCGTAATCAATTCTGCCTCGTTTCGTCCATCACCGTTGAGCAGAAAGGCTTCAAAGCGGAGGAGAATCTGCTTGAGCAGGTCTTCGACTTGGTCGTGATAGGCCTCGATTTTCTTTTCTTGCGAGGGCATATAGAGGTTAAACAAGAGTGCAAGTCCTGCCCCAATCAGAAAAAGCGCCAGCTCATTTCCCAAAAAAATCAGCGAAATATCCTGCTCTAGCAAGAGGTGGGTGACGAGGACGGTCGAGGGAGCGATGCCTGCCTCCCAGTTGAAACGGTAGGCCAGAGGGACGTAGAGTGCCAGGTAGATGCCCAGGGTCCAGATGCCAAAGCCAAAGAGGGCGAAGGTCAGGACGGCTATGGTCAGGGCCAAGAGAGTGGAAAAGAGGCGGTTGCGGGCCATTTTGAAGCTGGACTTGCGGGTGTCGAGGACGCTGAGAATGGCGATGATACCGGCAGCCGTCGCATAGGACAAGTCTAGAGTGGTCGCTAGGTAAATGGCTAGGACGGTAGCAAATATCAGTTTAATCGTTCGGAGGGAGAGGGACATGGGGGCTCCTTTGGTCTTAGTCTTCCTTTTATTGTACCATAAAACCCTCCTATATTAGGAGGGCTGACTTTATGCAAACAAGGCAATGATTCCGACTACCAAATAGCAGACCAGTTTGTAGCTTTCATTGATAAGGATGAGTTTAAGAGGGCGTTGCTCAAAGACGTAGTTCTTCAATGAAGCAAGGACTGCAATTACGCCCATGCCACCAGCTGCGTGGAGTGGTGAAACATCAAGGGTCTTGATGAAGAAAATTGCCACAACAGCAGTCAAAACTTCAATCGCCAAGGAAATCACCATTTCCTTCTGGCCATTTTTCCCAGCTTGACGGTCAGCTTCTACCTTGGTCATGTCAATGCCAGAGGCTTCAATCCAAGCATCACGGAAAATCAAACCATACCATAAACCACCAATAGCAAAGGCAATCAGCCCTGCCACAATTCCCAAAATAAGTGTCATATATTCTCCTTATACTTGTATGGACAAGTTAATAAAGCTTAGCATACCACATCGTATGTCACATGTCAAAATTTCTTTTTCAAAAAATACAAACAAAACCGTTGATAAACTGCTATTAGCTGTAATTTGAAATATGAGAGTAATCCCATGGGATTGCTCTTCTATCATTGTTTTGTTATACTATGAGAAATAGGCTTGGTGGAGGATACTAAGTCGATGATGAACTTGTTTTTAGGAGAGTTGGAGCATGGATAAATGGATGCGTGATATGGAAGAACAGCGAAGACATGATGAACTAAGTCGAAAAATGGATGCCCAGACCAATGCTATTCATTCTCAGTCCTATGCGATTAATTCCCAGACCCATGCGCTAAGAAAACAGAATGCACTTCTTGAGAAGGAGCATGAACGTCAAATTGAAAAAGAGTACAAAGATCGAATTTTTCAACTCCAACTTCATTTGGCTCAAGCCTCAGATGACAGTCAGCGACTAGTCTTTCAGCAAATGCTCGATGATGCTGAAAACGATTATTCCCAGTATCTTTTAGAGAAAGAGGAGAGACAACTGGTGGCAGCAAGAAGAAGACAACTGGGCATTTTTATTTCCCTCTTAGTGCTACTAGTCGGTATGTTTGGTGTTTACTATGTTTATACAGACATGCAGCAGGTTAGGGTTCCAGAATTACGTGGCGTGTCCTTGGCTGAGGCCAAGGAAGTCTTGCGTGATGAAGGTTTTGTATTGGGAACGGTCACGGAAATTGGTGGACAGACCGTTGAACCGGGCCAAGTCAGCTTATCGACACCTAGTGGGGGCAGCAAGGTGAAAAGAGGGAAAGTGGTAGATCTGATTGTAGCAAAAGAGGAGACTGCGACATCAGAAACAAGCAGTGAAGGAACAGCTTCGACGACGAGCAGTAGCCAAGTTTCTTCTCAAACCTTTACCATTGAAATTGAAAGGACAGGCTTGTCTATCCTTCAAGCGCCTTATTTAACGGCAACTTATGTTGCGACCATTGATCCAGGCACCTATACTATTGTGGAGACGACTTATAACGATGGTCATAGCTGGGGCAAGCTAAAGTCAGGGCAGGGGTGGATTTCGTTGACGGAAGTTCAGGGAGGTCTTGCACAGGTCAATACCAAGGATTTGACAACAGAGCAGGTGCAGAGATGGGTTGCCTATGCATTTTTCATGAACCCAGAGAACGTTCACTACAATCGTCAACAACCAGTCATTTCGGTTTACAAAGAGGAAGATGATTTGGTTTATGCAGATGTGACGATTCCATCAGATTCAGACTTTGAACCAAGCTATTGGCGGTACCGTGTCAATGCCCAAGGTGAGTTGGAACATGGTTCCTATGAGGAGGCTACAGGGAACACCCACTGGTATGTTTTATTGGAAGAATACAGGGAGTAAGTTTTAGCCAAGGTTTTCCTTGGCTTCTTTGTTTCCAAAATATGCTATAATAATACCATGGAACAAAATGATATGGTATATGGCGTACATGCTGTAGTGGAGAGTTTGGAGGCCAACACTGGCAACAAACTCTACATTCAGGATGATTTGCGCGGAAAAAATGTAGAAAAAATCAAGGCACTGGCAGCAGAGAAGAAGGTGTCGATTTCTTGGACGCCCAAAAAGACCCTGTCCGACATGACAGAAGGTGCCGTCCACCAAGGCTTTGTCCTGCGGGTCTCCGAGTTTGCTTATGCAGACCTTTCGGACATTCTGGAAAAAGCAGAGCAGGAAGATAATCCCCTCATTCTCATCTTGGACGGGCTGACAGACCCTCACAACTTCGGCTCGATTTTACGGACCGCAGATGCCACTCAGGTAGCAGGTATCATCATTCCCAAGCACCGAGCAGTTGGCGTGACGCCCGTTGTGGCAAAGACCTCAACAGGTGCGGTGGCTCATGTCCCAATCGCCCGAGTGACCAATCTCAGCCAAACCCTTGATAAGCTTAAGGAGGCTGGTTTCTGGGTATTTGGTACGGATATGAACGGAACCCCAAGCCACAAGTGGAATACAGCTGGTAAACTAGCACTTATTATTGGCAACGAAGGCAAGGGCATCTCCAGCAATATCAAAAAGCAGGTGGATGAGATGATTACCATTCCTATGAAGGGCCATGTCCAATCTCTCAACGCCAGCGTAGCAGCAGCCGTGCTGATGTACGAAGTATTTCGGAAGAAAATCTAAATGAAAGAAAAAGTTCTCATTGTAGATGGCTACAACATGATTGCCTTTTGGCAGGCCACCAAGCAAGATTTTAAAAAGGGAGACTTGGATGCAGCCAGAACGACCTTGCTTCGAACCTTGTCTCACTACGCAGCCTTTGAACAGATTGAGGTGATTTGTGTCTTTGATGCCCACCATGTGCCAGGTCTTCGCCAGCAGTATGATGAATACAAGGTGTCGGTCATTTTTACAGAGGAGGAAGAGACGGCAGATAGTTATATCGAACGACTCAGCGCCCAGCTCAATAGTGACCGTCGCAAGCAGGTTTCCGTCGCAACCAGCGACCTCAACGAACAATGGGTGGTCTTTTCACAAGGGGCCTTACGGATTTCGGCGCGTGAGTTAGAGGAGAGAGCCAGGGTTATCAAAAAGGACTTGGATAAGTTTGTGGACCAGGTCGAACTTTATACCCCACGGCTCAATCCCTGGTCAGATGGGAATTTTCAAGCCTTAAGAGAAATGATGGAGGAAATGAAAGAGTGACATTTACAATCGTAACCGATTCGACATCGGATTTGCCAACCAGCTGGGTCCAAGAAAATGATGTGACTGTGCTTGGTTTGACCATCAACCTAGATGGTGTGACCTATGAAACCGTTGGGGAAAACCGCTTGACCTCAGCAGATCTGCTGGAGAAAATGGCAACAGGCGGCCTTCCGACAACCAGTCAGGTCAATGTTGGTCAGTTTGAAGAAGTTTTTGAAGCGGCAGCCAAGGAAGGTCAAGATGTACTCTACCTAGCCTTTTCATCGGCTCTTTCAGGGACCTATCAGAGTGGGACTATTGCACGTGATATGGTCTTGGATAACTATCCACAAGCCCATATCGAGATTGTCGATACCAAGGCGGCTTCTATCGGGGAAGGCTACTTGGTCATGCAGGCGGCTCAAGCGCGTGCTGCGGGTAAGACTTTGGCAGAAACCAAGGCGCTGATTGAGGAATTGGTGCCACGCTTGCGGACCTATCTCTTGGTCGATGACCTTAACCACCTGGTGCGTGGTGGTCGCTTATCTAAAGCAGCAGCTCTCATTGGTGGTCTGGTCAATATCAAGCCCCTCCTTGCGCTCAATGCGGAAGGAAGGTTAGAAGCGATTGCCAAAATCCGTGGTCGCAAAAAAGGAATCAAGGAAATGTTGAACCTGACCTTGGATAATTTGGATCATTCTACGGTTATGGTGGCCTATACAGGTGATATTGAGGCGGCTGAAGCGATGAAGACAACCTTGTTGGAAGATGGCCGTGTCAGCGAGGTTCTTTTGACTGAGTTGGGCCCTATCATTGCCACCCATACAGGAACAGGGGTGCTAGCTATCCTATCTATCAATAAAGAAGAGAGATAATCTCTTTTCTTTTTACAGAAACAGAAAGCGATTACAAACTAATTTCGATTTGGAGGTTCTTATGAAACGCTTGTTGTCTTGTTATGCCAGTGACTTGCTGGGAGCGACCAAGGAGGAGCTCAAGCAGTCCATTTTATCCAGTGAAGGTCGGATTATCATGGGAGAAACGGTGGTCACAGCGGCTCCCTTGATTGCCGGGGTGACCAATGCGGAGATGATGGCTGCCTTTGGTTGTGACCTCTTGGTGCTCAACGAATTGGATGTCTTTCATCCGGAGATTGTTGGTTTTTACGACTGCGACAATCCTATTGCGGAAATCAAGCGGTTGACAGGTCGATTGGTCGGGATTAACTTGGAGCCTGTGGATAGCAGTCAAGAGGTCCAAGACCAGCAGGTCTTTCTCAAACCGGGTCGTCAGGTCAGTCCAGAAAGTCTGGGACAGGCCCAAGCCCTTGGCGTTGACTTTATCATGCTGACAGGCAATCCTGCTACGGGTGTGTCCATGGCTGCAATCCGCTCTGCCATTGGCCTTGCCAAAGAACACTTTAAGGGCCTCATCTTTGCGGGGAAAATGCACGGTGCAGGTCTGGGAGAGTCGGTCGTGGATAGCCAAGCCCTGCTGGATTTTGTGGACTTGGGGGCAGACGGTGTCCTCATTCCTGCGGTCGGCACGGTGCCGGGCGTGCGGGAGGAAATAGTGGCACCGATCGTCAGTCAGGTCAAGGCGCGTGGTGGTCTGGTTATTTCGACTATTGGGACCAGTCAGGAGAGTGCGGACAGCCAGACGGTGCGGGAGTTTGGACTCAGCAACAAACGGGTGGGATCGGACATCCACCATATCGGAGACGGGGGCTACGGTCGTATGCCCGACCCTGAAAATATCTTGGCTCTGTCCTTGGCGGTCAGAGGCAAACGGCACACCTATTTTAGAATAGGTCAATCAGTGAGGAGATAGTCCTCTGCGAAAATCAAAATTATCCGTTGTCAACTTGGCTTGATGACTGAAAAACTCCAGTGGAGTTTTTCAGCCTGTTACCTTGAAATAAGGCAGTAACAGAGTTCTATCGTCGCCTTCGTTTCCTAGGCTACTTTTGATTTACATGGAGCAAAAAATGTCACTTATCGTTAGAAGAGAAGAAGAAAAGGATCAGCGTGCGGTGGAGGAGCAAACACGTGACGCCTTTGGAATGTCTTTCGTCCGTCAGTTTATCTTTTATTACATCGTTAACTCGTTTTGCCGTACTCCAGTACTGTCTGCAACTCGTTGCCTTGTACTAAAAGTAAACTGAAGGGCTGTTATCTGAGTGCGACTGAGCATTTGGTCCTGCATCAATTACGCGGACAAGACCATGTGATAAAAGACCTCAATCTTGTGTCGGAAGCCGACGGTCAGTTGGTGGGGCATATCCTCTATATTACGTCGGAGATCACAGCGGACGGCGCTTGCCTGCCCAGTCTGACCCTTTGGTCCCTTTAGCATCTCGCCAGACCAGCAAGGCCGCGGTTACGGTCAGGCACTTTTGGAGCATTCGCTGGCTTTGGCGGAAAATAGCGGAGCGGTTTTGGTGGCTATTACAGGCTTTCCTGATTACTACAGTCGATTTGGTTTTTTTAAGGGGAAGGAGGTCGGCATTCGCTATCAAGCGGACCCAGAAGCTGATTATTTCTTGGTCAAATTGTTCCGACCAGAAGCCCTGGCCGGCCGGGACTGGTGGTTTACTGATCCGCCGGGCTACACGGTGGATCAATCAGTCTTGGAAGAATTTGATAAAACCTTTCCTTATAAGGAAAAGTTGGTCTTGCCTGGACAACTAGGTCAGTAGGTGAGTAAATTTTAGAAGAATGGAAAGA
Source organism: Streptococcus sp. 29896 (assembly GCF_032594915.1). NCBI lineage: Bacteria > Bacillati > Bacillota > Bacilli > Lactobacillales > Streptococcaceae > Streptococcus > Streptococcus suivaginalis. The sequence continues at coordinate 1,764,418 of NZ_CP118733.1, read as the reverse complement.
AGTCCATTCTTTTATTTTGAAATCGTTGACAAACAATCAATTGAATGTTAGAATGTGCTTGAGAGAAAAATCACAAAGGAGGTCGCGATGACTAAGAAATATATAGTTGTAGGTGGTGTTGCAGGCGGTGCCTCTGTAGCAGCTCGTCTTCGTAGAATTGATGAAAGAAGCCAGATTCAGATTTACGATAAGGGTTACGATATTTCCTTTTCTAACTGTTGCTTGCCGAACTATTTCAGCGGAGAAGTCGAAAATGTAGAGGATTTAGTTTTTTATGATACTGAGAGTTTTAAGAAAACCTATAATCTGGATGCCAAAGTTCGTCATGAAGTGATAGAGATTCTTGCAGATGAACATAAGGTTACCGTAAAAAATCTTGAGACTGGCGAAGAGTTTCAAGATTGGTATGATGCCCTAATTTTGTCACCTGGGGCAAGGGCAATTCGTCCCTCTAGTATAAAGGGGATCGATGCTCCTCATGTTTTCGCATTGAAGAATGTGTCAGATGTTCGCAACATTGATCAGCATTTAAAGCATTCAAAAGCAGAGCAAATCGTTGTGATTGGTGGCGGATTTATTGGTGTCGAGGTAGCAGAATGTTTGCGCCATTCTGGCAAAGAGGTAAGCCTTGTTGAAGCTAGTGCTCAAATCATGACTCCGTTTGATGATGATATGGTTCAGATGCTGCATAAGGAACTCTATGACAATGGTGTGCAACTAATCTTAGAGGATAGTGTTGTCGAGATTACAGAGAAGGAAGTTGTGTTACTGAGTGGAAAACGATTGCCCGCTCAAGCAGTTATCGTAGCTATCGGTGTCAGCCCAGATGTTGATTTTGCAGTCAAGTCAGGCATAAAATTAGGGGAGACAGGGGCGATTGAAGTAGACTACCGCTACCAAACAAACTTACCAGATGTTTATGCTGTGGGTGATGCTATTGAAGTTGTGCATCAGATTACAGGTCAAAAGACAAGACTACCTCTTGCGGGGCCTGCCCAAAAACAAGCACGAAACGTGGCAGATGCGATTTCGGGCAAACAAAATCGCAATCGAGGCGTGATTGGTTCTTCTTGCATCCGGGTCTTTGGTCTGAATGCGGCTAGTACAGGGCTAAATGAAAAAGACTGCCAAAAGGCTGGTATCGATTATCGTGTTGCCTTGGTTATCCCAAACGACCGTGTTGGGTTGATGCCAGATGCAGCACCCATGCACTTTAAATTACTTTATCAGTATCCGACCGGAAAAATAGTAGGTGCCCAGGCGATCAGCAAGGGCAATCCTGTTAAGAACATCAATGTCATTGCGACCGTGATTAGTTTGGGTGGCTATCTCGAAGATTTGAAAGACCTAGAATTATGCTATGCTCCTGCATTTTCAACTGCGAAAGATGTAGTCAATTTCGCTGGGATAGTCGGTCTGAATTACCTCAATGGAGATTACAAACAAGTACCGGTTACAAGTGTGCGTCAGCTAGTAGATGAGGGGGCATTTATTCTGGATGTTCGTGGAAGAGAGGCTTTTAACAAGTCTCATGTTATTGGAGCAATCAACATTCCTTTGGATGAAATTCGTGAACGCGTAGATGAGATTCCAAAAGATAGACCTGTTTATATCCATTGTCGGACTTCTTGGAATAGTTACTATGCTATCCGTGCTTTGAAAGGATATGGTTTTGAAAATATCATCAACATTCAAGGTTCTTTCCTAGCTTTGAGTTACTATGAATATTTCAGAGACATGACAACTAATCGGACACCGATTGTAACGGGGTATAATTTTGACTAACGCTAGGCAGACTTTATCGAAATTAGATGTTATCTCATTGGTGGTAGGGTCTGTTATTGGATGGGGTGCTTTCTACCTTCCGGGAAATAAATTTTTACCAGAAGCAGGTGTTACGAACACAGCAATTGCTTTCTTATTAGGTGCGGTACTGATTTATTTTATTCAAATGGGGTATCATGTGATGATTGAGAACCATCATGAAAGAGGAGGAGAGTTTTCCTATGTATTTGCTCATTTAGGAAGAAACCATGGTTTTCTAGTAGGTTGGGCATTGACATTTTGTTACCTTACGCTGATTCCATTAAATGCTACTGCAGTAGTGCTCGTTTTAAAGCAGTTATTCAATGGGATTTCGTTTGGTTATCTCTATACAATTGCTTCTTATCCTGTATATCTGACAGATTTGTTGATTTCGACTCTGGTCATCTTAGTATTCTATTGGATCAATTTGCAAGGTGTATCTCTATCCATGCGCTTACAAAAAATATTGATTCTCAGTCTAGTTGCAATCGTATCTGTCAGTTTTGTCTATATGCTCTTTTTGGGAGATAGACAACAATTTGCGGAGAATTACCTAGAGAATGGTCGTCTGGACAGTGCTGCCATTTTGAAGGTACTGGCCATTATTCCATTTCTTTTTGTAGGATTTGATATTGTACCGCAGGTTTTAACGGATCTCGGTTTTCCGCATCGTTTTGCGACAAGGATGACGATTTTAGCAACTATCATTGGAATGCTCATTTACAATATGTTGAATGTTATTACAGCGTTAGCCTACTCTCCAAGTCAGGCAAATCAGTTTGTTTGGGCCTCGGGAAGTGCGATTTTGGAATATGCTGGCTGGATTGGTTTTTCTGCTTTATGTATTGCTCTCTTTGCGGCAGTAGTTGGCGGAATTAATGGATTTTTGGTTGGAAGTAGTCGAGTACTTGCTTCTCTTGCTACCCATACATTACTTCCAACATATTTTGCGCATGAAAATCAATATAACATACCAGAAAATGCTCTTCGCTTCGTCACTCTGGTTAGTATTCTTATGCCTTTGTTGGGAAGAAGCGTCATTTTATATATTGTCGATCTATCCAGTTTGATGGCTGCAGTGACCTATGCATATGTATGTTATGTCAGTAGTCAAGTTGCAAAAAAACGGATGATGAAGTACCAAAGTTTGCTGGGAATGCTAGTGGGAATTGCCTTCGTAATCTTACTCATCTTTCCAGGTTCGCCAAGTCAGTTATCTCTCCACTCATTTATTATACTAGGGATTTGGACAGGTCTAGGATTTCTCTATTTTTATTTCACAAAAAATAAATTCAACAAAAAGGAGTTTTTATGAAACATGTAGAACGTTATAGCGGTTTTCTATTAGGAGCAGCTATTCTGGTTTTAGGACCAAAGTTATTGTCATCGGATATGTTATTCTTTCGTCTCATTATGGGTGTAGCTTTTGGCTACACTCTCAGTCGTGGTTACACAGGCTTTGCAGGCAGTGTCAATCGAGCATATCGAACAGGCTCTACACGGTTGATGCGTACAATGATGATGATGTTCTTTATTACAACCTTGCTTAGCACAGCTTTTCTATTCAATGCAGATGCAGCATCTTATGATTTGTGGGTGAATCCAATTAACCTAGGTCTCCTTTTAGGAGGAATTCTATTTGGTTTTGGGATGACCTTCTCATCTTGTTGTGCTTCGGGAGTGTTGACAGATTTGGTCACAGCTTTGCCTCGCGGACTGATTACCTTGGTATTTTTCTGCTTGGGAGTCTTTATAGGTTTCCCAGTACAAAATTCAGCTAGTTGGATTACTAAGTCGTGGTTTACAACAGAAGTTGGTTCGAAACTATATGGGGGAGTTTATCTGCCAGACCTATTTGCTTTTGACGGTTTAGGTGGATATTTGGGAGCGTTGCTCTTTACAGGCCTTCTTTGTGGGATTGTTATTTGGCTTTCCTACCGATATGAAAATTACCGGAAGCAAAACGGAACTTACACAGGGCACTTCGGTGAGAAAATTCAAGATATGGAAGTGGCAGAGTCTTTGGAAAATCCAGCGGATGAGGCAGGCTGGTATGATCGCTTGTTTGTAAAAGCATGGTCTTTGCGTAAAGCTGCGGTTATTCTTGCCATTCTCTTCACTCTCTTAATGGGAGTGACAAAAGCAGGTTGGGGTGCAAGTACTCCCTACGGTTTATGGTTTGGTCAATTCTTGATGCTGTTTGGTATAGATGCAAGTAGTTTGGCGGAGTTTACCCTGATGCCAGAGGGGGCATTTTCAACACCATTCTTTGAACATCCAATTAGCACACAAAACTTTGGAATCATGTTAGGGACAATTTTCTTCTTATTGACCTCAGGTACCTTTACCAAAGTAGCCAAATCAGAGTTGAAAATTACTCCAAAACAGGCTTTCTTCTTTGCAGTAGGAGGATTGCTGATGGGATTTGGAACGCGGTTGTCTAATGGCTGTAATGTAGGGGCTCTCTTTACTCCGATTGCGAATTATTCTCTGTCGGGATGGATTTTCTTAGTTGTTCTGGTTGCGGGTGGAGTGCTAGGTAATACGGTAGCCAAGAAATTAGAACTCTAATTCCTATAGTATTAAGGAAAAATACTTTGTTAGTTCTGACTAGCAGAGTATTTTTACTATATGCTATAATGGAAACAGTAAGTTTAGCAAGGAGTCATCATGAGTCAAGATCGTGACTATATGGATCAAGTATTTTTAGAATATGTTCGGATCGCCAAAGCCCTTTCTAGTGAAAAACGCTTGGAGATACTTCACCGTTTAATTCATGGCCCCAAGACGGTAGAACAGCTAACCAGAATGACCGATATGACAACAGCTAATACATCTAGGCATTTGCAAGTTCTGAAGGAAGCATCTCTCGTTTCAATTGAAAGAGACGGAAAATATATTTGGTACAGTATTTCCACCTCGACAGTAGAAAAACTCTTGTCTGATATTCATTCCATTAGTGAAGAACGGTCGCCGATGTTAGGGTGGATTGAAAAGAGTTATATTGAGCAAGATAAAGCAATCCAAACAATTGGTTTAGATGAAGCCAAGGATAAGGTCTTTTCTAGCCAGGCACAACTAGTTGATCTAAGAAGCGTTAGTGAATTTGAGCTGGAGCATGTAGATGGGGCGGTGAATATTCCCTTCAGTCAATTGGAGGAGCATTTAGAGGAATTAAAGCGCGATAAACCAATTATTCTGTATTGTAGGGGATTATTCTGTACCTATGCCAATCGGGCGGCGGCCTTTCTAAATAAGAGAGGTTATCATGCCTATAGTGTAAGTGGGACACATTTTGATTGGAAGCGAACTAGAGAGGAGTAGTTGTAGATGGCAAGGCTTTCATTCTCAGCAGCTCTGCTATCTTTCAAAAAATAAAAAAAGTAAAGTAAAATGGCTTGACGGAGACTAGTAGATTTGATAGAATGGTAGACGGTATTGTTTACCCCATTTGAAAGGCCCCGGAACCTTCCAAATACCCGCGGACCGGAACATCCGCCCAGTAAACAAAAACGATTCGTATAGGAGAAATCATGAACAAAACAACATTTATGGCTAAACCAGGCCAAGTTGAACGTAAATGGTATGTAGTAGACGCTACTGATGTACCTCTTGGACGCCTTTCAGCAGTAGTTGCTAGCGTTCTTCGCGGTAAAAACAAACCAACTTTCACACCTCACACTGATACTGGTGACTTCGTTATCGTTATCAACGCTGAGAAAGTGAAATTGACTGGTAAAAAAGCAACTGATAAAATCTACTACACTCACTCAAACCACCCAGGCGGATTGAAATCAATCTCAGCTGGTGAATTGCGTTCTAAAAACGCTGTTCGTTTGATTGAAAAATCAGTTAAAGGTATGCTTCCACACAACACACTTGGTCGTGCACAAGGCATGAAATTGAAAGTGTTTGTAGGTGCTGAGCACACTCACGCTGCACAACAACCAGAAGTACTTGATATTTCAGGTCTTATCTAAGGGAAAGGACGTAATCTAAATGGCACAAGCACAATACACAGGTACTGGTCGTCGTAAAAACGCGGTTGCACGCGTACGTTTGGTCCCAGGTACTGGTAAAATCACAGTAAACAAAAAAGATGTAGAAGAGTACATCCCACATGCTGACCTTCGTTTGGTTATCAACCAACCATTCGCAGTAACTTCAACACAAGGTTCATACGACGTTTTCGTTAACGTGAACGGTGGTGGTTACGGTGGTCAATCAGGTGCGATCCGCCACGGTATCGCGCGTGCATTGCTTCAAGTAGACCCAGACTTCCGCGATTCATTGAAACGCGCAGGCCTTCTTACACGTGACGCTCGTATGGTTGAACGTAAGAAACCAGGTCTTAAGAAAGCACGTAAAGCTTCACAATTCAGTAAACGTTAATATCAAGCGATATATCAACGTTTCAAAGCACTCAAGAGTTTACCTCATGGGTGCTTTTTTCGTTGTTTTTTGGAAAAGTTCACCTCAAAATTTACCTTATTTTCACCTTATTGTTTTAGAGACTTCAAGGCAAATTCGCCAACTGCCATAGGAACGACATTGGAAGTATTGACATAAATCTGAGTCGTTGCAGTATCGCTATGTGTCAGAGCCTCAGAAATGGCTTCTAAGCTCATTCCTGCTTGTTTAGCGAGTGTTGCCCCTGTATGTCTTAACTTGTGAGGTGTGGCATGGGCGAGCTCTTTATGACGATTTCTGACGGTCTTCATTTTATTATTTAAGTAGTCAGGATGTAGACGTGCGTTAACATTACCTTTGGTATCAATATAGGTAAAAACAAACTGTTCAGGATTGCTAATAATTCCAAACCTAGCTAGCTCCTGTTTTTGTTGTTCTTTCCATGAGTTGAGAAGTTGAACTAAGTCATTTGAAATTGAAAATATCGTTTTCTTATTTCCTTTGGTTGATTTAACTTCCCCATATCTATCTAGAGCTTGAATCAGTTGGATTTGTGAGGTTGAAAAATCAATGTGTTTCCATTGTAAAGCATAAGTTTCCGATTTCCTATCTCCTAGAAAAAAGGTTAAATAGAAGAGAACATAGTCTTTTAACGAGATTTTATCATCATCCAAATCTTGCTTGAACGCAGTAAACCATGCTTGTAATTGTTCCTGAGTGAGATATAGGTCTTCATCTTTTCGAGCCTCTGCTAGATGGATTTTCTTTGTTGACTTGATACGGCGTAAGGTTTTTGCGATACGATTAGCTTCAATATATTCAAGTTCTTCTGCCCAGTCAAATATTGAAATAACGTAACTTCTGAGAGTTTTGAAGTTAGCGTATTCATTCGCCTTAGCAGTCATTAAGTTCAGAATAACTTGCTTATTCTGATTGAGAAATTGAATTGTATAGTTACCTAGCAAAGGTAAAATGTGTTTTTCAAAGCAAGTTTTAGTATTGGCAACGGTTGACCGAGTTGGTGGTTTAGAAGTTGAGGTTGTTTGCCCTGATTTGTAGGAATCCCACCAAATTTTTTCATAGAAATCTTTGAAAAGTATTTCCCCTTTACCAAGTCCTGTAAACTCGTTATTTTCAATCTGATTTAGTTTGGTTAAAAGGTCTATCTCTGCTTGTCTAGCCTCCTTTCTTGTCTTGAACCGCTTATCAAAGTAGTTGTTATTCACGATGCCGAGTGGCATTCGTGCTTCAATTGGGATATAGACTTTTAGGCGGTAAGTTCCATTTTTTGTCTTAGTGATAGTCATGATATTCTCCTTATATCGAACCAGAAAATATCATGACCATTATAAAACAAAAATCCTGAATTTTCTAGTTGTGAGTGGTTAGCCAGCGGTCGATTGATTCTATGTGAAATCGGATAGTCTTTCCGATTTTGATTGCTGGAAGCCCTTTTTTAATCCAATTATCCAGTGTATTGTTAGATATACCGAGATAGTCGCAGGCTTGTTGCTTGTTTAGGTAGGGGCTATTTAGACCACTTTGCTCTAGTTGTTGTTCAATTTCTTTTTGGATAAGATTTGAAAGTAGTATCTGAATTTGATGAATCTGTTCATCTGGAAGGATTACTTGCATTTCTCATCCTCCTTCTTGATGTTGTTACGCTGTGGATTGCAACGCCGTGAATCAAGGTATTTGGCGAAGAAGTAGGTACGTTCAATGATGAGTCCAAGAAGTGGTGTATGGTTTGCACGTGCGTACCAAACCAATTCTTCAAATTCAGTGAAGTCATTTTGTTCGATGATATCCACGACTTCGTGCATAAACTCATCTGAGTTCATATCTACAAGAAACTTATCAAGGTTGAAGCCACAACCAACCTCAATGTCATTCACATCATACTGGGTTTTGTCTTTATTTTCAGCGTGAGTGAAATAATCGAAGAGCCCCTTAGGAGATTGGACAACCTCCACATGGGCAGGACCATTCAATTTATCCTTGATTAACTCAGATACTTGCTTGTAGCTCTTGAGTGAATCAAAGAAGAATGCTCCGTGTTTATGAGCTTTTTTCAGTTCTCCTGTTTGTCGATTGATGTCTTTGTCGTGCCAAGGGCTCAGAATGAAGGGGATGTGCAATTCTTCTAATACCTCAAGATAGTCAGTAGGGCAACTCTCTTTGTAGAACAGGAATGTCCACTTGCTTGAGCGTTGTTCTTTTGCCATATATTTACATGCCTTTCTAATTTTGATTACTGATTATTGGATAATTGGGGGGTCGTAGTAATCCCCAATTATCTTGTTCAATGGAAAAGAGGGAGCTATTTGGCTACTGCTTAACGCAAGCCATAGCCCCCTCTTTTACCGTCTATTCCCAACTAACCAAAGGCTATTGCGAACCCGATTAGGTGCAGAGAAATAGTAGTCAGGATGCTGGCTAGAGACTTCTTCTTTCAACTGGGAAGTCATATCTCCCAAGACTTTTTGCCCTTGCTGGTCTCTAGGGACTTTGATAAAGACGGTAACTTCATCTTTTCGGATGTCTACCACGCTCTTATGAGCACAGCGATTGAAACTACCATTGATTGGGTTGTAGGTGGTAATGGTCTGGTTGTCTATGGTGGTGACCTTCTCTGACTTTTCTCGTTGAGTCAGGAAGTTACGGAGCTTGAAGGTGTGGTAGATAGATTTGAAATAGTTGAAAAGATTATCAAATCGGATACGATTCAAGACTTCAAGCGTAACGGATGCAAACAAAGTACCGAGTAAGTAACTCATAGCCATATAAGCGTAATGGCTACCTATTGCTAGATAGCTATTGACTTGAGAGAGGTCAAGTGCGATAGGAAGTGTTAAGTCAATAGTGCTTGCTAGAAAGCTTAATGACCATCCAAGGAAACCTGTTAGGAGTGAAAACAGCATCAAGTAGATATTGAAGTTGTAAGTCCTCATAAAGAATGATTTTTTCATCATTAGTGAATGCCCTCCGTTGTGTAGTATGTTGGACAAAGTAAAGGAAGCACTTGATAGGGATGTTCATTATCAATCACCTGAATCAATCCAGTGCCGTGTCCAGTAGGAATGACAATGCCTTCGGGGTCGAGGTCAGGGAATAAGAATTGGGTTGTTTTTTTATTGATATTGCCAATCTGGATGAGAACATTGAGTTGCTCACGAACAGAAATTGGGATAGTTGTGTGGTCGAAACGCTGGCTAACAAGGAGTAAGTGAATCTTGGTAGCTCGTCCCAGTAGAGCAATTTGCGATAAGAGGGAGAAGAAGGACTCTTTGATGGTCTTATTGACACCCTCTGAGAGAGCCAGCACCTCGTCCATGACGATAGTGAGATGGGTGAACTTATGGCGGGGGTTGTCATATAGAATTGCCTGACGTTGTTGAATCAGATTTAGGCATTGACTCAAACGCTCATTGACTTCTGAAACGAAGTCAGATTTAGAGCGATTTTCCACGGGATGGATGATGGCAATTTTATATTCACGAGCCCAACGGCTTGGACTATCGAATTTTGGGTCTACGATAATTAAATCAGACTGATTTTTTAGCACAGACAGCAGATAGGTGAGTGCGTAAGACTTACCTGAGCCACTATTGCCACAGATTGCCATATGATTGACCTTATCAAGGTTGAGAACAAAATTTTCCATAATTGGAATTTGATTCTTTGGTAGGTCAGCAGTATACTTATCAAGGTCAGGTATGACCAAGCGTTTTGAGATACCCAACTTCCATGGAAAGAAGAGTCCACGCTGAACATGAATATCATCTGTCTTGAGTGGAACAAAATAGGTGGAGTTCTGCTTCAATAGCGTGTAATGTGGATAGAGTGAAGCATTAGCAATTAAGAAGATTTTATCGTAGAGCTCATCATCAAGGATATAGGCACAAGGAAGCCTTGGAACAAAGATGAAGCCATCTTCTTGAATCAAAATATTAAAGCTGTTTGTGTAGCTGGTCTCGCCCTGCATTAAAGCTCCCAGAGCCATATTTAGGCTCTGGAGCAAGTAAGATTGTAGGATGGTATCTGCTTTCGTTGCCATTATTTTACCTCCTTGATACCGTCAGCTTTGAAGTAGACGTTGTAACGAACCTCAACAGCTTGCAGGTTGTCAAACTCAACCAAGCTCAAAAACTCAGGAAGTTTGACCTTGCCTTCAAACTTGACTTGAAAAGGCTCAAGGCCTTCTTGAATGAAGGTTGCCTTGTAGGCAATAATTTCACCAGTCGGCTTTCCGTCCTCAAAGAGTTGTTGGGGTTCTAGTTCAATGCTCAGGCTGTGAATCGGCTTCGTAGGGTTCACATATTCCATTGCAGTTGTGGCGGAGTAGCCACCTTTTTTGTGTTTGGTTTTAATTGCCATATCTTTTACCTCCATATGGTCTTGGAATTTGTTAAAGTGATATGCTCAGTTTGAGTCGTGAGCTAGACTGTCTTAGCTAAGTACACCTCTATGATAATTGATTTAGCATTACCTCGATTTCAAGAATCTTGAAAGTGTCGCACTTAAAGTTGTGCTACAAGAGCAACAAATTCAATTAACCATTCAGTTAAGCTTTCAGCGATTTGATAGGATGTTTCTTCTTCAGGAAAATCAGGGAAGTAATCATATAGAGCTGTTGTCAAGGTTGAGAGATTCTGTTGAATGTCATTCTCTTTTGCTTGAAAGAGTTGCTTTGTATAGCTAGAACCATTAGTAAGAATCAACTCTGTCAATTGGCTAATGAGTAACTCACAGAAGTCAAGATTAGGGAAGAAGACACTTTTTACATTGGTTAGTCCTAGTGTTTCTTGTAGGGCATCCACAGTATCTAAGGTGATGTTGCGTTTCCCTTTTAGGATTTGGCTAATTGCAGGGGCAGAAATCAATCGGATGTCATCATCAAAATAGTAAGACACTTCGTTTTGAGGGATTTCTTGTTTAATCAATTGTTGCTTGATAGATTCTCCGAGCAATTCACAATAGAGGGTTTTAACTTTAGCTTTTAGCATAAGTTGTCCTTTCCAGCCCTCAGACGGAAAGAAACATATGAGCTATTACAGTTACCGAGTGAGTGTAAAAAAGCACACCAAAGACACGGTGAAACAGTAATATGCAGAATCAACCTGTTATTGGCTGATTTTCATATTGTTTCATTCCGTCCTTTGGTGGCCACCATTTGGACTATTTATATTTATAAGCTAATCTTAACTCTTTGCAGGATATAAATATATAACTTGTCAAGTCACTATCATTAAGCTTGATATAACGGAATTTCTTGCTGTTTTTCTCTGAAATATTGAACTAAAATACCCCGAAAAAGGACTTGTCAGGTCATTTTTTTCTTTTAGCGGTATTAAATTTTTTTCTCAAGTCCTTCGTGGTATAATAGAACAGTAAAGAAATCAGTTGACAAGGAGATTTAGAACTTGATACCATTAGCAACAAGCAACAAGCAACAAGCAACAAGCAACAAGCAACAAGCAACAAGCAACAAGCAACAAGCAACAAGCAACAAGCAACAAGCAACAAGCAACAAGCAACAAGCAACAAGCAACAAGCAACAAGCAACAAGCAACAAGCAACAAGCAACAAGCAACAAGCAACAAGCAACAAGCAACAAGCAACAAGCAACAAGCAACAAGCAACAAGCAACAAGGTAGTTTTCTACCTCTTTTCTGCGTGTACGAAAACACCCTCTTTTTTGAGAAAGGGGGTGTTTTGTAATGTCTAAAGATTTTATCGAACGCCCTCGTAAGAACGAGAAAGATGGAGCTATCACCTATGTACAGGAACTTCTGAAACAGGCTCGTGAAGATAGACGAAATGAGGATGTTGATAAGCTGGAAAATCTTATCCGCTTGCTCAATACTAAGAAATATGGTTTGGTCTGGGAGGAACATGCCGAATTGGTCGAGGAGGAAATGAAAACAAAGATTCCTGTCTTCATTGAGGACGAGACCAAGAAAATTGTGGGGAATCCTGAATCGGAGGATTATAACTTCCTGCTTGAAGGTGATAACCTTCATAGTCTACATCTCTTGAAAAAAACACATGCCGGGAAAATTGATGTTATCTATATTGACCCGCCTTATAATACAGGAAACAAGGATTTTATCTACAATGATAAGATTGTAGATAAAACAGATGGATACTCGCATTCAAAGTGGTTGAGTTTTATGAGTCATAGATTGAAAATTGCAAAAGACTTACTATCTCAAATGGGGGTTATTTTAGTAAGTATTGATGAAAATGAACAAAGTCAATTAAAGCTACTTATGGATGAAATTTTTGGTGAGCAAAATTTTGTGGAATCAATTGTTTGGGATAAGAAATCGTCTGCTAAAGGTGTCCCACCAAGAAACATGATGGTAGGAGTACATGAATATATACTTGCATACCAAATTTCCGACAATTTCAGATTTTTGGGAGAAAAAAGAGATGAGTCTGGATTTAAAAATCCAGATAATGACCCGAGAGGACCTTGGAGAGAATCTAATATAAAAAGTACCATAAAGCCAATCGAGGAAGCATTTACTATAACTGACCCTAATACTGGGAAAAAGTATACGAACACTTGGGCTTTTTCTAAAGAATCCTTAGAGAAGATGATAGCTGAAGATAGGATTTTATGGAAAGCAAATCTTCCAAAGCAAAAAGAATTCTTGAACAATATGAGAAATTCTACTAAGGCCTTAAAATCAAATTGGGGGGTATTTGATAATCAGAAAACGACTATGTTTTTGAAGAAGTTATTACCTAAAGTACAGTTTAACAATCCTAAACCTTTGGAGCTAATGAAATATTTAATAGAAGTTACTGCTCCTGAAAATTCTACTATTCTGGATTTTTTTGCTGGTTCTGGAACAACAGCTCAAGCTGTTATTGAAGCTGGTGGAAATAGAAAGTTTATTTTGGCGACTAACAATGAAAATAATATTGCTCAAGATATTACTTATGCACGCTTAAATAAATTACATGAAGGAACAGAGTTTTATGAGTCTCAAAAATTTAATCTCAAATACTTCAAGACAGACTTTGTGGTTAAGGAAGATTTTCCTGATGTGACACTTGAGTATGAGTTGCTCAACTATGTGACCCCTCTGGTTGAGTTGGAATTTGGTGTTGATATTTCAAATCCCAAAGTGCAGGTCATCTTGTCAGAAGGACAGTTGGATGAAATGGCTGAGTCAGATTTTATTGAAAATTCTACCCTCTTCATTCATCCTGAGATTTTCTTCGATGAGAAGCAAGAACGCATCCTTCGTGACAAAAACATCACGAAACAGGAGATTCCACATTACTACTTCGGAAAGGATATTTGGTCATGATTGAATTAAAAAATTTCCAACAAAAACTGGTCGATAAACTTTTAAAGTTTACAGCACCCGAGTATGGTGTGAATGAACTGATGATTAAATCGCCAACGGGTTCGGGTAAGACGATTACCCTTCTTGATTGGGTCAATACCTATATTTCAAGTACACATGATAACGTAGCATTTGTATGGTTTACGCCTGGAGCAGGAGAACTTGAAGAACAGAGTCAGGATAAGGCGAAGCATTTCTCATCTATTAAGGCACAGTCAGTGGATGATGCCTTACTGCAAGGATTTGATAAGGAAAGTGTTACCTTTATTAACTATGAGCGTGTTATCGGTAAGAAGTCGAAAGCCATGCTTTCGGATAGCGAGCGTGATAATCTTGAAGATAAGATTGAAAAGGCTGTCGCAGCAGGTCGTCATTTTATTCTTGTCATTGATGAAGCACATCGTAATGATACCAAAAAGGCGAGAGACATTATTGCACGCTTTAATGCTTCAAAAACTGTCAAGGTTTCTGCTACAATTGAAGACCCCAATATGCCTGACAAGATAGAGTTCTATGAGGTGATGGAAGAAGAAGTTATTGCATCAGGATTGATTACAAAATCGGTTGTCGTCAACGAAGGACTTGAAAACTATCTTGACGAGAGTCAGCATATTAGTGAGGAATTTGAACTTCTCTTTGAAAGTGCTGAGCTGAAGCGTAAAGAAATTGTGCAGGGCTATGCTGAACATGGTGTAACAGGAATCAATCCCTTGGTATTGGTTCAATTACCTGATAAGTCGGATTCAGAGCCGGAGTTGGTTAGTCGGATTGAAAAATATATTCAAGAAAAACTACATAAAACTTATGAGGACGGAAAACTTGGAATTTGGCTAGCTGACCAAAAGCGAAACTATCTCAATGTACAAGAGCTTGATAACGAAGTAGAATATCTTATTATCAAACAGGCAATTGCCACAGGTTGGGATGCTCCACGAGCTAAGATTCTGATTAAGATTCGTGAAAACATGGGTGAAGCCTTTACTATTCAGACTATTGGTCGTATCCGTAGGATGCCCGAACCTTTCAAAGGGCATTATGATATTGATGTATTGGATAATGCTTATCTTTATACTTTTGATGTGGACTTCTTGAATGGTGCATTTACTCAAAAAGGAGTAGGAGCACCTACGCCACTTCTGAATCGAAAAGATATAGCTAAAGATTTCCATTTAATCAGCGAGCGAGTACTTGATTTGCATGAAGGACAAAATGAAAAAGCTATACGTGAAAATCTCTATCAAGGTATGGTTCGTGAATGGAATCTGACAGAAGATGTTGAATCAAATAAGCAAAAGTTAGAAAATCAAGGACTTCAATTTGGAAGTTCCATTGTTAACACCTATAAACAAGGTCGTTTTGATACGTTGGAACATTCTGACCGCCTTCAAGATAGAGAAAGACGAGTAGAAGCAGACTATCGTGCTAATCGTCTTGACTTGCTTCATGCTTATCATGAACTTGACCGAGTTACTCACTTGAAAGTAAGTCAGGTTGAAGCTCTTCTGAAACGCTTCTTCATGGATGATAAGCGACCAAACAAGCAAAAACTTTTGATGTTGGAAGCTAGCGAATGGACAGCCTTTATCTTGAATAATTGGCGCGCTCTGCGTGAAGTCTTTAGACAAGCTGATATTCAGCCAACCATCAGTATGGGACTTGTAGTACCTCAGGAGAATGATTTCTATATTCCGATGACAGAACGTTATTCCTATAATCCAAAATTGGAACATATTGATACAATAACCAATATCTATGAAGGTTATACAAATAGCGTTCTCAAAGGAAGTGAAGTTGAACGTCTTTTTGAAGAGTACATTGAATCACACGAAGATGCTGTTGAGTTTGTCTATAAGAACGGTGATAAAGGAAGTCAATATTTTTCAATTGTCTATTATACAGCCAGCTCCTCCCATCATTTCTATCCTGATTATATTGTCAAAATGAAGAATGGCGATGTCTATATTGTAGAAACCAAGGGCGGAGAAAGTGCTAAAGGTGAAGATAAGAATATTGACGAGTACGCACCCTTGAAATACGAAGCTTTGAAAGCTTATCTTGAGAAATATAATTTAAAAGGGGCACTTGTCCGTGATATTGCAGGCACTCTTCGCTATTTGAACGAAGGGGAATGGAGAGACGATATGGCAGATTGGCATCCGATTGATGAACTGTTTGGATTTTAGGAGGGGACTTGATTTCTTTTACCAAATATATTGAAAAAACATTCTATGATGAAATCTATGATGCAAGTGAGAAATATTTCCTAGGCAATCTTGAAGAGCTAGGTATTACCTATGATTATGACGATGAAGTAGAAGTTACAGATGTAGACTTCAAGTATGTTTATGCTGGACATCGTGGAGATGGCGAAATTGATATAGATATTTTGACGGATGTCTATGCAGTAGTAACTGAACGTACCAATCATTATGAGAATACCATCGAAAAGAATCGTTGGCTTCGTGTATCTGCTATTGGAAAGCCTGATGCAGGAATCAAAAATTTTAAAATTGTAAAAGTTGATACCTATGAGAAGGGGACGTATAGTACCTTTAAATATCCTCTCTCTGATAAACTTGTTCCATTTATTTGGAAGGATGATTTGGATAAGGTGGCAGAAGCAATTTTGAATAAATATGACCGAAATGCCTTGCTGACACCGACAAGAGTTGAACCTGATTATATTGTTCAACAAATGGGGCTTCAGTTAAAGTATGCTTCCATTACGGAGGATACTTCAATTTTTGGTCAAATCTATTTTCAAGATAATCCTGAAAAGGATATCTCTGCGGGAACAGTAGTTATTGATGAAAAGCTTCCTCAGATACGAAATCTTGGAGTTGTGAGAAATACGATTCTTCATGAATGTGTTCACTGGGAATTGCATCGTTATGCTTTAGAATTAGCAAGAGCTGAGGAAGAGGAACTTTCTGTTCTATCTACAACAAATGACATTAAGGATGAAAAAGCTTCTGATATGATTGGTTGGATGGAATGGCACGCTGAATCAATTGCCCCAAAAATCCTGATGCCCAAAGAGATGTTTATTCAAGAAGCAAGGAGTAGACAGCAATGTCTTATTGAAATGAGCCAAACCCGAGATGAACTCGAGATTGTAGAGAAGTGGATTGATGAACTAGCTCAGTTTTTCGGAGTTTCTCGCTTGTCTGCAAAAGTTCGCTTGGCAGAATGTGGATTTGAAATAGTCAAGGGTGCATTTATTTATGTAGATGATGCCTACGTCCCAACTCACAGATGGAAGACAGGCTATCTAGAGGATACTCAAACATTTTCAGTAAGTTTAATTCAGTTAGGTTTACAATTATTATCTCAACCAATCTTAAAAGAGCGTGTTGAAAAAGGTGAGCTACTTTATGTGGAATCTCATCTTTGTATCAATGATGCTAAGTATATCTCGTATGATATTGTGGGGAATCCATTCTTTACACCGTATGCACGTCAACATATGGACGAATGCTGTGTAGTATTTGAAATTTCTTCTAGTACCAAAACAGGACATTCTACCGCTTTGACTTTGTTGCTCAATCGTGATGCCGATTCTGATATTCAAATTACGATTAGCTATCCTAAAGATAAAAATGAGTGGATTGAGAAAGTTGATATTCATATAGGTGATGTTATTGAAATCATGTCCAAGCTCAATGGGATGAGCAGTTTTTCTCCTGCATTAGTGGAAGTGATGAAGTGGCGTGATGTGAGAAATCAGGAGTTGGCTGATGCAAGCAATCTTGGGTTAAAAGCAATTTCTAATCTTCGAAATGACAAGACTGAGCCCAAGCTTGAAAGCGTTATTGCTATTTGTGTCGGAATGAAGTTGCCACCGATTGTTAGTAAAAAATTGGTTGAACTATCGGGAAACATGCTGAGAGCAGGAAATCAGAAGGATACACTATATGAGTTCATACTAAGTGGGACGGCAAGTTTAGATGTAAATATGTGTAATGCACTATTAATCAACTATGGATTTAAAGAATTAGTCACTAATAGAAATGAATTGACAAGTAAATAATGGTGGGAGAAAATTAGGAAGGAGTTAACGCTTATGGGAACAGAAAGTAGATACTTGCAAACACTTATTAAAGATGTGATGGATAGTTCTGAATCTAATAGTTGGGAATCGGCTGTTGCTGAGTGGGAAATTTCAGATGTAGAAGAAGATGAATTGCTAGAAGAATCATGTATATGCGGTAAGGAGCATCTTCGCTACCTTTTTACTATCGAAAATAAATTGAATGGTAGTATATTATACCCTATCGGAAGTTCCTGCATTAAGAAATTTGAACGTGATGATTTGAAACATGAAGTTGATGTCAAAGAGCAATTATTTAAGTTGTTGCATGCAGTAGAAGAGAATCAGTTTCTTCAATTATCGTCAGAATTTTTTAGTCGCAAACTTTTGCTTTATTTATATGAAATTGGAGCATTTAAACCTACACAATGGAATGATTATGAACCCGAAAAGGATTATAGATTTATGCTCGATATGTTCAACAAGAGAAATAGAACTGAAAAGCAAGACAAGAAAGCAGGAGCTATTATTCTTGGCTCAATAAAACCATTCTTGCAATCTGAACTGGCAGGCAAAGTGAAAAGATAAAAAAAGACAGATGCGAACACCTGCCTTTTGGATTCCTCTGCACAATCGAAAAGACTACGCTTTTTCGACAGTTTAGAGGAATGAAGTAGTGAGAGTAGAAGCTACAAAAGTATTCTTTCATAATAAACAAATAAGGTAAACTGTTATATTTTCTGGTTCGATTTTGCTTATTTTGTTTGAAAATTTACCTTATTTTGATGATATTAGTTGAAATTGGATGAAATTTACCATTTTAGAAATCGTGAAACCTCATGATACTAAAGGTTTTTGAATTTGGATAAAACTAGTGTTGCCCCAACCAGGTCTTAAGAAAGCACGTAAAGCTAGCCAGTTCTCAAAACGTTAAGAACCAGCTACATTACAGTATTTACAACACTTCATGGTTCACACCATGGAGTGTTTTTTGTGCTCGTTCAAGGTGTTCAGGCTAGCTTGTGTGTCGCCTTTGTTTTGTTTCTTGTTTACCGGTGTTCCGTAATTCCTTCTGTGGCTAAATAGACCATTTAGTTGTCGAAGGGAAAATTCATCCTTGTCAGTTAAGCATTTATTTTGTATAATATAGTTACTTTATAAAGAAACTTATTGAGGTGAAGGATGTTTTCAGGGGAGCGTTTGCGAGCGATTCGTTTGGTCAATGAGATGACGCAGGAAAATCTAGGGAAGCTGGTTGGTGTTGGGAAGGTGACGATTTCTAAGTGGGAATCGGAGACGACGGTTCCCAATGCCAAGCATCTGCGGACTTTGGAGGAGACTTTTTTGGTAGCTAAAGGTTACTTTGAGTCTGATTTTGAGCTCTTGTCAGTCTACCATAAGCTGACTAGTGCTCATAAAGGAAAGGTGATGCGTTACTCACAGCGTTTGTTGGAGGAACAAGAACAGTCGGTACAATTTGTGGCCTATCAGGTTCGAACCAATATTTTGCTGTCTGCAGGGCCTGGTGAGACCTTTGAGGATGAGTTCGAAACAGAAACGGTCTATTTTGATAAAGAGATGGACCATGACGTGGCGACTTGGATTAAGGGGAATTCCATGGAGCCCATGTTCCAATCAGGAGAGGTGGCGCTTATCAAGGAGACTAGTTTTGATTATGACGGTGGTATCTATGCCATTGTCTGGTTTGGTCATACCTATATCAAGCGTGTGTATCGGGAGGAGGAAGGTTTCCGTCTGGTGTCCATCAATCCAGACCATCCGGATAAGTTTGCCTTCTATGAAGACCAGCCTAAGATAGTAGGAAAGGTTGTTGGTCATTTTATGCCTTTGGCAGTTTAGGGTGATAAGATGGTGGTAATTGATTATACCAAGGAGCCAGTTTCAGATATTGCCTTTGTCGATATGAAATCCTTCTATGCATCGATCGAATGTGTCGAGCGTGGTCTGAATCCATTGACAACTTCTTTATGTGTTCTTAGTCGAGATGATCACTCAAACGGGCTGATTTTAGCAAGTTCACCTATCTTTAAACAGGTATTTGGTCGTGATAATGTCGGAAGAACGCATGAATTGCCTTTTGACATTCGGACGAGGAAATTTTCTTATCAAAATGCCAAAAGGAATAGTTTACCCATAACTCCAGACTATATCCGGTATGTCGAGTATTGGGCCAAACGTTCTTACATTGTGCCGCCTCGGATGGAATTGTATATCGAAAAAAATATTGCGATTCAAAAAATTTTTGAGGACTTCGCCGGCAGAGATGAGATTTTTCCATATTCTATCGATGAAGGCTTTCTTGATTTAACGACCTCCTTGGACTACTTTGTGAAGGATCCAGCTTTATCACGTAAGGTAAAATTAGATCGGGTGGCTGATCGGATTCAGCATGCGATTTGGGCACAAACAGGTGTCTATGCGACGGTTGGGATGAGCAATGCTAATCCCTTATTGGCTAAGCTAGCCTTGGATAATGAAGCTAAGAAAACTAAAACCATGCGGGCAAATTGGTCCTATCAAGATGTGGAAAGCAAGGTTTGGAATATCTCAAAATTGACTGATTTTTGGGGAATTGGGCATCGAACAGAGAAACGCCTGCACCAGTTGGGGATTCATTCGGTAAAAGAGTTAGCCTTGGCCAATCCAGATCATCTAAAAAAAGAATTTGGTATCATGGGGACTCAAATGTGGTTCCATGCCCATGGAGTAGATGAATCCAATCTCAAACATCCCTATCGTCCAAAGAGCAAGGGGATTGGCAACAGTCAGACACTGGATCGAGATTATACAGATAAACAAGATTTAGAGATTTTGTTACGGGGGTTTACTAGTCAAGTTGCACGGCGTTTGCGGAAAAAGGGTAAAAAAACAAAGAGAGTTGGTCTGACGCTTATGTTTTCAAGTCGAGAGAATCGGTTGCCTATCATGGTGCAACGAACGATCGAACCCACAAGTGACTATAAGCGTTTAGCTGCTATTGTCATTGATTTGTTTCGAGAGAAATACAAGGATGGCGCTATTCGTCGAGTAGGGATTCGCTTTGATCAATTAGTAGATGAATCGGTAATGGTTATTGGACTATTTGATGATATCGAACAGTTGGAGAGAGATGAGCGCTTACAGCAGGCTATAGACAGCATTCAAAACAAGTATGGTTTTACATCATTGGTCACAGCAGATGTATTGGATCCTGCCTCAAGAGTCTTCGAACGTAGCAGACTGGTGGGTGGACATTCCGCCGGTGGATTGGAGGGATTGGAATGATTGATCGGAGTTACTTGCCTTTTGATTCAGTTCGGTTCTATCAGGATAGGGGGATGGCTAAATGGATGGGATTCTTCATCTCGGAGCATATGACTGCCTTGCAGGAATCATCAGTTGATGTAGAGGAAATGGAGCAATTGCCCTTGGCTCAAAAGCTCTTTCTCCTTAATCAGTTGTTCTTGCAGCAATTGATGGGGAAATTTTTGGTCCAAGAAGGCGGAGAACGGCGGTATCGTATAGGTATGATCACAGACTTGTCTAGGGAAAATCTAGTGCTCAAAGAGGGGGGAGGGCATGTGAGGATTCCGATGGAACAGCTGTTGGCCTTTAGTTTGGAGGAAGAGAGATGAAAGTAAGACAAACTCGACAAAATGAATGGCAGTTTGATTATTTTTCGGAAAATTACCATCAGTTTGAAGGAGATTTTTATAAATACTCAGCGCTGGATACTCCCTTGAGTTTTTTGGCGGATGATATCCTGCTGACCATGGCCAGTTCTGGTAAGTCCTATTTTCGTCTTAACAAGGAGTCGGCTAAGGATGGTAGAGACCATTATTTTTTATTTCGGATAAAGATGGTAGACCCAAAGGTGTTTAATCGGACCTTTGTCTATGTAGGGACAACAACTCAGCTAAAGAGTGGGCGTAGGGGCTAGAGGGATGGGAAATATTCAGTAGTATTTTTGTATGTTTACCTTAACTTTCCGAATGGAATTTGCTATAATTTAGGTAGAATGTAAGTCTAGGAGGCTACTTATGGAAGTCAAAAATGTCATGGAAATTTTGGAAGGAATGAAGCTAGGGATTTTTGCGACGGTTGATGAAGCTGGAAATCCCCATGCACGTCCGATCCATATTACAGCAGCCAATGAGGATGGTATTTTCTTTATGACTGGTTCGGAAACGCATTTCTATCAACAACTGATGGGGGATGAGCGTGTTGCACTAACAGCCCTGTCAGAAGAAGACTACTTGATTCAAGTTATTCGAATCGAGGGGAAAGCTCGTCCGGCTAGTCAAGAACTCTTGGAGAAGGTTTTTGCGGACAATCCTTATGTCCAACATGTTTACAAGGATGAGGAAAGTCGCAAGACCATGCAGATTTTCCAAGTCTATGAGGGAGATGGCTTCTATCATAGTTTGACGCAGGGGCATAAGTATGTCTTTAAAATCAATAATGGGGTAGGTCAAGCTCGAACAATCTAAGCCACTAGCTTCGCATTCATGCTATTCTGTGCTATACTAGAACGAAATAACCGAAAGCAGGAAATGCCATGACCAAATATGCCCTTTTTTCTTACACAACAGGTAATATAGGAGATGAGATTCAATCCGTTGCGACCAGTCGCTTTTTACCACGGATTGACTACTTCATCAATCGTGATTACATGAATGAGTTTCAGGCGGAAACGGATGAAGAAATAAAAATCATCATGAACGGATGGTACTCACATCGGCCGGAAAATTTCCCGCCTAAGCAGTCCTATCTTCACCCGCTCCTGATTTCTATGTATGTAGATGAGGATAGTAAGTCCTTGTTCTCATCTCCTGAAAATCGTGCTTTTTTCACCAAATATGAACCAGTTGGTGCTCGGTCGATCGATACCCAATCTTATTTTGAAGATCTGGGAGTTGAATCCTATCTCTCGCATTGCATGACCTTGACGATTCAATCTGAACCAGGAGTGAAAAAGCAGGACATTGTACTTGCGATTGACCTGCCAAATGCTGTTTATGATAAGTTGGCAAGAGAATCTGTTTATCCGGTTATTCGGATGAGTGCGGATATCAACCACCAGTACATGAGCCCTTCTCAACGGATGAAAGTAGCTCAGTACTACCTCTACCTCTATCAGTCAGCACGCTTTGTCGTTACCACTCGTTTGCATGGAACCTTGCCATGTTTGGCGCTTGGAACTCCTGTTTTGAATATTCAAGAACAAGGGTTTGAAGAAGGGCGTTTTGCTGGTTTGCGTGAGTTGGCCAACTACATGACGGTTGAGGAGTTTTTGGCAGGAGCTTGTGATGTGAACCAGCCTTTGCCAAATCCACAAAAGCATCTGGACATTCGGAAGGAACTAGAGGAACGCTGCCAAGCTTTCACAGGTTTTAAGAGCGAAGCTGGATACCTCAATGGGCAGGAAGTTACAGATTTCTTTATGGATCCAGAGTTGGTTCAAGCCATGGTGACGGGACTGTGGTCAGCTCACCAGTATTATGGAATCTATCGTTAAAAAAGGGGAAAATCCCCTTTTTGTTTACAGAAAAATGACAGACTATTTTTGCATTTCTAGTCTAGGCATGCTATGATAAAGGTAATATATAAGAGGGAATGAGGCATTTAAGTGGAAAAAGTGAGTGTAATTGTACCTGTTTACAATGGGGAAAAACATCTTCGTCAATGTGTCGAAAGTATTATGGCACAGGATTATAAAAATCTAGAGATTTTATTAATCAATGATGGTTCGACAGACGGGTCAGCTCTCTTGTGCGAGCAGTTACGTCAGCAAGATCGACGGGTTAGAGTGGTTCACAAGGTGAAGAATGAAGGTCTAGGCGCGGCCCGTAATACATCACTTGAGGTGGCGACAGGGGACTATATTGTATTTGTGGATGCAGATGATTGGATTGATCCTAATCATGTTTCTGATTTGTATGAACTACTTACTCGTACAGGAAGTGATGTAGCCATTTCCAACTTTACTCAGTATTACGAGGAAACTGGGCAGTTCAATTTACACATTGGGGCAGATGATTATTACGAGGCTGTTTATAGCCCAGAAGAGTGGTTTGCTTTCCAATATGGGGTTGGCCACAATATTTCCCTCTGTTTCACAGTACCTTGGAGCAAAATGTATAAAAAGTCTCTGTTTGAATACATCCTCTATCCGACAGATGGTTTTGGGGAGGATGACCGGACAACTTGGAAAACATACTTGGCAGCGAATCGAATCGCCTATATGCATCGCTCTAGTCTGATTTATCGTGTCAATGCGGGGTCGATGACCCAGACAGCCGATCAGGCGACAATCTTTTCAACGGAGCCAGTAGCAGAGCGCCTTGAGGTGTTGGGCTTGCTTGGTTTTGATTTGTCACGGGAAATTGCCGCCTACAAATGGCGTTCGCAGATAAATCGGGATAGCAAACTGCGTAATGGGGATGTAGTAGCTTATAAGAACCTGGAATTCCGCAAGCGGATGATAGATAAATACGGAAACAATTAAATGAGAGTCTATATTACAAATTTAAACGGTCAAGCAGCATCTTCAACGGCGCAGCTTGGACAAAATATGGTGACAGATATTGCGATTGACCTTGGCTATCGTGAACTGGGGGTCTATGCTTATAATATGGAGGCAGATAGTCCGTCTGAACTCAGTAAACGCTTGGATGGGATTGTGGCTGGCTTGCGGCATGGGGATGTTGTCATCTTCCAAACGCCGACTTGGAATACAACGAATTTTGATGAGCGCTTGATGGCAAAGTTGAAGGCTTATCAAATCAAAATTGTGATTTTTATCCACGATGTTGTTCCTTTAATGTTTGCGGGGAATTACTACTTGATGGACCGGACCATTGCCTACTATAATCTAGCAGATGTCATTGTGGCTCCGAGTCAAAAGATGATTGATGTCTTGCGTGAACATGGCTTGACTGTGAAAAAGACACTAGTTCAGGGGATGTGGGATCATCCGACCAATGCTCCGCAATTACCAGCTTATTATAAGCCCTTAATCCACTTTCCGGGCTCACCAGAGCGTTTTAGTTTCATGAAAAGTTGGAACTATCCTGTTCAGGTTCATCTTTATTGTCGCCAAGAGGTGGAGTTGCCAACCATGGTAAAACGCCTACCTTATCGCCCAGATGAACAGCTCTTGTTAGAGATGTCGCAAGGCGGATTTGGCTTGGTGTGGATGGATGATCATGACAAGGGGTATCAAACCCTCTATTGTCCGTATAAATTAGGTGCTTTTGTAGCAGCGGGCATCCCTGTGATTGTTCAGAGAGGAATTGCCAATCAGGAAATCATCGAGGCGAATGGACTTGGTTTGGTTGTGGACAGTCTGGATGAAGCGGTTGAAAAAATTCAAGCTATGACGCCAGCTGACTATCAGGGATTTGTGGCTAGAGTAAGGGCCTTTAATCCCTTGGTTCGACAAGGGTATTTTACGAAAAAATTATTGGTCAATGCTGTCTTTAGTGCCATATGTGATGGGGGAGAAGGATGAGAAAATTAGAAGAAATTCGTGTTTTGCCGATTTTGGATAGCCTTGCTTATATCAAAGAACACCAGTCCTCTGTTGTGCGATTTGGAGATGGAGAAATTGATGTGATTCAGGGGTCTAGCATCCCCTATCAGCCATATGATTCAGAATTAGCGGCAGCCTTAAAAGCTATTTTGACCATTCCAAGTTCTCCGGAATTAGTGGTGTGTTTGCCAGATGTTTTTCAAGGATTGGAACGGTATAACTCAAATGCTCAACAATTTTGGAAGAGTCATTTTGAGCGCTATGGTCAATTTTATGCCCAGGAGTGTCAATCTGACTGGTACGGTTCAACCTTTATCTCGCGTCCCTATATCGACTTGGTGGATAAGGAACCTGCGGCAGCCTATTTTGCGGCCATTAAGGACTTATGGCAGGGGCGAGATATTTTGATTGTCGAAGGTGAAACCAGTCGATCGGGGGTTGGAAACGACCTGTTTGCTGGAGCAGATTCTGTTTCTCGTATCGTTTGTCCATCAAAGAATGCTTTTGCTAAATACGATGACATTCTAGAAGCGATTTTAGAGCATGCAGATGATAAGTTGATCCTTCTGATGTTGGGGCCGACAGCTAAGGTCTTGGCAGTTGATTTGATGCAGAGGGGTTATCAGGCTATTGACTTGGGACACATCGATTCTGAGTATGAATGGTTTCAGATGAAGGCGACATCCAAGGTGAAACTTGACCACAAGCACACTGCTGAGCATAATTTTGATACAGATATTCAGTTTACAGAAGATGCGGACTACCTTCACTCCGTAAAGGCTTGGGTGGGTGTTGCGTCGCAAACTCTACAGGAGGTTTCGGTGAAAGAAGAACACGAAGTGCAAGCAGTACCTGCTTTAATTAGTATTATTGTCCCTGTTTATAATGTAAAGCCTTACTTAAACCGCTGCATTGATTCTTTATTGAAACAGACTTATCCTCATTTTGAATTGATATTAATTAACGATGGCTCGACAGATGGGAGCGCCTTTGTTTTGGAAGAATATGCCAAAAAAGATGAACGTATCCGTGTCATTCACCAGGAAAACGCAGGGGTGTCTGCGGCACGCAATAAGGGGATTGACAGTGCGAAGGGAGAATACATTACCTTTGTCGATTCAGATGATTTTGTAGAAGATTACTATCTCCAGCATCTATATGACGGAGCGAGAGAGTCAGGATCGGATATTGCTGCCACTAATTTCACCTCTTTCAATGAGGAACGGCAGTCTTTCCTTTTTTACCATCATGAAGGAAACTATTTCCAGACGGTTTATTCCATCCAAGACTGGTTGGACTTAGAGGGAAACATGAAAAACAATATGCACCTTGCTTTCACCTTCTCTCCGTTGAAATTATTTAAAAGGTCCTTATTTGGGGATATCCGCTACCCAACAGGTCGTCTCAGAGAAGACGATGCAACGATCTATAAATTGTATTTGAAAGCCAATCAGATCCATTTCACCAATGAAGGTCCCTATTACTATTCACAACGGCCGGAAGGGCTGTCTCGGTCTGTCATGTTGCAGGACATCACGACCATGATCAGTAACGCGGAAGAACGGATTGCGTTATTGGTGGCCTTAGGCTATAATCCGGCAGCCCAGATAGATTCCTATGTAGCTCGCTTGAAAAAATGTCAAGCAGATGCTCTCTATGCAGGTCAGATTGAGCTCTATCGGTCTATTAGTGCTAAGTTAGATTTGATGAATCGATTTAGAAAGTAGAAATAGGATGGAAAAAGTATCAGTCATTGTTCCTGTATTCAATGCGGGTATCTATTTGAAGCAGTGTTTGGATAGTATTTTAGATCAAACCTATCAAAACATTGAATTAATATTGGTGAACGATGGATCAACAGATGGTAGTGCCAGTGTTTGTGAAGCTTATCGTCAAAAAGATAGTCGAGTTAAATTGGTGAATAAGGCAATCGGAGGAGGAGGGGTCGGAGCAGCACGAAATACAGCCCTGCCTCTAGTTAGTGGTGACTATGTTTTATTTGTTGATAATGATGATTGGTTGGAACCGAATCACATTGAATATCTCTATCAGTCGTTGAAAGAGACGGACGCTGATATTGCTGTGGTTAACTTTACTCAATTTATGGAAGAGACCAATTCATTTGCTTTCCACCTGCAAGCACAGGATTATTTTAGGCAGATTTTTAGCCCACAAGAATGGTTTAAAAAAGAGTACGAGAGTCGATTTTCGATCAGTCAATGTTTTACCGTCCCATGGTGCAAATTGTATAAGGCTGCATTGTTAGATGGAATTGTCTATCCGGAGGATGAAAAGGTCGAGGATGACTATACAACTTGGAAAATATACCTAAAGGCTGAGCGAATCGTGTATTCAAACACTAGTTTGTATTATCATCGTAAGCGTCAAACAAGTGTGACCAAGACAGTTGAGATCTCTTCGGTTTTTCCTCTGAAGAGCATTGAAGAACGTATTGCTGTCTTATCATTGATTGGCTTTGATATCGAGCCAGAATTACGAGCCTATAGATGGCGATTGAATCTACATAAGGATTTTTATTTGAAAACTGGTAGGATGCAAGACTATCAAAAATGTATGCAAAAGATTTCAATTTTAGAAAAATGGAAAAGGTGAGAGTAATCTTATCTTTTCTTTTCATTTGTATTGAAAAAAACATATGAAAAAGCGCAGGAAAATGAGATCAATTGATTGACAGGAAGGGAAGGGAAGGGATAGGGTAAGATAGAAGCTATATTCTACCTATATTTATAGAAGGAAAAAAAGCCATCCGGCTCAGATTAGAGTCGGATGGTCCTTTGTGTCAAAATGAAAAAACAATCGATTACAGAAACTCATCGTCATACCCATGTGCGGATGCATAAGTCCGGAAAGCACTGGGTCAGAACTGTCATTTCTAAAGTTGCTTGGAAGATATTTGGCCAAAGCAACATTGAAACCAAATCAATTTCTCTAGCGTCAAAGTCAACCTATTCTTCGGCTAGTCTGTTGATGAAATCGGCTATGGTGGCTGGTTTGGCAGTAGCGGGCGGAGAATTAGTTCAAGCTCAAGAACTTAGTCAAGAGGCCTTGGTGACTAAAGAAGAGGTGGTGTTGGAAGTTGGTTCAGATGTAGCCAGCTTGTCCTTGTCTGCCTCAGAAAGCCTTTGGTTGAGCCAATCTAGTAGTTTGTCGGAGTCAGAGTCAATAGCATTTAGCCAGGAAGAGTCGCTCTCCCACTCTTTCTCGGAGTCTGAGTCGGTTTCCGAGTCGGAAAGTCTGTCAGGGTCAGACTCCATCTCTGTATCAGAGAGTCAAGTAACATTTACTACAAATAGTGAGGTAAATGAGCAAACAGTTCAGACGGAGCTTAGTCCACTTGAGCGTTTGGAAACAGGACTTTTTTATCAGGCATTGGAAAGTATTGAGCGGGCTCTGTCTCAACAAGTACCCAATTCGACGGATTTAACAAGTAGTAAGGGTCAACGTTACCTAGCAGCTCTTGAAGCAGCCAATGTGCAACTAGCGGCAGCAAAATCAGCTATGTTAGACAGCCAATTGAGTCAAGAACGATTGGATGCATTAACCAAGTCCCTAGCTCAAGCAGCCAACAATCTAACAGGTCGTTACCAACAGCTTGTTGGGGTTAGCGGTCAGGTAGGAACTGGTTTTAGAGCAACTGACACGACAGCGCCCACCTTCTCGGCTACAACGGATGTTTATGTTTTCCGTGGTGTGACAATGACAACCCCAATACAGGTGACGACGATCACTGATCCAGAGGGTGCGATCACGGCTGTTCGTATTACCCTTAACTTATCGAATGGTGTGTCTGAAAATAGTAAGGGATTAGCTATTTCTACCTCTGGTGTAGTCAGTGGTACGCCAAGTGCCAGTGCAGCGCTTGGTTTGTATACCAACCAAGTGAGAGCGACAAATGCTGCAGGGCTTACAAGCCTTTCGACCCCATTTAGACAGTATTTTATGGATGTACAAGGCGGAAGCGCAACACGCGAATATGGCGTAAAATTCACAGATGCGGAAATTACTGCAATCGTGAGCGCAACTCTTCGTTCAGGTACTGCCAATGTCAGTGGTGCAGGTTTGACATATACTGTCCTTACCTCCCATCAAATGGAAATTGGGACTCATGCAGTAACCGTTCGTGTACAAACCTATCAAGGAAACTACAAGGATGTTGTTGTTAACCTGACCTATACTCCGAACCAATCTATGACAGAAAGTTTGAGTCTCTCTGTATCGGAATCCGTCTTTGAGTCCGTCTCCGAATCCGTTCGACAATCCGTCTCTGAATCAGTGTCTGAGTCGCTATCCAATTCTATTCAGCAATCCGTCTCCGAATCCATCTCTGAGTCAATTTCCGAGTCAGTGTCAGAATCAATCTCAGAATCCGTATCGGAATCAGTTTCTGAGTCAGTGAGCGAGTCCATTTCAGAATCAGTCTCAGAGTCCATTTCAGAATCCATTTCAGAATCAGTATCAGAGTCAATTTCAGAATCCATTTCAGAGTCGGTATCAGAATCCATTTCAGAGTCAGTGTCTGAATCCATTTCTGAATCAGTCTCAGAATCCGTTTCTGAGTCAGTCTCAGAATCCATCTCTGAATCCATTTCAGAATCAGTCTCAGAGTCCATCTCTGAGTCAGTAAGTGAATCAGTCTCAGAATCTATCTCAGAATCAGTAAGTGAATCAATC
Source organism: Streptococcus sp. 29896 (assembly GCF_032594915.1). Classification (NCBI taxonomy): domain Bacteria; kingdom Bacillati; phylum Bacillota; class Bacilli; order Lactobacillales; family Streptococcaceae; genus Streptococcus; species Streptococcus suivaginalis. The sequence continues at coordinate 1,734,582 of NZ_CP118733.1, read as the reverse complement.
TCTGAATCCATTTCAGAGTCAGTATCAGAATCCATTTCTGAGTCAGTATCGGAATCAATTTCAGAATCAGTATCTGAGTCCATCTCTGAGTCTGTAAGTGAGTCCATCTCAGAATCAGTCTCTGAGTCCATTTCAGAATCAGTATCAGAATCAATCTCTGAGTCTGTAAGTGAGTCCATCTCAGAATCAGTATCAGAATCAGTATCAGAATCAGTGTCAGAATCCATTTCAGAATCTGTATCTGAGTCAATTTCAGAATCAGTCTCTGAGTCCATCTCAGAATCAGTATCAGAATCCATCTCTGAATCCGTCTCAGAGTCAGTTTCTGAATCCGTATCTGAGTCCATCTCAGAATCGATTTCAGAATCGATTTCAGAATCCGTCTCTGAGTCAGTCTCAGAATCTAACTCCGAGTCAGTCTCAGAATCAGTATCCGAGTCCATTTCAGAGTCTGTAAGCGAGTCAATCTCCGAATCAATTTCAGAGTCAGTGTCTGAATCCATTTCCGAATCAGTATCCGAGTCCATTTCAGAGTCAGTTTCAGAGTCCATCTCAGAATCCGTCTCAGAGTCGGTTTCTGAGTCCATCTCCGAGTCAGTTTCAGAATCAGTCTCAGAATCAGTCTCTGAGTCAGTATCTGAATCAGTATCCGAGTCAGTCTCAGAATCCATTTCTGAATCAGTCTCAGAGTCCATTTCTGAATCAGTATCTGAGTCAGTGTCAGAATCCATCTCAGAATCAGTTTCCGAGTCAATTTCAGAATCAGTCAGCGAGTCCATTTCAGAGTCAGTTTCAGAATCAGTCTCAGAATCAGTCTCAGAATCAATCTCTGAGTCAGTAAGTGAATCGGTTTCTGAATCAATCTCGGAATCAGTATCCGAGTCAGTTTCAGAGTCAATTTCTGAATCAGTCTCAGAATCCATCTCAGAATCCATTTCAGAGTCCGTTTCAGAGTCAGTAAGTGAATCGGTTTCTGAATCTATCTCGGAATCAGTTTCCGAATCAATCTCTGAATCCATTTCTGAATCAGTGAGCGAGTCCATCTCAGAGTCCATCTCTGAATCAGTATCCGAGTCAGTTTCAGAATCAATTTCCGAATCCGTCTCTGAGTCAGTCAGCGAATCCATCTCAGAATCAGTGTCTGAATCCATCTCAGAATCCGTCTCAGAGTCCGTATCCGAATCAATTTCAGAGTCAGTCTCAGAATCGATCTCTGAATCCATTTCAGAGTCAGTATCCGAGTCCATTTCAGAATCAATTTCTGAATCAGTATCCGAGTCCATCTCAGAGTCAGTCTCAGAATCGATCTCTGAATCAATCTCTGAGTCCGTCTCCGAGTCAGTGTCTGAATCAATTTCAGAATCCGTCTCAGAGTCAGTCTCAGAGTCCATTTCCGAATCAGTCTCAGAATCAGTCTCAGAATCAGTCTCAGAATCGATTTCAGAATCAATCTCTGAATCGGTATCTGAGTCCATCTCAGAATCCATTTCTGAATCAGTCTCAGAATCCATCTCAGAATCCGTTTCTGAGTCAGTATCCGAGTCAATTTCAGAATCCGTTTCAGAGTCAGTAAGTGAATCGGTTTCCGAATCCATCTCGGAATCAGTTTCCGAATCAATCTCTGAATCCATTTCTGAGTCCGTCTCAGAATCCATCTCTGAGTCAGTATCTGAGTCCGTCTCAGAATCGATTTCAGAATCAATTTCTGAATCCGTCTCTGAGTCCATTTCCGAATCAGTTTCTGAGTCAGTCAGCGAGTCCATTTCAGAATCAGTCTCAGAATCTATCTCAGAATCAGTCTCAGAGTCCATCTCAGAATCCGTATCCGAGTCAGTCTCAGAATCCGTTTCTGAGTCAGTATCCGAGTCAGTCAGCGAGTCGATTTCTGAATCCATTTCAGAATCTATCTCTGAATCAGTCTCAGAATCAATTTCTGAGTCCATCTCTGAGTCAGTATCCGAGTCAGTCTCAGAATCCGTCTCAGAATCCGTCTCTGAGTCAGTATCCGAGTCAATCTCTGAATCAGTATCTGAATCAGTATCTGAATCAGTATCTGAATCAGTATCAGAGTCCATCTCAGAATCCGTCTCAGAATCCATCTCAGAATCCGTCTCCGAGTCCATTTCAGAATCAGTCTCTGAGTCCATCTCAGAATCGGTTTCAGAATCCATTTCAGAGTCAGTGTCTGAATCCATTTCAGAATCAATCTCTGAATCGGTATCTGAGTCTATCTCTGAGTCAGTATCAGAATCCATTTCAGAGTCTGTAAGCGAGTCCATCTCAGAATCCGTCTCCGAATCAATTTCAGAATCTATCTCAGAATCCATTTCAGAGTCTGTAAGTGAGTCCATCTCAGAGTCAGTCTCAGAGTCCATCTCTGAATCAGTATCCGAGTCCATTTCAGAGTCAGTCTCAGAGTCAGTCTCAGAATCAGTCTCTGAGTCAGTATCAGAGTCAGTATCAGAGTCAGTATCAGAATCCATTTCAGAATCAGTCTCAGAATCCATTTCAGAATCCATTTCAGAGTCAGTGTCTGAATCCATTTCAGAATCAGTATCCGAGTCAGTCTCAGAATCCATTTCTGAGTCCGTTTCTGAATCAGTTTCAGAGTCCATTTCTGAGTCCATCTCAGAATCAGTCTCCGAGTCAGTTTCAGAGTCCATTTCTGAATCCATTTCAGAGTCAGTAAGTGAGTCCGTATCAGAATCCATTTCGGAATCAGTCTCAGAGTCCATTTCCGAATCAGTTTCTGAGTCAGTCTCAGAGTCAATTTCTGAATCAGTCTCAGAATCAGTTTCTGAATCAATCTCTGAGTCAGTTTCAGAGTCAATCTCGGAATCAGTTTCCGAATCAATCTCTGAATCAATCTCTGAATCCATTTCAGAGTCCGTTTCTGAATCAGTATCCGAGTCCATTTCAGAGTCAGTCTCAGAATCTATCTTAGAATCAGTCTCTGAGTCAATTTCTGAATCAGTCTCAGAATCCATCTCTGAATCAGTATCCGAGTCAATTTCTGAATCAGTTTCTGAGTCAATCTCTGAGTCAGTTTCAGAATCCATCTCAGAGTCAGTGTCAGAATCTGTATCAGAGTCCATTTCGGAATCAGTATCCGAGTCCATTTCGGAATCAGTATCCGAGTCCATTTCGGAATCAGTTTCTGAGTCAGTCAGCGAGTCCATTTCCGAATCAGTCTCAGAATCTATCTTAGAATCAGTCTCTGAGTCAATTTCTGAATCAGTCTCAGAATCCATCTCTGAATCAGTATCCGAGTCAATTTCTGAATCAGTTTCTGAGTCAATCTCTGAGTCAGTTTCAGAATCAATCTCAGAGTCCATTTCCGAATCAGTCTCTGAATCAATTTCTGAGTCAGTATCAGAATCGATCTCTGAATCGGTTTCAGAATCAATCTCAGAGTCAGTATCAGAATCTATCTCCGAATCAGTCTCTGAATCCATTTCTGAATCAGTCTCTGAGTCAGTCTCAGAATCCATTTCAGAATCAGTCTCCGAATCAATATCAGAGTCAATTTCAGAATCAATCTCTGAGTCAGTCTCCGAGTCAATTTCTGAGTCAGTCTCCGAATCAATCTCAGAATCAGTCTCTGAGTCAGTATCAGAGTCAATCTCAGAATCCATTTCAGAATCAGTCTCTGAGTCAATTTCTGAGTCAGTCAGCGAGTCCGTTTCAGAATCCGTCTCAGAATCCATTTCTGAGTCAGTCTCAGAGTCCATTTCCGAATCAGTATCCGAGTCGATTTCTGAATCAGTCTCTGAGTCCATTTCCGAATCCATTTCTGAGTCAATTTCAGAGTCAGTTTCTGAGTCAATTTCAGAGTCAATTTCAGAGTCAGTCTCAGAATCCGTCTCTGGGTCCATCTCTGAGTCAGTAAGTGAATCAATCTCAGAATCCATTTCAGAGTCAGTCTCCGAATCGATTTCAGAATCAGTGTCAGAATCCATTTCAGAGTCAGTGTCAGAATCACTTTCAGAATCCGTCTCTGAGTCAGTATCCGAGTCGATTTCAGAATCCGTCTCAGAGTCAGTTTCAGAATCCATTTCTGAGTCAATTTCAGAGTCAGTTTCTGAGTCAATTTCAGAGTCAGTCTCAGAATCCGTCTCTGGGTCCATCTCTGAGTCAGTAAGTGAATCAATCTCAGAATCCATTTCAGAGTCAGTCTCCGAATCGATTTCAGAATCAGTGTCAGAATCCATTTCAGAGTCAGTGTCAGAATCACTTTCAGAATCCGTCTCTGAGTCAGTATCCGAGTCGATTTCAGAATCCGTCTCAGAGTCAGTTTCAGAATCCATTTCAGAGTCGGTGTCTGAATCTATCTCAGAATCAGTCAGCGAGTCCATCTCAGAATCGATCTCTGAATCAGTTTCTGAATCTATCTCCGAGTCAGTCTCCGAGTCCGTTTCTGAATCCATACGCGAGTCAGTCTCCGAATCAATCTCTGAATCCATTTCAGAATCCATTTCAGAATCCATTTCAGAATCTATCTCTGAATCCGTCTCCGAATCAATTTCAGAGTCAGTCTCAGAATCAGAATCAGTTTCAGAATCAATCTCTGAGTCCGTATCCGAGTCCATTTCAGAATCAGTATCAGAGTCAGTCTCAGAATCAGTCTCTGAATCAATTTCAGAATCCGTCTCCGAGAGTGATCGTGAAATCCACAGTCATGGTCCGGGATTACTCAATCCGCCGCTGCCAACCTTGGATATCAACTCTATTAGTCAGTCGTTATCACTTTCAGAGCACTACTCAGAGTCGGAATCTGTCTCTGGAACTGAAGCGATTACGCCTGTTCAGCAAGTTCCATCTCAATCCCTATCCGAATCTGTGCTCCAAGCCTTGCCAAGCACAGGTCAGGAATCGCAAACCTCCCTCTCCTTGCTCGGAGGAATGCTGTTATTTGGACTATTCAAAAAGAAAAAACAAAAAGAAGAGCAAGAATAATCATGAAACCAGTTGTAATCAACTGGTTTTTTGATTTTATTGATATAAAAATGAAAATGATTAAAAAATATATGAAAGAAATCTATTTTGAAAACTACGTCGAAATAATATGTTAAATTTGAAAGTAAAAGACGAAAAATCCGTTTTCATTTCAGTAAAAATCATTGACTTTAGTATAATTCATTGGTATAATGGATAAATTATTTAGGGGGACTATTGGGGAATAGGACATTTTTAGGACACTAAATGATAAAGAAACATCAGGGGGATTTCTTTGAATGAAAATGCAAAGAAAAGATGACTTTACCGAAGTATCTCGAAAAAGTCGTGTAAAAATGCATAAATCCGGTAAGCACTGGGTGAGAACAGTCATGTCGCAAATCGGTTTGATGCGTATTGGAGGCAAGTCTTCGGCAAGTTCAGCCGAGGTCAACCTTGCCACTGCAAAACGTTCAATGACCGCAAGCCAATTGTTACGCGGGTTAGCAGCAGCGGGAACTGTTGTGGGGGGGAATGTCGCGGTTGAAACCGTTATGGCTTCTGAAGTTGTCGCGACATCAGAAACAAGTACATCAACCTTGGCAGAAGCAGATACTGTCGTGTTAACGACAGTTGTCGACTCAGACTCAATTTCAGTAAGCTCCTCGGAATCGACATCGATTTCCGAATCAGCGAGTCAGTCTGAGTCAACCTCAGCATCGGAATCGACATCGATTTCGGAGTCCGAATCGCTCAGTTCATCAGAGTCCGTATCGAACTCAGAAAGTCAATCGGCTTCAGAGTCGCTCTCTGTTTCAGAATCAACTTCTGTATCACATTCGGAATCTGAATCAGCATCGACTACGCCATCAAGTTCGACAAGCTCTGAAACCAGCACAAGTGAATCAGCAGCAAGTGAAACAGGATCTGAAACCAGTGTGAGTGAAACAGGCGCTACAACTGTAGTAGAAGAAAAGCAAACCTTAGAGCAAGTTGTTTCGGAAGCAGAGGTTTTAGTACAAATCGCAAGTAACCAAACTGCACCAAGCCAAGCCTTGCTAACTGCAATTGGAACCAGTCGTGATCAGCTGCTGTTGGCTCAAACCATCTTAGGAGATGCGGATGCGACTGCAGCTGACCTTGCTACCATTATCAGCAGTTTGCAAGCAAGCAACCAAGCAATTGGTCTTTTGTTGTTGGAAAATGATGAAGACGGAGTGATTACTTTTGCTCTTAATACTTCAACGACAGCAACACTTAAAGTTGGTGAGGGTGAGGGTATCTTAGTTGATACACTTTCAACGGCTACCCCTGAAATGACAGATGCTAACGGGGCGAAAGTGACTGGTTTGACATTTTCATCGCCATATGCTGGTACAAGTGTAGCTGGTTGGCATACATTTAGTTATACAGCAACAGATACTTATGATCAAAACCATAAGAGTTCAGGCGGTACAGCTTTAAATGCTTATATTCGCTATTCATTAGATGAAGATCCAAGTACTTACACAGTACTGGCAGAATTGGTAAGTAAAACTGGTACTGTATTAGAATCTTATAAAATTGATCCTGGATCTAGTGCAACCTTTACTTATCCAAGCACTCTAGATTCTGATAACTCACCAATTACTATTACCTATGACACTTCCTTGGCAACAGCTTCAGGAATTCCTGGTGGATTAAGGTTTAGTACCAGCTCAGCTAATGTATATGGGACTACATTGGTGCCAACATATACACTAAATACCACCTATTATAAAACAACAGACGGTACCATTATTGCTACCTATTCTGTCATGACAATTGGTGGACAAACAGTGACACCATCTGGCGTTCGTTCATTTGTTGGCTATGACTATTCCACGACTACACATGCAACTTCAACCAGAGCTTTGACTCCAGGTACTACCTATATGCACGGTAAGGTTGAAGAACAGGGAACGAAGACCTTGATTACAGTCATTGATGATCAAGGGACAATCAAAAGAAGTTTATATTATCGTGATCCAACCTATACAGGTACAGTTGATTGGAATGGCACAGATACCACTGGATTTATTAAGTTATTTGAAACAAGTGAGATAAAAGCTTCGACTTCAACATCAGGGACTAATTACAATACCTATTCGACTATTGAACCGAGTTATACAACAACTACTTACAATGGTCAACGTATTATGGTCTTCTATACTAGTCCGGCTAAAAATTGGCGCTTAATTGGATACTGGTCAGGTGGCTCAGCCCAAGGTGGGACTCAGTATGGTAGATTCTTCTTCGGTAGGCAGTCTTTAGATAAGACTGGAAAGTGGGGGCTTTGGCAGGCCAATTCTAGTTCGACAGGTGTGGGTGACTATGGGACTCAGTATGGTTTGGGAAATCCATTGTCTACATTGGTTAACGAAACAACGCACTGGTACACGGTTGATACATCTGAGTCTGAATCACTCTCGAATTCAAACTCACATTCATTGTCTGAATCTGAATCAACTTCTAACTCAGAATCAGCATCAAATTCAGAATCCATCTCAAACTCTGAGTCACTGTCTAATTCTGAATCAACATCAAATTCTGAATCACTTTCAAACTCGATTTCTGAATCAGTTAGAGAATCCATTTCAGAGTCAGTATCAGAGTCAATCAGCGAATCCGTTTCTGAGTCAGTGTCTGAATCCATTTCAGAATCAGTATCAGAGTCAATCAGTGAATCCGTTTCTGAGTCAGTGTCTGAATCCATTTCAGAATCAGTTTCTGAATCAGTATCAGAGTCAGTTTCAGAATCTGTATCTGAATCCATTTCAGAGTCTGTATCAGAATCAGTATCAGAATCAATCTCTGAATCAGTATCAGAGTCGATTTCAGAATCGGTATCTGAATCAATCTCTGAGTCAGTATCTGAATCTGTAAGTGAATCCGTCTCAGAATCAATCAGCGAATCAGTATCTGAATCTGTAAGTGAATCAATCAGCGAATCAGTATCAGAGTCAGTATCAGAATCAATTTCTGAATCGGTATCTGAGTCAGTCTCTGAATCCATTTCTGAGTCAGTCTCAGAATCCATTTCAGAATCAGTTTCAGAATCAGTTTCAGAATCAGTTTCTGAATCAGTTTCAGAATCAGTTTCTGAGTCAGTGTCTGAATCAATCTCAGAGTCAGTCTCAGAATCCATCTCAGAGTCAGTTTCTGAGTCCATTTCAGAATCAGTCTCTGAATCAATCTCAGAATCAGTATCAGAGTCAGTTTCTGAATCATTAAGCGAATCCATTTCTGAGTCAGTCTCTGAATCCATTTCTGAATCAGTTTCAGAGTCCATTTCTGAATCCGTCTCAGAATCCATTTCAGAGTCAGTCTCAGAATCCATTTCTGAGTCAGTCTCAGAATCCATTTCTGAGTCAGTAAGTGAATCAGTTTCAGAATCAATTTCTGAATCAATCTCAGAGTCAGTCTCAGAATCCGTCTCAGAATCCATTTCTGAATCAGTCAGCGAATCAATTTCTGAGTCAGTTTCAGAATCAATTTCTGAGTCAGTTTCAGAATCAATTTCTGAGTCAGTTTCTGAATCAATTTCTGAGTCAGTTTCAGAATCAATTTCTGAGTCAGTTTCAGAATCAATTTCTGAGTCAGTTTCAGAATCTATCTCAGAATCCGTTTCTGAGTCAATCTCTGAGTCAGTTTCTGAATCTATCTCAGAATCCGTTTCTGAGTCAATCTCTGAGTCAGTTTCAGAATCAGTATCAGAGTCAGTTTCTGAATCTATCTCAGAATCAGTCAGCGAGTCAGTTTCTGAATCCATTTCAGAATCAGTGTCTGAATCAGTGTCTGAATCAGTATCAGAATCAATCTCTGAATCAGTATCTGAGTCAATCTCTGAGTCAGTTTCAGAATCAGTATCAGAATCAGTATCAGAGTCAGTTTCTGAATCAATTTCTGAATCAGTATCTGAATCAATCTCAGAATCAGTCAGCGAGTCAGTTTCAGAATCAGTATCAGAATCAATCTCAGAATCAATCTCTGAGTCAGTATCAGAATCCATTTCTGAATCAGTATCAGAGTCAGTTTCTGAATCTATCTCAGAATCAGTATCAGAATCTATCTCAGAATCAGTCAGCGAGTCAGTTTCTGAATCAGTATCAGAATCTATCTCAGAATCAATTTCAGAATCAGTTTCTGAATCAATCTCTGAGTCAGTATCAGAGTCAGTTTCAGAATCTGTATCTGAATCAGTATCAGAATCCATTTCTGAATCAGTCAGCGAATCAATTTCTGAGTCAGTATCAGAATCAATCTCAGAATCAGTCAGCGAGTCAGTTTCTGAATCAGTATCAGAATCTATCTCAGAATCAATTTCTGAATCCGTTTCTGAGTCAGTATCAGAGTCCATTTCAGAGTCCGTATCTGAATCCATCTCTGAATCGGTATCTGAGTCAGTCTCTGAGTCAATCTCAGAATCAGTTTCCGAATCAGTCTCAGAGTCAGTCTCAGAATCCATTTCAGAGTCTGTAAGTGAGTCCATCTCAGAATCCATTTCTGAATCAGTCTCAGAGTCAATTTCTGAGTCAGTCTCAGAGTCCATTTCAGAGTCCATTTCAGAGTCAGTTTCAGAATCAGTTTCCGAGTCAGTCTCAGAGTCCATCTCAGAATCCGTTTCTGAGTCAGTCTCAGAATCCATCTCAGAATCAGTATCCGAGTCAGTTTCAGAGTCAATTTCTGAATCAATCTCAGAGTCAGTCTCAGAATCCATTTCTGAGTCAGTTTCTGAATCCATCTCAGAGTCAGTCTCAGAATCCATCTCAGAATCCGTCTCTGAGTCTATCTCAGAGTCAGTAAGCGAGTCAGTCTCCGAATCAATTTCTGAATCCGTCTCTGAGTCCATCTCAGAATCAGTTTCTGAATCAATTTCAGAATCAGTCTCTGAGTCAGTCTCAGAATCCATTTCAGAGTCTGTAAGTGAGTCCATCTCTGAATCAGTATCCGAGTCAGTTTCTGAGTCGGTATCCGAATCCATCTCAGAGTCAGTCTCCGAATCAGTTTCTGAGTCAATCTCTGAGTCAGTAAGCGAGTCAATCTCAGAATCAGTTTCTGAGTCAATTTCTGAGTCAGTAAGTGAATCCGTTTCTGAGTCAGTCTCCGAATCCATTTCTGAATCAGTTTCAGAGTCAGTCTCCGAATCCATTTCTGAATCCGTCTCTGAGTCTATTTCTGAGTCAGTATCAGAATCCATCTCAGAATCCGTTTCTGAGTCAGTCTCTGAGTCAATTTCAGAATCAGTAAGCGAATCCGTTTCTGAGTCGGTATCCGAATCCATTTCTGAGTCAGTATCAGAATCCATCTCAGAATCCGTTTCTGAGTCAGTCTCTGAGTCAATTTCAGAATCAGTAAGCGAATCCGTTTCTGAGTCAGTCTCAGAATCCATCTCAGAATCCATCTCTGAATCAGTATCCGAGTCAGTCTCAGAATCAATTTCAGAGTCCATTTCAGAGTCCATTTCTGAATCCATCTCAGAATCAGTATCAGAATCAGTCTCCGAGTCAGTTTCAGAATCAATTTCAGAATCAGTTTCTGAATCTGTTTCTGAGTCAGTCTCAGAATCCATTTCTGAGTCAGTAAGTGAATCCGTTTCAGAATCAATCTCAGAATCAGTTTCTGAGTCCATTTCAGAATCAGTCTCAGAATCAGTCTCAGAATCCATCTCAGAATCCGTCTCTGAGTCTATCTCAGAGTCAGTAAGCGAGTCAGTCTCAGAATCTATTTCAGAGTCAGTTTCAGAATCCATTTCTGAATCAGTTTCAGAGTCAGTCTCCGAATCAATTTCTGAATCCGTCTCTGAATCCGTCTCTGAGTCCATTTCTGAATCAGTTTCAGAGTCAATCTCAGAATCCGTCTCAGAATCCATTTCTGAGTCAGTATCAGAATCCATCTCTGAATCCATTTCTGAATCAGTATCCGAGTCCATTTCAGAATCAGTCAGCGAGTCAATCTCAGAATCAGTATCTGAATCCATCTCTGAGTCAATCTCTGAGTCAATCTCTGAATCGGTCTCAGAATCAACTCCTTCACAGGATTCACAGCTTCCTCGTAAGTCAGCAGCATTGCCAAGTACAGGTGAGGAGTTGTCATCTTGGGCAGGATTGCTTGGAGCAGGCCTCTTGTTTGGTGGTTTGTACAAACGTCGCAAAAAAGACGAAGAAGAAGCAAAGTAATCAAAGCTAGAAGGCAAAAAGAAAAGTAGCTAGCAAATGCCAGCTACTTTCTTTGTATCAAGTTCTGATTTAAATATGGAAAAACCGATAATCAGTTGAATAATAGACAAAGAAACAGTACACTAATAGATAAGTAATGGAACGGTTAGCAGTTTTTATGGAAAAAGCTGGCGCATAAGATTTTTTAGACTCATTTAACCTTAAAATAGTAGACTAGAAAAAGTAGCCTCAAAAAAGGAAAAATAAGTGCCAACTAGCTATATTTTCCGTAGGAAAATTGAAAATGTATTCATTGAAAAACTTAGTGTTTTCACAGTCTTTTTATTGACTTAGCCTAGCAATAGTGCTAAAATTGGGAGACTCTTTTGGACATATTTAAAACTAGTAAGACATAAGCAAAAACGCAGTTAAAAAAATGATTTTTTAACACTTTTCTTGAAATAGCGAATAAGAATGAACAAGTCATACTAGTTGAATCGAAGCTGCCCTTTAACGAGGGCAACTTCGATTTATCATATGTGGGGATAAGATCTTATCCCTAGATATGATAAGGAATAGGAAGTTTATATTATGAAAAATATATGGAGAAACTATCGTTCTTCTACTCTAGCTAACCGCTTGACCTGGATGGTTGGCATCGTATTTGTCTATATGTTGGGGAAATATATCCCAATCGCAACCCTTCCTGCTGCAGGCATTGAAGCGGGTGCCTATAAATTAGATAGTGCCTTGGAGAACTTGGCCATGGTAACAGGTGGTCAGTTTTCGACCCTGAATCTATTTTCTCTCGGGCTGAGTCCTTGGATGACAGGGATGATCTTGTGGCGTTTTTTGACACTCTTTAAGACAATTAAAGGGTTAACTGCCCAACAAAGCCATCGCTACCGCATGTTACTGATGTTTGTTGTAGCCTTGATCCAGTCCATTGGGGTTAGTTCCCTATCGGATTACTATCAGTTTAGTCAGTTTGGTGACTATTCACTCCCAATCTTAAGGGGAATTACAATGGTAGTGATGATTGCCGGTAGTTTTGTCCTCATGTGGTTGGCAAATGTGAATGGCCGTAAGGGCTTAGGAGGCCCATCGGTTATTATTGTCTCCAACATGATTTTAACTTTTATCATCAATATCATTCGGTATTTTTCAGAAAATCGGTTGGGAGGCCTCGAATTTTTGTTGACGATTGCGGTGATTGCACTAATCGCTTCTGCCTTGATTTGGATTACAGTTGTCGTCTATCGAGCAGAGTATCGGATTCCGATTCGACGGATTATGATTATCAGTGCATTTGCCGAATCCACCTATATCCCAATTCGGGTGACGCCGGCAGGAGGGATGCCTTTCATGTATGCGATGACGCTGATGTCCTTGCCACCAATTCTGATTTCAGCTCTATTACAGATTTTTCCAGAAAATCCTATATTGAAAGATCTGGTTGGGAAGGTGAGTATTTCAGAATTACTCGGGATTCTTGTGTATATCTTCTTGCTCTTCATCTTAGCTATTGGTTTTGCCTACTTCAATATAGACCCGACTGAAGTCGCGGAAAATATGCAGAAAAGCGGGGACTATATCGAGAATGTTCGTCCAGGAGAGGCAACTCGGAAGTACATTTCCTTCTATCTAAATCGTTTAGCCTTGGTTGGTGCGATCTATACCTGCTTGATGGGAGGTGTGCCCTTGCTCCTGGTGTGGAGCCAGCAAGGGCAAATCAGTATCGCACTGTTGATCAACAATATTTATATTGTCACTACCCTTTTGTTGGGCATAGTGGAACAGGTTCGTATTCTTCGTTCATGGAGAGAATACGACGAGATTATTTAAAGGAGTTACTATGTTTTATTTTGTCCCATCCTGGTATCAAGGAAATCGTAAGTGGTATATGGAAGCCCCATTATGGTTTCGTGTCATTGAAAATATGACCTTTGACGATGCCGTGAATCAATTGAAGACCTTCCAGGCTGCGGGTGAAGAAACGATGATGCTCTTGTTGGGGTACCAACCCCATTTGCGCTATTTTTTGCACCGTCAAGATATTCTTTCAACCCCTTACTGGTCCTTCTTTGACGAGATTCAAAATATCCAAAGCAAAAATACCAAGGTGCTCCAGGTAACTGATTTGACTTGGCCACAGGGGGCACGTTTTGTCTATACTCCCTTTGCCTTGTTGGTCAAAATTGGGGATGAACGGATTGCGGAAGTGCATTTTGCTGAGAGCGGCAATCTCTTGAAAGTGGAATACTTTAAGGAGAATGAAGTTACTTACCATTACCTGTTTGACGATCGTGGATTTTTATCGAGTATCCTTTATTTTTCAGATGGGCAGCCTAGCCATCAGGACTATCTGAATGAAAATGGGGTCTGGCAGGTTCGTGAGCACTTGGCAGAAGCTTCCAATCTCATTACCGTCAACCCACGGGCAGATCAGGAATTCTTCCAGCTGGCTTATGAGAGTTGGGATGATTTGATTTTAGAGAAATTATTCTTCTTCAAACGTCTGCGTATGACAGAACATGACTACTTGGTTATGGCAGTCCATGAACAACACAATCGCCTCTTGTTGGATGCTTTTGAACAACAGAAAAAAGTGTTGTCCTTTAGTGGTGACCGTTACAGTCTCCAAGAGGGCAGTGACTTAAAGCGTCTTGCTCAGGAAGGTGATGTCCTGGTAGTGGATTCGGAGAAAAACAAGCTGGCCCTTGAGTACAGTTTGGCCCAGCTGGGAACCTCTGCTCACCATGTCAGCAAGGTGACGCCGTTTGATACGCGTTTGCGTTTAGGACGCAGTCAGACGGTCAAGGAATTAATTATTTACTGGCAGATAGACGGTGCAAGCCGTGAAGACTATTTACAAACCCTGCATGTTTTATTGCAGTTAATGGAAGAAAATCCCTTGATTGAATTGGACATTGTCAGCTATGAACGTGCACGCAATATGAAGGCTTTGGAAAGTGAATTGATTGCTCTTCTGCAGGAAAAATACACACTTGAACGGTTCATGGAAGTATCGGAAGAAGCTGGTGAAAACCAATTGGAAGAGGATCAAGAGATGACCTTGTCTAGCATTCGCTTCCATACCTTTACCAATGAAAATCAGATTATTCGTCAATTAGATACGACCCGATTGGTATTGGATTTGGGACAGGTTCCGCATCTTTATACTCAGATTGCTAGTATTAGCGCCGGAATTCCACAAATCAATCGCCAAGCTTCAGAGTATGTAACGCATGGAGAAAATGGTTGGATTGTGGCGGAAATAAAAGATCTGACAGAAGCAGTCGCTTATTACTTTGATGGTCTGACAAATTGGAATAGGTCCCTTGTTTCAACTGTTCAAAAAATGGGGGACTACACTAGCGGTCGCATTATTGATCAGTGGAAAGAATTATTAGAAAATAAAGGCTAACAGAATGAAAATTTTACAGATAGGAAGCCAGGATTGGTCGAAAGGAAAGGAGCTTCCAGCAGACCTGGAATGGCTTTATACGAGTGCAGAAGGCATTACAGACCTTCTCCAAGACTTAAACGATGCAGCTTTGGCAAAAATTCCTGCTGAAAAATTAGCAGAAATGGGACAAAATCCCAAGGTCCCTCTTTACTTTACAGGAATCCTGGTAACCGATTCCCTGTCGGAAAAGCAACTTGAACCATTGATGAATTGCATCGAAGCTTACGCTGTCTTTATGACAGAAAATGTGGAGATCTTTGATATAACTCCGACTGGTTTTTACCGCAGAAAGGTGATGTCTTACCTACCGATACAGGGAAGTCAGGAAGAGTTGATTGCCTTTCTCCATATGAATCTCTTTTCAGGACAATATGGGGCAAAGTTAAAGATCCCTGAGATTGATGTCAATCCCAACTTTACGGGTCAAGTTGATTATGAGGGCAATGTCGGTGTTACGTTTACAGGTGATTTCGGGGAGGATTTCCAACCCTTGCTGACCTTTCGCTACAATCTGAGTACTTTTCCAATGTCTCTTGAAATCTGGTTGGAATACATAAAAAATGGTGACTGTGAACTTCGTCTGGAGTTGGATCTGATCCGTAAGGGTTCTTTAGCTGATGTTTTTGAGAAACAGATTTTGAGTGAAGAAGAAATGAAAGAACCTTATGTTCTAGCACGACATCCAGAGGTTGGTTTCTATAGTGTGTCTGTTTCTGCCAGAGGGACAGGATCTATCAAGACAGGTGTACTCCATTGGCGTTATTCGCGTTCTGGACTTGGTCGTTTTGTCTTAGGAGGGAAGCGCCATTCGGATGCCAAACGCCAAGAAATTTTTCATTACTTTAACCCAGGTGATATGAAACCTCCTTTGAATGTTTATTTCTCTGGTTTTCGGGGAGCGGAAGGATTTGAAGGTTTCTTCATGATGAAACGCTTGGGAGCTCCCTTTCTACTCGTAGCCGATCCGCGTTTGGAGGGTGGATGCTTCTATTCTGGAACAGATGAATTAGAAGAAGGGGTCCAAAAAGCAATTGAGGATGCCTTAGATTACCTTGGTTTTGAAAAGCAACAGTTGATTCTTTCAGGTCTATCAATGGGGGCCTTCGGAGGTCTCTACTATTCTTCTTATTTTAATCCTCACGCTGTTATTGTGGGCAAGCCTTTTACAAACTTAGGTGAAACAGTGACAAATGCAAAATTGAAACGTCCGTATGAGTTTACTACCAGTGGTGACATGATTCGTAATGTTGTCGGTGGAGCTGATTCTGCCTCAGTTGAAGCCTTTAACCAACGATTCTGGGATAAATTTGGTGAATCAGATTTTCATACGACTCAATTTGCGATTGCGTATATGGAGCAGGATGACTATGATGGCCATGCTATGGAACGCCTGATTGATTATTTGGCGGATAAGGATGTCCATATTTTCTGTAAGGGGTATGAAGGCCGACACAATGACAATAGTCGTGCCATCAACCGTTGGTTTATGGCTCAGTACCATAAGATTCTAAAAAATGATTTTGGAAGGGACATGTAATGGTAGAAGCGTTAGTGCAAAAATTACTCTGGACAGGAGTAACTCCAGGTGTAAACTACCTGTACGGTTCAATAATCCAGATACAGGAAGACTCGATTTTCTTTGAGAACCTTCATTTCTCACCAGGTAAACCTATTAAAACTTGGCGGTCTCGAACCAATTACCAGGCCAATCGTTCCTGCCCAGAACTTCCCTTGCTCTATCCAGGAGTTACCTATCGCCTAGAGCAAAAGGTCACCATCACGCCAGAACAGACCGCCTATTTTCAAATTCAATATTTCAATCGCCAGAATGAGGAAATCCAACGGGATATCCTCAGAAATGGGCAAGAAGAATTTACCTTTCCGAAAGATGCATTCACTTATCGGATTTCCCTGATGAGTGCAGGTTGTCGACAGGTGGAATTCTTCCATATTGCGATTTATGGACCTGAAAATAGCGCCAAACCTTTGGTAGAAAGAAATCAGGTCAGCAGTTACACCTCAGGTCAGGAACCTGAGGAACTAAGATTGGTGAGCCGCTTGATTCACCAAAAAGGATAAAGGAATAGCAACCATGCAATACAAGACTTCTTTGCTGAATCAGATTCGGTTGAGAAAGATTAAAAAATTAACCAGACAGATCAATGCTCTGTCCGATACCTACGAAGGGATGACCGATCAAGACTTGGCGAATCAAACAAGTCTCTTTAAGGCGCGCTTGGAAGCAGGTGAGGACCTAGACGATATGCTGGTAGAAGCGTTTGCGGTTTGTAGGGAAGCCTGTTACCGTGTCCTAGGTCAATTTCCTTATGATGTGCAGGTGATGGGGGGAATTGCTCTCCATCAAGGGACCATTGCGGAGATGAAGACTGGTGAGGGAAAAACCCTGACGGCGACAATGCCCCTATACCTCAATGCCCTATCAGGAAAAGGCGCAATTTTGGTCACCACTAATGAGTATCTGGCCAAGCGGGACGCTCTGGAAATGGGGCAGGTCTATGAGTTTCTTGGCCTAACTGTTGGTCTTGGTGTCTATGATGATGACCAAGAAGGAGATGCAGAGACCAAACGAATGGTCTATGGAGCCGATATCACCTATGTAACAGGTGCTGGTCTGGGTTTTGATTACCTGTCTGATAACCTTGCCTCTTCAAAGAGCGAGAAGTTCCTACGTGACTTTAACTATGTTATCGTTGATGAAGCGGATGCGGTTTTGCTAGATAGCGCCCAAACTCCTCTCATCATCTCAGGGACCCCTCGAGTCCAATCCAATATGTACGATATCTGCGATCAGTTTGTTCTAACTTTGGGTGAAGAGGAGTTTTACTTTGACCCAGATAAAAAGGAAGTCTATTTGACGGACAAGGGCAATGACTATGCGGAACACTATTTCGCAGAAGAGAGTATTTACAATGCAGATAACTGGGAGCTCAATCGCCATATCAACCTAGCCTTACGGGCCCACTATCTCTACAAGAAAAATCATGATTATGTGGTACAGGATGATGAGGTCAAGCTCTTGGACAATCGAACAGGACGCGTGTTAGAAGGTACCCGTCTACAATCTGGGATTCACCAAGCCTTGGAAACCAAGGAAAATGTGAAGAAAACCAAAGAAAGTCGTGCCATGGGCTCAGTTACCTATCAAAGCCTCTTCAACATGTTCCCTAAACTTGCGGGAATGACAGGGACAGGACACCAGGCAGAGGATGAATTGATTTCGACCTATAAGGTTCCAGTTGTCTCCATTCCGACCAATGTACCGATTCAACGAATCGATTATCCAGATAAAATTTATACCACTCTTCCGGAGAAATTGTATGCAACAATGGAGCTAGTTAAGGAGCTGCATGCCAAGGGACAACCTGTGCTGTTGATTTCTGGAACTGTGGAAATCACCCAAATTTATTCGCAACTGCTCTTGCAAGAAGGGATTGCTCATTCGACGCTGACAGCCAATAACGTGGCAAAAGAAGCCTTGATTATCAAAGAGGCTGGTCAGTTGGGAACGGTGACTTGTGCGACCATCATGGCCGGCCGTGGGACTGATATTAAGTTGGGACCAGGCGTGGAAAAATTGGGTGGTCTGGCAGTTGTTGGAACCGAGCGGATGGCCAATAGTCGGATGGACTGGCAGTTGCGCGGTCGAGCAGGTCGTCAAGGTGAACCAGGCATGTCTCAGTTTTTTGTCTCCTTGGAAGATGAATTGTTGACCAACTATGGTCCGGAATGGGTCAAAAAATACTTTAAAAAGCATAATCGTGAAGATCGCAGAAATTATGGTCGAGCTTTGACAGGTCGCCGCTTCCATGCGGCCATTCATCAAGCTCAAGAAAAGAGTGAGGATAACGCTGTCAGCGCTCGTCAATCAACTATTCGCTTTGATGAAAGCCTGCGGGTCCAGCGCCAGAAGATTTATGGCTTGCGGGACCGCTTGATTCTTGATGATGAGAACTTGGCGGGAAATGTCCGCCAGATCATGGAAGAAGTAATTGATTCCTATTTGGCCGAGAATAAGGAGCGAACACGCCATCAGCTACGCCGCTATATCTTGGACAACTATAGCTATGCTTTCAGGTATTTCCCAAGAGCTTTAGACTTGGACGATGACCAGGACGTTAAGAACTATTTGTTAAAATTGGTGGAAGAAGAAGTGGATAAAAAAGGGACGCTTTTGCAGTCAGAAGAAGCTTTGTCAGAGTTCTATCGTCTGTCTGTTTTGAAGGCAATTGATGAGTGCTGGGTCGAAGAAGTTGACAGTCTCCAACAATTGAAGGGGGTTGTCACAACACGATCTACAGCCCAGAGGGATGGGATGTCCGAATACTACCAAGAATCCCTGCGTTCCTACAAACAGATGTCTGATTTTGTCAAACAGAAAATCGCTCGAAATGTTATGCTCAGTACCATAGAGCAATCGAAAGATGGAAAACATTCTATTTATTTTGTATAAGAAAAGGAACAGAAGATGACCATTTATAATGTCAACCGTGGAATTGGTTGGGCTAGCAGCGGAGTAGAGTATGCCCAAGCCTATCGGGCCAGCATTTTTAGAAAGATTGGCCAAGATAGTAAATTTATTTTTACAGACATGTTTCAAGGAGAAAACCTGGCTCATTTTACAGCCAATATTGGCTTTGAAGACCAGGAAATTATCTGGCTCTATGGCTTTTTTACCGATGTCAAGATTGCAGCGACAACCTATCCTTTGACGGAGTTTGAAGCTAGTCTAGATTCTGATTTTACCAAGGTTTCACAGAGCCCTGAATCCGTCAAATATCAGCATAAAGACAAGGACTTGGTCATCTTGGTTTTTACACGGAAAAATCATCCAGACTATGTGCAAAAGGTAGAGTTTCTTGCCAAAGGGAAGCTGATTCGCAAGGACTACTATAGCTATACCAAGATGTTTTCGGAATACTATGCTCCAGTTGATAATGCACCTGTTTTACATGTGCGGGTCTTTTTCAACGAAGATGGTTCTATCGCCTATGAAGAAAACTGTTCTGGTGACCAGAGTATCTTCCGTTTTCCTGATGCTATCCTCTGGACAAAAGAGGAGTTGATTGGTCGCATGTTGGACCGATTGGCTCTGACAAAAGAGGACATTATCTTGATTGATCGTGCTACTGGGACAGGTCAGGCGATTCTGCGCCACCGAGGAGAGGCCCGTGTGGCAGTCGTGATTCATGCAGAGCATTACAATATGAATTCTGTGACAGAAGAAACCATTCTTTGGAATAACTATTACGAATATCAGTTTTCGAATGCGGATAAGATTGATGCCTTTATTACCTCAACCAAGGCGCAAGCGGAAACGCTAGCGGCCCAATTTGAGACCTATACGCCTTTCCGTCCGAAAATTTTTACTTTACCAGTTGGTAGTTTGGATGAATTGCGCCAGCCCGAAGGGGACCGTCGTCCTTTCTCTCTGGTGACCTGTTCGCGACTGGCTAGTGAGAAACACATTGATTGGTTGGTGGATGCGGTGATTCAGGCCCAAAAACACTTGCCAGATCTTCAATTTGACATTTATGGTGAGGGTGGGCAACGCAGCCGCTTGGAAGCTATGATTAAAGAACACAATGCTTCCTCTTTTATTCGCTTAATGGGACATCATGATCTAACAGAGGTTTATAAACACTACCAAGCCTACTTGGCAGGTTCGACCTCAGAAGGTTTTGGTTTGACCTTGATGGAAGCCATTGGTTCTGGGCTGCCGATTATTGGCTTGGATGTTCCTTATGGCAACCAAACCTTTGTGCAGGATGGGCAAAATGGTAGCTTGATCAGTCGTTTGGACATTGATGATCCGACTGTCTATGGCCGACTCTTTGCCGAAAAACTGCTGGACCTATTCCAATCAGGTCAGCTGGAAGACTGGCAGGCGGCATCCTATGACCGTGCCAAGGAATTTCTGACGGTCGAATTGGAAAAAGCGTGGTTGCGCTTTATTGAGGAGGTTTAAAATGATTCAATTATATGATAGCTTCCATCAGGCCAGTAAGGATCTGTATTATTCACTGACTCAGGCAGGTTTTCAAGGTCCTGTCGTTGTCATTAATGATGATGGTTTTCTACCAGAGGGAGTGACCTCTGCCTATTCATACTATTGCCAAATGGAGACAGGTCAGGGGCGCTCGCTTTATTTCAACCAACTCCAAGTCCCTCCTTTTTGGGAAATTACAGGGACCAATGGTGATGGGGAAGTCTGGGATTACAGCCAACGGAAGGCAAAGATTTTTTATGCCGAACCCAAGCACCTTCGTCGCATCAAAAATGTTGACTGGTTTGGACCAAATGAAAAGGTACGTTTTACAGACCACTACAATCGCTTTGGTTGGTTGTTTGCACGAACCTATTTTAATGCTGAGCAGAAGGTGACTAGCCGTATTTATTTCAATCAGGCCAAACAAGAGGTCTTGGTTGAGAATTTCATGACGGGTGACATTCAGTTAAACTGGCAGGGAAAAGTGTATTTCTTTGACAATCGTGTGGAATTGTTCCGCCATTATTTTGCGGAAATGGGCTGGGAATTGTCAGAGATTTGGTACAACTCTTTATCGACTCCTTTTTTCCTCTCCTACAACAGTCCAGAAGCAGGTCAAGATATCCTCTTTTGGCAGGAAGGTATCCAAGAGGACATTCCAGGAAACATGAAAGTCATGTTGAATTCTTCCCACGTTCGTACACAACGTGTTTTGGTGCAGCAGCGTCAGGTTTATCAGAAGATGATGGATATTTTGCCGGAGGAACAAAAGGCCAAGATTGCTTACCTAGGTTATATCTATCCAAGTTTGCGTGAGAACGCTGGACGAAAGGAAATCCTTATCCTTACTAACTCAGATCAAATTGAGAAATTAGAGGAGCTAACTCAAGCACTACCAGACTTCCACTTCCATATTGGCGCATTGACAGAAATGTCTCAACGATTGATGGCTTTTGAAGCAAAGTCAAATATTACCCTCTATCCAAATATTTCACAGAAACAGCTACAACGGTTGTTCCAAGAATGCGATATCTACCTCGATATCAATCATAGTGGAGAAGTAATGGATGCGGTTCGCAAGGCCTTTGAGCAAAATATGGTGATTTTGGCCTTTGAGCAAACCATTCATAACCGTGATTTGATTCCAGCTGCCCACCGCTTTGATGCCAGCCAGCCAACTGACATGGTGATGGCCTTGGCAGGCTTTGCAGCATCTTATCCACAGATGGTAGCCTTGCAGCGTGAAGAAACTAGCAATGAATCTGTTACTGGATACCAACAGTTACTTGGGAAGGAGGAGCGCTAAATGACAGAGAAACGCAATCCTTTATTGGATGAAGCGATTGAGAAACAAATTAAGGAAGCTCGCTATGTTGAGCCTAAGAAAAACAAGCAGAGACGGAATTATTTTTACCTGACTATCATTTTCCTTGTGACCTTGGCAGTTATTTTCTCCCTCCTTCGTTACTTATAGAAATTCTTGCCTACAAGCCAATTGAAATCTTGAAAATTGCATGAAAATGTGAGAAAATATGTCAAATAAGAATGTGGGGGAAGAGCCATGCGAGATGATATACTCTTGAATGACCGAGCGGCTGCTCTTGCTGACCAATTGGTCCCGATATTAGAGACGATTTATGATCCAGAGATTGAGCTGGATATTTACAATCTGGGCTTAGTTTATGAGATCCAAGTTGATGAAGTTGGTTTTTGTAAGGTTGTCATGACCTTTACAGATGCAGGGTGTTCTTGCGCTGATACCATGCCAGGAGAATTAGTTGCAGCCTTGAAAACCATTGAGGGAATTGAGGATGCCCAGGTCGAAATCGTCTGGTCTCCTGCCTGGAAGATGACCCGTATCAGCCGTCTCGGACGTATCACGCTTGGCATCAGTCCGAAATAAAAAGAAAATGAGTTGCATTGGCAACTCATTTTTTAAATGTCTCATCGTATTGTCTGTCTAAATCTTCCATGGTTTCATAGATAGTTTTAGGAATCATGACAACTTGAGGGATTAGATCTACCATGCCATAGCTCGGGTCGATGCATTCTTCCCAAAATTCTATGTGTTTTTTATCAATATAGGATTCTGAATCTTTGACTTCAATCCCTCCTTCAGCTTGAACAGAATACCAGTAAAGGTATTCGCGTCCGTCCAATCCCTCACGGAAGATGGTTTCGACATACATTTTCTCTCCTTCAAGAGTGAGAAGGGTGTCTTCCATGTGCTCGTTGAGAAAGGCCATCCATTCATCTACTTTGGCAGTTTTCCCTTCTTTAACACGAAAGCGGGAGAGTTCGACGTTTAGTTTCATTCCATTTACTCCTTTAAAAACCCCGGTCATTGTGTGACAGGGGTTGTATTCTTTTTATTTTTTACCGCTTCGTTCGGGTCTCCAGAAGTCGGTAACGGCTCCTTTAGAGGCAGAGGATACGGTGTGGGCGTATTTACCGAGAACACCACGAGAGTAGAGTGGAGGAATGACAGTTGTTTTCTTGCGTTCTTCGATTTCTTGGTCAGAAACGTGCATGGTGATTTCTTTGGTATCTTGGTCAACCGTCACCAAATCACCTGTACGGAGGTAGGCAATTGGTCCACCATCCTGAGCTTCAGGTGCGATGTGTCCAACAACCAGTCCATAGGTACCACCAGAGAAACGACCGTCTGTTAGAAGGGCTACCTTGTCACCTTGGCCTTTTCCGACAATCATGGAAGAAAGGGATAGCATTTCAGGCATACCAGGACCGCCTTTTGGTCCAACATAGCGGACAACGACTACATCGCCATCTACGATTTCGTCAGTCAAGACTGCTTCGATCGCTTCTTCTTCAGAATCAAAGACCTTGGCTGGACCTGTATGGTTGCGGACTTTCACACCAGAAACCTTGGCAACGGCACCTTCAGGAGCAAGGTTACCTTTGAGGATGATGAGTGGGCCATCTGCACGTTTTGGATTTTCAAGTGGCATGATGACATCTTGACCTGGAGTCAAGTCTGCAAAATTCTCTAGGTTCTCAGCAACGGTTTTACCTGTACATGTGATGCGGTCGCCATGAAGGAAGCCGTTTTTGAGCAAGTATTTCATAACTGCAGGGACACCGCCGACATTATAGAGGTCTTGGAAAACATATTTACCAGATGGCTTGAGGTCAGCTAGGTGAGGTACTCGTTCTTGGAAATCGTTGAAATCTTCAAGTGTGAGGTCGACATTGGCAGCATGGGCGATGGCTAGAAGATGGAGCGTAGCGTTGGTTGAGCCCCCCAGAGCCATTGTGACTGTAATAGCATCTTCAAATGCTTCACGAGTCATAATGTCAGATGGTTTGATACCAAGTTCTAGCATGCGTACAACAGCACGACCAGCTTCTTCAATATCAGCCTTCTTCTCAGGAGATTCAGCAGGGTGAGAAGAAGAGCCAGGAATAGACATGCCCATTACCTCAATGGCAGTAGCCATGGTATTGGCAGTGTACATACCACCACACCCACCAGGTCCAGGACAGGCATTACACTCAATTTGACGAACTTCTTCAGCAGTTAAGTCGCCATTGTTCCATTTTCCGATTCCTTCGAAGACAGAAACCAAGTCAATATCTTTACCATTGAGGTTTCCTGGAGCGATGGTTCCACCGTAGGCAAATACGGCAGGAATGTCCATATTGGCGATAGCAATCATAGAACCAGGCATGTTTTTATCACAGCCACCGATTGCGACAAAGGCATCCACGTTGTGTCCTCCCATAGCTGCCTCAATAGAATCTGCAATGATATCACGTGAAGTCAAGGAGAAGCGCATACCAGGAGTTCCCATAGCGATTCCGTCTGCAACGGTGATGGTACCATATTGAACAGGCCAGGCACCTGCATCTTTTACCCCTTCTTTGGCTAATTTTCCAAAGTCATGAAGGTGCATGTTACAGGGGGTATTTTCAGCCCATGTCGAAATAACCCCAACAATAGGCTTTTCAAAGCTATCGTCGGTCATTCCTGTTGCGCGAAGCATGGCACGGTTGGGTGACTTAACCATCGAATCGTAAACAGAACTACGATGACGGAGTTTTTTTAGGGTATCTTTTTCGGTCATTTCTCTTCTCCTTATCTTTCTGGTGATTAGTTTCCTTATTATACCATAGTTCTGAGGGAATTGAAAAAGGATTTGGTAAATAATGGGAAATTTCTGAATTTTTTGAAAACAAAAGAAAACAGCTCCCACATATTAGTGAGGAACTGTTTCACTTTATTGAAATTATACTGTTGGAGTAGCAGTTTTAGCATGCTTGATGAAGAGGCTGATCACAGCCAGAATCAGGAAGCCAGCACCGACATACCAGTATGGTTGATCCAGGGTTGTAGACCGTCCGGACAGGTTGATGATACCACGGAGGAGAAAACCTGCGGTGATAACCGCTACGCCAGAATTCCAGAGATTGTAGGTCAGGCGAGAGAGGGTGCGATGGATGGTCATCAAGTCAAGGAGAAGCCCCCCACCAATCAAGGTTACACTAAACATGTAATGCATATGGAAGGAAACCTCGCCGTAACTGAGACTTTCATAGACTCGGCTGAAGATGAAGAGGAAGGCCGTAAGTGCTAAATACGTGATAAATGTGCGAATAGTGCGTTTGTTTTCTGTTTTAGTAACCGATGTAGACAATGTCGCTCACCGCCCTTTCTGAAATAGTGTTTCCATTGGTTGTTGGATTGTTAATAACTTGACCGTTGAAGTAAAGAGTTGACGAACCACCGCCATCAAGGTTATAGGCTGTCGTTGCTCCGTATTGCTGCATAACTTCTGCTAGTTGATAGAGTGAGAGACCTTCGCTCTCAGAAGTTCGACCATCTGCCACGACAATGATGTAGTGGTTCTCATCGATGATTCCGATAGCAGTTCGAGGGTTCGATGACATGGCACGGCCGACCTCTGTCGATGTATCGACGACGATTTCACCGTTTTCAACCAATGCAGGACCAAAGGCTAGCAGGTTGACAACGCCATTGTCAATCAATTCTTGGGCTGTGATTTCATTTTCATCGATGATTTCAAATGAGCCGTCTGCATAGATGGCTAAGTCGCCATATGAGGCATTGTCACGGATGGTGTCACGGTAAAGCACGCCGTTTTTAATGACATAACCAGTTGAGTTGGCGCCATAGTAGTCACCGTTGATGGCCAAGATTGCATTATTGGCAGCAGCTGTTTCAGATGTTTTTGCCGTTACGTTGGTGCCATAGGTATTTTGTGCCAAGGCAGTTTTCAAGTATTCAGCTGAGCTAACTTGAATATCCGCTACATATACTGTTGTATTGTTGGTTGTAATGGTTTCAAGTGTAATTTGAATATTGTCATCACTGTAAGAGGTATCGGTTGTCGATACATTGGTGGTAGTACTTGCAGCTGTCGATTCTGTCGAAGAAGCCGTTGTTGTCGATGAAGTGGTAGTCGATGCAACGGTTGTGATTGCTTCAGAAATAACAAATGTCTTTAGCATGGAGTAGGTGAAACCACCGGTGAGAAGTGTTCCGAATAGTGAAGCATAAATGAAGGGTTTTTTAAGCAATTTCATGGGAAAATGAGTTCCTTTCGCGAAAGATGAGTTTCTTTTGGACAAACCAAGAGACAAAGAAGAGGAGAATGCCAACTACGATTTTCACCAAGTAGAGGTTGATACCGAGTACTTGATGGAAGAGGTAAAGCAAGGCAGTGTCACAGAAGAAGAGGACAAGGACAAGGGCAAAGTAGCCGCTACCTGTTTTTGCCAGGCTATCCTGATTGTTGAAAACAAGTTTTTTGTTCAAAGAGTAATTGCAGATTGAACTAGTCACTCTGGCTAGAGCATTGGCTAAAATGAGTCGAATGGCAGTCGGTGTTGCTGCAAGAAAGAGAAGAGCAAGAGCATAGACTGCATAATCGATTAAAAATCCACTAAAAGATGCCAGAGCAAATTTGAAGAGATTTTTGTAAATCATTAGCCCATCTCGAACCGGGCGGAAATGAGAACTAGCATTGTCATCGATATAGATGGTATCGATAGGGACTTCTGTAATCTTGTATTTCTTACTTGCCTGAGTCAACATGTTCATTTCGTATTCGTAACGATTACCTTCAACGGTCAACATAAATGGTAGCAAGTTGGAGTGGAAGGCACGTAAACCAGTTTGGGTGTCGCTGACCTTTACGCCTGTCTGTATATGGAAGAGCACGCGGGTTAATTTGTTACCAAAGCGACTTCGAAGTGGAATGTCATTGGTAAATTGACGGACCCCGAGGATGAGGCGGTTGGGGAGCTGGATGGCTGCGTGGGCAACACGATCGATGTCATGGACAGCGTGTTGACCATCTGCATCGGCTGTGACGATTACGGCATCTTTTTGCAGTCCTTGGATATAGTGAAAGGCTGTTCGAAGGGCTTGTCCCTTTCCTTGGTTTACCTTGTGATGGAGAACCGTTGCATAGGTCTTGGCTTCTTGTATAATCTGCGCCGCTTCTCCTGTACTACCATCATCTACGACAATGGCTTGACAGGAAAGACGATTTTGCATAAGTTCCAGTAGTTGTATCAGTTTTTGATCGGGTTGGTAGGCGGGAATAACAACATAATACATAATCATAACCTCTCTTGTTTTTGCTATGGTATCACTATACTGGAGTTTTCTGAAAGGAACCTAAAACCAGGCCAGCCAAGGGATTTGCTTAAGTTTAGCTTAAGAATTTGTTTAGGAGTTTTTAAGAAACTGAATAAATGTAGGAATTTTCTGAAAATTGTTTGACTTTATTTTACTTTGTGCTATTATAGAAGATAACTACAAATTACTAGTATTATCCAAAGTGAAATGTTATTATAGTAGAAACTAATTTATAGGAGGGGGATACCTTGTTGGAAGAGTTTCGATTAGACAAAGAATGCTCAGGTTCCTATCTGATTTTAGATACCCTGCGTCAACTGGGGATTGATACGATTTTCGGTTACCCGGGTGGAGCTGTTTTACCTTTATACGATGAAATCTATCGTTTTGAGGGGATTCAGCATATTTTGGCCCGTCATGAGCAAGGGGCCGTTCATGCGGCAGAAGGCTATGCTAAGTCAACTGGTAAATTAGGTGTTGCCTTGGTGACATCAGGTCCAGGAGCGACCAATGCCATTACAGGGATTGCTGATGCTATGGGGGATAGCGTACCCTTGCTGGTTTTCACCGGCCAGGTTGCAACAAGGGGGATCGGTAAGGATGCCTTTCAGGAGGCGGACATTATCGGGATTACAACCCCTATTACAAAATACAACTACCAGATTCGCGATACGGCGGATATTCCGCGCGTGATTACAGAAGCTGTCCACATTGCTACAACTGGTCGTCCAGGTCCAGTCGTTATCGATGTTCCAAAAGACATCCAAGAGACATTGGTTAGCAGCTACCATGATCCAAGTATTCACCTGCCAAGCTATCAACCAACGGTTGAGCCAAATGGCTTGCAGGTCAAAAAAATCCTCAAGCAATTGAGTCTTGCCAAACAACCGGTTATTCTTGCAGGCGGAGGGGTCAACTACGCCGATGCCAATCAAGAGCTGATAGCCTTTGCAGAGCGCTACCAGATTCCAGTTGTCTCAACCCTGCTAGGTCTAGGTGCTATGCCAATCGAGCATGCACTGTCTCTTGGAATGGGCGGTATGCACGGATCTTACGCCTCCAATATGGCTATGAACGATGCGGACTACATCATCAATATCGGAGCTCGTTTTGATGACCGTTTGACAGGGAATCCTCTGACTTATGCACCAAATGCCCTAGTTGCTCATATCGATATCGATCCAGCAGAGATTGGTAAGGTCAAAAAGACGGCTATTCCGGTCGTAGGAGATGCCAAGGCAACCTTACAGGCCTTACTGAAACTAGATACGGTAGAAACAGATTATGCAGCCTGGACAGCTCAAGTCTTGGACAACAAACACAGAGCACCGTTTTGGTATGAGGAAGATGATAGGGTTATCAAACCGCAACAAGCTATTGAATTGATTGGTCAGTTGACCAAGGGAGATGCAATTGTGATCACAGACGTTGGCCAACACCAGATGTGGGCAGCTCAATTCTATCCTTACAAGCATGCCCGCCAATTGGTGACATCTGGCGGTATGGGAACTATGGGCTTTGGTATTCCAGCAGCTATTGGAGCAAAATTAGCCAACCCTGACCGTGAAGTCGTTCTTTTTGTCGGAGACGGCGGTTTCCAGATGACCAACCAAGAACTAGCTATTCTTAATGGTTATGGTGTGCCGATTAAGGTGGTTCTGATTAACAACCATTCACTTGGCATGGTCCGTCAGTGGCAGGAATCCTTCTATGATAAACGTCGCAGTCAGTCCGTCTTTGATGCCGAGCCTAATTTCCAACTATTAGCGGAAGCCTACGGTATTGCCCATTATAGTTTTGACAATCCAGCCACCCTTTCTGAAGATATGAAAGTCATTTTGGAAGATAGACCGATGTTGATTGAAGTGCATATTTCCAAAACAGAGCACGTTCAACCAATGGTACCGGCTGGCAAGAGCAATGCAGAAATGTTGGGGGTGAAGTTCAATGCGTAGAATGTTAACAGCTAAATTACGAAATTCCTCCGGAGTGCTCAATCGTTTTACAGGTGTCCTATCTCGTCGCCAAATCAATATCGAGTCCATATCCGTCGGTCCGACAGAAGTGGATGGCATCTCACGTGTGACGGTGATTGTAGACGTGGCCAGTCACGATGAGGTCGAACAAATCATCAAACAGCTGAACCGCTTGATTGATGTGGTTCGAGTACGTGACTTAACGGACATACCCCACTTAGAACGGGAAGTGATTCTGGTTAAAATTGTCGCTCCACCAGCCAAGCGAGCAGAAATTTTGGCGATTATCCAACCCTTCCGTGCCAGCGTTGTCGATGTAGCACCGCACTCCATTACCATCCAAATGACTGGTGACGGAGATAAGATTGACGCCCTTCTGCGTGTGATTCAGCCTTATGGTATTAAAAATATCGCCCGTACTGGAGCGACTGGTTTCAGTCGCGACTAATGTTCTTCGAAAATAAACACTATACTGCGTTGACTTGGCTTGATGAACTTTAGTTCTATTTTCGCCTTCGTCGCCTAGTATAGCCTTCGTTTTCTTTGAGCATCTAACCTTATAAATAAAAAAAATAGAAAAGAGAATCTTATGACAGTAGCAATGCAATATGAAAAAGATGTAACAGTAGCAGCACTTGACGGTAAGCGTATCGCCGTTATCGGCTATGGTTCACAAGGTCATGCTCATGCCCAAAACTTGCGTGATACAGGACATGATGTTATCATCGGTGTGCGTGCAGGTAAATCATTTGACAAGGCAAAAGAAGACGGTTTTGAAACTTTTGAAGTAGCAGAAGCAGCAAAACAAGCAGATGTTATCATGATCTTGGCTCCAGACGAAATCCAAGCAGACCTTTACAATGAAGAAATCGCTCCAAACTTGGAAGCAGGAAATGCCCTTGGTTTCGCTCATGGTTTCAACGTTCACTTTGAATTTATCAAGGTACCAGCAGATGTGGATGTCTTCATGTGTGCACCAAAAGGGCCGGGTCACTTGGTTCGCCGTACTTTTGAAGAAGGCTTCGGTGTGCCAGCCCTTTACGCAGTGTACCAAGATGCAACTGGCAATGCCAAGCATATCGCTATGGACTGGGCAAAAGGCGTTGGTTCGGCTCGTGTAGGTCTTTTGGAAACAACCTTCAAGGAAGAAACGGAAGAAGACTTGTTTGGTGAGCAAGCAGTTCTCTGCGGTGGCTTGACAGCCCTTATGCAGGCAGGTTTTGAAGTCTTGACAGAAGCGGGTTATGCACCAGAATTGGCTTACTTCGAAGTGCTCCACGAAATGAAACTCATCGTTGACCTTGTCTACGAAGGTGGCTTCAAGAAAATGCGTCAATCTATCTCAAACACTGCTGAATTCGGTGACTATGTATCAGGCCCACGCGTAATCACAGACCAAGTTAAAGAAAACATGAAGGTAGTCCTTGCAGATATCCAGTCTGGTAAATTTGCTAATGACTTTGTTAACGACTACAAAGCAGGTCGTCCACGTATGGAAGCCTACCGCAAAGAAGCAGAAGGACTTGAAATCGAAAAAGTCGGAGCAGAACTCCGCAAAGCAATGCCATTCGTCAGCCGCAACGACGACGATTCATTTAAGATTTATAACTAGAATAGCCTACGGATAGGCTATTCTAGCCCTTGCCTAGAAATACGAAAGCAAGGCAAGGGAAGTGGACTATTTTAACCCGAGCTTGACAACAAGAGAGCGAGGTCAGTCCGGTGGAGTGAAAGGGAGTGGGAAAGAACTCGACTGGTCTAAAAAGAGTTCGTCTTCCCACCCCCGCACAGTTGATTAGGTCAGATTTGGAGTGGGAATCACGAACAAAGCTGCCAATCAACCACTGCGCTGAGATGTTGACACGAACTCTAAGAAGTGGCACGGGGCTAATTGCCCAGACTCTTTCAGCTGGTCGCCTAGAAATGCGAGGGTAACCAAAGGATTTGAGCTTACAATGGAAAAGTGAGGCTCGTTAAGAGAGAAAACTTAAGAGAGCTACTAGGTCTATCTAGTACAAATCTTGATAATATATAAAGGTTGAAAAGAGTTGGGCGTTCCAACTCTTTTCAACCACTCTATGATAAAAATGCAATGAAATAGTCGGAAGTGCGCATAATTTCTATAAATTTCTTTGCATATTTGCTATAATGAACCAGAAGAGGAGAAAACCATTGACCTTACAAGCAAAACATGTTCAACAAGCATATGAAACCTTGCAAAATGTAGTTGTTCGTACATCATTGGATTATGATCGTTACCTATCTGAAAAGTATGGTGCCCAAATTTATATTAAGCGGGAAAATGAGCAACCTGTTCGTTCCTTTAAGATTCGCGGAGCTTACTATGCCATTTCCGAATTGAGTCAGGAGCAAAAAGCTCAGGGTGTTGTATGTGCTTCGGCTGGAAATCATGCACAAGGTGTGGCTTATACCTGTAAAGAAATGGGGATTCCAGCAACTATCTTTATGCCAGTGACTACTCCCCAGCAAAAGATTGGGCAGGTCCGATTCTTTGGTGGAGTTCAGGTGGATATCAAGTTGGTAGGTGATACCTTTGATGAATCTGCTAAGGCAGCACAAGCATATACTCAAGAAACAGGGAAGATATTTATTGACCCCTTTGATGATCAAAATGTACAAGCTGGGCAAGGAACGGTTGCAGTTGAAATGTTGGAGCAAGCGAGGGAGATGGCTATTTCCTTCGATACCATTTTAGTACCTGTTGGTGGTGGTGGTCTGATTGCAGGTGTCTCTGCATATATCAAAGATCAGGCTCCGGACACCAAAATAATAGGAGTAGAAGCTAGCGGTGCTCGTTCGATGAAGGCGGCCTTTGACAAAGGAAGACCGATTAAACTGGAAACCATTGACAAGTTTGCGGATGGGATTGCTGTTCAAAAAGTTGGTAAAACAACTTATGAAGTGGCACGTAAGCATGTTGATCAACTCGTCGGAGTTGATGAAGGCTGGATTTCAGAAACCATTATTGATTTATATTCCAAGCAAGGGATTGTTGCAGAGCCAGCTGGTGCCGCAACGATTGCAGCCCTTGATGTTGTCAAAGATCAAATCAAAGGCAAGGTTGTTTGTTGTATCATTTCAGGAGGGAATAATGACATCAACCGGATGCCGGAAATGGAAGAGCGAGCATTAATTTATGAAGGGATCAAGCATTACTTTGTGGTTAACTTTCCGCAACGACCTGGGGCATTGCGCGAGTTTGTAAACCACATCTTAGGACCAAATGATGACATTACTCGTTTTGAGTACATCAAGCGGGCTAATAAGGGGACAGGTCCCGTTCTGATTGGTATTGCACTGGGGAATAAAAATGACTTTTCAACCTTTATCCAACGCTTAGAAGAGTTTGATCCTCAATACATCAATCTCCATGAAAATGATTCTCTTTATAAAATGTTAGTCTAAGATTCCTATTTTCTTCATGCAGGATTGACTGCAGGGTTTGTAATGGAAAGGAGGCTGATTGCTCCAAATTATCGCTCACTACAGAGGTTCTCAAGGCATATGTTTAACCTATATTTCCTTGTAAAACTTGGAAAAAACGAACATTTTTCTTGACAAGTCCTAGTCTTTTATATTATACTAAACTGCACGAATAAAATGGAAGGGGGGTCATTTATGACAAGTTACGAAAAAGTAGCCGCTGTTGTCGGCTGGGTCCGTGATAAGAAAATCACAGGTTACCGTATCTCTAAGGAAACCAATGCACGCGAAATGTCAGTTATTGCTCTTGCACAAGGTCGTGCAAAAATCGACAACATCTCATTTGCAACTGCTCTGGGTTTGATTGATTTTTACGATAAAAACCATAAAAAATTTGAAGGCTAATCTGATATAGCCATATAAAAATAGACAGTTTGCTTTGCAGACTGTCTATTTTTATATGAGAAAAAGGATGGGGAAAGCCCATCCTTTTTTGCTTGTCTAACCGAGGAATCGTTGCAAGAAGACCTTGGTCCGTTCTTCCTGGGGATTTTCAAAGATTTGCTGTGGGCTACCTTCTTCAGCGATGACTCCCTTGTCCATAAAGATGACACGGTTTGAAACATCGCGGGCAAATTCCATTTCATGCGTAACGATGATCATAGTCAAGCCGGATTTGGCAAGATCCTGCATGGTTTTGAGTACCTCTCCGACCATTTCCGGGTCAAGGGCTGAGGTTGGCTCGTCAAAGAGAATGACTTCTGGATTAACAGATAAGGCACGGGCAATAGCGACCCGTTGTTTTTGTCCACCAGAGAGTTGGTTCGGTTTGGCCTGCCAGTACTGCTCGGTCATTCCGACCTTGTTGAGGTTTTCTTTGGCGATTTTTTCAGCTTCTGCACGATCGCGTTTTAATACAGTAGTTTGTGCCACGATGGCATTTTCCAAAACATTGAGGTTGTTAAACAGGTTAAAGGATTGGAAAACCATACCTAGTTTTTCACGGTAAGTAGTCAAATCATAGCCTTTTGCCAATACATCTTGGCCGTGATAGAGGATTTGGCCTTCAGTTGGTGTTTCCAAAAGGTTGATTGAACGAAGGAAAGTTGATTTTCCAGAACCAGAGGATCCGATAATGGAAATGACTTCTCCTTTCTCAACGCTCACGGAGATGTCTTTGAGGACTTGGTTTTGTCCATAAGATTTCTTTAGGTTTTTAATTTCAAGTATGATGTTGTTAGTCATGAGGTACCTCGATTTGCATTTGGTTGGCACCGGTTGTATAGGTGTCTGTGTCAAAGCGTTTTTCAACTGCACGCAAGATGCGGGTCACAGTGAAGGTCAAGATAAAGTAAATGATGGCAATGACGGTAAAGGTTTGGAAGTACTGGTAGGTTTGCGTCGCCACAGTATTTCCTGAGAAGTATAATTCTACGACGGAGATAACATTCAATACAGATGTATCCTTGATGTTGATGACAAACTCGTTACCAGTTGCTGGAAGGATGTTACGAATAACCTGTGGCAAGACAATCTTGCGCATGGTTTGGTTGTGGGTAAATCCAAGGGCCGTTGCAGCTTCAAATTGTCCCTTATCAACGGCAAAGATACCACCGCGAACAATTTCACTCATGTAAGCACCAGTATTGATGGAAACGATGAAGATGGCAGCTAGTGTACGGTCAAGGTTGAGGCCAAAAGCTTGGGCAGTACCGTAGTAGATAACCATGGATTGTACAATCATCGGTGTACCACGGAAAATTTCAATATAGATATTGATGAACCAACCGAGAATTTTTTGACCGATTGCCAGAGCCTTATTAGCTGCCTTTGGCGCTGTACGGAAGACTCCTATCAACAGGCCGATAGCTGTACCGATGACGGTACCCAAGATGGAAATGAGCAAGGTCATACCTGTTCCACGAAGCAATTGCTGCCAGTTGTTGACAACAATGTTCCAAACTTGGGCAAAGAAACTTAATGTTTCCCCTTCGCTTGCCTCTTCGACAGGCTGGTTTTCAATCATATTGTCCATAAGAGCGATTTGCTCTTCTTCAGAAATGCCTGCAAGAACTTGGTTGACCTGGTTGATACGGCTGTCGTCCTTGCGCATACCAACTGCGATCGTCACATCTTCTGCATTGGTTGTAAATCCGTCAGTCAATTCAACCATTTTGAAGGAAGAGTTGGCTGCTTCAGCGGTGCGGGCTTCTGGTCGTTCGGAAACATAGGCATCAATAATACCTGATTCTAAGGCTTGACGAATCTGAGAAAAGTCTCCCATGGCTGTCTGCTTGTTGGCACCTTGGATTTGGTCAATCAAGTCGTAGAGGTAAACTCCTTGCTGGGCAGTAATTTTTGCGCCAGTAAAATCAGCTAGACTGCTTGCATCGGCGTATTCACTGTCCGAACGAACCACAAGGGTTGGAATCGAAGTGTAGTAGCTATCTGAGAAGGCGATCTCTTTCTTTCGTTCCTCAGTTGGGCTCATACCAGCGATAATCATGTCGATTTTGCCAGAAGTAAGAGCTGGAACAAGTCCTTCCCATTTTGTTTTAACGACCAAAAGTTCCTTGTCTAGTGATGCTGCAATTTTTTTTGCAATCTGCACATCGTAGCCGTTGGCATACTGGTTGGTTCCTTCGATTGGAACAGCGCCATTGCTGTCATCCTCTTGGGTCCAGTTAAAGGGAGCGTAAGCTGCTTCCATCCCAACTCGTAGGTAGTCATCTGCTTGAACCCCTGTGCTAATTGAAAAAACACTGATCAGGGTCAGCAGAAAAATCATCCATTTAGTTTTCATAATGTCTCCTTACTGAAAGTATTTCTCTATTTTACAAAAAATTCTGACAAATTTCAATCCTATTGTTTTTTTATTCACTCTCAGGTCGAATATGGTATAATATGAAAAAAAGAATGGGGTTTGACATCTTGATTGAAATAATAAAAGCGATTTTCTTTGGTATTGTAGAAGGGATTACAGAATGGCTACCCATCTCTTCGACTGGCCATTTGATTTTAGTGCAAGAATTTGTCCAGTTTTCAAAGGTCAGTGATGATTTCACTTCGATGTTTAATGTTGTGATTCAGTTGGGAGCAATTTTGGCTGTGATGGTTCTGTATTTTGATAAATTGAATCCTTTCCAAGCTGGTAAATCAGCTAAGGAGATTCGTTTGACTTGGCAGCTTTGGGCGAAGGTTATCATCGCAGCAATGCCAGCAGCGGTTTTGGGTTTTCTTTTTGATGATTGGTTGGACTTGCATCTCTACAACTTTGTAGTTGTTGCCTTGATGTTGATTGCCTACGGGGTTGCATTCCTTTATGTTGAAAAATGGAACCAATCGCGTGAGCCGCAGGTTACTTCCTTGGCACGTCTACCTTATAAAACGGCTCTCTATATTGGATT
Organism: Streptococcus sp. 29896; assembly: GCF_032594915.1. Lineage (NCBI taxonomy): Bacteria > Bacillati > Bacillota > Bacilli > Lactobacillales > Streptococcaceae > Streptococcus > Streptococcus suivaginalis. The sequence continues at coordinate 1,698,543 of NZ_CP118733.1, read as the reverse complement.
GTTCCAAGTTCTTGCCTTGATTCCAGGAACCAGCCGTTCTGGAGCTACAATTTTAGGAGGAATTTTATTAGGGACCAGCCGTCAGGTTGCAACAGAATTTACCTTCTTTTTGGGAATCCCGATTATGTTCGGTGCTAGCTTGCTGAAGGTGGTCAAGTTGTTGGCGAAAGGGATCTCTGTGACGGGGGCTCAATGGTTCTTGTTGCTCGTTTCTATGGTGACAGCTTTTGGGGTTTCTCTTTTAGCCATCCGCTTTTTGACGGATTATGTCAAACGCCATGACTTCACGATTTTTGGAAAGTACCGTATCGGATTGGGGACGCTCTTACTCCTCTATTATCTCTTTACATTGATCTTTTAAAAGGCAGACAAGTCTGCTTTTTTTTTGTAAAATACGCTTCTTTCTTGTATAATGAAGGAAGTAACCCTGTATGAGTGTAGCCCTAGGCTTATTTTTTTCGAGCAAGGGCAATGAAAGTAAGAGGTATGTGATGAAAGTCAAGCAAATAAGTGATTCGACCTTAAAAATCACCATTTTATTAGACGATTTAGAAGAAAGAGGGATGGAGATTGCTGATTTTCTGATTCCTCAAGAAAAAACAGAAGACTTTTTCTACACTGTCTTGGATGAATTGGATCTGCCAAATCATTTCAAGGAAAGTGGGATGCTTAGTTTTCGAGTAACGCCAAAACCTGATCGTGTGGATATTTTTGTCACCAAGTCAGAAATTGACCAGCAGTTAGATTTTGAAGACCTGGCAGATTTGTCCAACTTGGATGATGTGTCCAAGCTTTCTCCAGAACAGTTATTTAAGACTTTTGAAGATTCCTTGCGTAGTAAGAGTGCAGCGGACAGTGCAGCAGTGAATTTTTTGGAAGAAGTGGATAACTTGGATGCTGAAGAAGAGGAAGAGGATCGTCGGTACATCTATTACATCCTTGAATTTGATGATTTCCAACAACTGCATCAATTCAGTCAAACAGTTGATTTTGACATCGAGGAGTCTGAACTCTACAAAATGGATGGTCGCTACTACATGACAGTTTTGATTCATGTGGAGCATAAGGTTAGAAACTACCCAGAGTATGTCTTGGCGCGAATGCTGGAACATAGTAGGGATTCCAACTTGACCCGTGCTGTCCTTCAAGAGCATGGGTATCTCTTGTTGCCTCAGGCGGCCTTGGCCACTGTGAGAAAGGTCTGAGATGATGGTTCCATTCGCTCTTAAGTACATTTTAGTACTGATTGGAACGCTGGTAGGCTCCTTAATTTTGACGCCCTTGGTACGTTTGCTATCTTTTAAAATCGGGGCGGTCGATCAGCCGAATGCCAGACGAATCAATAAGGTTCCCATGCCCTCGGCAGGTGGTTTAGCAGTCTTTTTATCCTTTGCGATTGCTTGCTATTTCTTCTTGCCTAAGATTGTTTTTCCGCTGCCTCATTTAGGAGATTTTAGGGATTATATCATCCCTCTTCTATTGGCGGGTGGACTGGTAGTGGTGGTTGGCTTAATCGACGATATCTTTGAGTTGGCTCCTTTGCCAAAACTACTTGGCATCATTGTGGCAGCATCGTCCATTTGGTTCTATACAGATTTTCATTTTGATCAATTCAAGATTCCCTTTGGAGGACCAGTCCTTCATTTTGAACCATGGCTCTCCTTCTGTTTGACAGTTTTGTGGATTATAGCTATTACCAATGCCGTTAACCTGCTTGATGGCTTGGATGGCTTGGTATCAGGGGTGTCGATTATTTCTCTATCCACTATGGGAATTGTATCCTATTTCTTTCTGTATGATAGCAATATCTTTTTGACCGTCACCGTTTTTGTTTTGGTAGCGGCTATTGCGGGATTTTTGCCCTATAATTACAATCCTGCAGTAATCTATCTGGGAGATACGGGGGCCTTGTTCATTGGATTTATGATCGGTGTTCTATCTCTTCAAGGGTTGAAAAATTCGACGGCAGTTGCAGTCGTGACCCCTATGATTATTTTAGGTGTTCCTATTACGGATACGGTTGTAGCCATTATCCGGCGTAAATTATCTGGTCAAAAAATCTACGAAGCTGATCGGATGCACTTGCACCATCGACTTTTATCACTTGGTCTTAGTCACCGAGGGACTGTTTTGGTGATTTATGCTATTTCCTTTGTTTTTGCCCTAATCTCGCTCCTGCTCAATGTTTCAAGCAGGTTAGGTGGTACCCTGCTGATGATTGCTCTTTTGTTGGGTGTGTTGATTTTATGCGAATTGATTGGGATTTTTGGAGAAAATCGGACACTGCTCTTGAATTTCCTACGATTATTGGGAAATAAAGATTACCGACAGGAACGCATAGCGGATTGTAAGGAAAAGCGTTGCCTTCGTAAGCATCGAGCCAAGGAAAGAAAATAAGAATCTTTCTAAACAAGATTAGAGCCGTCAGGCTCTTTTTTTGGTATAATTAGAAAGATAATAAATAAAGGAGACCGACATGTCAGTATTAGAAATCAAAGACCTTCATGTGGAAATTGAAGGCAAAGAAATCTTGAAGGGTGTGAATTTGACCCTTAAAACAGGTGAAATTGCAGCCATCATGGGACCGAACGGAACAGGGAAATCCACCCTTTCAGCAGCCATCATGGGCAATCCAAGTTATGAAGTGACCCAAGGTGAGATTCTGTTTGACGGTGTCAATATTTTAGAATTAGAAGTCGATGAACGTGCCCGCATGGGACTCTTCTTGGCTATGCAATACCCGTCAGAAATTCCAGGCATCACCAATGCGGAATTTCTTCGTGCTGCTATGAATGCTGGTAAGGAAGATGAAGACAAGATTTCTGTCCGTGATTTCATCACCAAGTTGGATGAAAAAATGGAACTCCTCAACATGAAAGAGGAAATGGCAGAACGTTACCTCAACGAAGGTTTCTCAGGTGGTGAGAAAAAACGCAATGAGATTTTGCAACTGCTCATGTTGGAGCCAACCTTTGCCCTTCTTGATGAGATTGACTCAGGTTTGGACATCGATGCGCTTAAAGTCGTGTCAAAAGGAATCAATGCTATGCGTGGTGAAGGCTTCGGTGCCATGATTATCACCCACTACCAACGCTTGCTCAACTACATCACACCAGACGTTGTCCATGTCATGATGGAAGGCCGTGTTGTGCTTTCAGGCGGACCAGAATTGGCGCATCGCTTGGAAAAAGAAGGATATGTCCAAGTTGCAGCTGAGCTTGGCATCGACTACAAAGAAGATGACATTTAAGTCTTTGGAGGAAGCTATGACCAAAGAAAAAATTCAAGAATTTTCAGCCTTGCAGGCAGAACCAACTTGGTTGACTGACCTGCGTCTTAAGGCTTTTGACAAAATAGCAGAGCTGGACTTGCCAGTTATTGAGCGGGTCAAGTTTCACCGCTGGAATTTAGGTGACGGAAGTCTAGCCACAAATGATGAAATCGGGGCTGTTCCAGATTTTACAGCTATCGGTGACAATCCTATGTTGGTACAGGTTGGTAGCCAAACTGTTTTAGAGCAGTTGCCAGCTGACCTAGTAGAAAAAGGTGTGGTCTTTACAGACTTTGCTTCAGCCATGGACATCATTCCAGATGTGCTTGAAAAATACATCGGCGCTGCCGTAGCCTACGACGAGCACAAATTAGCGGCTTACAACACAGCTTATTTTAACGCAACAGCTGTCCTCTACGTACCAGATAATGTTGAAATCGACCAGCCAGTTGAGGCCCTTTTCTACCAATACAGCACTAGTCCGGTTGCCTTTAATAAACGTGTCCTCATCATCGCAGGAAAAAATGCCAAGCTTAATTACCTGGAGCGTTTTGAAAGTCTAGGTGACGGAGCGGCAGCGACTTCAGCCAATATTGTTGTAGAAGTAATTGCTCTTGCTGGTAGCCAAATCAAGTTTGCGGCCATTGACCGCCTTGGTAAGCATTTGGATACCTACCTCAATCGTCGTGGCTATCTCGGAAACGATGCAACGATTGACTGGGCCATTGGTCTGCTCAACGAAGGAAATGTTGTTGCCGATTTGGACAGCGAATTAAAAGGAAACGGCAGTCATGCCAATCTCAAAGTTGTCGGACTGTCATCAGGTCGTCAGGTACAAGGTGTGGATACGCGCGTGACCAACTATGGTCATAATTCGGTCGGACACATCCTGCAACATGGGGTTATCTTAGAAAGCGGAACCTTGACCTTCAATGGTATCGGACACATTGTTCGTGGTGCCAAAGGTGCGGATGCCCAGCAAGAAAGCCGTGTCCTCATGCTGTCTGACAAGGCTCGCTCCGATGCCAACCCAATTCTCCTTATTGATGAGAATGAGGTTACAGCTGGACACGCAGCCTCAATCGGTCAGGTGGATCCAGAAGACATGTACTACCTCATGAGTCGTGGTCTGGACCGAGCAACTGCTGAACGCTTGGTTGTTCGCGGTTTCCTTGGCGCAGTCATTACCGAAATTCCTGTCAAGGAAGTTCGTGACCAACTGATTGCCGTGATTGAAGAAAAACTAACAAAGAGATAAGATATGGATTTGGAACGCATTCGCAAGGATTTTTCAATCCTAGACCAAGTTGTTAACGATGAGCCGCTGGTCTATTTGGACAATGCGGCGACCACTCAAAAACCGCAGCAGGTACTAGATGTGCTGGCGGATTATTACCAGAAGGACAATGCCAATGTCCACCGTGGCGTTCACACCCTGTCGGAACGGGCAACTGCTCGCTACGAGGCAGCTCGGCAGAAGGTGGCAGATTTTATCCAGGCCAAGTCTAGTAAGGAAATTCTCTTTACCAGAGGAACGACCACCGGTCTTAACTGGGTGGCTCAGTTTGCAAAGGAAATTCTCCTGCCAGACCAGGAAGTTATAATCTCAGTTCAAGAGCACCACTCCAATATCATCCCTTGGCAGCAAGCCTGTCAGCAAACAGGTGCTAAGCTCCGCTATGTGACCCTAAAAGACGGCGAGCTGGACATGGACCACCTGCGGTCACTACTATCTTCTAAGACCCAGTTCGTCTCCCTAGCACACGTATCCAATGTTTTAGGAAGTGTGGCTCCTATTGGGGAAATAGCAGAGCTGGTGCATCAAGTCGGGGCCTACTTGGTGGTGGACGGAGCCCAGTCAGTTCCCCACATGGCTGTCAACGTGCAAGAATTAGACGTGGACTTCTATGCTTTTTCAGGTCATAAGATGTTAGGACCGACAGGAATCGGCGTTCTCTACGGCAAGGAAGAATTGCTCAATCTCATGTCGCCTGTTGAATTCGGCGGCGAGATGATTGATTTTGTCTATGAGCAGTCAGCCACTTGGAAGGAATTGCCTTGGAAGTTTGAAGCAGGAACGCCCAACATTGCAGGTGCCATTGGTCTGGGAGCAGCCATTGATTACCTAACGGAAATTGGCATGGACGCTATCCAGGCCCACGAGGCGGAACTGGTTGACTATGTCTTTCCAAAATTGCAGGCTATTCCAGGCTTGACCACTTATGGCAGTCAGGACCTGTCCAAGCGGACGGGAGTTATCGCCTTTAACTTGGATGACTTGCATCCACATGACGTGGCAACTGCTCTGGACTATGAAGGTGTTGCTGTGCGGGCTGGCCACCATTGTGCCCAACCGCTTCTCAGATATTTGCAGGTGCCAGCCACCGTGCGAGCAAGTTTTTACATCTACAATACCAAGGCCGACTGTGATAAGTTGGTTGAGGCAATCATCAAGACAAAGGAGTTTTTCAATGGCCCTATCTAGATTAGATTCTCTTTATATGGCAGTTGTGTCTGAACACTCCAAGTCGCCTCGTCACCGCGGGAGCTTGGACGGAGTGGAAAAATTAGAACTCCACAACCCAACCTGCGGCGATGTGATTGAACTATCAGTCAAGATTGAAAAAGATGTGATTACCGATATTGCTTTTGACGGAGTTGGGTGTACCATTTCAACCGCATCGGCGTCCATGATGACCGAGGCTGTCCTTGGAAAAGAAATCAGTCAGATTCAAGAACTGGCAGAAATCTTCTCACAAATGGTCCAAGGCCAAGAAGACACACGCCAGAAGGATCTAGGAGATGCCTCGCTCCTTGCAGGCATTGCCAAATTCCCCCAACGCATCAAGTGTGCTACACTTCCATGGAATGCCATTAAGAAAGCAATCGAACGGAGTGAGAGTGCTGACTGAGCATATTGAATAAACAAAAAACGAAAATCATACAGAAAGGATTGTTCAGTTTCTGATTGGAATTGAACAGGCCCAGCAGTATTTAAGAGAGCGTAACTGCTATTTTCATACTTTTTGGGCTTAGTATCTTATATTATGTCAGAAGAAAGAATTGAACCAACCCCGATTGACCTTGGGGAATACAAATTCGGTTTCCATGACGAGAACGTGGAACTGGTGGCTTCGACTGGGAAGGGTTTGAACGAAGAAGTCATTCGTGAAATGTCCCGTATCAAAGGCGAGCCTGAATGGATGTTGGAATTCCGTTTGAAATCCTATGAAACCTTTAAGAAAATGCCTATGCAGACCTGGGGAGCCGACCTGTCTGAACTGGATTTTGATGATATTGTTTACTATCAAAAACCGTCGGATAAGCCAGCACGGAGCTGGGATGATGTACCGGAAAAAATCAAGGAAACATTTGAACGCATCGGTATTCCAGAAGCCGAGCGTGCTTACCTGGCAGGTGCTTCTGCCCAGTACGAATCAGAAGTGGTCTACCACAACATGAAGGAAGAGTACGACAAGCATGGCATTATCTTTACAGATACCGATACAGCCCTTAAGGAACACCCAGAACTCTTCAAAAAATACTTTGGAAAACTAGTTCCACCGTCAGACAATAAACTAGCCGCCCTCAACTCAGCGGTTTGGTCGGGTGGAACCTTCATCTACGTACCAAAAGGTGTTAAATTAGATATTCCACTCCAGACCTACTTCCGTATCAACAACGAAGGAACAGGGCAGTTCGAACGCACCCTCATCATCGTGGATGAAGGAGCAAGTGTTCACTACGTAGAAGGCTGTACGGCTCCGACTTACTCAACAGCCAGCCTCCACGCTGCTATTGTGGAAATCATTGCCCACGAAGGTGCCTATATGCGTTATACCACCATTCAAAACTGGTCTGACAACGTTTATAACTTGGTAACCAAGCGTGCCCGTGCTGAGAAAAATGCCACAGTTGAGTGGATTGACGGCAACCTTGGTGCTAAGACGACCATGAAATATCCAGCGGTTTACTTGGAAGGCGAAGGAGCTCGTGGAACCATGTTGTCCATTGCCTTTGCCAATAAGGGTCAAGTTCAGGATACCGGTGCTAAGATGATTCACAACGCCCCACGGACCTCGTCGTCTATCGTGTCCAAATCTATTGCCCGTGGTGGTGGAGAGGTCAACTACCGCGGTCAAGTGACCTTTGCTAAAAACTCAGCCAAGTCTATCAGCCACATCGAGTGCGATACCATTATCATGGATGATATTTCCAAGTCAGATACCATTCCATTTAATGAAATCCACAACTCACAAGTGGCCCTCGAACACGAAGCCAAAGTATCAAAAATCTCAGAAGAGCAACTCTACTACCTCATGAGCCGTGGCTTGTCCGAGTCCGAAGCTACAGAGATGATTGTCATGGGCTTTGTCGAACCATTCACAAAAGAACTCCCAATGGAATACGCAGTCGAACTCAACAGACTGATTGCCTATGAGATGGAGGGGTCAGTAGGATAAAAATAGTCTGGGAGACTATTTTTATCCTACTGACATCGCTTCCTGTAAGGAAGTGATATGTAATAAAGAGTTCCGCAGGAACTCTCTCCAACCGAGGTAGGAGATAAGGAGTAGCGAAAGCTACTCTGCATTGCAATGCCAACGCTCGTTGGAAATAGAGAGCGAAGGCAGTTGCTCTTCTTTGTAATCTTATAAGAATCCCAGTAATCTTATAAAAATCCTATTCCTTCCACGCTCGTCGTTTTCTGTCAGAAAAGGATAGGTAGCAAGGAATTCTCCCCAAACCACTGCAAAGGATCCTAAATAACAGAACACAGACTCTGAAAGGAATCTGTGTTCTTTTTCTTCTATATTAAAAAATTAAAAAGCTAATTTATAAATTTTCATTCACATAGCGGACAAAATGGTTCCACCAGGAAACGGGCCAGCTTGCTTCTTTAGCAGTTGATTTTGCGACCATTGTGATGGAAGGTTGATCACCGATATAGCCATTGCCGATGAAGTCAGCATCTGTCAGTTGTAGTTGCCCTACTGTGCTACCTTTTTCAATTGGGGCAGCAAAGACAGAAGCAGAAGGAGTGAAAGAAGCAGTCACAGGCTCGGTGTTTTTGAGGCGTAAGACGTAGTGTAAATCACTAGCTGCGACAGCTCCGATGCTATCTTTTTGTCCGTTAAAAATAGCAACAGAACTAGACTGATAAGCCTGGCCTTGAGCGACAAGTGATTTTAAGGTAAAGTACTGATATACATAGTTCATTAGGTCGTTGGTGGCGACAAATCGGTTATCCGGATTCTCGACACCATCAGTTGCGTTTAGCAGCACAGTGACAATACGCATGTCATTTTCCATAGTAGTGGCAACGAAACTTGCCCCAGCTGTATCTGACATGCCAGTTTTTAGTCCATCTACGCCAGTGCGAGCATAAGTGCCTCCTTCAAGCATGGCATTGGTCGAAGCATAGTAATATCCACCAAAGAGGTAAGTTGCTTGTGAACTAATATCTAAAACTTGTGGATAGTCCAAGAGTAAACGTCGAGCAATATAGGCTACAGTTGTTGCTGATAACATATTTTCATCATCTGTGCTAGAACCTGGATAAATGTTGTCACCTAGAAACGAGTTGCTCAGCCCAGTTGCGTTAACTAAGGTAAAGTCGCTAAATCCCCACTCTTCAAGCTGTTTCTTCATTAAGTCGACAAAGGCGGGCTCGCTACCTGCAACAGCTTCAGCAAGGGCAATAGTAGCGCTATTGGCTGAGGAGATAATCACAGCGTGTAAGAGGTCCTGAACACTGTATTGACGTGCATCTAAATTAACATTGCTAACGGCGCTATCAACTGTTAGAGAGTAAGGATAGTCTGAGATGGTTATTTGGGTATCCATGGACAAGGTCCCGTTTTCAATAGCTTGGTAAAACAAATAAATGGATAGCAATTTGCTAACAGAAGCGACCTTGGTTTTTGTATCAGGATCTTTTGAATAGAGGATCTTTCCTGTTGAAACCTCAAAAGCAAGGGCGTGATCTGCTGCAGCTTGGTATTCTTCAGCATGAACAGTGGATGGTAACACGGCAACAAAGAAAAGACTGAAGCACATGATATAACGTAGTAATTTAATCATACCGACATTATAACACAAAAGACAGTAAAGCATGAACTGAAAGAGAGGATAATTCTAGATAAATAGTGCTGCAAAAAAACAATAAAATATAAATAGGAAAAATAAAAAAACTTTTGCAAAAAAATTGAAAATGTAGCGCAAATAATTAGAAAATTATGAAAGTATAGATTTTTACGAAATTTTCTGACAAAAAGGTTTTCTTTAAGAAAACTTTATGGTAGAATGTTTTTTATAAACAGTTAGTATACTGTTAATAAATGAAAAAGAAAAACAGAGGTGTTTTATGAAAAAGTCAAGTAAACTTCTTGCCTTAGCTGGTGTGTCGATTTTGTCAGCTTCTGTCCTTGCAGCATGTGGTTCGAGCTCAAGTTCAAAAACAGCTACACAAAATACAACTTTCCCAACTGAAGTATCCAACGAAGGTACTGCAATTAAAGGCGGACAATTGAACTATGCGGTTGTTGCTGCATCTCCATCTACTGGTTTGTTGATTGATGAGTTGACGGATAACAATGTAGACTCTACTTTCGGTGGCATGGTTGATGTACCGATCTTCAGCTATGATGGAAACCGTAAATTGGACGATTCAGGTCTTGCAAAACCAGAATTTGACACTGAGAACAAGACTGTAACGGTAACCTTGACTGGTAAAGACTACAAGTGGTCAGATGGTGAAGCCTTCACTATCGATGACTACATCTTCACTATCAAGGCTTTAGCTGACAAGGGCTATACTGGTGTACGTTTTGATGATACATATACAAACATCGTTGGTATGGATGAGTATCGTGAAGGTACTGCAACGGACATCTCTGGTATCAAAAAAGTGGATGACTACACTGTTGTCTTGACAATGAAGAAAATGACGCCTTCTATGATGTATGCAGGTGGTGCTGTGCCAGCTCACATTGCACCTGAACACATCTATAAAGATATTCCAGTTGCAGATTGGGAAAAGAGCGAGTACTCTCGTACAGCTAAGCACGTAGGTATGGGTCCATTCACGATCAAAGAAATGGTAAGTGGTGAGTCCGTAACCTTTGCAGCAAACCCTAACTACTACAAAGGTCAACCAAAAGTTGACACTGTGAAGATGGATATCGTTTCTCCAGATACAATCGTATCCGAAATGAAAGCCGGTAACTACGATATCGCAGACATGCCAAGTGATCAATTGGATTCTTACAAAGACTTCTCAAACATCACCTTGACAGGTGCGATTGGTTCTAACTACGAGTACATTGGTTTCAACCTAGGTAAATACGATACTGAAGCTGAAACAAACGTTATGAACGAAAATGCCAAGATGAACGATGTAAAACTTCGTCAAGCTATGGGTTACGCTTTGGATACTAAGACTGCAGGTGAGAGTCTCTACAATGGTCTGTATAAACCAGCTAAGTCATTGATTATCTCATTCTTCGGTGATATCCATGATTCAGAATTGGCAGGCTATACTTACGATCCAGAAAAAGCAAATAAATTGCTTGATGAAGCTGGCTATAAAGACGTAGATGGCGATGGTATCCGTGAAGGTAAAGATGGTAAAGAATTCAAGATTACATTTGCTGCTCGTAAACGTACAGAAGCAAATGAAACATTGGTACAACAATACCTTGCTTGGTGGAAAGAAGTTGGCTTGAATGTAGAATTGTACACAGGTCGTACAATTGAGACGAACTCATTCTACGATATGCTTCAAGCTAGCGACCAAAACATTGACGTTTACGCAGGTGGATGGTCAACAGGTTACGATCCAGATCCATCTGGTTTGTATGGTCCAGATGCGATGTTCAACTTCAGCCACTTCGTATCAGATGAAAATACTGAATTATTGAAAGCAATTTCTTCAGAAGCATCATTTGATGAGGCGACTAACCTTAAAAACTATAAAGCATGGCAGACATATGCTTTTGAGCAAGCGTTTGTAATTCCTACATTTGAATCAGAAGTATTGACTGCGGTTAACAAGCGTGTGAAATACTATGACCGTCTCTACGGATCAGCTTCAAAAGCAGGATGGGAGCAAATTGAATTAGTTGCTGATAAAGGTGTCGTTGCAGAATAATATTTTGCTACTAACTCTGAGAAAAAGCCAACGAGAGTTGGCTTTTTTCGAGTTGGGATTGGGAAATACCGGACAAAGAATAGGTAGTTTATCAAAAATACTGTCATTCAAATTATTTGTTTTTATTAAAATAGCTAGCGCAAACCTTAGATTTGTGATAGACTAATAGCAATATTCTATTTTAATAAGAATGGAAATTTGAATCCTGAGCAGGGCGTTTTGCGTACTAGCTGACGATAAAAGGAGGAAAAGCGTGAGTAAGGAAAAACCGCTTTTAGAAATTAAAGATTTGCACGTCGGATTCCGAATTGGCGACGAGTTTTTTGATGCCGTTGATGGCGTATCGATGGAGTTGCAAAAAAATGAGATTTTGGCTATCGTAGGTGAATCTGGATGTGGTAAGTCAACCTTGGCAACGACCATCATGGGCTTGCACAATCCATTGAATACAAAAATTGATGGTAGTATCCAGTACGATAACAAAGAATTGGTTGGATTGTCAGAAGATAAATACAACACTATTCGTGGAAATGACATTGGTATGATTTTCCAAGATCCATTGGCATCTCTCAATCCTTTGATGACCATTGGTGCACAAATTGATGAAGCTTTGGTCTATCATACAAACTTGACAGCTGACGAGCGTACGGAACGTGTCTTGGAACTGCTGGCACAAGTAGGTATTCCAAACCCAAAACGTACCTTCAAACAATATCCACATGAATTGTCAGGTGGTATGCGTCAGCGTATCATCATTGCGATTGCTCTTTCATGTAAACCACCAATTATCATCGCTGATGAACCAACAACAGCCTTGGATGTAACCATTCAAGCACAGATTTTGGACCTTTTGAACGACATTCAAGCAGAAACCAATTCAGGGATTATTCTCATTACGCATGACCTTGGTGTCGTTGCTGAGACTGCAGACCGTGTAGCTGTTATGTATGGTGGACAATTTGTAGAGGTTGCACCTGTTGAAGAGCTCTTTACAAATCCTAAACACCCTTATACTCGTTCTCTATTGAAATCAAACCCACAATCAGAAGGGGAAGGTGGAGATCTTCATGTTATCGAAGGGATTGTTCCGCCAATTACCAAGATGATTCGAAATGGCTGTCGCTTTGCCCCACGTATTCCTTGGATTGAAGCAGCAGCTCATGAAGACAATCCAACCATGCACGAAATTGCACCAAACCATTTCGTCCGTTGTACCTGTCACGAAACATTCTACTTTGAAGAGGAGGCTTAAGAATGGGATTTATTGAAGTCAAAGATTTAAAAGTTCATTACCCAATTCGTAGTGGCTTCTTTAACCGTGTCACAGATCATGTTTACGCTGTGGATGGTGTCAATATCGAATTTGAAGAAGGTAAGACCTATGGACTTGTTGGTGAATCAGGTTCTGGCAAATCAACAATAGGTAAGGCCATCATTGGTTTGGAACGTGCTACTTCAGGTCAGATCTTTTATGAAGGTCAAAATGTGACCAACAAATCACGCAGTAAAAAAGGAAACTTTAACCGTGATGTGCAAATGATCTTCCAGGATTCATTGTCAAGTTTTAACCCTAAGAAGCGGATTTTAGACATTATTGCTGAGCCAATCCGCAACTTTGACCGCATGTCTCCAGATGAGGAGAAGAAGCGCGTGCTTGAATTGCTGGATATCATCGGCTTGAACGAAGAAGCCTTGATTAAGTATCCACATGAGTTCTCAGGTGGTCAACGTCAACGTATCGGAGTTGCTCGTGCGCTTGCAAGTAACCCACGTTTGATCATTGCTGACGAACCAGTTTCAGCTTTGGACTTATCCGTTCAGGCCCAAGTTTTGAACTACATGAAACGCATTCAAGAAGAATACAAATTGAGTTATCTCTTTATTTCGCATGACCTTGGTGTTGTTCAACACATGTGTGATGAATTATTCATTATGTATCGTGGTCGTTTTGTGGAAAGTGGTAATAAAAAAGATATCTATACCAATCCGCAACACATCTATACCAAGCGTCTACTATCTGCGATTCCTGTCATTGACCCTGTTAACCGCGTGAAAAACAAAGAGAAGCGTTTGGCGGCGGAAAAAGAATACCAGGATAAACAGGCGTTCTACTATGACGAAAATGGTCGTGTATTCGATTTACAAGATATCTCGCCATCACATAGCGTAGCCTTGCCAAAGGAAGGAGGTAACTAAGTATGTGGAAAACTATTTTACGTCGTCTGCTACTGATGATTCCTCAAATTATCATTCTTAGTATTATCGCCTTTGCTTTTGCTAAGTTGATGCCAGGGGATCCCTTCACTGGTATGATCGACCCATCTATTGACCCAGCTATTATTGAACAAAAACGTATTGCAGCAGGTTACTATGATCCAATTCATATTCAATATTTCCGTTGGGTTGGTAATCTTTTGCAAGGGGACTTCGGTCAAAGTTTTGTCTTTAAGCAGCCTGTTTTGAACATTATCATGGAACGGATGAACAACACAATTTGGTTGTCTCTGCTAACCATGGTTCTGACCTATGCCATTGCCCTGCCTTTGGGGATGATTGCGGGACGTTATCAAAACTCTCTTGCTGATCGTATCATTGTTGTTTATAACTTCTTGACCTTCTCAACTCCAATCTTCATCTTTGCTATTCTCTTGCTCTGGATGTTTGGTTTTGGATTGGGTTGGTTCCCAACTCGTGGTTCCGTTGGATCTGGTGTTGACGGAATTGCGCTGATTTTCAGTCGCCTGCACCATATGATTCTTCCGGCCTTAACCATGGCCATCTTGTCAACTACCGGTACCATTCAGTACCTTCGTACGGGAGTGATTGACGCCAAGGGTCAAGACTATGTACGTACTGCTCGTGCAAAAGGTGTTCCAGAAAAAGTGGTTTACAACCGCCATATTTTCCGTAACTCTATCTTACCGATCGCCTCTTTCTTGGGTTATGAATTGACAGGTTTGATCAGTGGAGCAGTCTTTGTAGAATCAATTTATACCTATCCAGGTATGGGACAACTCTTTATCACATCACTTTCTGGTCGTGACTATAGTGTTATCTTGGCCTTGATTTTGATTTTTGGTTTTGCAACACTCTTGGGTACGCTACTTTCAGATATTATTATGAGCATAGTTGACCCACGGATTCGTGTGAAGTAAGGAGGAGTCAGGTGAGTAAAGAAAATAAAAAACAAACGAATACGGCTTCAACTCCTCCAGGAGGATTCCGTGTCATCTCAAGAGAATTCTTAAAAGATAAGGTTGCCTTGGGATCATTGATTATTCTGGTAACGGTCTTGTTGACGGTTTTCATCGGAGCACTTTTCTTGAATCAAGAAGAAGTGATGAAAGTAAACTTGATGGGACGTTACTTACCACCAGGGATGGATGGTCATATTCTAGGAACAGATGAAGGTGGTAAAGACATCTTTGGGCAATTGATTATTGGTGCTCGAAACTCAATCATTATCGGTTTCTCTATTACCATCATCACAAGTATAATCGGTGTGTCAGTAGGTATTATTTCCGGTTATTACGGTGGCCGCTTGGATGGTTTCTTGATGCGTGTTGTTGACTTTATCATGATTTTGCCAACCTTAATGATGATTATTGTTTTTGTAACAGTTATTAAAAACTATACAATTTTCCATTTTGTGGCAATCATGAGTGTGTTCTACTGGACCTTTAAGGCGCGTTTGTTCCGGACAAGGACTCTATCAGAATCACGTTTAGATTATGTGAGCGCATCGAAAACACTTGGAACGAGCGATTTAATGATTATGTTCAGAGAGATTTTACCAAACCTCAGTTCATTGATTATTGTAAACTTAACCTTGAACTTTGCAGGAAACATTGGTATTGAAACATCACTTACCTACCTTGGTTTCGGTCTTCCATCGACTGTTCCAAGTTTGGGAACACTAATTTCAAATGCTCGAAATGCGGATGTCTTGGAAAACAAGACATGGATTTGGTTGCCAGCAGCAATTTTTATCCTTGTCATGATGTTATGTATTAACTACATTGGTCAAGCTTTCCAAAGAGCTGCAGATGCAAAACAACGTCTAGGATAAAATAAGAACAACTCCATTTGGAGTTGTTTTTTTGTATTATTTTTTTGAAAAAAGTTTCAAAAAGATATTGACAAAGGTAGGTTAAGGTGATAGAATAATGGAGTTGTCTCGAGCGATCAGTTAACAGTGAAGAAACGAAATAAAAAAAGTTTCAAAAAAGTGTTGACAAGTTTCGCAAGAAATGATAAACTAAGATAGTTGTCGCGAGAGAGCGATAACGAACAAGACCTTTGAAAATTAAAGAAGACGAACCAAACGTGCAGGGTGATTTATCTAAGGATAAATCGTCAATAACGAAAAAACAATAAAACGGAAAGCTAGTGATAGCTTGAGTTTGAATCAAAACTTTTTATGAGAGTTTGATCCTGGCTCAGGACGAACGCTGGCGGCGTGCCTAATACATGCAAGTGGAACGCACTTATATCACCGGAGCTTGCTCCACCGAGATAAGTGAGTCGCGAACGGGTGAGTAACGCGTAGGTAACCTGCCTCATAGCGGGGGATAACTATTGGAAACGATAGCTAATACCGCATAACAGTATTTACCGCATGGTAGATGCTTGAAAGGAGCAACTGCTTCACTATGAGATGGACCTGCGTTGTATTAGCTAGTTGGTGGGGTAACGGCTCACCAAGGCTTCGATACATAGCCGACCTGAGAGGGTGATCGGCCACACTGGGACTGAGACACGGCCCAGACTCCTACGGGAGGCAGCAGTAGGGAATCTTCGGCAATGGGGGCAACCCTGACCGAGCAACGCCGCGTGAGTGAAGAAGGTTTTCGGATCGTAAAGCTCTGTTGTAAGAGAAGAACGGGAGTAGGAGTGGAAAATCTACTCTGTGACGGTATCTTACCAGAAAGGGACGGCTAACTACGTGCCAGCAGCCGCGGTAATACGTAGGTCCCGAGCGTTGTCCGGATTTATTGGGCGTAAAGCGAGCGCAGGCGGTTTGATAAGTCTGAAGTAAAAGGCTGTGGCTTAACCATAGTACGCTTTGGAAACTGTCAAACTTGAGTGCAGAAGGGGAGAGTGGAATTCCATGTGTAGCGGTGAAATGCGTAGATATATGGAGGAACACCGGTGGCGAAAGCGGCTCTCTGGTCTGTAACTGACGCTGAGGCTCGAAAGCGTGGGGAGCGAACAGGATTAGATACCCTGGTAGTCCACGCCGTAAACGATGAGTGCTAGGTGTTGGGTCCTTTCCGGGACTCAGTGCCGCAGCTAACGCATTAAGCACTCCGCCTGGGGAGTACGACCGCAAGGTTGAAACTCAAAGGAATTGACGGGGGCCCGCACAAGCGGTGGAGCATGTGGTTTAATTCGAAGCAACGCGAAGAACCTTACCAGGTCTTGACATCCCAGTGACCGTCCTAGAGATAGGATTTTTCTTCGGAACACTGGTGACAGGTGGTGCATGGTTGTCGTCAGCTCGTGTCGTGAGATGTTGGGTTAAGTCCCGCAACGAGCGCAACCCCTATTGTTAGTTGCCATCATTCAGTTGGGCACTCTAGCGAGACTGCCGGTAATAAACCGGAGGAAGGTGGGGATGACGTCAAATCATCATGCCCCTTATGACCTGGGCTACACACGTGCTACAATGGCTGGTACAACGAGTCGCAAGTCGGTGACGGCAAGCTAATCTCTTAAAGCCAGTCTCAGTTCGGATTGTAGGCTGCAACTCGCCTACATGAAGTCGGAATCGCTAGTAATCGCGGATCAGCACGCCGCGGTGAATACGTTCCCGGGCCTTGTACACACCGCCCGTCACACCACGAGAGTTTGTAACACCCGAAGTCGGTGAGGTAACCTTTTAGGAGCCAGCCGCCTAAGGTGGGATAGATGATTGGGGTGAAGTCGTAACAAGGTAGCCGTATCGGAAGGTGCGGCTGGATCACCTCCTTTCTAAGGAAATGGAACCTGTACGTTAGTCTTCTTTAATTTTGAGAGGTCTTGTGGGGCCTTAGCTCAGCTGGGAGAGCGCCTGCTTTGCACGCAGGAGGTCAGCGGTTCGATCCCGCTAGGCTCCATTAACAACGGAAGTTGTTAAAGTTTTGTCCATTGAAAATTGAATATCTATCAAACATTCCTGATGTATCGATTAAGATACATTAAGAAATAGTAACAAGAAAATAAACCGAAAACGCTGTGAATATTTAATGAGTTTTCTAATTTTTGAAAAAAAGTTAGGTTAATAAGGTTAAGTTAATAAGGGCGCACGGTGGATGCCTTGGCACTAGAAGCCGATGAAGGACGTGACAAACGACGAAATGCTTTGGGGAGTTGTAAGTGAGCGAAGATCCAGAGATGTCCGAATGGGGGAACCCGGCAGGTTGATGCCTGTCACTCACTACTGTTAAGGTAGTGTAGAGGAAGACGCAGTGAACTGAAACATCTAAGTAGCTGCAGGAAGAGAAAGCAAAAGCGATTGCCTTAGTAGCGGCGAGCGAAACGGCAGGAGGGCAAACCGAGGAGTTTACTCCTCGGGGTTGTAGGACTGCAATGTGGACTTAAAGATTATAGAAGAACTACCTGGGAAGGTAGGCCAAAGAGAGTAATAGCCTCGTATTCGAAATAGTCTTTATACCTAGCAGTATCCTGAGTACGGCGAGACACGCGAAATCTCGTCGGAATCCGGGAGGACCATCTCCCAACCCTAAATACTCTCTAGTGACCGATAGTGAACCAGTACCGTGAGGGAAAGGTGAAAAGTACCCCGGAAGGGGAGTGAAATAGAACCTGAAACCGTGTGCCTACAACAAGTTCGAGCCCGTTAATGGGTGAGAGCGTGCCTTTTGTAGAATGAACCGGCGAGTTACGATATGATGCGAGGTTAAGTTGAAGAGACGGAGCCGTAGGGAAACCGAGTCTGAATAGGGCGCCTTAGTATTATGTCGTAGACCCGAAACCATGTGACCTACCCATGAGCAGGTTGAAGGTGCGGTAAGACGCACTGGAGGACCGAACCAGGGCACGTTGAAAAGTGCTTGGATGACTTGTGGGTAGCGGAGAAATTCCAAACGAACTTGGAGATAGCTGGTTCTCTCCGAAATAGCTTTAGGGCTAGCGTCGACATTAAGAATCTTGGAGGTAGAGCACTGTTTGGATGAGGGGGCCATCTCGGTTTACTGATTTCAGATAAACTCCGAATGCCAAAGATTTATGGTCGGCAGTCAGACTGCGAGTGCTAAGATCCGTAGTCGAAAGGGAAACAGCCCAGACCACCAGCTAAGGTCCCAAAATAATTGTTAAGTGGAAAAGGATGTGGGGTTGCACAGACAACTAGGATGTTAGCTTAGAAGCAGCTATTCATTCAAAGAGTGCGTAATAGCTCACTAGTCGAGTGACCCTGCGCCGAAAATGTACCGGGGCTAAAACAATTTACCGAAGCTGTGGATAACACTTAGGTGTTATGGTAGGAGAGCGTTCTATGTGTGAAGAAGGTATACCGTGAGGAGTGCTGGAACGCATAGAAGTGAGAATGCCGGTATGAGTAGCGCAAGATGGGTGAGAATCCCATCCACCGTAAGACTAAGGTTTCCAGGGGAAGGCTCGTCCGCCCTGGGTTAGTCGGGACCTAAGGAGAGACCGAAGGGTGTATCCGATGGACAACAGGTTGATATTCCTGTACTAGAGTATGAAGTGATGGAGGGACGCAGTAGGCTAACTAAAGCGGGCGATTGGAAGTGCCCGTCTAATCAGTGAGGTGTGATATGAGTCAAATGCTTGTATCTATAACATTGAGCTGTGATGGGGAGCGAAGTTTAGTAGCGAAGTTAGTGACGTCACACTGCCGAGAAAATCTTCTAGCGTTGTATCATACTCTACCCGTACCGCAAACCGACACAGGTAGTCGAGGCGAGTAGCCTCAGGTGAGCGAGAGAACTCTCGTTAAGGAACTCGGCAAAATGACCCCGTAACTTCGGGAGAAGGGGTGCTCAGTTAAACTGAGCCGCAGTGAATAGGCCCAAGCAACTGTTTATCAAAAACACAGCTCTCTGCTAAATCGTAAGATGATGTATAGGGGGTGACGCCTGCCCGGTGCTGGAAGGTTAAGAGGAGGGTTTAGCGTAAGCGAAGATCTGAATTGAAGCCCCAGTAAACGGCGGCCGTAACTATAACGGTCCTAAGGTAGCGAAATTCCTTGTCGGGTAAGTTCCGACCCGCACGAAAGGCGTAATGATTTGGGCACTGTCTCAACGAGAGACTCGGTGAAATTTTAGTACCTGTGAAGATGCAGGTTACCCGCGACAGGACGGAAAGACCCCATGGAGCTTTACTGCAGTTTGATATTGAGTATCTGTACCACATGTACAGGATAGGTAGGAGCCTATGAAGTCGGGACGCCAGTTTCGACAGAGGCGCTGTTGGGATACTACCCTTGTGTTATGGCTACTCTAACCCGGATAGGTTATCCCTATCGGAGACAGTGTCTGACGGGCAGTTTGACTGGGGCGGTCGCCTCCTAAAAGGTAACGGAGGCGCCCAAAGGTTCCCTCAGAATGGTTGGAAATCATTCGCAGAGTGTAAAGGTATAAGGGAGCTTGACTGCGAGAGCTACAACTCGAGCAGGGACGAAAGTCGGGCTTAGTGATCCGGTGGTTCCGTATGGAAGGGCCATCGCTCAACGGATAAAAGCTACCCTGGGGATAACAGGCTTATCTCCCCCAAGAGTTCACATCGACGGGGAGGTTTGGCACCTCGATGTCGGCTCGTCGCATCCTGGGGCTGTAGTCGGTCCCAAGGGTTGGGCTGTTCGCCCATTAAAGCGGCACGCGAGCTGGGTTCAGAACGTCGTGAGACAGTTCGGTCCCTATCCGTCGCGGGCGTAGGAAATTTGAGAGGATCTGCTCCTAGTACGAGAGGACCAGAGTGGACTTACCGCTGGTGTACCAGTTGTCTTGCCAAAGGCATCGCTGGGTAGCTATGTAGGGAAGGGATAAACGCTGAAAGCATCTAAGTGTGAAACCCACCTCAAGATGAGATTTCCCATAACTTTATGTTAGTAAGAGCCCTGAGAGATGATCAGGTAGATAGGTTGGAAGTGGAAGTGTGGCGACACATGTAGCGGACCAATACTAATCGCTCGAGGACTTATCCAAAAAATAAACTAGAGTCAATATTGACAGCGTTGGTAAAACTTGTTAGAATATAGATATTCAATTTTGAGTTGACAAGACTCAGTAGTTAAGTGACGATAGCCTAGGAGATACACCTGTTCCCATGCCGAACACAGCAGTTAAGCCCTAGAACGCCTGAAGTAGTTGGGGGTTGCCCCCTGTGAGATACGGTAGTCGCTTAGCGCAAGGGAGTTTAGCTCAGCTGGGAGAGCATCTGCCTTACAAGCAGAGGGTCAGCGGTTCGATCCCGTTAACTCCCATAGGTCCCGTAGTGTAGCGGTTATCACGTCGCCCTGTCACGGCGAAGATCGCGGGTTCGATTCCCGTCGGGACCGTTCAATCAGTCTATTGGATTGTTTGAAGTAGGAAATAGAGCAAACAAAGTTTGCATCATATTTACGACTCGTTAGCTCAGTTGGTAGAGCAATTGACTTTTAATCAATGGGTCGCTGGTTCGAGCCCAGCACGAGTCATATGCGGGTTTGGCGGAATTGGCAGACGCACCAGATTTAGGATCTGGCGCTTTCGGGCGTGGGGGTTCAAGTCCCTTAACCCGCATAGAGAATAATAATAGGCCGGCTTAGCTCAGTTGGTAGAGCATCTGATTTGTAATCAGAGGGTCGCGTGTTCAAGTCATGTAGCCGGCATTAAGAAAAGATTGCGAACGTAGTTCAGTGGTAGAACACCACCTTGCCAAGGTGGGGGTCGCGGGTTCGAATCCCGTCGTTCGCTTTGAGAGGCCGGGGTGGCGGAACAGGCAGACGCACAGGACTTAAAATCCTGCGATGGCAACATCGTACCGGTTCGATTCCGGTCCTCGGCATGACGAGCACCCTTAGCTCAATTGGATAGAGTACCTGACTACGAATCAGGCGGTTAGAGGTTCGACTCCTCTAGGGTGCATCACTCGCTTAATGTAGAACATTAGGGGAGGTTTATTTTTAATGATATCGGGAAGTAGCTCAGCTTGGTAGAGTACTTGGTTTGGGACCAAGGTGTCGCAGGTTCGAATCCTGTCTTCCCGATGGAAGCAACTGTGAGTTGCTTTTTTTGTTTTCTGGAGGCTTGGCCTTCTTTTTTCATATTATTTGATATAATAGTGTTATGATAAGTTTGAAAGATAGTCTTTTGGTCTTGCCTGGTGTTGGACCAAAGGCAGTTGAAAAATTTCAGAAGTTAGATTTGTATACGGTGGAAGACCTTGTTGTTTATTTTCCATTTCGGTACGAAGATTTTGCTTCTAAGTCTGTTTTGGATTTGGTAGATGGTGAGAAGGCAGTTGTTGTTGGAACTGTTTCGACCCCTGCTAATGTACAGTATTATGGGTTCAAGCGCAATCGTCTGCGTTTTTCGATCAAGCAAGGTGAAGCAATTATTGCAGTTTCTTTTTTTAATCAGCCATATTTAGCAGATAAAGTTGAGGTTGGACAGGAAATTGCTATTTGGGGAAAATGGGATAAGGCGAAAGCTAGTTTGACTGGGATGAAAATTGTTGCCCAATCTTCGGAGGATTTACATCCGATTTACCATGTTGCACAAGGGATATCTCAGGCTAATCTTGTGAAATTAGTCCAAGCCGCGGTCGATAGGGGGTATTTTGATTTAATTGAGGAAAATTTGCCGGCTATCTTGTTGGAGAAATATCGCTTGTTACCTCGGAAACAGGCAGCCTTTGCTATGCATTTTCCTAGAGATTTGGAGGAATATAAGCAGGCTTTAAGGCGAGTAAAATTTGAGGAATTGTTTTATTTTCAGTTGAACTTGCAAGTTCTAAAGGTTGAAAATAAGGCGGAATCCAACGGCTTGGTCATTCCCTACCAGAGAAGTTTGTTGGAGGAGAAAATTGCTAGTCTTCCTTTCGCATTGACGGAGGCACAGCAGTCTGCTTTGGATGAAATCTTGTGCGACATGTCCTCAGGCGGCCACATGAATCGTCTGTTACAGGGAGATGTGGGGGCTGGGAAGACTGTTGTTGCAGGTTTGGCCATGTATGCCGCCTATACGGCTGGTATGCAGTCGGCCATCATGGTTCCTACGGAGATTCTGGCAGAACAACACTTCGAGAGTTTGTGTCAGCTTTTTCCTGACCTATCGATCGCCTTACTGACAGGAGGAATGAAGGCGGCACCGCGTCGGGCTGCTCTGGCGGCAATTGAGTCGGGGGAGGTCGATTTGATCGTGGGTACACACGCCTTAATCCAGGAGGGAGTGGTATATCATCAGTTGGGCTTAGTGGTGACGGATGAGCAGCATCGTTTCGGTGTCAAGCAGCGGCGGCTCTTGAGGGAGAAGGGAGCCAATCCTGATGTCTTGATGATGACGGCGACGCCAATTCCGCGGACTTTGGCTATCACGGCCTTTGGGGAAATGGATGTATCCGTTATCAATCAGTTGCCTGCTGGCAGAAAGCCTATTATCACGCGTTGGGTCAAGCACGAGCAGCTGCCAGTCGTTTTAGAATGGCTGGACAAGGAAGTGGCCAAAGGGGCTCAGGTTTATGTCATTTCGCCCTTGATTGAGGAATCTGAGGCCTTGGACTTGAAAAATGCGGTGGATTTGAAGGAGGAATTGGTTGCCTACTTTGGTGAGAGAGCAAGTGTCGCCCTCTTGCATGGTCGGATGAAGAATGATGAAAAAGAGGCCATTATGCAGGAGTTTAAGGCGGGGAAGACGGATGTCTTGGTTTCTACTACAGTGATTGAGGTGGGGGTCAATGTTCCCAATGCAACGGTTATGATTATCATGGATGCGGATCGGTTTGGGCTCAGTCAGCTACACCAGCTTCGTGGTCGCGTTGGGCGTGGTAGTAAGCAATCCTACGCGGTCTTGGTTGCCAATCCTAAGACGGATTCTGGGAAGGACCGGATGAAGATTATGACGGAAACGACGGACGGCTTTGTGCTGGCTGAGGAGGACTTGAAAATGCGGGGGGCAGGTGAGATTTTCGGGACACGTCAATCCGGTTTGCCAGAATTTCAAGTGGCCAATATTGTTGAAGATTACGCTATTTTGGAGGAAGCAAGGCGGGTAGCCAGCCAGATTGTGTCTGAAAAAGATTGGAAGGAACAGCCTGAATGGGCTATTTTAGCCAAGCATTTGCGTGAGAAAGAGAATTTGGATTAAGAAAAAGCTGGTCGCGATGGACCAGCTTATTTGTTTGCTATGTTTTATTAGCCCTGAATATAGTCGACAAGTTCTTGTCCAGTTAGGCCGGCTTCTAAGGCAATGAGCAGTTTAATTCGTGCTTTTTGGGCATTTAACTCTTTGACGAAGAGGATACCCTTGTTTTCCAAATCCACTCCGCCTCCTTGATAGGAATACACAGGTTCTGCAATGCCGTTAAAACAGCGGGAAACGAGGACAACTGGAATTCCCTTATCAAGTAGGTTGTCCAGGGCAGGTAGGACTGCTGGAGGCAGGTTGCCGGCTCCTAAGGCTTCAATCACAATACCGTCAATGTTTGTATGGGCCAGGGATTCTAGAAGAAGGGGGTCCATATCGGCATAGCTCTTGATGATTGGGACTAGGCCAGCTACGCGGTTTAAGTCAAAACGAACGCGAGGTTCTGCTGTTTTAAAGAAGAGAATTTCCCTCTTGGTGACAAGACCTAGTGGGCCATGGGTCGGAGTTTGAAAGGTGGAAACGTTGGTTGTATGAGTTTTAGTGACGTATTTTGCAGCATGGATTTCATCATTCATGACAACTAGAACGCCCTTGTCAGCGGACTTGTCGTCTGCTGCAACACGAAGTGCAGTGAGGTAGTTATAAACTCCGTCGCTGCCCAATTCGTTGGAAGACCGCATGGCTCCTGTCAAGACGATTGGCTTTTGGGGAATGGCCATTGTATCGAGGAAATAGGCGGTTTCTTCAAGGGTATCGGTACCATGTGTAATGACGAAGCCGTCAAATTGCTCGGCTTCCAGTTTGATTTTTTGGTAAAGGGCCATCATGGCTTCAAGAGTCATGTGTGGACTTGGAAGATTGAGAAAATCAACAGCAGTCACCTGGATATTGTCAAGTGGTGAAGTCATTTGGGTCATAGGATTGATTTGACTAGAAGAAACTTGTCCTTTCTCATCGGCCTGCATGGAAATGGTACCTCCTGTATGGAGGACGAGGATATTTTTCATATTCTTTCATATTCTTTCAAGATTGTGATATACTAATTGTAACATAAATGTCATGAAAGAAGGTGAGATGGTTTGGAGATTCGGGCAGTTTTTTTTGATATCGACGGGACCTTATTGACGGATAATCGTTCGGTCAGTCCGTCCACCATTTTTGCCATCAATCAGCTAAAGGAAGCTGGCATTTTAGTCGGTCTTGCCACTGGTCGAGATCCACGTTTTATCCTTCAATACATGGCTGCCCTTAGTTTAGACTTGGCGATTGCCTATAATGGTCAGTATATTTTTTCACGGGAAAAAGTCCTCTATGCCGATCCGCTCCAGGTTGATGATGTCCGTTCTTTGATCCAGTATGCCAGACAAGAAAACAAGGATCTATCCTTTGGAACAGCTTCTGGGGTGGCAGGAAGTGGCATCATGTCATTTGGTGGTGGTCACCTTGCTTATCGGATTTCCCGTATGATTCCGGAATCGTGGGCAGGATTGGTGAATTTTATTTTTAATCGTCTGATTAGACGCCTGCGTCCTCAGAAGGAGGCAAATGTGGAAGAAATTTTACAGCAGCCCATTTACCAACTCTTGTTGCTAGCTACAGAGAAGGAAACGACGAAACTTCAAGGTCGGTATCCTGGTTTAGAATTTACACGGTCTAGTCCCTATGCAGCAGATATTATCAATAAAGGGGGCTCTAAATTGCAAGGAATCCAGCGTCTTGCCAATCAATTTCAATTTGGTTTGGACCAGGTTATTGTATTTGGAGATTCCAATAATGATTTGGAAATGTTAGAAGGAGTTGAGCATTCTGTTGCGATGAAAAATGCGACACGGAAGGCTAAAAAAGCTGCATCTTTTGTGACAGACTCCAACAACAAAGATGGTATTTTCAAGGCTCTTGAGCGTTTTGGCTTGGTCAAGGAAAGGGGCTAGGATGAAAGAACAATCTGCATTTGAATCGGCACAGGCTTTTCATTTGAAAATGGATGGTTCCCTACCTGGTCATCCAACTGAGTTGAGTCCAGACCAGTCTCTATTTCGTATGATATTCAAGTTAGAAGAGATGGTGGAGTACCTGCATGCGAGTTTTGACTCGGAAGAGGATTTTCAAGCTGGACTAGAGGAATTACGCGCTAGCTTGCATCTTGCAGAGCAAAAAGTGATGAAAAAAGGACCGGTCAAAAGAGACTGGGTTGGTCAAATTGATGCTCTTGTTGATTTGCTCTATTTTACATACGGCACCTTTGCTTTGATGGGCTTAGATCCAGCACCTTTTTTCCAAATTGTCCACGAAGCCAATATGGGTAAATTTTTTCCAGATGGTAAGGCTCACTATGATCCTAAGACTCATAAAATTCTCAAACCAGCCAACTGGGAGAAGGATTTTGCACCAGAAGGCCGATTAAAAATGGCTTTGGAAGCACAACGTCAGACAAGTAAAAAGGACTAGTCAGCTAGTCCTTTTCAAAATGTTTTGGTGCTATCCCGAACGATTAAGAGGTCCACGCAGGCATGCCTCATGATATACTCAGAGGAAGAACCGATGAGTAGTCTTTCAAAGGCGTTGAGACCGGTTGCTCCGAGTAAGATTAAATCGGCTTCGATTTGCTGCGGAATATCCGTTGCTAACATGGTTTTGGGATTTCCAAACTCGATGAGGATATCCACTTGTTCGAGTCCTTGTTCTTCAGCCGTTCGTTTATAAGTGATGAGTAGTTCTTTGGCCTCTCTTTCAAGTGATTCATAGACACTGGCATCGAAAGCCACAACATTGTGCAAGGCTCTTGTATCAATCACGTGAACGATGTAAAGACGCGCCTTGTTTCGCTTTGCAACATGGATGGCCTTATGTAGAGCTAGTTCAGCACCAGTAGAGCCATCAACAGCAACCATAATGGTTTGATAGGATTGTGACATAGGGAACACTCCTTTCCTACCGAAAAATTGAAGTATATGCTACACTTTTATTGTAAGCCTTTTCTTGGAAAAAGTAAAGTTTTCTTGTGATTTTTTTCGTTTTAGGCTAAAATATTATCAATAGAAAGACGAGGTGGCAGATGAGAAATTTTGAAAAGTCCATGAAATTAGAGCATGTGGCTTATGATATTCGTGGCCCAGTTCTAGAAGAAGCAATGCGCATGCGTGCTAATGGTGAGCAAATCCTGCGCTTGAATACAGGAAACCCAGCTGAGTTTGGCTTTACAGCTCCGGATGAGGTGATTCGTGATTTAATCCACAATGCCCGTAAGTCAGAAGGCTACTCCGATAGCAAGGGAATTTTTTCTGCCCGTAAGGCTGTTATGCAATACTGTCAGGTTAAGAATTTCCCAAATGTGGATATTGAAGATATCTATATTGGAAATGGTGTGAGTGAATTGATTACCATGTCCATGCAAGGATTGTTGGATAATGGTGATGAGGTCTTGGTTCCTATGCCAGACTATCCGCTTTGGACAGCTGCTGTCAGCTTGGCAGGTGGCAATGCGATTCACTATATTTGTGATGAAGAGGCAGACTGGTATCCGGATTTGGAGGACATGAAGTCCAAGATTTCTTCGCGTACCAAGGCTATTGTTTTAATCAATCCCAACAACCCAACTGGTGCCCTCTATCCAAAAGAAGTCTTGGAAGGGATTGTTGAACTGGCACGTCAGCATGAATTAATCATCTTCTCTGATGAAATTTATGACCGTATGGTTTTTGACGGTGCAGTTCATATTCCGATTGCAACTCTGGCACCTGACTTATTTGTCGTGACCATGAATGGTTTATCCAAATCCCACCGAATCTGTGGCTTCCGTGTGGGGTGGATGGTGCTGTCTGGTCCTAAAAAGCATGTTAAAGGCTACATTGAGGGACTTAATATGTTGTCCAATATGCGTCTGTGTTCAAACGTTTTGGCCCAGCAAGTTGTCCAGACCTCTTTGGGTGGGGTTCAATCGGTTGATAAATTACTCATGCCAGGTGGTCGTCTCTATGAACAAAGAGAGTTTATCACCAAGGCTATCAATGAAATTCCAGGCTTGTCAGCTGTCAAACCCAAGGCAGGTCTCTATGTCTTTCCAAAGATTGACCGAGACATGTATCGAGTGGATGATGATGAACAGTTTGTCTTGGATTTCTTGAAGCAGGAGAAAGTCTTGCTGGTTCATGGTCGTGGTTTCAACTGGAAAGATCCGGATCATTTCCGAATTGTCTATCTACCACGTGTGGATGAGTTAGCAGAAATTCAGGAAAAAATGACACGATTTTTAGCACAATACAAACGATAAAAAGGCGAAAACGCCTTTTTTTCTGACTTTGAAAAGGATATGAAAAAATTGTACTTACTTTTCCAACAATAGCAAATTTTCTGATAATTATTGAAATATATCCTATAATTTGTTATACTGATAACAAGTACAGACAGAAGAGGAAACTATGACAACTTTATTAGAAAAAACGCGCGACATTACTTCGATTTTGAAGCGTTCGGAGGAGCAATTGGCAGAGGAACTACCTTACAATGCCATTGCTGAGCATTTATCGGACATTATTGACTGCAATGCTTGCATTATCAATAGTGAGGGAGAGATCTTGGGCTATCACATGAACTACAAGACCAATAATGATCGGGTTGAAGAGTTCTATATTAACAAACAGTATCCAGAAGAATATGTGAAGGCTGTTGCCCAGGTTTATGACACTCAAGTCAATTTGCCTGTGGAGAGTGAATTGACAGCCATTCCGGTGGAGTCACGTGGCACTTATCCTAATGGGTTGACGACTATTGCTCCAATCCATGTGACAGGGATTCGTTTTGGTAGCTTGATTATCTGGCGTAATGAGGAGCAATTCCACGAAGATGACTTGATTCTGGTTGAAATTGCCTCGACAGTTGTAGGCATCCAGTTGCTCAACTTCCAAAGAGAAGAAGATGAGAAAAATATTCGTCGCCGTGCAGCGGTCAATATGGCGGTTAACACCCTTTCTTATTCTGAAATGAAGGCTGTTGCTGCTATCTTGGGCGAGTTGAACGGTAATGAAGGGCAATTGACGGCTTCTGTTATTGCAGACCGTATCGGTATTACTCGATCGGTCATTGTCAATGCTCTCCGTAAGTTAGAAAGTGCGGGGATTATTGAAAGTCGTTCGCTTGGTATGAAAGGAACTTATTTGAAGGTCCTTATTCCAGCTATTTTTGATGAGATTAAGAAACGCGATTACTAAGATGACAAAAGCGCTGATTTCGATTGATTATACGGTGGATTTTGTGGCTGACCAGGGCAGATTAACCGCTGGAAAACCTGCTCAGGCTATTGCTGAGCGGATTGCTCAAGTGACCAAAGAAGCCTTTGAAAATGGGGACTATATCGTCTTTGCCATTGATGGCCATGAAGAGGGGGATGACCTGCACCCTGAAAGCAAGCTCTTTCCGCCTCACAATATCATGGGAACGCAGGGACGGGATTTGTATGGTCCGTTGGCGGATTTTTATCAAGCAAACAAGGACCATGCGCGTGTGCGTTGGATGGACAAGCGACACTATTCGGCCTTTTCTGGGACGGACTTGGATGTTCGTTTGAGAGAACGTCGGGTGGATACTGTAGTCTTGACAGGTGTCCTGTCTGATATCTGTGTCCTGCATACAGCAATTGATGCCTATAATAAGGGTTATCGGATTGAGGTTGTTGCCTCTGCCATTGCCGCATTGACGGAGGAGAGTCATCAGTTTGCTCTCAACCATCTGCGACATGTGCTAGGTGCGACGATTGTAGATTAGGGTTTAGGAACCAGTCGTTAGACTGGTTTTTTGCTGGAAAAGCTTCCATCTAAGGTTATTTCTACCTTTGTCTGGGGCTGGAAATATGGTATAATGAGAAGATAGATTTCCATTAGGAGGAAAGTAAGAATGAAGATTTCTGAAGCTGAAGTCCGTCACGTTGCCAAGCTGTCTAAGCTGGAATTTTCGGATCAAGAAACAGCGGAATTTGCGACAAGTTTGAGCAAGATTGTCGATATGGTTGAATTGCTCAATGAAGTAGATACGACAGGTGTTGCGGTAACGACCACTATGGCTGACCGTAAGAATGTCTTGCGAGCAGATATTGCCCAAAAAGGTGAGAGCCGTGAGGAACTCTTTAAAAATGTGCCTGAGGCCCAAGATAACTTTATCAAGGTGCCAGCTATTCTAGACGGGGGAGGAGATGCCTAATGACGTTTAACAATAAAACTATTGATGAATTGCATGACCTCCTTGTCAAAAAGGAGATTTCTGCGGTTGAGTTGACCAAGGCAACTTTGGAAGATATTAAGAGCCGTGAGGGAGCAGTGGATGCTTTCTTGACTATCACAGAAGATGCGGCCTTGGCGCAGGCTGCTGCCCTTGATGAAAAAGGGATTGATGCGGACAATGTTATGGCAGGGATTCCTTTGGCGGTTAAGGACAATATCTCAACCAAAGGTATTTTGACAACTGCTGCTTCAAAAATGCTCTATAACTACGAGCCGATTTTCGATGCGACATCGGTTGCTCAGGCCTATGCAAAGGATATGATTGTTGTTGGTAAGACCAACATGGATGAGTTTGCAATGGGTGGTTCTAATGAGAACTCTGCCTTCAAACCGACTAAAAATGCTTGGGACCAGACAAAAGTTCCTGGTGGTTCTTCAGGTGGTTCGGCAGCTGCAGTTGCTGCTGGTCAGGTCCGTTTGTCACTCGGTTCTGACACAGGTGGTTCCATCCGCCAACCAGCAGCCTTTAATGGTATCGTTGGTATGAAACCGACCTATGGAACGGTGTCCCGTTTTGGTTTGATTGCCTTTGGTTCATCTCTTGACCAGATTGGTCCATTTTCACAGACAGTTAAGGAAAACGCCCAGTTGCTCAATGTCATCTCTGGTCATGATGCCAAGGATGCGACATCAACGATCAATGAAATTGCTGACTTTACCAGCAAGATTGGTCAGGACATCAAGGGTATGAAGATTGCTCTGCCAAAAGAATACATGGGTGAAGGGATTGATCCGCAGGTTAAGGAAACCATTCTCAAGGCGGCTAAGCACTTGGAAAGCCTGGGGGCGATTATCGAGGAAGTCAGCCTGCCACATTCTAAGTATGGGGTTGCTGTTTACTACATTATCGCATCATCAGAGGCATCTTCTAACTTACAACGTTTTGACGGAATCCGTTATGGTTTTCGTGCAGAAGATGCGACAAACTTGGATGAGATTTACGTGAAAACCCGTAGCCAAGGTTTTGGTGAGGAAGTCAAACGTCGTATTATGTTAGGTACATTTAGCTTGTCATCTGGTTACTACGATGCCTACTTCAAGAAGGCTGGCCAGGTGCGGACTTTGATTATCCAGGATTTTGAAAAAGTCTTTGCGGACTATGACTTGATTTTGGGTCCGACAGCTCCGACAGTTGCCTTTGGTTTGGACACGCTCAACCATGACCCTGTGGCTATGTACTTGGCGGACTTGTTAACAATTCCTGTAAACTTGGCTGGTCTTCCTGGTCTTTCTATTCCTGCTGGTTTTGTGGAAGGCTTGCCAGTCGGTTTGCAGTTGATTGGTCCAAAATACTCAGAAGAGACCATTTACCAAGTGGCTGCTGCCTTTGAAGCGACAACAGACTACCACAAGCAACAACCAGTGATTTTTGGAGGTGCTAACTAATGAACTTTGAAACGATTATTGGTCTAGAAGTCCATGTGGAGTTGAATACCAACTCGAAAATTTTCTCACCTTCATCTGCTCATTTTGGTGAGGATCCAAATGCTAATACCAACGTGATTGATTGGTCTTTCCCAGGTGTCCTTCCTGTCCTTAATAAGGGCGTTGTGGATGCTGGTATCAAGGCTGCCTTGGCCTTGAACATGGACATTCACAAGGACATGCACTTTGACCGTAAGAACTATTTCTATCCTGATAACCCTAAGGCCTATCAGATTTCCCAGTTTGACGAGCCGATTGGCTACAATGGTTGGATTGAGATTGAGCTAGAAGACGGCTCAACCAAGAAAATTCGTATCGAGCGTGCGCATTTGGAAGAGGATGCAGGTAAGAATACCCACGGGACAGATGGTTATTCTTATGTGGACCTCAACCGTCAGGGTGTTCCTTTGATTGAGATTGTGTCAGAAGCGGATATGCGTTCGCCTGAAGAGGCTTATGCCTACTTGACAGCCCTCAAGGAAATCATCCAATACACCGGCATCTCAGATGTGAAGATGGAAGAGGGTTCTATGCGCGTGGATGCCAACATCTCACTTCGTCCTTATGGTCAAGAAAAATTTGGTACTAAGACTGAGTTGAAAAACCTCAACTCCTTCAACTATGTTCGCAAGGGCTTGCAGCACGAGGTAGAACGTCAGGCAAAAATCTTGCGTTCAGGTGGTCAAATCCAGCAGGAAACACGTCGTTACGATGAGTCTACTGGTGAAACCATTCTCATGCGTGTCAAAGAAGGGTCAGCTGACTACCGTTACTTCCCAGAGCCAGACCTACCTCTCTATGAGATTGATGATAGTTGGATTGAGGAAGTGCGTGCAGAATTGCCAGTCTTTCCAAAGGCTCGCCGTGCTCACTATGTGGAAAACTTGGGCTTGACCGCCTACGATGCTGGTCAATTGACGTCCACCAAGGCTCTGTCTGACTTCTTTGAAGCAGCAGTAGCAGCAGGTGGTGATGCTAAGCAGGTGTCTAACTGGTTGCAAGGAGATGTTGCCCAATTCCTTAATACTGATCAGAAGACGATTGAACAAATCTTATTGACACCTGAAAGTCTGGTGGAAATGATTGGCTTGATTGCGGACGGAACCATCTCGTCTAAGATTGCCAAGCAAGTCGTTGTCCACTTGGCTAAAAACGGTGGCTCTGCTAAGGCTTATGTTGAGAAAGCTGGTTTGGTACAGATTTCAGATCCTGCGGTCTTGATTCCGATTATCCATCAAGTCTTTGAAGATAATGAAGCGGCAGTGGCTGACTTCAAGTCTGGCAAACGCAATGCGGACAAGGCCTTCACAGGTTACCTGATGAAAGCAACAAAAGGACAAGCCAACCCACAAGTTGCACAGCAACTCTTGGCGCAAGAATTAGCTAAGTTGTTGGATTAAATTGAATAGAAGAAACCGAGAATTCATTGTGAACTCTCGGTTTTTCTTTTGCACTTTTAATAAGAACTCTCCCGAATGACCAGTTGGGTACCCAGCTTGATTTTGCGGGGGTGGTGGGGCTGCGGACTCGCAATCACACGGTCCAGCAGTTGCATGGCTTCCTGTCCCATTTCTTCGGTGAAGACACTGATTGAAGACAGGGCTGGGTAGACTTGGCGCGTGATGGCTGTATCGTTAAAGGTGATGAGTTGGACACGTTCGGGAACGGCGATTTGGTGCTCTTGAAGGGCTCTAAGGGCACCGACAGCTAGAGTGTCGTTTGCCATGAAGAAGGCTGGGGGCAGCTGGTCACCCAGGTTGGTAATAGCCTGGCTCATCAGCTCATAGCCCGACTGGGTGGAGAACTTTCCTTGGTAGATGTAGTCTTCTTGGAGGATGCCCAAGAAGTCTAGATAGGTCCGAAAGGCAGTTAGGCGGGGGTCTGTTGGCAGTTGGTGTCCGTCTGTGGTTTCTTCCTGTCCGACTAGGAGTCCAATATCTGTCAGACCTTGTGAACGGAAGTGGTCGATAACTGTCTGAACAGAGTGTTCAAAGTCAGTTGTGACGCAGGAGAATCCTTCGGTCAGTGTATCAGAATCTACAAAGATCAGCTTAGCAGACAGGCTAGCCAGCTCTGCTATTTGTCCAGAAGAAAACTTACCAACCGCGATGATGCCGTCCAATCCTTGAAGGAGGGGATTGGCCAGGTCGTTGAAGGAGCGGACGATTTGGTAGCCCAAGAGGCTAGCGGCTTGCTCGATGCTAGCTCGGATAGAGTAGTAGTAGAGGTCGGCTAGCTCTTCGCTCTCGGTGTACCACTGAACAATACCGATGGTACCCTTGGGTTGGGGGGCTTGCTTTTTCAAATGCTTGGTGTATCCTAGTTCTTTTGCAGCAGCCAAAATGCGGTCGCGGGTTTCTTGGCTGACCGAGAGAGTCAGGTCTCCGTTTAGAACGCGTGATACGGCTGCTGCAGAAAGCTGGACCTTGTTTGCGATATCCTTAATGGTAACCATCAGTTTTTCCTCCGTATGAATCTAGTCTTAGTATAGCATAAATGGCTTGATTAGTAAATATTTAGTAAAACTATTGACTTTTTAAAATTGGAGTTGTACAATAAAAGAAAACGATTACAAAATCAAGGAGGTTCTTATGAACAAAGAACAACTCAAACAAGCCTTTCTCGATGTGTTTGGTCAAGAGGCAGATGCGACTTTCTTCTCACCAGGTCGGATTAATTTGATTGGTGAGCATACGGACTACAATGGTGGACATGTTTTCCCTGCGGCCATTACCTTGGGGACCTACGGTGCTGCTCGCAAACGTGACGACCAGCTTCTACGTTTTTATTCCGCAAACTTTGAAGAACTTGGAATTATCGAAGTGGATTTGAACAATCTGGTCTTTGATAAGGCGGACAACTGGACCAACTATGCCAAAGGTGTTCTTAAGTTCTTGCAAGAAGCAGGTCACACTATCGATACAGGTATGGAAGTCTTTGTTTATGGTAACATTCCAAATGGTTCTGGTTTGTCTTCATCAGCTTCCTTGGAACTCTTGATTGGCATCATCGCAGAAGAGTTGTATGGTCTTGAATTGACGCGTCTTGATTTGGTGAAAATTGGGAAACAAACGGAAAATCACTTTATCGGTGTCAATTCTGGTATCATGGACCAGTTTGCTATCGGTATGGGAGCAGACCAGCGTGCCATTTATCTGGATACCAATACCTTAGAATATGAATTAGTGCCATTGGATTTGGGTGACCATGTGATTGTCATCATGAACACCAACAAACGCCGTGAATTGGCAGATTCTAAGTACAATGAGCGCCGTGCGGAATGTGAAAAAGCGGTGGAAGAATTGAATACAGTCTTGAATATTCAAACTCTGGGAGAATTGGATGAATGGACCTTTGATCAATATAGCTATTTGATTAAGGATGAAAACCGTATCAAGCGTGCCCGCCATGCTGTTCTTGAAAACCAACGGACCTTGCAGGCTCGTAAGGCCTTGGAAGAAGGAGATTTGGCAACCTTTGGTCGTTTGGTCAATGCTTCTCATGTTTCCTTGGAACATGATTATGAAGTGACAGGTTTGGAATTGGATACTTTGGCGCACACAGCTTGGGAGCAAGAAGGCGTTCTTGGTGCTCGGATGACAGGAGCTGGTTTTGGTGGCTGTGGTATTGCCATTGTCCATAAGGATAAGGTTGATGCCTTTACTGAAAATGTTGGTAAGACCTATACTGAGGTGGTCGGCTATGAACCAAGCTTTTATGTAGCTGAGATTGCTGGAGGCTCTCGCGTATTATAGTCTTTCATTTTATCTTTTATTACTGCGTTAACTCACTTTGCCGTACTTCAGTACTGCCTGCAGTTCGTTGCCTTATACTAAAAGTAAACTGAAAGACTATTATTAATAATAGATTGGAGAAATGATGACAGGATTGGTGGATCGTTTTGTTGAGCAGATCATTGCCAACAGTAGTTTTGAGGAAATGGATGCCCTTTACCTGCGCAATAGGGTCTTGGCTTTGGTGGGAGAACAGGTTCTGACTGTTCAAACAGATTTAGAGGACTTGATTGAATTAAAAGATGAGCTATTGGCTCATGGAGTTCGAACTGGTTTTGTGGGAGAATTGCTGGAAGAGCAAGACATGGTTGGGGCTTGTTTGATGGACTTGATTACTCCAAGTCCGAGTCAGGTCAATCGTGATTTTTGGCAGACCTATCAGGAAAATCCTGAACAAGCTGTGGCAGAGTTTTATGCCTTGAGTAAGCGCAATGACTACATCAAGGTGGCTGCTGTTGCCAAAAATATCTATTATCAAACACCGACAGACTATGGCAACCTAGAGATTACCATCAATCTGTCTAAACCTGAGAAGGATCCCAAAGCTATTGCGGCAGCTCGCTTAGCAGAGGCTTCTAATTACCCTCAGTGCCTACTCTGTATGGAAAATGAGGGCTACCAGGGCCGCATCAATCACCCTGCACGCGCCAATCACCGCATTATCCGCTTGGATCTTGGTCAGGAACAGTGGGGCTTCCAGTATTCGCCTTATGCTTACTACAATGAACATGCTATTTTCCTAAATCAGGAACATGTGCCGATGGTTATTAGTTCGCGAACATTTGAGCAGCTCTTAAACTTGCTAGACATCTTTCCAAATTATTTTGTCGGTTCCAACTCAGACCTACCAATCTCGGGTGGCTCCATCTTGACCCACAATCACTATCAGGGTGGGCGGCACAGTTTTGCCATGGAAAAGGCACCGATTGAGCACCAGCTGGTCTTCGACGGCTTTGAGTCCGTTTCGGCAGGGATTGTCAAGTGGCCCATGTCGGTCATTCGCTTGAGTTCAGCAGATAAGCCATCGCTTCTTGGTTTAGCGACTAAGATCTTGGAAAAATGGCGGAGCTACTCAGATGCTAGCGTTCAGATCAAGGCTGAGACGGATGGAACTCCCCATCATACCATCACCCCGATTGCCCGGAAACGAGGGGACTTGTACGAGCTGGATTTGGTTCTCCGCGACAATCAGACCTCGGAAGAATTTCCAGATGGCATCTATCATCCACATCCAGATGTGCAACATATCAAGAAAGAAAATATCGGCTTGATTGAGGTCATGGGCTTGGCGATTCTGCCTCCACGCTTGAAAGCAGAATTGGCTGAAGTCAAGAAATACTTACTCGGTCAAGCTAATCAGGTGGCAGCTTATCATCAGCCTTGGGCGGACAGGTTAAAAGCAGAATATCCAGTTGTGACAGAAGAGACAGCGGAAGAGGTCATTCGAGATTCTGTTGGCCACATTTTTGCCCGCGTCTTGGAAGATGCAGGTGTCTACAAACGAACACCGGAAGGTCGGGCAGCCTTTATGCGATTCGTAGAATTTGTAGGTTTAGCAACATAATTGCAAGAAAGAGTGGGACCCAGTCCTACTCTTTTGGTATAATGGGAGTATTCGCATTGTGAAAAGGAGATAGGATGACAGAAAAACAAAAAGGGACCTTGATTACCCTTATAGCAGGTATTGCTTGGGGGCTTTCGGGGGTGAGTGGCCAGTATTTGATGACAAGGGGGCTGGCAGTTGAGTTGCTGACTTCCCTACGACTTCTGATAGCTGGAGTTTGTTTACTGACAATAGCCTGGTGGACGGCACGAAATGATCTTGTTCGCTTGCTCCGTCACAAAAAGGATTTACTTATGACCTTGGTCTTTGCCTTACTAGGCTTGGTGCTCAATCAGATGGCCTATCTGCAAGCCATCTCCCATACAAATGCAGGGACTGCAACAGTCTTACAATATCTTTGCCCGATTTTGGTTTTGGGCTATTCCTGTATTCGATTGAAGCAACTGCCAAGCTGGGTGGAGGTTTTATCGATTGTCCTAGCTGTGTCAGGAACCTTTCTGATTGCTACACATGGTCACCTGGATCAGCTGGCAGTTACACCGCTTAGCTTGTTCTGGGGAATTTTTTCAGCCTTTACCTATTCGCTCTACATTATCCTTCCAGCCCGACTGATTCGTCAATACGGGAGTTTAGTGGTGATTGGTCTGGGGATGTTGATGGGGGGAATCATTGAAAGTATTGGGTTCCAAACCTGGCAGTACCCGCTAGTAATGGATGGCGGCATTCTATTGGGCTTACTGGGAATTGTTGGTGTTGGGACCATTTTTGCCTATACCGCCTTTCTCAAGGGTGTCAGCATGGTTGGACCGGTCAATGGTAGCTTGTTAGCTTCCATTGAGCCCATTGCTTCAGTCTTTTTTGCTGTTTGGTTGGTGAATGAGGTCTTCTATCCAATTGATTTCCTTGGGATGGTCTTAATTCTCTTCGCAGTACTATTGATTTCAATCAAAGATATTCTTTTTACAAGGGGCAGTAAATAGGCTGCTCTTTTTTGTGTGCCATGATATAATAGAAAGAAAAGGCTTTCAATAAAAGGAGGGTTTATGATTAAAGAATTTTGTGCTGAGAATCATGAACAAGTTGCATGTGCCCTAGCTTTAGGGAGTCAACGGATCGAACTCTGTGATAACCTGGCAGTCGGAGGAACCACACCGAGTTATGGTGTGATGGAGTATGTCTGCCAATTGGCTCACCAACAAGAGGCGACGGTCATGACCATGATTCGTCCGAGGGGAGGAAATTTTCATTACAGCCCTGAGGAGGTGGCCATGATGCTGGTGGATTGCCGCATAGCCAGACAAGTAGGCTCAGATGGCTTGGTTTTCGGTGCGCTGACAGAGGAAAACTGGCTGGACGAGCCAGTCCTAAAACAATTGGTCGAGGCATCGGATGGGGGTGAACTGGTCTTTCACATGGCTTTTGACCTGATTCCTAGAAGTCGCCAGAAGGAGGCCATTGATTGGCTAGCTGACCATGGTTTTCAGCGAATCCTGACCAGAGGCCATATCAGTGGCTCTGCCTTGGAGCACTGGCAATGGTTAAAGGAAATCATGGACTATGCGCGTGGTAAGATTGAAATCCTAATAGGGGGAGGCTTGACCAAAGAAAATCTCCCTCAATTAATGGACTTGCTAGAGCCAGATCAAGTCCATGGGACTCGCTTGTTCTGGTAATGTTTGTTTCTATTCTCTCCATTGATGGCTAGATAAGATTGTCAAACTGTTTTAATTTTCTGACAAAATATGAAAGGGTTTACAAAAAGATAGAAAATTGTTACAATAAAGTCAGTAATTATCGGGGAGGATTATATGACAAAACAGACAGTTTTGAATCACCGCGAAGCAGATGAGGTGGTATCGACTGGAATCCAGTTGCCAGAAGGATTTGCAGCAGGTTTGGTTGAGTATTTGAAAAACGGAAAATCTGGTCTGGATTCAACTTTAGAAAAGCTGGGGGAACTTGGCTTGGAAGCCAATCGTTTTCAAGGAAATGAGGCAGACAAATCGCGCTTGATTGCAGATATTGAAGCTGTGGATCAGGAGATTTTGGAAGAGTTGGCCTTGTATGCTACAGACTTGCTCAATCCACTTCGTAAGGCGCTCGGAAGTGTAGCGGTGGAAGTGAGCAGCCTAGCTTTGGATTATGCCAAGAGTTTGGCTACATCGATTGAGGCGGGGCTTTACAAGCATGACTACGATAGTCTGATTGAGATTGCCAAGCAAAAAGGAGTAGAGCCACAGGGCAAGGATTGTATCGCCTTCTCGGAATACAAGGAAGATGGTTACAGTCTCTATGATGCCAAGGAGCTGATTTACCAAGGATTGGTATGGCGTCTTTTTGATGATAGCCATGCAGACTATGGACATGCTGCTATCTTGCTTGGAATCGGCCAGGACGATTCGGGTGTTGAAGCGATTGGTTTTGCATTCTCAAGACTCAGTCTCCATGTGGAATGGCTGCTGACACATATGATTTTCATTCCGAAAGATTGGGTACTTGCCCAGGCTGACTAAGAATCACAATCGTCCCTTTGGGGCGATTTTTTTCTTACAGTGGCTATCGGTCTAGTGGTCGCATTTTTACTAAATAAATGATATAATTATCTGATAACGCGAAGTGGAGAATCAAGTGACTTTAGAAAATTACATGCCAGATTTTGCTTTGGAAAAGGCTTATGATGTAACAGTTGATAGTTTAAAAAAACATGGAATCAAGGTGGTCTTTGTCGATTTGGACAATACCCTGATTGCTTGGAATAATCCAGACGGTACGCCAGAGATGCGCCAGTGGTTACATGATTTGCGAGACGCAGGCATTCCCGTTGTGGTGGTTTCCAACAATAAATACGAACGTGTCAAACGTGCGGTTGAAAAATTTGGGATTGAATTTGAAGCCTTCGCTCTCAAGCCTTTCACCTTTGGGATTAACCGTGCTTTGAAACGCTATGATGTCCAGCGACATGAAGTGGTCATGATTGGCGATCAGTTGATGACGGACATTCGGGCTGCTAAGCGAGCAGGTCTCAAGTCTGTCTTGGTCAAACCCTTGATAAAGACGGACTCTATTAATACGCAGATTAACCGTTGGCGTGAGCGACGGACCATGAAGAAAATCATCGCCAAATATGGAGCGATAGACTACAAGAGGGAGATGTAAGTGGAAGAATTATTTTGTATCGGCTGTGGTGCCCAGATTCAGACGCTAGACAAGGCTGTCGCTGGTTTTACACCTCAATCAGCCCTAGAAAAAGGCTTGGAAACAGGGCAACTCTACTGCCAACGTTGTTTCCGTTTGCGCCATTACAATGAGATTTCAGATGTCAATATCTCGGATGACGATTTCTTGAAACTTCTCCATAGCGTGGGAGAAAGCGATGCCTTGGTGGTCAATGTCATTGATATTTTTGATTTCAATGGTTCAGTCATTCCGGGTTTGCCTCGCTTTATTTCTGGAAATGACGTGCTTTTGGTCGGCAACAAGCAGGACATTTTACCCAAGTCTGTCAAGACAGGCAAGGTCACCCAGTGGTTGACCGAGCGGGCGCATGAAATCGGCATGCGACCAGTTGATGTGGCCTTGACTTCTGCTCAAAATAAGCAGGCTATCAAGGACTTGATTGAAAAGATTGAACAACACCGCAAGGGG
Organism: Streptococcus sp. 29896; assembly: GCF_032594915.1. Classification (NCBI taxonomy): domain Bacteria; kingdom Bacillati; phylum Bacillota; class Bacilli; order Lactobacillales; family Streptococcaceae; genus Streptococcus; species Streptococcus suivaginalis. The sequence continues at coordinate 1,658,109 of NZ_CP118733.1, read as the reverse complement.
CGGGATGTCTATGTGGTCGGTGTGACCAACGTCGGCAAATCAACCTTGATCAATGCTATTATCCAAGAAATCACAGGGGACAAGGATGTCATTACGACTTCACGTTTCCCTGGAACGACGCTGGATAAGATTGAAATTCCTTTGGATGATGGTTCATACATCTATGACACGCCAGGAATTATCCATCGTCACCAGATGGCCCATTATTTGACAGCTAAAAACCTCAAGTACATCAGCCCTCGGAAAGAAATCAAGCCAAAGACCTACCAGCTCAATCCAGAACAAACCTTGTTCTTGGCTGGTCTGGGACGATTTGACTTTGTGGCTGGTGAACGCCAAGGTTTTACGGCCTTCTTTGACAATGAATTGCAGCTCCACCGCACCAAACTGCAGGGGGCTAGTGAATTTTACCAGAAACATGCGGGCTCACTTTTAGTGCCGCCAACCAGCAAGGAATTGAAAGAATTTCCAGAACTGGTCCGTCATGAATTTACCATCAACGAAAAGACGGATGTGGTCTTCTCAGGTCTTGGTTGGATTCGTGTCAATGAAAAGGCCAAGATTGCTGCCTGGGCGCCTAAGGGTGTGGATGTGGTGATCCGCAAGGCGATTATTTAGATGTGAGTCCTGGTTACATTTGTTAGCCAATAAATTATAGAAACATAGGAAAAATAGATGTCATTAACTTCAAAACAACGTGCCTTTTTGAACAGTCAGGCACATAGTCTCAAACCCATCATTCAGATTGGGAAAAATGGTCTCAATGACCAGATTAAAACCAGTGTTCGTCAGGCCTTGGATGCGCGTGAATTGATCAAGGTGACCTTGCTACAAAATACGGATGAAAACATCCACGAAGTAGCTGAAATCTTGGAAGAAGAAATCGGTGTGGATACGGTCCAAAAAATCGGTCGCATCCTGATTTTATTCAAACAATCTAGCAAGAAAGAGAACCGTAAAATTTCCAAACAGGTCAAAGAAATCTAAGAAGGAGAGCCTATGGCTATTGAACTCTTAACACCCTTTACCAAGGTTGAATTAGAGGTTGAAAAGAAAGAAACCAATCGCAAACAAGTGGGGATTCTGGGAGGGAATTTCAATCCTGTCCACAATGCTCATTTGATTGTGGCAGACCAGGTCCGTCAACAGTTGAAGTTGGATGAAGTCTTGCTCATGCCAGAATTCATTCCGCCCCATGTGGATAAGAAAGAAACCATTGACGAATACCATCGCTATTCTATGCTCAAGATGGCTATTGCAGGTATTGAGGGCTTGGGGATTGAAACCATTGAACTGGAACGCCGTGGTGTCAGCTATACCTACGACACCATGAAATTGCTGAAGGAAAAAAATCCTGATACGGATTATTATTTCATCATCGGTGCGGATATGGTCGATTACTTGCCAAAATGGCATAGGATTGATGAATTGGTCCAGTTGGTGCAGTTTGTTGGTGTCCAGCGTCCTCGTTACAAGGCAGGGACTTCCTATCCTGTTATCTGGGTAGATGTGCCCTTGATGGACATTTCCTCCAGCATGGTACGAAGCTTTATCAAGCAAGGACGGGTGCCGAATTTTATGGTGCCCCATGAAGTTCTGGACTATATCGAAGAAAAGGGACTCTACCAATGATTGCAGCAGATTTGACATTTGACCGTCAGGCTCTTTTGGAAAAAATCCGTGTAGCCATGAAGCCAGCGCGCTTCCAACATGTTTTGGGTGTGGAAGAGGCGGCGCTTACCTTGGCAGACCAATACGGCTGTGATCCGAAAAAAGCCAGTCTGGCAGCGCTTTTGCATGATTATGCCAAAGAAGTAGAAGACCAAGTCTTTCTGGATTTGATTGCCAAGTATGATTTGGACAAGGACCTGCTTAACTGGGATAATAACATCTGGCACGGTGTGGTTGGGGCCTATAAAATCGCAGAAGATTTTGGCTTGAAAGATGAGGAAATTTTTCAAGCCATTCAACGACATACCATTGGTGCAGGGCAGATGACCTTGCTGGACAAGGTGCTCTATGTGGCGGACTACATCGAACCCAATCGGGATTTTCCTGGGGTGGATGAGGCGCGACGGATTGCAAAAGAGTCCTTGGACAAGGCGGTAGCTTATGAAACTGCCCAGACCATTTCCTACTTGGCCAAGAAGGGGGTTCCCATTTATCCACAAACTTTGGAAACTTATAATGGATATGTTGCTTGGTTGAAGGAGCAAGAATGATTGCATTAAAACCTGTGGATGAAAGTTCCTATCAAGCTGTCTTGGACTTGTCAGTAGCCGAGGCAGATAAGTACTTCGTAGCTCCCAACGTGCGTTCCTTGGCAGATGCCTGGCTATACAGAATGAATGGTGATGTCTTTCCCTATGCCATCTGGGCAGATGAGCAGGTTGTTGGCTTTGCCCTGATTGACATTGATGAGGACATCCAGCAGTATATGCTCTGGCGGTTTATGATTGGTCAAGAATTTCAGGGGAAGGGCTATGGCCAGGCTGCTTTGAAAGTCGTGATTGATCAAGCAAGAGCTCACCCCGTTTGCAATCATTTGATTGTCGCCTATGTCAAGGGCAACCAAAAGATGGCAAGACTCTTGGAGAAAAATGGTTTTGTCTTAGATCTTGAAGAAGAAAGGGAATTGGTGTTCCGTTTGGAAACACCTGGGGTCAAGTTTTGAAATCTGCATTGTTAGTCATTGACATTCAGCATTTGCCTGTGGAAGGCAAGCCCTATGGGATTGAAAATCGGCTTCGGCTCTGGCAAGATAGCCTTGCTCAAGCCCGTAAAGCGGGGCTAGAGGTCATCCATGTCCGCCATCATGACCAGGAATTGGTCAAGGGGACTGCTGACTGGGAGATTCACTCAACTGTTGCACCCTTAGCTAGTGAGAAGATTTTCGATAAGACCTTCAATAGCGCCTTCAAGGAAACAGGGCTTCATGCTTATTTGCAGGAAAAGGGAATTGAGCAGCTCATTATCATGGGAATGGCGACAAATTTTTGCATTGACACGACGATTAAAGTAGCCTTTGAACTAGGCTACAAGGTAGCTGTGATTCGGGACGGAACGACGACAGGTTATTCAGGAAAATTGGATGTCAAGGACTTGATTGACCACTACCAAAACATCTGGTCATGGAATTTTGCCCAGGTGGATACATTAGAAAATATAATTAGAGGATAAGATGAAAGAACTAGATTTAGTAAAAGTTGTGGTCCAGGCTGCTGATGACAAGCGAGCTGAGGACCTTGTTGTAATTGATGTTCAAGGTGTGACCAGCCTGACAGACTACTTTGTGATTGCCAGTTCCATGAACAGTCGTCAGTTGGAGGCTATTGCGGAAAACATCCGTGAAAAGGTAGCGGAAGTTGGAATCAAGGGTAGCCGTATAGAAGGCGATAGTAACGGTGGCTGGGTCCTTTTGGACCTTGGAGGTGTAGTCGTTCATATCTTCTCAGAAGAAATGCGTGACCTCTACAACCTTGAAAAATTATGGCACGAAGGTAGCTTCCTGGAAGTCGCAGAACTTTTAGAAGAGGAATAGTGAGAGTGGAGAGAACTCGACTGACAAAAAGGATTCGTCAACAACTCAAAACTCTGACTTTTTGAACACAGTGTGAGTTAATGAAGCAGTCGATTGGCTGCTTTTTATGAAAGGAAAATATGGCAGCATCTAAAAGTAAGCGGTCACGAAGAGAATTTTTCAAAAATAATATCGCAGTAAATGAGAAGGATTTTCCTTCTGATGAATTTGAGGTGCATCACGTTATAGAATGGGCTGAGATTGATGAGGAAAATCACTTATCGAGACAGAAAATCGATACTTACAAAAATATGTTTCTTCTGAGTAAAGAAGTACATAAAGAAATTACAAGAAAAACAAATTCCTCTCGTGCGTCGAATAGAGGACAATATGGAGTAATACCTAGAAAATTCTATAAAGTTGAAATTTATGATGATATTGAGGAAATATTAGTGAAATTAATAAATATTATGGACTTTAAAGATTTTATAGAGTTAAAATATGGAAAAGATATCTTTTTTGATTTAAAAAATAGGGACATCATCTTGAAATATAATGAAGAAATGTTAGAAGAACATTTCGGATAATGGAGAAAACTATGGCAACTTATGAAACCTTTGCGGCGGTCTATGATGAAATCATGGATGACAGCTTGTATGATAAATGGACAGATTTTAGCTTGCGGAACTTGCCACAAGACACCAAGACAATTTTGGAATTGGCCTGTGGGACAGGGATTCAGGCTGTACGATTTGCTCAAAAGGGCTTTGAAGTGACAGGGCTTGACCTGTCCTATGAAATGTTGGAATTGGCCCAGAAAAAAGCAGAAGCTGCTGGTGTCATGATGGAACTGGCCCAAGCAGATATGATGGCTCTGGAAGGTGTTGGAGATTTCGATGCGGTGACCTGTTACTCGGACAGTCTGTGCTATATGTCGGACCAAGAAGCTGTTTTGCGGGTCTTTGAAGGAGTTCACTCTGTTCTCAATCAAGGTGGTACTTTCCTTTTTGACGTTCACTCCATTTATCAAATGGAGGAAATGTTTGCAGGCTATAGCTACCATGAAAACTACGAGGATTTTGCCTTTGTCTGGGACACCTATGAAGGGGAGCATGAGTATTCCATTGTTCATGAATTGACCTTCTTTGTCAAAGATGAGGACAGTCAAGAGGAGCGATTTGTCCGTCGGGATGAAGTTCATGAAGAGCGGACCTATCCAATTGAAGCCTATGTGGAATTGTTGAAACAAGCTGGTTTTGCATCTGTGGAAGTCTTTGCGGACTTTGAAGATCAAGCTCCGACAGAAACTAGCCAGCGCTGGTTTTTCAAGGCGGTCAAGGCATGATTTCAGGGATTATTGCAGAATACAATCCTTTTCACACGGGACATAAATACCTGCTGGAACAGGCGGAAGGTCTGAAAATCGTAGTTATGTCTGGTAATTTTATGCAACGGGGTGAGCCAGCCATTGTGGATAAGTGGACACGGGCTCAGATGGCTTTGGAACATGGGGCAGATCTTGTTGTTGAGATGCCCTTTTTAGTGTCGGTCCAGTCGGCTGACCATTTTGCCAAGGGAGCAATCAGCATTCTACACAGGCTAGGTGTGGAAAAACTGGTTTTCGGTACGGAAGAAATGCTGGATTACCAGAAAATCGCAGATATCTATGTGGATAAGTCGGAAGAGATGGAAAATTTTGTGAAAAACTTGCCAGACAATCTCTCTTATCCACAGAAGACCCAGGCCATGTGGCAGGAGTTTGCTGGGCTGACCTTCACAGGTGATACACCCAATCATATTCTGGGCTTGGCTTACGCTAAGGCGGTGGCTGGAACAGGTATTCAGCTTGGTCCTGTTCAGCGGCAGGGGGCTGGTTTTCACTCGGAAGAGGTGGAAACGACCTACGCCTCGGCGACGGCTATCCGAAAGGGTGCTGACCAGTTGGACTTGGTGCGTGACTTTTTACCGTCTGCCAGTCTCTTTGAAGAGGCGACCAAGGTAAGCTGGAGAAATTATTTTCCCCTGCTCCGCTACCAAATTGCGACCCACCGAGATCTCAGTCAGGTCTTTCAGGTCAACGAAGAACTAGCCAGTCGTATCCGCTCTGCCATTGGGAGCGCAGCGACCGTGGAGGAGTTAGTGGATGCTGTTGCGACCAAGCGCTACACCAAGGCGCGGGTGCGGCGGGTGCTAACCTACATCTTGGTCAATGCGGTGGAAACTCCCTTGCCAGAAGCGGTCCATATCTTAGGCTTTTCGGCTCGAGGCCAGGCCTATCTCAAGACCGTCAAGGAGCAGGTGGACCTGGTGACGCGGATCGGCAAAGCGCCCTGGGACAGCATGACCCAGCAGGCGGATGCGGTCTATCAACTGGGCGCTAACGCAATAGCAGAGCAGACCTATGGGCGCGTGCCGGTGAGGGTGGAGTGAGATGTAAAAGTTTTTTGATAAAATTCTTGACTCTCACCTTACGTTATCCCTTATACTGGGCATAGAGAGGAGATTTCTATGAACGAAAATTGGACGGTTAAGCAGGTCAGTCAGTTGACAGGATTGACGGTGAGGACCTTGCACCACTATGACCAGATTGGTTTGCTCAAACCAGCATTTGTGGCTGAAAATGGTTATCGCTACTATAATCAGGAGAATTTGGCTCGTCTGCAAGAAATTCTCTTATTTCGTGAGTTGGATTTTCCTCTCAAAGACATTCAGCAGCTTCTGGACGTGACGGAAGTCAATCGTCAGCAGGTCTTGCGGGACCATATCAGCCTTTTAGAGCTCAAAAGGGAACGGCTGGATCGCATTATCAATCACGCCAGATTGCTCACAGAAAAAGGAGGAGAAGTCATGGATTTTCACGCATTTGACAGCAGTCAACTAGAAGCCTACAAGGCGGAAGCAAAGGAACGCTGGGGACAGACCGCGGCCTATGCTGAGTTTGAAGAGCGCTACGATGCTAGCAAAGACCGGGTGTTTGCCCAAGAGATGCAGGCTATTTTTGAGGTTTTTGGAAAAATGCAGAGCTTGGAAGCCGATCATCCAGATGTGCAGGCTCAGGTAGCGAACTTGCAGGCCTATATTACGGAAAATTTCTACACCTGTACCAAGGAAATCTTACAAAATCTAGGTCTTATGTATGTTGAAGACGAGCGATTTTCAGCCAACATCGACCGAGCAGGTGGACTAGGAACAGCAGCCTTTGTCAGTCAAGCTATTGCGATTTATTGCAAAGAATAAACGAAAGAAGTCTAGTGAGAACTAGGCTTTTTTTGGTATACTAGATGAAGCTAGAAAATAAGGAGACACCCCATGATTCAACCTATTATGAAGGACATTTTCTTCCTGCAGCAGAAGTCTGAGTCTGCGACTCAGCTAGATGTGCAGGTCGGTCAGGATTTGCAAGACACTTTAGTAGCCAATGCTCACGCTTGTGTGGGCATGGCGGCTAACATGATTGGCGTCAAAAAGCGGATTATCATCGTCAACGTGGGTTTTACCAACCTGGTCATGTACAATCCCGTCCTCATCAGCAAGGCCAAGCCCTATCAGACAGAGGAGGGCTGCCTGTCGCTGGAAGGTACTCGCCCGACGACACGCTATCAGGAGATTGAAGTGGAGTTTTTTGATGCTTCATGGAAAAAGCAGAGCCTAAAGCTGACAGACTTCCAAGCCCAGATTGTTCAGCATGAACTAGATCATTTGGAAGGGATTATCATCTAGTAGCTACCGAATCTACCGTCAGGTAGATTTTTTATCGTCGTTTAGTTTATCTTTTATTACGTCGTTAACTTACCTTGCCTAACTCCAGTTATGTCTGCGGCTCGTTTCCTAGTACTAAAAGTAAACTAAAAGACTATATCAAAAAGTCAAAAAAGGTCAAACAAAACCATTGACTTTTACTGACCAACGGTGTAAAATAAGATTCGTAAGGTAAAGGACCTTACGAATTCTTTGAACAAAAGGTCAGTTTAGGTCAAATGAGAAGGGTTTGACTTACTCTTGGACCTATTGGTCAGTAAAAGACAAACTTCTAAGGAGGTTGTTATGAAAGACAGGATTATACCCTACTAGCTATTTTTTTACAACAAAGGTCAGTAAACATCAAAAACAAATAAAACTTAAACGAGGTAAAAACGATGAACAACAATTTCAATAATTTTAACAATATGGATGATATTTTCAATCAACTCATGGGGAACATGGGTGGCTACAGTACAGAGCGTCGCCGTTATTCTATCAATGGGCGTGAAGTGACACCGGAGGAATTTGCCATTTACCGTCAGACTGGTCGCCTGCCACAGACAGAAGAAGTGGCTCAAACTCAGGCTAAAGGTCAGATAAAGTCAGACGGAATTCTGGCAAAACTGGGCCGCAATTTGACACAAGATGCGCGTGAAGGCAAGTTGGATCCAGTCATTGGACGAAACAAGGAAATTCAAGAAACATCTGAAATTCTGGCTCGCCGTACCAAGAACAATCCTGTTTTGGTCGGTGATGCGGGTGTAGGTAAAACTGCGGTAGTAGAAGGTTTGGCTCAGGCCATTGTCAATGGTGATGTGCCAGCAGCCATTAAGAATAAGGAAATCATCTCCATCGACATTTCAGGCTTGGAAGCTGGGACTCAGTACCGTGGAGCTTTTGAAGAAAATGTCCAAAATCTTGTGGATGAAGTCAAAAAAGCTGGCAATATCATTCTCTTTTTTGATGAGATTCATCAGATTTTGGGAGCTGGTAGCACTGGTGGAGACTCAGGTTCCAAGGGCTTAGCAGATATTCTCAAACCAGCCCTGTCACGTGGAGAGTTGACCGTCATTGGTGCGACCACGCAAGACGAGTACCGCAATACCATTCACAAGAACGCCGCTCTGGCTCGTCGTTTCAATGAAGTCAAGGTTAATGCTCCGTCCGCAGAAGATACCTACCAGATTTTGAAAGGTATCAAGCCGCTTTATGAAGCCCACCACAATATTGAATTGCCAGATGAGGTCTTGAGAGCTGCGGTTGATTATTCCGTCCAATATATTCCACAACGTAGCTTGCCTGATAAGGCTATTGACCTGGTCGATGTGACTGCTGCTCACTTAGCTGCACAACATCCTGTTACAGATATCCAAGCTTTGGAGGCAGAGATTGAACAGGCTAAAGCTTTGCAAAGTCAGGCAGCTGAAAAAGAAGATTACGAAACAGCACTCAATGAAAAAGTCCGCATCGACAAGCTCCAAGAACAAATTGACAACCACACAGAGCAACAGAAAGTGGTAGCGACTGTTAATGATGTAGCTCAGGCGGTTGAGCGAATGACAGGCATCCCAGTCTCTCAAATGGGAGCTTCTGACATTGAACGACTCAAGGAATTGAAGCATCGCCTGGAGACAAATGTAATTGGTCAAGACGATGCGGTGGAAGCTGTATCTCGTGCCATTCGTCGCAATCGTGCAGGTTTTGATGACGGCAACCGTCCAATTGGTTCCTTCCTCTTTGTCGGTCCGACAGGTGTGGGTAAGACAGAGTTGGCAAAACAGTTAGCGCTAGACTTGTTTGGTAACAAGGAGGCCATTATTCGTTTGGATATGTCTGAATACAGTGACCGTACAGCCGTTTCCAAATTAATCGGTACCACAGCTGGTTATGTTGGTTATGATGATAATTCCCATACTCTTACCGAGCGTGTCCGCCGCAATCCATACTCCATTGTCCTCTTGGATGAGATTGAAAAGGCAGATCCACAAGTGATTACCCTCCTTTTGCAAGTACTAGACGATGGTCATTTGACAGACGGACAGGGCAACCAGGTCAACTTCAAAAATACCCTTGTCATCGCGACTTCAAATGCAGGTTTTGGTTATGGAATGGCAGAAGGTGAAGAAAATCAAGACATCATGGACCGCATCGCACCATTCTTCCGTCCGGAGTTCCTTAACCGTTTCAACGCAGTTATCGAATTCAAACACTTGGGCAAAGAAGACCTCAAGGCTATCGTAGATTTGATGTTAGGCCAGGTCAATAAGACCCTAGCTAAAAAAGGTATTCACTTAGAAGTGACTGAGGCAGTCAAAGAGTTCTTGATGGAAGAAGGCTATGATCAGGCTATGGGAGCTCGTCCATTGCGCCGTGTGATTGAAAATCAGATTCGAGACAAGGTAACGGATTACTATCTGGATCACTTAGATGTGACCAACTTGTTGGCTGATGTGGTGGAAAATGAGATTCAAATCAGCGAGCAAACCTTTTCATAAAATAATTGAATAATATTGAAATTCTGGGTTAAAATGCTCAGAATTTCTTCTTTTGTTTAACGGTCACAAGAGCAGTAAAATGCGCAATTATGGGAGATTTTGAGTTGTTTTACGTAAAAGTTTTAAAAAAATTGTATAAATCCTTGACAAATGCAAACGTTTGCGTTAAACTATCATTGTACTCGAAAGAAAGGAAAACGTTTTTATGGCGAATCGTACCAGTGGAATTTTAATGCATATTACCTCACTTCCAGGTAAGTTTGGTATCGGTACTTTTGGAAAGCCTGCCTATGACTTTGTAGATTTCTTGGTCGAAACCAAGCAGACCTACTGGCAGCTCCTTCCTCTCACAACGACAAGTTACGGAGATTCACCTTATCAATCATTTTCTGCCATTGCAGGAAATACCCATTTAATTGATTTTGATTTGTTGGCAGAAGAAGATTTATTGGCCAACTTTGACTACCAAGATGTGAAATTTGGGGACAATCCAGAAAAAGTAGACTACGCCTTGATCTATGAGGCTCGCCGTCCGATTTTGGAAAGAGCCGTTAAAAACTTCTTGAGCGATGACAAGCGTAAAGCAGCCTTTCAAGAGTTTGAAAAAGCCAATTCGTCATGGTTAAATGACTATGCAGAATTTATGGCTATTAAAGAACACTTTGGAAACAAGGCCCTACAAGAGTGGGATGACAAGAAAGTTCTTGCTCGAAATGAAGAAGCTCTTGAAAAATACCGCTTGGAATTGGCAGACCAAATTGATTACTTTAAAGTCACTCAGTATTTCTTCTTTAGCCAGTGGAAACAGCTAAAAGAATATGCCAATCAAAACCACATTAAGATTATCGGAGACATGCCGATTTATGTCTCTGCCGATAGTGTGGAAGTTTGGACCAAGCCACAGCTCTTCAAATTAGATAGCGAGCGCAAGCCGCTTTATGTGGCAGGTGTGCCAGCAGATAACTTCTCAGCAGATGGCCAGCTTTGGGGCAACCCACTCTACGATTGGGAGCAGCATGAAAAAACTGGCTACAACTGGTGGATTTACCGTATTCACGAGAGCTTCAAACTTTATGATGTCTTGAGAATTGACCACTTCAAAGGCTTCTCAGATTACTGGCAGGTAGCAGGAGATGCTGAAGTAGCTAAAGTTGGTACCTGGGAGCCAGGTCCAGGCTACAATCTCTTCAAGGCGGTCAAAGAAACCCTTGGCGACTTGCCAATTATTGCAGAGGATCTAGGAAATATTGATGCCAAGGCTCGTAAGTTACTTGCAGATTGCGGCTACCCTGGTATGAAAATCCTAGAATTTGGCTTCTTCGATGTGACTGGACAGAGCATTGACATCCCACACCGTTGCGTACCAAACTCTATCGCCTACACAGGCACACACGATAACGAGGTGGTCAATGGTTGGTATAACAATCTAGAGCCTGAACAACAGGAGTTTGTAGATGCCTATACCAACAGAAAGCCGATTGAGCCAGTGACTCAAGCCATGCTTCGAACACTCTTTGCTACTGTCAGCGACACAGCTATTGCGACCATGCAAGATGTTCTTGACTTGGGCGAAGAAAGCCGCATGAACATGCCTTCAACTGTCGGAGGCAACTGGGAATGGCGAATGAAAGCTGAAGATTTAACCCAGGAACGCAAAGACTTCTTAGTCAAAATGACAACATTATATCAACGAGGAAATGAAAACCATGATTAACTTTACAACATTTGCAGAAAGCAAAGCCAACAAGAAATTAGCCGACATGACCAACGAAGAAATCTATCTTCAGTTGCTCAACTATGTCAAATTGTCAGCGGCAGATATGCCAAAAAACACTGGTAAACGCAAGGTTTACTACATCTCAGCAGAGTTCCTTATCGGTAAACTCTTGTCAAACAACTTGATCAACTTGGGTGTTTACAAGGACATTCAGGCAGAATTGGCAGCAGCTGGCAAGTCTTTGGCACAGGTTGAAGATGTGGAGCCAGAACCATCACTTGGTAATGGTGGTCTTGGCCGTTTGGCATCTTGCTTCGTGGATTCTATGTCAACACTTGGTATCAACGGTGAGGGCGTAGGGCTTAACTACCACTGCGGTCTCTTCAAACAAGTTTTCAAGGACAACCAACAAGATGCAGAGCCAAACTTCTGGATTGAAAATGACTCTTGGTTGATTCCAACGAACATCAGCTACGATGTACCGTTCAAAAACTTCACTTTGACTTCTAAGTTGGACCGTTTGGACATCCTTGGCTACAAGAAAGATACTAAAAACTACCTCAACTTGTTTGATATCCAGTCTGTCAACTACGGCTTGATTGACAATGGTATCACGTTTGACAAGACGGCTATTCAAGAAAACTTGACCCTCTTCTTGTACCCAGATGATTCAGACAAGAACGGTGAATTGCTCCGCATTTACCAACAATACTTCATGGTGTCAAATGCTGCCCAGCTCTTGATTGACGAAGCGATTGAGCGTGGTTCAAATGTGCGTGACTTGGCAGACTATGCTTACGTTCAAATCAACGATACTCACCCTTCACTTGTCATTCCAGAATTGATTCGTCTATTGACTGAAAAACACGGTTTGGAATTTGCAGAAGCAGTAGCGATTGTTAAAAACATGACAGGCTACACTAACCACACCATCTTGGCAGAAGCACTTGAGAAATGGCCACTTGAATTCTTGGAAGAAGTAGTCCCACACCTAGTTGGTATTATTAAAGAGTTGGATGCCCTTGTCGCACAAGAAGTTCCAGATGTTGCCCTTCATATTATCGATGAGTCTGGTCGTGTTCATATGGCTCACATGGATATTCACTATTCTAACTCAGTTAACGGGGTAGCAGCTCTCCACACAGAAATCTTGAAAAACTCTGAGTTGAAAGGCTTCTACGAACTTTACCCAGAAAAATTCAACAATAAAACAAACGGTATCACCTTCCGTCGTTGGTTGGAATTTGCCAACCAAGACCTTGCAGACTATATCAAGGAATTGATTGGCGATGAGTACTTGACAGATGCAACTAAACTTGAGAAATTACTTGCCTTTGCAGATGACAAGGAAGTTCATGCTAAATTGGCTGAAATCAAACACAACAACAAATTGGCTCTTAAACGTTACCTCAAAGACAACAAGGGAATTGAGTTGGACGAAAACTCTATCATTGATACACAAATCAAACGTTTCCACGAGTACAAACGCCAACAAATGAATGCCTTGTATGTTATTCACAAGTATCTTGAAATCAAAAACGGCAACCTTCCAAAACGTAAAATCACTGTTATCTTCGGTGGTAAGGCGGCTCCAGCTTATGTGATTGCCCAAGACATCATTCACTTGATCCTCTGCTTGTCTGAGTTGATCAACAATGATCCAGAAGTGAGCAAGTACCTCAACGTTCACTTGGTAGAAAACTACAACGTAACGGTTGCTGAAAAACTCATCCCTGCGACAGATATCTCTGAGCAAATCTCATTGGCTTCTAAAGAAGCATCAGGTACTGGTAACATGAAATTCATGCTCAACGGTGCCTTGACGCTTGGTACTATGGACGGTGCAAACGTTGAGATTGCAGAGTTGGCTGGCATGGACAATATCTATACATTTGGTAAGGATTCAGATACCATTATCGACTTGTACGACAAGGCTGGTTACGTATCTGCGGACTACTACAATGGTGATGCCAACATCAAACGTGCGGTTGACTTTATCGTCAGCGACGAAATCCGTGCACTTGGAAATGATGAGCGTCTTGGTCGCCTGCACCATGAATTGATCTCTAAAGACTGGTTCATGACCTTGATTGACTTGGCGGAGTACATTGAAGTCAAAGAGCAAGTCTTTGCAGACTACGAAGATCAAGAATCTTGGAACAAGAAAGTTGTTCACAACATCGCCAAAGCAGGATTCTTCTCATCTGACCGTACTATTGAACAGTACAACCAAGATATTTGGCATTCAAACTAATACTTTTGCTCTCCTAAATTGAAAAGAATGTTCCTGAGTGGGAACATTCTTTTTTGTATTTTTCATTTTTTACCGTTTGGCCATTGAAACAAAGGTAACCTTATCTGGTCGATAGGTGATGGTTCCGTACTGAAAAGGACGACCGTCAGCCAGATAGGTGGTACTGGTGACGGAAACCACCATGTCGTAGCCAGCCAGATCCAGCAAGGATTTTTCTTCCTCCGTAGCAAAGCGGAAGGAAATTTCCCGACGCGAATGAGAGATTCCTAAGCCCAGGTCCGATTCTAGATACTGATAAATCGATTTTTCAGCGATTTCCTTGCTGAGATAGGGAACAATCCTGCGGTCAAAGTAGGAAATCTCATACTCTAATCGTTCTCCGTCAATAGTTCGAACGCGGCTGACACGGTACAGATCCGTTTTTTCATCCACTTCCAATTCCTTCATGACTTCTGGCTGACCTTGTACTATGTAGAGATTGGTCAGTTGGGTCTGGACTTGATGGTGAGCAAAGCGGTTGAGTTCGCTAACGGTCTTCAATTCAGACACATACGGTTTTCTGACCAGGTTGTGGTCTAAGATAACCGAGTTTCTCCCCTGACGCTTTTGAATATAGCCATCCATTTCTAATAGCGATAGTGCCTTGCGGATAGTATCCTTGGAATAGGAGTAGATGTCCATTAGCTCATTTTCGGTTGGCATCTCCTGATTGGCCTGCCAGATATTTTGTTCAATTTTTTCCTTGATGTCTGCGTAGACTTTTTTATATTTACTCATGGTGACTCCTCAACTCTTCTATCACTAGTTTAACATATTTAGGAATAATCGTCAGTTTTATAGTTTTTTTAAAAAGAATTACGTAAAAGTTGATGAATTGTTCCGTAAAAGAGTTGACAAATGGAAACGTTTACGTTACAATTGTCTTACAAATACGGAAGCGCTTTATTTCAGAATATGATGAAGAAAGGAGACCTATGAAATTACTAACAGTCAATGTCCATGCCTGGTTAGAAGAAAATCAAGACCAAAAGTTGGACATACTTGCTCAGACCATTGCTCAAAAGCAATATGACGTGATTGCCTTACAAGAAGTCAATCAACTGATGGCAAATCCCTTGGTAACAAAGGACTTACGAAAGGATAATTATGGTTTGGTTTTGCTTGAAAAGCTGAAAGAGCTGGGAGTAGTTGGTTATTCTTATTTCTGGTCCAATTCTCATATCGGCTATGATAAGTATGATGAAGGGATTGCTTTTCTAACAACATTACCGGTCTACGAAGTGGATGCTTTCTATTGTAGTCAGCACCAAGATCTGACATCAATCCTGTCTCGCAAGATTATTGGCTTGACGGTAGCATATGGGAATGAGTTGATTGACTTGTATTCCTGCCATATCAATCTTCCGGGGCACCCAGAGGAAGACCAGCTGGAAAATGTTCGAAAGATTGTTAATCGAACTAGCCAGGAACGCTTGAAAATTCTCATGGGTGATTTCAATACGGATGCACTATCGGATCCTCAAGCCTATCAAGCTATTAAGAATCTAGGTCTTTATGATAGTTATGATTTGGCAGTGGAAAAGGACAGTGGTATCACTGTTGAAAAAGCTATAGATGGTTGGGCTGGGCACAGTCAGGAAAAACGTCTGGACTATGTGTTCTTAAATCAGGAAAGACAAGTTCAATCCAGTCGAGTGATTTTCAATGGAGATAATCTACCGGTTATTTCGGATCACTTCGGTGTAGAAGTAAATGTAAGTATTTAAAGGTCATAAGACTATGAAAACTATTTAAGGAGAAGAACATGAAAAAAATTCTTAGTTTCGAATTTTGGCAAAAGTTCGGGAAGTGTTTAATGGTTGTGATTGCCGTAATGCCAGCGGCGGGTCTCATGGTGTCAATCGGGAACTCAATTCCTCTGATTAGCCAAGATTCAGAGCTATTGGCTCGAATTGGGAATATTATTGCGCAAATTGGTTGGGGAATTATCGGTAACCTTCACTTGCTCTTTGCCTTGGCAATTGGTGGTAGCTGGGCTAAGGAAAAGGCTGGTGGTGCCTTCTCAGCAGGTCTTGCCTTTATTCTCATTAACTTGATTACTGGTCATTTCTTTGGCGTAAGTACAGCTATGTTGTCAGATGCAGAAGCGACAGTCAGCACAGTCTTCGGGACACAAATCCCAGTTTCAGGTTACTTCGTCAATATCTTGGGCCAACCTGCCCTTAACATGGGTGTCTTCGTTGGTATCATCGCTGGTTTTGTAGGAGCAACAACTTATAACAAATACTACAATTACCGCAAATTACCAGATGTTTTGACTTTCTTTAACGGCAAACGCTTCGTACCATTTGTGGTTATCTATCGCTCTGTACTTGTTGCGTTAGGTTTGGCGATTTTCTGGCCGCTTGTTCAAACAGGGATCAACAGCTTTGGTAAATGGATTGCGACTTCGCAAGAAACAGCTCCAATCTTGGCACCATTTGTTTACGGTACCTTGGAACGCTTGCTTCTTCCATTCGGTCTTCACCACATGTTGACCATTCCGATGAACTATACTTCGCTTGGTGGGACCTATGACATCTTGACAGGTGCTCAAGCAGGTACACAGGTATTTGGCCAAGATCCGCTTTGGTTGGCTTGGATTACTGACTTGATTAACCTCAAGGATGCTGGGGATATGACCCAGTACAATGATCTTTTAGCGAATGTAACTCCAGCTCGTTTCAAAGTTGGACAAATGATTGGTTCCTCAGGTATTCTTATGGGATTGTCCTATGCCATGTATCGCAATGTTGATCCAGATAAGAAGAAAAAATACAAAGGGATGTTCCTATCTTCTGCACTTGCTGTCTTCTTGACAGGTGTAACAGAACCAATCGAGTTCATGTTCATGTTTGCGGCAATGCCACTTTATGTTGTCTATGCTTTGGTACAGGGTGCAGCTTTTGCAATGGCAGATATTGTCAACTTGCGTATGCACTCATTCGGTAATATCGAATTCCTTACACGTACACCGATGGCAATCAAAGCTGGTATCGGTATGGACGTGGTCAACTTCATTTGGGTAACAGCCCTCTTTGCAGTTGGAATGTACTTCATTGCCGACTTTATGATTAAGAAATTCAACCTAGCAACAGCTGGACGCAATGGTAACTATGATACAGAAACAACAGATGTGGTTTCGAACTCAAACGTAGATACTGCAGATGCCAATTCACAAGTGGTTCAAATCATCAACTTGCTTGGTGGTCGTGATAATATCGCAGATGTGGATGCTTGTATGACTCGTCTTCGCGTTAGTGTTAAAGATGTGGCACAAGTTGGAGATGAAAATGCTTGGAAACAGGCTGGTGCTATGGGCTTGATTATCAAAGACTCAGGTGTTCAAGCAGTCTATGGACCAAAAGCAGATGTTCTCAAATCAGACATTCAAGACTTGCTAGAATCAGGCGTTGCTATTCCTCATACAGAAATTGTGGCGACAGAAGAAGTTGCTCCTGAGACTCATTTCAAAGATGTGACGGAGACAGTTTACTCTGTTGCTGAAGGGCAAGCCATTGCCATCACAGAAGTGAAAGATCCAGTCTTTTCACAAAAAATGATGGGCGACGGTTATGCAGTTGAGCCTAGCTCCGGCAATGTTTACGCACCAGTTTCAGGTATTGTAACCAGTGTCTTCCCAACCAAACACGCTGTCGGTATTTTGTCTGAAAAGGGTGTAGAAGTCTTGGTGCACGTCGGCCTAGATACGGTTGCGCTAAACGGTGCTCCATTCTCAGCTAAGGTAACAGATGGCCAACGCGTTGAAGCAGGAGACTTGCTCCTTGTTGCAGACCTTGAAGCTATTCGCTCAGCAGGACGTGAAACAACCATCGTCGTTGTCTTCACAAACACAGCTGAAATCAAATCTGTCAGTCTTGAAAATCTTGGACAAGTCAGTCAAGATAGCCAAGTTGCTAAAGTAGAGTTGTAAAAAGTAAAAAAAGATTGAAAAGATGATTGCAGTCAATTCTTTTCAATCTTTTTCTTTTGGATAGTATGCCATCAGTATTTTTCTAATTTCTTCGCTTCTTTTTTACCTTTTTCAGCGATATGGAGGAAATAAATAGACCAAGCAAGGAAAAATAACGGAATGATGCCACTTCTAAACAATGCGAATGGGGTTTCAAAGAGAAAACCAAACCAAAAACTGGTACCAGTCCGTTCCCATAGTCCTGGAGTTAGGTACCAGGATTTAGGATTCCAAAGTGTGTATCCATTTTGGAGTCCAACTTGGTAATGGATAAAAAATAAAGTCAGAAATAATCCGAAATAGGAGTAGGCATAATTTTGGTAGCGTGAATAGAATGCTTTTTTCGATTCGGTATCAGAAAAAATTTCTGTGCTTGAAGCTTCGATTGTTTGTTGAAAATAATGGATGCCACATCTACGACTACCTTGTATAGGTTGCCAACCACAGTCTTCAAATAGAGAGAGGTAATTTGAATATTCTCCTTTTGCAATATGTTCGTGAAAATCAAGGCGTACGGGATGAGGGGTTCGACTACATTTTTCAAAATGATAGGCTGCTGTCCAAGGAGTTACTTTGATAAGCTGATAACCTTCGGATTGAATCGAATTAATCCAATGTTCTTCCTCTTGTAAACTGGTGAATAATTTGTGTCTTATCATGGCTTCCTCCTTAAAAACCTAATTCTTTGGCAATATGATGTAGTTTTTGAATACGCTGTGTTTCCAGTTTAATAATCTCTTGTCCCGTTGCTGTTACTTGATAGACTTTTCTTCTTTTATCGGAACTTGGAACGGAACAAATCCATTTTAGTTTCAAAAGATTCTCAATCGCTCCATACATGGTTCCTGCAGCGATTTTCACATCACCATCACTCATATCCTCTACTTTTTGCATGATATGGTAGCCATGGGCAGGTTCCAAGAGGGCTAATAGAATATAGTAAGTTGTCTCCGTTAGGGGGAGGTGCTTGTTCCTTTTCATTTGGCTTCTCCTATGTAGTTCAAATGTACAGTTGTGCTATATATTATATATCGGAAAACTATACATGTCAACTGTATAGTGAAGAAGATTTTAAAAATCTTCTCAATCCTTACCATTTATGGTATAATAAAGCGATTTTATAAAATGTAGGAGGTTCCCCATGGGACGTAAATGGGCCAATATTGTAGCCAAGAAAACCGCAAAAGACGGTGCTAACTCAAAAGTTTACGCCAAATTTGGTGTTGAAATCTATGTAGCAGCGAAAAAGGGTGACCCAGATCCAGAAACAAACTCAGCGCTGAAATTTGTTATCGACCGTGCTAAGCAAGCGCAGGTTCCAAAACACATCATTGACAAGGCCATTGACAAGGCAAAAGGAAACACAGATGAAACCTTCGTGGAAGGTCGTTACGAAGGCTTTGGACCAAATGGTTCTATGATTATCGTTGATACCTTGACATCAAACGTAAACCGTACCGCAGCCAATGTTCGCTCTGCCTTTGGTAAAAACGGTGGAAACATGGGTGCATCTGGTTCCGTATCATTCATGTTTGATAAAAAAGGTGTGGTTGTATTTGCTGGTGATGATGCAGATGCCATCTTCGAATTGCTCTTAGAAGCAGATGTTGAAGTCGATGATGTAGAAGCAGAAGACGGCACAATCACTGTCTATACAGCTCCAACGGATTTGCACAAGGCAATCGTGGCACTCAAAGAATCAGGAATTCAAGAGTTCAACGTTACTGAACTTGAAATGATTCCACAATCAGAAGTATCACTTGAAGGCGATGACCTCGCAACATTTGAAAAACTCTACGATGCCCTCGAAGACGACGAAGACGTCCAAAAAATCTACACGAATGTAGATGGCTTTTAAGCAACAAAAATTGTCCATGAGGACAATTTTTGGCTTAAAAGGTTGGAGATGAGAACCAGCGGCAGCTGGTTTTCTTTTTATCTAAAAATAGGGTAGCACTTTTTTATACTAAAAGTTTGGAGATAAGAACTGCCGGCAGGCAGTTTTTTATAACCAACAGTCTGGGAGAGTGAGACAGTTCAGCAAACTGTTTCAGTCTGAACCGAGAAAAATAAAAGTGAGGGGTTGGGAACCGATTCTTTTTCCTCAAAGCGTAGGTATTCAAACTTAAGCAAGAAAAAAATCACCGCGAGTGGCGGTGATGATTTAACCAAAGTGTCTAAAGAGGGAGTGGGTTGCTTGATGGATATATCTAGCGGTCTCTGCCTTGTTCATGGTATAGAGGTGGACACCAGCGACATCATTGGTGACCAAATCAACAATTTGGTCAACGGCATAGGCAAGGCCTGCTGCACGCAAGGACTCAGGTTGGTGTTCGTATTTTTCCAAAATGGCTTTGAACTTGCGTGGGAGACGGATATTCTCACAGGTTTTCAAGAGTCGAAGTGCCTGATTCCTGTTGATGATAGGCATGATTCCTGCGATAATCGGCACTTCGATATCAGCTAGATAGCATTTCTCTTGAAAATCATAGAAAACATCGTTGTCGAAAAAGAGTTGGGTTACAAGACTGGAACAGCCAGCATCCACCTTCTTTTTCAAATTTTTAATATCCGCAACAGCACTTCCTGACTCTGGATGGCCTTCAGGATAGCAGGCTCCGATAATGTCAAAATGCGGAGCTTCTTCCTTAATGAAGGAAATCAAATCAGTCGCATACCGAAAATCTTCCTTAGGAGGGAGACCTTGGATAATGTCACCACGCAGTGCCAAAATCCTTTGTACACCAATGCGGTCCAAGGACTGAAGAACAGAGCTAACTTTTTCTTTTGTCAGATAGGCTGCCGGTAGATGGGCAATGGTCGGTACTTGTAAGTCATTGCGAACATAGTCCGATAGGCGAACGGTTGTTTCTTCGACGTTTAAGTTATTATTGCTACAAGTGACGCTGATAAAATGAGGGGCCAAGCCTTGCATTTCTCTAAGTGCTTGGAGAATCTTTTCATTGCCTACTTCTGGTTTTGGAGGAAAAATTTCAAAAGAGAGACTTGGGGCTTGACCAGTCATAGATTAGAGTTCCTTTCTGGCTGCCTTGGCTGCTTGGGTCAAGTGGATAAGGCTAGCTTTGGTTTCTGATTCACCACGAGTTTTTAGACCGCAGTCTGGGTTGATCCAGACTTTTTCTTTTGGTACTTTTGAAAGAATGGCCTGAATAGTTTGTGAAATCTCCTCAACTGCAGGTACTCGTGGAGAGTGGATGTCATAGACACCAGGGCCTACCTGAGTTTGGAAGTTCTTGGCCTTGAGTTCATCTAGAATCACGAGATTAGAACGGCTAGCTTCAAAGGAAATCACATCCGCATCCATGTTGTCGATGGCTGGAATAATATCTGTAAATTCGCTATAGCACATGTGTGTGTGGATTTGTGTATCTGGCGCAACAGTTGAGTGTACCAAACGGAAGGCAGGAATTGCCCAGTCAAGGTACTCGCTGTACCAGTCACTACGACGGAGTGGTAATTTTTCACGAAGGGCTGCTTCGTCGATTTGGATAATCTTGATACCTGCTGCTTCAAGGTCGAGAACTTCTTCCTTGATAGCAAGAGCGATTTGAAGAGTTGATTCCTTGATAGAGATGTCTTCACGTGGGAAGGACCAGTTGAGGATGGTTACAGGTCCTGTCAACATCCCTTTGACTGGTTTATTGGTACGGCTTTGAGCATAGCTAGACCATTTAACAGTAATTGGGTTCAAGCGAGTAACATCGCCCCAGATGATTGGTGGTTTTACTCCACGAAGTCCATAAGATTGGACCCAACCGTTTTTACTGAAGAGGTAGCCAGATAGGTTTTCACCGAAGTATTCAACCATGTCGTTGCGTTCAAATTCACCGTGAACCAGTACATCGAAGTCAACTTCTTCCTGCCACTTAATCCACTCATCCGTCCGAGATTCAACAAAGGAATCGTATTCTGCTTCGGTAATTTCGCCACGGCGGAAGGCTAAGCGAGTGCTGCGGACGTCCTTGGTTTGAGGGAAAGAACCGATAGTAGTGGTTGGAAGTAGTGGCAAGTTCAATTTTTCGCGCTGGATAGCTTCACGTTCCGCAAAGACTGGAAGACGAGTGTAGTCTGCATCTGTCAAACCTGCCAAGCGGTCTGCAAGGTCTGCATCACGACCAACACGCTCAAGGGCAAAGAGTTCCTTGTTGGCTATGAGAGCAGATTCTCCTTGACCATTACGAATAGCATCCAAATCACGCAATTCGCTCAATTTTTCAACCGCAAAGGCAAAGTGATTGAGGATAGCAGGTTCAAATTCTTCATTAGCTGTAGTAA
Source organism: Streptococcus sp. 29896 (assembly GCF_032594915.1). NCBI lineage: Bacteria > Bacillati > Bacillota > Bacilli > Lactobacillales > Streptococcaceae > Streptococcus > Streptococcus suivaginalis. Next base: position 1,636,074 of record NZ_CP118733.1, on the reverse strand, counting down.
ATGGTACATGAAGAAGGGAACAAGAAGTTGTTAGAACGATATTTTCAGCTGGGATAGCCTCCAAGACAGCCAAGCTCTTTTCATAGTTGTTACGCCAGATGTTTTTACCGTTGACGATACCAGCGTAGAGGGTCTTATCAGCCGGGAAGCCCGTTGCTACAAGTGCAGCCGTTTCCTTACCTTCAACAAAGTCAAGACCGATGGCATCGACTGGTAGGTTTGTTAATTCTGTGTAAATATCACGCACATCTCCGAAGTAGGTTTGGATAAGGACTTGTAAGCCTTTCTTATTTGTCAAGAGTGTTTGGTAGATGTTTAAGAAAAGGGCTTTTTCTTCAGCAGTCAAATCCTTGACCAAGCTAGGTTCGTCTAACTGGATTTTTTCAGCGCCAAGTTCTGCCAATTTTGCAAATACTTGTCCGTAGGCAGCAACCAAGCTATCTGCTACATCTTCAGCTTTCACACCTTCTTCAAAATCAGTTAATTGTAAGAGGGTGAATGGACCAATAAGGACTGGACGAGTAGTAATTCCCAGATCCTTTGCTTCTTGGAATTCGTCGAAAATCTTGTGACCAGCTAGTTTGATTTCTGTGTCTTTTTCAATAGCTGGAACGATATAGTGGTAGTTGGTGTTGAACCATTTTTTCATTGGTCTAGCACGAACATCACCCTTGTCTCCTTGATAGCCACGCGCCAAAGCGAAGTATTTTTCAAGATCAGTCAAGTCCAGGTCCTGAACTGCTTTTGGTACGATATTGAAGAGAACAGCTGCATCCAAAACATTGTCATAGTGTGAGAAGTCATTGCTTGGGATTTCAGTAATGCCGACTTCTTTAACAATAGTCCAGTGCTTGGCACGCAGGTCCTTTGCTGCCGCTAAAAGCTCTTCTTGCGGAATTTCGTTTCTAAAGTATTTTTCAGTGATAAATTTTAATTGGCGGTGTTCGCCGATACGGGGAAATCCGATAATAGTTGTTGTCATGTTCGATCCTCCAAAATATTCTACCCCTTTATCCTAACAAAAACATTCAGGTCTGTATAATTGAAAATAAATAAGGAAGTATATAGTCAAAAACTATACCAATCATTCTTATCTAGTGATCCAATGCAGTCGTAGTTATAGTTTTACAAATAAAACAATTAGATATTTGAGTTTTCTACTATTTTGTTGTCGGTTTTTTGAGTCATATTTTCGATGTTGAAAAATTGGAGTCGAGTTAGGTTCTTATAAAAATTTTTTTAAGAGGTCATAAACTTTATATATTGGTTCCATGTAAAAAATGCAGCAGCAATAACTCAACTGTTTAACAAGAAGAACCAAATGAAAATGCTAAAAATCATTCTTTCTTTGGATTTGTTGTATCCAGTTGATTTCATCAGCTTGCAGTGCATGTTCAATCTAGGTATGTGACTGATAAAAATTCTTAAAGTCCTGATAAAAGATCTCTATTTTACAAGAATAGAGGGACATGGTAGAATGTTGTTCAAGTAGGTCGAAAGGTGGTGCCTGTATGGCAAAAGTTCTTGTAGGAATTACTGGAAATGAAAAGCATATTCCTGGTCAGACAGGCATGACTTATGTTACCGTCGCAAGCGAATTGGCTCAAGGTGTTAGCGACGCGGGTGGATTGCCTATTGTCATCCCCATGGGAGAGGTTTCCCAGGCCAGAGACTACGTGACTATGATTGATAAATTAATTTTGTCGGGTGGTCAGCATGTGGATCCTCGTTTCTATGGAGAAGAAAAGTCGATTGAAAGTGATGACTATTTATTGGCGCGTGATGAGTTTGAATTGGCTCTGATTCGAGAGGCTTTGAAGCAAAACAAACCGATTTTTGCAGTGTGCCGAGGCATGCAACTTTTAAATGTCGCCCTTGGTGGTAGTCTCCATCAGGCTATTGAGGATCACTGGCAAGATGGGTATGCTGGAACTTCGCATAGTCTTCGTATCAAACCTCACAGTCGTGTTGGTCAGCTATTTGACCAAGGCAGTCAGATCAACTCTTTCCATCGTCAGAGCATCAAGGATTTGGCACCAGGCTTGGTAGCTACTGCCCATGATCCAAGAGATGGAACGATTGAAGCTTTTGAAAGTCGAAAAGGGGCTTCACTGCTGGGGATTCAATGGCACCCAGAATTTCTGTGGCAAGAATGCGAACGCTCACGCCAACTCTTTCGTTATTTAGTGGAACAATTATAAAAGCACCAGTTCGGTGCTTTTTTGTTCATTTTTCATTTGGAGCTGCTTGGTAGAATATTTGGGAGTTTGGGCTATTCTGTCCGTATCTATATACAAATGGTTCAAAACTAATAACCAATAATATGTTTGTTATAGTTTTTTCTTATATCTGAGCATAAAAAAAGTCTAATAGCCAGATTGCTTTCCCTGTGGTAAGATAGGGATAGTTCAAATTAAGGAGATATACAACATGAAATTAAAGAAAATTTTTGGTCTTGCAGCAACAGCTGCTCTCTCACTAGGTCTTTTGGCGGCGTGCAGTTCAAGTTCTTCAACAACAACGGAGTCTTCTGCAGACACAACAACTGTAAAAGTGGGGATTATGACACGTAATGCCTATACGACAGAAGTTTGGGACAAGGTAACGGAGTTGGCAGCAGCTGAGGGTGTAACAGTTGAGTTGACAGAGTTCACAGATTACTCACAACCAAACAAGGCTTTGGCTGAAGGAGATGTGGATGTCAATGCCTTCCAACATATTTACTTCTTGAACAACTGGAACACTGAAAACGGTGGTGACTTGCAAGTAGCTGGTTACACATTGTACAGCCCAATCCGCTTCTACTCTGGTGTTGAAGGTGGTAAAGATAAGTATACTTCTATTGAAGATATTCCAGAAGGTGCAGAAATTGCCGTTCCAAACGATGCAACAAACGAAAGCCGTGCCCTCTTCTTGCTTGAGTCAGCAGGTTTGATCGAGTTGGATGTTGCAGATGGCGAATTGGCAACACTTTCACACATCACTTCAAATCCAAAGAACATCACTATTACAGAATTGGATGCAAGCCAAACAGTTCGCTCACTTGAGTCAGTTGACGGTGCAGTTATCAACAACAACTATGCACAAGAAGCAGGTCTTGATACTTCTAAAGCCCTCTACATCGAGCAAAAAGGTGCAGACACTGAAGTTTGGTACAACGTTATTGCAGCGCAAAACGGTTGGGAAGAATCTGACAAGGCTGATGCAATTAAAACTTTGATTGCAGCCTATAACACGGATGAAGTTGCAGAAATCATCGAACGTGCTTCAAATCAAACAGATTTCGCTATCTGGGATGAAGTTTCAGCAGAATAATAGTTTATAGATAGGGAGTAGAGGAAGCTGATACATGTGTTTCAGCTTCTATTCCTGTTTTTAGAGAGGAAAGTCAAAATGGCATTTTTGTCAGAAAAAGAACAAATTGAAAAATTTTGGCAGGATGCCATTGTCCAGCAGGATTTGGAGCATCTGAAGGCCTTGATTGGTAAAAAATCGATTTTTGCCCAACAAATTGGTCTGGAAGAGGTGGCTGATTATCTTCAAGAGGTATTTGAAGAAGCAGGAGCCAATGTCTTGGTTGATAAGTCATTCGCAGCACCTTTTGTCTTGGCGAGATTTGAAGCAGATAATCCTGAAGCCAAAACCATTATTTTCTACAACCACTACGATACGGTTCCAGCCGACAGCGACCAAATCTGGCTCAAAGGCCAGCCTTTTGAATTAACCCTGACTGAAGACAGTATGTACGGTCGCGGGGTGGATGATGATAAGGGACACATTGTAGCTCGCCTATCTGCTGTCAAAAAATACTTGGCCCAGCATGGCAGCCTTCCAGTTCATATTATCTTTATCATGGAAGGAGCTGAGGAGTCTGCTTCGGTGGATTTGGACAAGTATCTGGTCAAATACAAGGACCAGCTTAGTCAGGCAGAACTCTTGGTCTGGGAACAAGGTATCCGTAATAAGAAGGACCAATTGGAAATCGCTGGTGGGAACAAGGGGATCGTGACCTTTGATGTCTCTGTCAAGAGTGCTGATTTGGATATTCATTCCTCCTTTAGTGGGGTAATTGACTCGGCAGCCTGGTACTTGTTGCAAGCTATTTCTAGTCTACGTGAATCAGACGGTCGTATCAAGGTTCCAGGGATTTATGATAAGGTCCAAGAACCTAACGAGCGTGAAATGGCCTTGGTAGAGGAATATGCCTTGGTCAATGCAGATAGTTTGAAAGAAATTTATGGTTTAAGTTTACCGCTCTTGCGTCAGGAACGCAGAGAACTTTTGAAACGATTGTATTTTGAACCATCTATTACCATTGAAGGTTTGTCCACAGGCTATCAGGGGCAGGGAGTCAAGACCATCATTCCTGCCAATGCTAGTGCCAAGATGGAGGTTCGTCTGGTTCCAGGTTTGACGCCTGATGGCGTTTTAAGTGCTATTCGTACCTATCTGGCAGATCAAGGATTTGACCAAGTTGAGGTAGCATTTACCCTAGGGGAAGAATCCTACCGTTCGGATATGTCTGCACCTGCCATTGTAAAGGTCATCGATTTGGCTAAGTCTTTTTATCCCCAGGGGGTGTCGGTACTGCCGACCTCACCTGGTACAGGTCCCATGCATACAGTCTTTCATGCCTTAGGTGTTCCCATTGCTGGATTTGGTTTGGGACATGAGGGTAGTCGAGACCATGCAGGTGATGAAAATGTGAAGATTGCAGACTACATTGCACATGTTGAATTAATTGAGGAGTTGATTAAAGCGTATGAGTAAGGAAATCATTAAATTAGACAATATTGATGTGACCTTCCGTCAGAAAAAACGGGAGATTACAGCGGTCAAGGATGTCAGCATCCATATTAATCAGGGAGATATTTATGGCATCGTGGGCTATTCGGGGGCTGGTAAGTCAACCCTGGTTCGTGTCATCAATCTCTTGCAAGTGCCAACGGCTGGAACGATTACCATCGATGATGATGTGATTTTTGACCAAGGAAAAGTAACCTTGAGCCCTGCTCAATTACGGGAAAAACGCCGTGATATCGGTATGATTTTCCAGCATTTTAATCTGATGGCACAAATGACGGCAGCAGAAAACGTTGCCTTTGCCCTGAAACATTCTGGATTGAGCAAGGAAGAGAAGGCAGAAAAAGTCAACCGTCTCTTGGAATTGGTGGGATTGGCAGATAGAGCTGAAAACTACCCTGCCCAATTGTCAGGTGGTCAGAAACAACGGGTAGCTATTGCGCGTGCCTTAGCAAATGATCCGAAAATCTTGATTTCAGATGAATCAACCTCTGCCTTGGACCCTCGTACAACCAAGCAAATTCTGGCTCTCTTGCAGGAGTTGAATGAAAAACTTGGCTTGACTATTGTTTTGATTACCCATGAAATGCAGATTGTCAAAGATATTGCCAATCGTGTGGCTGTTATGCAGGATGGTCGCTTGATTGAAGAAGGCTCTGTCCTTGAAATCTTCTCGCATCCAAAAGAAGAATTGACCCAAGATTTTATCAAAACAGCAACAGGAATTGATGAGGCCTTGGTGAAGATTTACCAACAGGGAATTGTGCAAAACTTGCCAGAGAACAGCCTATTGGTACAACTCAAGTATTCAGGTGCTAGCACAGATACAGCTATTGTCAATGATCTCTATAAGTTTTATCAGGTTTCTTCCAATATCCTTTATGGAAATATTGAAATCTTGGACCACACGCCAGTTGGTGAAATGGTCTTGATTTTGTCAGGAGAGCCTGGCAATATCCACCGAGCACTTGAAGCTGTAACGGAAGCCCATGTTGAAGTAACGATTTTGAAAGGAGAGCAGCCATGTTAGAATGGATTGAAACTTATATGCCCAATGTATATAGAATGGGATGGGATACGCAAACAGGTTGGTTGACAGCTATTAATGCGACCATCTACATGACGGGTTGGTCTTTCTTATTTGGTGGACTATTGGGCTTGATTACAGGACTTTTGTTGGTCCTTACAGCCCCAAGAGGTGTTTTGGAAAATAAGTATGTCTTTTGGATTTTAGATAAGGTTGCATCGCTCTTTCGTGCGATTCCATTTATCATCTTATTGGCTTTCTTGAACCCTGTAACACGTGCTATTGTGGGGACAGGTATTGGTGCCAAGGCAGCCTTGGTTCCTTTGGCCTTATCAGTCTTTCCATTTTATGCTCGCCAAATCCAAGTTGTCTTATCAGAACTGGACCGTGGCGTGATTGAGGCGGCTCAGGCTTCTGGGGCAACCATTCCAGATATTATTGGGGTTTACTTGCGCGAAGGTCTTCCAGATATCATCCGTGTGACAACCTTGACCTTGATTTCCCTCGTTGGTTATACAGCCATGGCAGGAGCGATTGGTTCAGGTGGTTTAGGAAACGTAGCGATTTCCTATGGTTACAATCGCTTCGCAGATGACGTTACCTTGGTGGCGACTATTCTCATCTTGGTGATGATCTTCGTCATTCAGTTTGTTGGTGATTTCCTTACGAAAAAAATCAACCATCGCTAGAACATACTGTTAGAAACAAAGACAAGTGGAAGTTTGACCGTGTCTTTGTTTTTTACTATACTAAACTAAAAAGGAGTGACCGCTTATGGAGTTTGAAAAATTAGTACGTGGTGAGCCTGGTCAATACGTAGCTTCCCAAGGTGCCTTGAAAGAATTGCCTGCTCGGCTTTCTCTCTTCCAGCGACCAGTGATTGTGACGGGCCAAGTAGCCTATGCCGCCTTTGTTAAGCATTACGGTAAGGAGGCAGACTGGTCGGTACTCTTCTATGACCGTACAGCCAGCCATGAGGACATGGACCGTTTGGCAGATCGAGCCCGTCAACTAGGGGCAGATGTCATTGTCGGTATCGGCGGTGGCAAGGTAATGGATACCAGTAAAGGTGTGGCCGATCGGCTCAATGTTGAGCTTGTTCTGGTGCCGACTCTGGTTGCAACCTGTGCTTGCTCTACTCCGCTCTTGGTAGCTTATTATCCAGACCACAGTTTCAAATCTATTGATTATTGCCAGCGGTCTGGTTTTATGACGGTGGTAGATTATGATTTGCTGATTGATGCTCCGAAAGAGTATTTGATTAGCGGCATTTCAGATACCTTGGCCAAATGGTATGAGCTGGAAGCCATTCATCGAGGTAAGAAGCGGCAAGAATTACCAGCCATGGTACAATTGGCCTTGGCGACGGCTCAGGTTAGCCAGGACATTCTCTTGCATGATACGGAGGCTGTTCTTGATGCGGCAGACAGAAAGCAAGTCACGCCAGCCTTTGAGCGCATGGTGGACACGGTCTATGCTGTGGCTGCCAATGTCGGCTGTCAAACCAGTGACTATGTGTCAGGAGCCCATGCCCTCCATAATGGCTTGACAGTCCTTCATGAAACCCACGAGATTGCCCATGGCTTAAAGGTTGCCTACGGCATCTTGGTCCAGCTCTGTCTGACAGGTGATGAAGATGAGGTTCGTAAACTATTGCCTTTCTATCAAAAGAATGGTTATATTTACCGTTGGGACCAGTTGGGAGTGACAGAAGACCGCCTGACTGCCATGCAAAAAGTGGCCGAAAAGGCCACCGTTCCAACAGAGAGCTATGTCAATATCCGAGCGGATATCACTGCAAATGAGGTGGTTGCAGCTATGCTACGTCTAGAAGAAGTTGTGGAGGCAGCACATGGCTAGAAAAATTGGAATCATCGGACTGGGTCACGTTGGAGCAACCCTTTTGCATGACCTAATTGCTGGACAGGTCTTTGATGACTATGTGGTGATTGATAAGGATGAAAAGAAACTGGCAGCGGATGTGCTGGATATGCAGGACCGCGTTGCCAATTCAGGTCAGTTTGCCAACTTTATTCTCAACGACTATGCGGCTCTGGCGGATGCGGATATTGTGGTGTCCAGTCTTGGCAAGATCAGCCTACAGGGCAATGCAGCCAAGAGCCGTTTTGCAGAGTTGCCCTTTACCAGTCAAGAGGTCAAGGAAGTGTCGGAAAAGCTGGTTGCGTCTGGTTTTTCAGGCATTCTCATGGTTATCACCAATCCTGTTGATGTCATCACTCAACTCTATCAGACCTACACAGGTTTCCCCCAAGAGCGAGTGATTGGCACGGGGACCTTGCTAGATACGGCTCGGATGAAGCGTGCGGTGAGTCAGCGGTTTGGGCTTGCTCCGACCAGCATCTCAGGCTACAATCTGGGTGAGCATGGCAACTCCCAATTCACCGCTTGGAGCCAGGTGCGGATTGGTCAAACACCTATCCAGGCCTTGTTGACAAAAGAGGAGCTGGACCAGCTAGCCGAGGAGGCACGCATGGGCGGCCACACGGTCTTCTTCGGCAAGGGTTACACTAACTTTGCTATTGCGGCGGCGGCCAAGACCTTGATCGAGGCTGTTTTGTCCAATAGCAGAGCAGTCTTGCCGGTCTCCCACTACATTGCAGCCTACGGGACCTACCTAGGCTACCCAGCGACAGTTGGGCGGAGCGGGATTGAAGCCACGGTGGACCTAGACTTGAGCCAGGAAGAATCGGCCTTGCTAGACCAGTCAGCTGCCATTATCCGCGAGCGTGTTGAAATCGCGATGAGGGGGGACTGGGAGAGTTTGGTTTTGTAAGGCGAGAGTAGACAAACCTTGATTTTTCTGCTACAATACTAAGCATGAAAGAAGGTTGTTTCAAAAGCCTGTCTAGCGAGCTTGGGAGAGTGAAAGCCAAGCCAGTCTTGAAATAATTGGCGCTTTCCCAGTCGTGACCACGTCCGACTCAATCAGAATCATACAAATGAAGTAATAAATTAGGGTGGAACCGCGTTCTCAACGCCCCTATGTCTGTTGACAGGGGAGGAGAATGTGGTTCTTTTTGTCTGCCGACCGAGTATTTCTTGCTTTACATCAAAGAATGTGAGGCAATTACTACAAAGAAAGGAGACCAATGTTTACTTTAGAAAACATCAATCGTGGTCATGAGCAGTTTACAGGGCCTGATTTTCCCAAACTGATTGCCTATTTTATGGACTTGGCTATGGTGGAAAATACGGTGGATATCCAGTCTGGCCAGGTTATCTATCGCTCACAGACAGGGCAGACTCTGGAAAAGCAGGGCTATCAAGTGACGAAACCTGTTTCGGACCAAGCCAATCTGGACCAGTTTGTGACTATCTTACGCAATCATCAGGCTGGACAAACAGATTTTCCAACCTTCTGTCAGGAAACAGCAGAAGCAGGCATTTACAAGTGGGTCATCGACCTAGAAGCTATGACCTGTTCCTATCTGGACAAGGCAGAGCAGGCTGTTTTTGTGGAAACCATACCTAGTGTGGAGAACTAGCAATTTTGAAATATAATAGAAAGAAGGAAAAATATGTCAAAGAAACTTACATTTCAAGAGATTATCTTGACCTTACAACAATTTTGGAATGAGCAGGGGTGCTTGCTCATGCAGGCTTATGATACGGAAAAAGGGGCGGGTACCATGAGCCCATACACATTCTTGCGTGCTATCGGGCCTGAGCCTTGGAATGCGGCTTATGTGGAGCCTTCTCGTCGTCCTGCGGACGGTCGTTACGGGGAAAACCCAAACCGTCTCTATCAGCACCACCAATTCCAAGTGGTGATGAAACCGTCGCCTTCTAATATCCAAGAACTCTACTTGGAGTCTTTGGAGCGTTTGGGCATCAATCCTTTGGAACACGATATCCGTTTCGTTGAGGACAACTGGGAAAACCCGTCAACAGGTTCAGCAGGTCTGGGCTGGGAAGTTTGGTTGGACGGTATGGAAATCACGCAGTTTACCTACTTCCAACAAGTTGGTGGTTTGGCAACAGGTCCAGTCACAGCCGAAGTAACTTATGGTTTGGAGCGTTTGGCTTCTTATATTCAAGAAGTTGACTCCGTTTACGATATTGAGTGGGCAGACGGCGTTAAATACGGTGAAATTTTCATCCAGCCGGAATATGAGCATTCAAAATACTCCTTTGAAGTATCAGACCAGAATATGCTCCTTGAAAACTTTACTAAGTTTGAAAAAGAAGCAGAGCGGGCTTTGGAAGAGGGCTTGGTTCACCCAGCCTTTGACTATGTGCTCAAATGTTCTCATACCTTTAACCTACTAGATGCACGCGGTGCAGTGTCTGTAACCGAGCGTGCAGGTTACATTGCCCGTATCCGTAACCTTGCCCGTGTCGTTGCCAAAACCTTTGTGGCAGAGCGGAAGAAACTCGGCTTCCCACTTTTAGACGAAGCAACACGAGCAGAATTGTTGAAGGAGGACGCAGAATAATGACAAAGAATTTACTTGTTGAACTTGGCTTGGAAGAAATTCCTGCCTACATCGTAACCCCAGCCATGCACCAGTTGCGTGATCGCATGGCGACTTTTTTGACAGACAACCGTTTGGCTTTTGAGAACATCGATGTCTTTTCAACACCACGCCGTTTGGCTGTTCGTGTGCGTGGTTTGGCGGACCAGCAGACAGACCTGACCGAAGATTTCAAGGGTCCTGCTAAGAAGATTGCCTTGGATGCAGACGGGAACTTCACCAAGGCGGCAGAAGGATTTGTCCGTGGCAAAGGCTTGACGACTGCAGACATCGAATTCCGCGAGATCAAGGGTGAAGAGTATGTCTATGTGACCAAGCACGAAACTGGTCAGCCAGCTAAGGTAGTCTTGGCGGGCATTCCAGAGGTCTTGAAGGCTATGACCTTCCCTGTCAGCATGAACTGGGCGTCCAACAAATTCGCCTACATCCGTCCAGTCCACACCCTGACCGTTCTCTTGGACGACGAGGCACTGGATATGGATTTCTTGGACATTTCGTCAGCTCGCATCAGCCGTGGTCATCGTTTCCTTGGAAATGAAACCGAGATTGCAAGTGCAGATTCTTACGAGGCGGACTTGCGTGCACAGTTTGTCATTACAGACCCAGCAGAGCGTCAAAATATGATCGTCGAGCAAATCAAGGCGATCGAGGACAAACACAATGTGACGGTTGAGATTGATGAAGATCTGCTCAATGAAGTTCTCAATCTGGTCGAGTACCCAACTGCTTTCATGGGTTCCTTTGACACCAAGTACCTAGAAGTACCAGAAGAAGTCTTGGTCACTTCAATGAAAAACCACCAACGTTACTTCGTAGTGCGTGATAAGGCTGGCAAGCTCTTGCCAAACTTCATCTCTGTCCGTAACGGTAACGACCAGTACCTTGACAATGTCATCAAAGGAAATGAAAAAGTTTTGGTGGCTCGTCTGGAAGACGGTGAGTTCTTCTGGCGTGAGGACCAAAAACTCAAGATTGCCGACTTGGTAGAACGCCTCAAAGTCGTGACCTTCCATGAGAAAATCGGCTCACTTTACGAGCACATGGAACGCACTAAAGTCATCGCAGAAAAACTGGCTGACTTGGCTGGCTTGTCTGCGGATGAAAAAGCGGATGTGGCACGTGCAGCGGACATCTACAAGTTTGACCTCTTGACAGGTATGGTCGGTGAGTTTGATGAATTGCAAGGGATCATGGGTGAGAAGTATGCCCTTCTTGCTGGGGAAAAACCTGCGGTGGCAGCAGCTATCCGTGAGCACTATCTTCCTAACTCTGCAGAAGGCGAATTGCCTGAGAGCAAGGTCGGCGCGGTCTTGGCACTGGCTGACAAATTCGACACCCTTCTATCCTTCTTCTCTGTTGGCTTGATTCCTTCTGGCTCAAACGACCCTTACGCTCTTCGTCGTGCGACACAGGGTATCGTGCGGATTTTGGAAGCATTTGGCTGGGAAATTCCATTGGATCAGTTGATTGCGGAGCTCTATAGCTTGAACTTTGCTAGCTTGACCTATGACAATCAGCCAGCTGTGATGGACTTTATCCGGGCCCGTGTAGAGAAGATGATGGATAAGGCGATTCCGAAAGACATCCGTGAGGCTGTACTTGCCAGCTCAACCTTTGTGGTCAGACTACAACTGGCAGCCAGCTCTGCTATTTTCCAAAAATCAAAAGAGACTGACTACAAGGAAGCCGTGGAAAACTTGTCACGTGTCTTCAACTTGGCTGAAAAGGCGGAGGCGACAGTCATTGATGAGGCCCTCTTCGAAAACGACCAGGAAAAAGCCCTTTCTGATGCAGTGGCAGGCTTGGAGTTGACAGAAGACATGGCGGGCAACTTGGACAAGCTCTTTGCTCTTAGCCCAGTCATCGCGGCCTTCTTCGACAATACCATGGTCATGGCGGACGACGCAGCGGTCAAAGCCAACCGCTTGGCCCTCTTGAAAGCCTTGGCGGATAAGGCTTCCGCAGTGGCCGTCTTCAATCTCTTGAATAGTAAGTAGGAGGCAGACATGGAACAAGCAAAAATCGATCGTATCAATGAATTGGCTAAAAAGAAAAAAGCTGGTACCTTGACACCAGAGGAAAAAGTTGAACAGGCTCAGCTAAGAGAAGAATATATTGAGGGGTATCGTCGAGCAATCCGTCATCATATTGAGGGGATTAAACTGGTTGATGAAGACGGTAACGATGTGACGCCAGAGAAACTCCGTCAAGTCCAACGTGAAAAAGGCTTGCATGGCCGTAGTTTGGATGATCCCAATTCCTAAATTTACGTTGCTAAAAAAAACAAGTAAAAGACTAGGTTTTTGAACTGCCCCCAAAAAGTTGGACAAATAATTATTGAAAGGATTTAGTTCTGTATTGGACAGGACTAAGTCCTTTTAATTTTGCTTTTATTCGTTTGTTGTTGTAGTAAAAAATATAATCTGTAATAGCTTCTTCAAGCTCATCAAGTGATTGATAAGATGTCTCGAGTCCATAAAACATTTCAGATTTGAGAATGCCAAAGAAAGACTCCATCATCCCATTATCTGGGCTATTCCCTTTGCGGGACATGGATGGTCGAATGCCTTTGGTTTCCAAAAAGTAATGGTAAGACTGGTGCTGGTATTGCCAACCTTGATCGCTGTGGAGAATAGTCCCACTGTATAAATCTGCTGGAAAAGCCTTCGCAAGCATGGTTTGAACCTGTTTCAAGTCAGGTGACCGAGACAGGGTAAAATCAATAATCTCACTATTATAGCCGTCAAGAACAGGCGATAAGTAGAGTTTCCCTTCAGGCAAAGCAAACTCCGTCACATCGGTATAACATTTTTCATAAGGCTTAGATCCCTCAAACTGACGTTTAATCAGATTATCAGCCTTCTTACCCACCTCACCTTTGTAAGAAGCATACTTGCGCTTACGACGAATACGAGCCGCTAAGCCCATGACTGTCATCAAGCGCTGCACCTTTTTGTGGTTGATGAAGAAACCTCGATTTCTGAGTTCTAAATAAATCCGACGATAGCCGTAATTACCTTTATGGTCATCATAAATGGCTTGAATTTCAGCCTTAATGGCTTTGTTCTTGTCGGGTTTCTCCAGTTGCTTGACTTGATAATAATAAGTTGAGCGAGGCATTTTAGCTGTCGCAAGTAGGAGGTCTAGTCGGAATCCTCCTTGGACCATATCTCTAATTGTTTCTGCTGTTCGCGCACTAGTGTTTCGTCCCTCAAGCGAAGTTCTCTCAACTTTTTTAGGAAGGCCACCTCAGTTCGAAGACGTTCATTTTCCTCTTGAAGGCGCTCTAATTCCGTCATCTCTTCCCAGGTTTTCTTGCGTTTACGTCCCATCTTGCTCGGTCTCCCTCTTGGTTTTTCAAGAATAGTATACCCGTTTTTCTTGTATTGTGCTATCCAATTGGGAAGCATTCCTCGATTTGGCAAGGCATAATCAAGGGAAACTGAGAGTTGAGAGCACCCATGAATCAAGACCTTATCCATTATTTCTTGCTTTAATTCAGGTGAATAATACCTATTTTTACCTTTTTCAACGCTTTCCACGCCATATCGATCCATGAGTTTTATCATGTATGTGAGATTGGCAATAGTGACCTTGTATATCTGGCTAAGGTTGACCCACGACACGCCACTCTTTCTCAGCTCATATATTTCTAGTTTATCTTCATAACTTAATTTCATAAGAAAAACACCCCAATCGTTAGATTTTGTGTCTAACTTTTGGGGTGCAGTTCATTTCTAGTCTTTTTTTGATATACTATTAAAAAGGAGGTTTGCTATGAAGAAAGTATGGAATTGGTTGGTTATAGGTGTTTCTGTTCTGTGTGGTTTTGCGAGTTCCATGTATTCGACTTATGGGATGGCTCAGCTTTTACCAGAAAATGATTCCTTCTATGGACTGTGGGTGTTTGGTCTAGGTTATGTCTGGTTTCTAGGTACTTTTTACCTAACCCTCATTCTCCACGAATTAGGTCATGCCTTCTTTGGTTGGCTGACGGGTTTTGACTTGGTGGCGCTTGGCTTGGGCAATCGTTTGTTGGTCAAGACTGACCAAGGCTGGAAATGGAAGAAAACCGTGATTGTGCAGGGGGCAGCAGCTCAGTATATCGGAGTCAAAAGAGATGAGAATGACCCTCGGGCGATTCTGATGTTTGCAGGTGGCTTGATTGTCCATCTCAGTCTCATCCTTGTTTCTGTTTTGATTGGATTCTTGACAGGGCATTGGAGTCTGCCTCTATCGCAAATTCTCCTCAATCTAGCCTTGTTTGCACTCAATGCCAATCCTTCTGGAATGGTGGATGGTGCTAAGATGCAAGAGTTGCGTGCTCATCCAGACTATAGCCGATTGGTCTATCAAGCACTTAGACACACTTCTCAAGTCATGGTGGACCCAACTGCAGCGAATTTAAGTGATTTTGTCTTGGATCTGCCAATCTTGCCAGGGCATTTACCACAAACCCACTATCTAAACTGGACGGAGTTGCTGATTTTCAAAGGGGAGTATCAAGAAGCACGAGAGCGATTGGAGAAGTTGATAGCAAAATCGGACAATGATTATATGGTGAAGCTGGCAAAACTTGTACTGTTGGAAGTCTATATCTTACAAGGCTTGGAGGAAGAGGCTAGAGCATTAGGGCAGGACAAGCAGGTCAAGGCTCTGCTCAAGTACCCTATGGGAAATTACCAAGTCATCGCGGCTCTCTATCACCAGCGAATTACGAAAGATAGCAAAGCCTTGAAAAAATCTCTGGCTCAGGCTAAAAAAATGCTGCCCAACAGCCTGCTTTTGGCTGATGAGCAGGATTATTATAGCAAACTCTTGGCAGAGATTGAGTTGGAAAGTCAACTATTATAGTAAAATATTTGCGACCGATAACAATGATATGTTAAAATACACTTGTAAATAAATGTATATAAAGCTTTAGGAGGTTGGTCATGAAAAAACTGATGTACCCTTGTTGGTGCTTGCCTATGTTACAGTTGCTTATTTGTCGGTCTACCTCCTTCCTCACTATTATTCTGGTGCAATTAAAGGAGCGGCAGGAGCCAGTCTTGGAGCTAGTTTCAAACAGTTCGAGGAAGTGCAAGCTTGTCCTGACCAACCCTTGTTAGCCTATTTTAAGTGGGATAAGAAAAAGATAAGTAGTTTGTTATTGGTCCTTCTTGGAATCCTCCTTTTTGTCAGCCTTGTGCTGGAATTTAATTGGCAATATGGCATAGCTTTTGTAGTGGCGATCAGCTATGCTATGCTTTGGAATCTCCTTCATATCCAATTTTTACGGAAATATTATTTTGGGAGTGGGAAAGAACTCGACTAGTCTAAAAAAGAGTTCCCCTCACTTCCAAACAGTAGGTTCGGGCTAAAATAGTCCACTGGACTATTTTACTCCCACCCCCGTACAGCTCCAACTGTCTGGGGGACAGTTGGAGGTTGGAAATAAGGCGAACTCTGTTCGCATCAGTCGTAGAGGTCAGATTTGGAGTGTGAAACACGAACAAATCTGACAATCAACCACTGCGCTGAGA
Source organism: Streptococcus sp. 29896 (assembly GCF_032594915.1). NCBI lineage: Bacteria > Bacillati > Bacillota > Bacilli > Lactobacillales > Streptococcaceae > Streptococcus > Streptococcus suivaginalis. The sequence continues at coordinate 1,620,223 of NZ_CP118733.1, read as the reverse complement.
TGTTGACACGAACTCTGAGAAGTGTGCTGGGCTTGAGCCCAGCGTTTTCTTTATATACTTTGTCCAGCTTTTAATTTTTTCATAAAAATGATAGAACTTGGAATGAGGACCAAGATGCTTCCGATCCAGGCGGCGGGGTTAGCGGCGGCGGTTCCATAGAAGCCGAAATACTGCATACCCAGAACGGCCACGATAGCACGGAAAATCAATTCTCCAAAACCAGCCAGCGTTGGAATCAAACCTTTACCCAGGCCTTGGATAAAACTCCGAAGGATAAAGAGGCTAGCCACAATCCAGTAGCAAGAGCCGTTAATGATGTAGTAAACCAGGGCCAAGTCCAGTACAGTTTGACTGGCATTTGGTAGAAAGAGGCCTGAGAAGAAGCGGTTGCCTAGGATCAGTAAGAGGGCAAAGAGGATGGACCAGGCGATGTTGAGAACTAGCGTTTTTCGGACACCTTCTCGAATCCTGTCATAGAGTTTGGCGCCATAGTTCTGGGCTGTAAAGGTGGAAATGGCAAGGCCAAGATTGACCATGGGTAACATGGCTAATTGGTCGGTGCGCAGGGCAATGGCCTGAGCAGCAATGGCGTCTGTTCCTAATTGGTTGACCATAATTTGCAGGGTGATTGCTCCAATGGCAATGATGCTGGCTTGAAAGCCCATGGGAAAACCAAGCTGGGCATGGTGTACCAAGTTCTCCCTATCTAAGGTCCAGTCGCTTTTGCTTAGATGAAAGTGTGGTACCTTGCGATAAATATAAGCCAGGAGGTAGAAAACAGAAAATGCCTGAGCAGTTATGGTCGCAAAGCCAGCTCCGAAGACGCCCCATTTCATGACAAGAATAAAGAAGAAATCCAGTCCAATGTTGATGAAAGAAGCAATGATCAAGGCCACCAAAGGAGTCCTGGAATTTCCAAGACTGCGAATGGCACTAGAGAGATAGTTATAGAAAACGGTGAAGGTTAAACCACCAAACATAGCCATTAAAAAGGCCTTGGAATGTGGGAAAATAGAAACTGGAACCTGCATCAGGTGCAAGATTGGATCCAAGAAAGTTAACGAGAGGCTGGTCAATAAGATGCTGACACAAGCGGCAAAGAAGAGACCGTGCAGGAAGGATTTTTTAACTCCTTTCCAGTCGCCAGCTCCATATCGTTGGGCTGTTACAATTGTTAAGCCGTTGGTTACCCCTTGGGCAAAACCGATAATTAAAAAAATCAAGCTAGCTGTGGATCCGACACTGGCAAAAGCATCCTTACCCAAGGTGTGGCCGACAATCATGGAATCAGCAAAGTTATAGGCTAGCTGAAAAAAACTTCCGATCAAGAGGGGAATGGCAAACTGGAGTATGACTCGTATGGGGTTGCCCTTGGTTAAATCGTTCATGTTATGGTTTCCTTTTCATCATCTCACAAAGACAGCCCATCTACTCAGAGGCAGATAGGCCAAATCTTACATTTTATTAGTGTATTCTTCAAAATGGTCAACGGTATTATTATCCGTTACAGCCATGATCAATTCGTCCTCGTTAAAGGTATAATCTGGTGTCAACTGGATATTCAATTCTTTTGTAAATCTACTGCGGTAGCCGATGATGTTCATCTTGTAGTTTTGACGGAGCTTCAACTGGGCCAAGGTTTTTCCAATCCATTTGGCAGGAGGTGGAAATTCGACGATTGTCACTTTGTCATCCAGTTCAATCAAATCAGTTGTGCCCTGATGGAGCAAATGTTTGGCAAGGGAGATCCCTGTTTCACGCTCAGGTGAAATCACCTTGTCGGCCCCGATTTTTAAAAGTACTTCTTTGGTTGTTTTGCTCTTCACCTTGGCAATGACCTTTGGCACGCCAAGTGATTTGCAGTGCAAAACAGCTAGGACACTCGATTCCAAATTATTTCCCGTTGCAACGACAACCGTATCACAGTTGTCAATGCCTGCAGCCCGCAAGAGTGTGCGGTCTGTGATGTCACCGACGATGCCGCGGGTTAGGATGGACTCCAGCTGGTTGATGCGTTGCTCGTGGTTATCTACGGCGATGATATTACAGTCATAATGGTGCAAGGTTTTAGCGATTGTAGTTCCAAAAACACCTAGACCAAGAATTCCAATCGTTTGTGTTGGCATGATTTCTCCTTTAGACAATCATAGATGATTTAGCGTAGTGTAGGCTCTCCTTCTTAGAAGGTTTGCGGGTGGATAGGCTGATTAGGATGGACATTGGACCGATACGGCCGAAGAACATAAGAGCCATAAGGATCAACTGACTAGCCTGGGTCAGATAGGGGGTCAAGTTGGCAGTGACCCCAACAGTTGCAAGGGCTGACATGACTTCAAACATGAGAAAGAGCAAAGGCTGGCGTGGGTCAGTGATCGTGATGGCCACCAGTCCAGCTAGAAAAACCATGATAAAGACACTAAAAGTAGCAAAAGCCTTGCGGATAGTCAGGGCATCGATAGTATGATCTTTGAAGTTGGTGTGCGGTAAGCCCATAATTTCGCTCCGAGCATAGAGCACTAGGGTCAAAAAGGCAGTAATCTTAATCCCACCTGCGGTACCACCAGGGGCACCCCCCAGCATCATTTGAAAGATGTAGAGCAAGAGAGTGACAGGCTCAGCCTTGGTATAGTCGATGCTGGCAAAACCTGCGGTTCTCATGGTAACCGTCTGGAAAAAGCTAGCCAAGACCTTGCTACCAAGAGGCAGATTACCAATGGTACCTGGATTGCTCCACTCTGTCAACAGAGTCAAGAGAGTACCACTTGCTAAAATGATAGCTGTCAAACTCAGCACAACCTTTGTATGAAAACGCAGTTTCCGAAGGCTCCGACGCTGGCCAATCTGCGTCTGAAAATCAAACCAGACAGAAAAACCAAGACCGCCCATAATAATCAGAGCAGCGATGGTCAAATTGACCAAGGGATTTTCAACATAATTGACAAGACTGGTCGCACCGAAGTTGTCAAAACCAGCATTACAAAAGGCAGAAACCGCCACAAAGGCTGCCGAGAAGAGCCCCTTTTCCCAGCCAAATTCAGGCACGAACTGGAAGGACAGGAGCAGGGCACCCAAGGCTTCCACCGCTAGGGTAAAGCCAAAGGCGGACTTGATGAAACTCCTGAAATGCTTGGTATCCGACCGAGTGAGAGCCTCCTGCAAGGTTGCCATATTGATGAAGCTGAGTTTGCGACCGCCCCTCAAAGCAAAGAGTCCGATAAAACCAATCAAACTCAGCCCACCGATTTGAATCAGCAACATACAGATAATCTGACCAAAGGTTGAATAGGTTTCAGAGACAGGGACGGTAAAGAGCCCGGTCACACAGACCATGGACACAGCTGTAAAGAGATTGTCCCAGTATGTGGCTGATGAAGTTGGCAGCTGCGAGAACGGCAAGTGCAATAAAAGAGAGCCTGTCAAGATGACCATGAAAAAGCTCATGACGATCCGTTGGCCAGGCGAAAGTTTTATCCTAAAAAAAGACATAAGTCCCCTTCTTTTTCATCAAAAATAAAAATATGACAACATTGTAGCACAAAATTGAAAAAAAGAAAGGAATAAGGAGGTTTTTAATGAAAAAAACGTATTCAGGGGCACTTGCATTCTGAGTTGTTTTGGGATAAGCTAGAATGAGAAAGAGAGTGTGCTCCTATGAAACCAGTTTTATGTGTCTTACTTAGTATGTTGATTTTGCTAACAGGCTGTCAGACCCTTCCAGATAACACCAGTCAGGATGGTGCGACGACTCAAGCCTCCTCAACAGTCCTGTCTGATAATTACTATCTATCCAACCTAGTCGGGCAGACAGATCAACAAATCGTCGAAACAGATTTGGAATCAGCTCTGTCTCACAGCAATGTTAACCAATTCTTTCAGGCTGTCAATGATTACAACCAGACCATCCAACAAACTAGCCTATTGGCGGAGTTTTCACAGACAAGCCTACCTCAATATGACCTCGTAAAGATTGATGAGCTGTGGCAAGCAGCCAAGGGGGATTTTATTGGGACAAACTGCCGTATCAATACTTTTACCTTGCTAAAAGACCAATTACAAATCCCAGATTCTGAAGGCGATGAATCGCTCCTGTTTTTAGATTTAGAAGCAATCGAAACAGGGCAATTGATGACAGAGGAGGAGCGGAAACGATTTGTCTATCTATTTGGACGAATTGAAACAGAGGCAACTAAAGATGTGGCTGTACATGCTGCAAAAATGAAAGAACATCTTTCAACAATCACCTTCTCGAGCGCTGCCAAGATGCTTTCAGTTGTTTATCATGATGACTTAGATGGTCATGGCCTTTTTATTGGACATGTTGGGGTTATGCTGGAAAGCTCAAGGGGAGTACTATTTGTAGAAAAACTATCCTTTCAAGAACCCTACCAAGCTATTTATTTTTCATCTAAAGATCAAGTGTACGACTACTTGTTGAAAAAGTATGCACTTGACTATGGTCAAGAAACAGCACCTGCTTTTATTATGGAAAATGATCAGTTTGTTCAGTCAGCACAATAAAAATAAGCACCCCTTGCGTTAGGGGTGCTTATTTCCATGTTCTTAGAATTTGTTGGTGGTAATGGCGGAGCGGAGGTACTTTTTCCAAAAGATAGGTCGCAGCCAGCCCAACTAAAAAACCAGATAAGATTCCTGTCACAGCCAGGAGAGGGAGATAGTTTAGGACCAGCAAAGAACGGGCAAAAAATGCAAAGACCAAGAGCTGGCCAAAGTTGTGCAACATACCACCTAGAATAGAAATACCAATCGGACTGACACGCTTAGGCCCAAGCTGTTTAGCGGACAACATAGCAAGGTAACTCAAGCAAGTCCCAGACAAACCGTAGAGAAAGGTTGAAAAAGTCCCGCCTAAAAAGGTCGAAATGAGGAGGCGAAGAAAGACCACTTTGATACTATCCTTGGCTGGTAATGTAAAAATTGCAATCAAACTAATGAGGTTTCCCAGACCGAGCTTGGCGCCAGGTGCAAAAGAAAAAGGTGTTGGGATAAACCGCTCGATAAATGATATGACCACAGCTTGGGCAGCCAGCATGGTGATAAAAATTAAACGTTGTTGCTTATTGTCCAAGTGTAGCCTCCTTTTGCAAATCTTAGTTCTATTTTACTGATTTTAGAATTGGTTTTCAAGAGGGAACTATTACTAGTTATTGAAAAAAAGACTTGTTAAACAAGAACTAAAAGAGTATAATAACATCATGGAATACGTTGAAAGATTCACAAGGAGGAAAGGATCGTGACAAAAAACATTGTAATTGTCGGGGCTGGATATGCCGGAATCGCTGCCGCCCGATTGCTAGGGAAGACCTTCAAGAAGAACTCGGATATTCGAGTTATCTTGATTGACAAAAATTCCTTCCATACCTACATGACGGAGCTGCATGAGGTGGCAGCAGGGCGTGTGGAGGCCAATGCTATCAAGTATGATTTACAGCGGATTTTCAAGAAATATCCAAAGGTAGAGTTGGTTACTGACAAGGTTGTAGAGATTGACTACGACAAGAAAGAAGTTGTCGCGGAGCACCAAACCATCTCATTTGACTACCTCTTGCTTGCCATGGGAGGCGAGGCTAACGACTTTGGTGTCAAGGGTGTCAAAGAAAATGGTTTTACCCTTTGGTCTATCGAGGCAGCCGAACGCTTACACGACCACATCATCGATGCCTGTTATCAGGCTATGCGGGAGCACGATGAGGCAAGACGCCGGGCTCTTTTGACCTTTACCGTTATCGGTGCTGGCTTTACAGGGATTGAGATGGTTGGAGAACTGATTGACTGGGTGCCTGTCTTGGCGCGCGAGTTTAAACTGGATCCAAAAGAATTCTCCCTCAAGGTCGTGGAAGCCACGCCAAAGATCTTGGCTATGGTGACAGAAAAAGAGCAGGTCAAGGCCAAGAAATACTTGGAGAAAAAAGGCGTTGAACTGGTGCTGGGTGACGGAGTTGCAAGTGTGGAGAAGGATAGCCTGACCCTAGCCTCAGGTCGCCAGATTCCAACCCATACATCCATTTGGACAGCAGGTGTTCAGGCCAATACAGATGCCAGTGATTTCGGTATTGAAAAAGGCAGAGCAGGCCGCTTGATTGCCAATCAGTACATGGAAGCCAAGGGTAAGGAACATGTCTATGTAGCTGGGGATTTGGTTTACTATGAGGATCCTAACCAAGAAGGTAAACCAACACCGCAGATTGTCCAAGCTGCAGAGCAAACAGGTCATACGGCAGCCAGCAACATCATCGCTTCCATTCAAGGCGGACAAAAACACAGCTACAAAGGGAAATACGACGGTTTCATGGTCTCCATAGGTGCTCGCTACGGCGTTGCCTTCCTCATGGACAAATACCATATGTCAGGCTTCTTTGCCATGGCTATGAAGCACATGGTCAATCTTTTGTACTTCTTTACGATCCGAAGTTTCTTCTACATGGGAGCCTATGTCCGCCATGAATTCTTCGAGATTAAAAATAAACGGAATATCTTTGGGGGGCATACTTCAAGCAAGGGGAACCTGCTCTGGTCTGTTCCGCTCCGAGTTTTCTACGGTTCAGTCTGGCTCTATGAAGGGGTGAAAAAAGCCTTTGGTCTATTTGGGACAACCTCCTGGATGGGAGACCAGGTTGTCTTCCCATTCCCGTGGTTGGCTGATCCTGTTTCAGGTGCATCAGCGGCGGAAGCGACCTCGGGAGCTTCTCAGGCGGTGGCTGAAGTGGCAGAGCCAATCTTTGGATTGAGTTATGCTTACGGAGAGACCCCGATGACGGTCCTTGACTCCATGCCAGACTGGTTTGCTTCCATCATGGAATTTATGATGCCCAATCAGGAAGTTGCGCTCTTTATGCAGAAATTCATGACTCTAGCAGAGATTGCCATTGGATTGGCCTTGATTGCGGGAGCTTTTGTTTGGATTGTATCTGCAGCAACAGCAGCCTTGGTGGTTATGTTCAGTTTGTCTGGCATGTTTTACTGGGTCAACATTTGGTTCATCCCAGTAGCCGTTGCGCTGATGAATGGAGCAGGGCGTTCCTTCGGTTTGGATTATTGGATCATGCCGTGGTTGGGTCGCTTTATTGACAAACGAATATACGGTAGGCCAAAGCATCTCTACCGATTAAAACAATAAAAGAGTAAGTGAGGAAACGAGTGGTTCATCAGATTTGGGACGCCGATCTAGAAATGAAACTGGCACTGGAGAAGGTGAAAGCTATCATCTTGACAGAACAGCTACACCTTCACCCAGCCATTGACAAAAAGATTCACGAATACGTTCAAGCACCTGGGAAATACTTGAGGGCAGGCTTATGTCTGCACTTTGCTCGACTAGTGGATGGTGCTATTAGCCCAGCAAAACTGTATTTTGCTGCCCATATAGAGACCTTGCATCTGGCAACTCTGATGCATGATGATGTCATTGATGGGGCAGAAAAACGCCGTGGTATTCTTGTTGCCCACCAGACCTTTTCCAATCGGATTGCCATCTATACTGGAGATTACCTCTTGGCATTTTCAGGGCGGCTCTTAGTCAAGGGGCTAGAAGAGTTAGGTTTGCAGGAGAAAGACAAAGAAAAGGTAAATGATCGCCTTTTGGAATACCTCTTGCGGGGAGAATTGGCACAGCTGATGAATCAATACAATACGGACATGACCCTCAAGGCCTATCTCAAACAAATTCAAGGGAAAACTGCCCTCTTGTTTGGGCTAGCTTGTCAACTGGGGGCCTATCAAAAGGACCAGCCAGCAGGCAAGTACCGAGCAGCCTTCCGATTTGGCAGATCCCTTGGGATGGGGTTTCAGATTCGTGATGACAGGATTGACTACCAGAAGGATGGTCGGAATTCAGGCAAGCCAGGGCTACAAGATATCGCAAATGGTATCTACACAGCTCCCTTGCTCTTTGCCTTGCAGGAAGATTCCAGTCTGCGTACGGACCTGCTCTTACTTGCTCAAGAACCTGAAAATACTGACTTGATTCAGTTGATTTATCAAAAGGTCTTGGTAAGTTCGGGCTTTGAAAAAGCTGCGCAGCTAATGAAGGCATATGAAAAAAAAGCCCAAAAGGAGTTGGAACATTTTCCTCCCTCCACTAATCGAACCCATTTAGAAGGCATCCTTGAGACGATTTTCAAGGGGTAAAACCAAGTCAATCCATGTTTGAATAGTCAAAGATTTTATAAAAAAGATGGACAATTTATCTGAAAAAGTATATCATTATAACATAAATCAACAAAAAATAAAAAGGAGTCCTTTGTTATGAAAACAGGAAAAACAATCTTAAAAGGGGTGGCACTTTTCGCAGCAACCTTAGCACTTGCCGCTTGCGGTTCAACAACTGAAGAAACAACTGCATCAAGCTCAGAAGCAGCGACAACTGCATCTTCTTCTACAACTGAAACAGCAGCATGGAAAGATGGTACCTATACAGCTGAATCTGCAGCAGATGACTATGGTTATAAAATCGTTCACACCATCACCATCAAAGATGGTAAAATTACAGAATCAAACTTTGACTACCAAGCAGAAGATGGTAGCTTGAAGTCTGAAAATGAAGAATACAATACAAAAATGAAAGAAAAATCAGGCGTTTCAGCTGCTGAAGCTCTTGAAAAATTGAACGCAGCCTTGGTTGAAACCCAGTCTGCTGACGTTGAAGTGGTTTCTGGTGCAACCCATACCTCTGAAGATTTTGTGAAGAGCACTACAGCTCTCCTCGCAGCAGCGGCAGAAGGAAAAACAGAAACGATTCAGTTAGACTAATCTGTTGAAGTCAGATAAGGCACGGTAGTCAAGGCTACTGTGCTTTCTTTTTTAAGGCAGAGATTTCCAGAAAAATATGTTAAGATAGACAAAAGGACGGTAGTTTAGATGAAAAAATATTGGAGATTTGCCTTAGTGGTTTGTTTGGTCGGTTTTGGCCTCCTCTTGACAGCATGTGGACAAGCCCAATCAAGCAGCCAGTTAGCCGTAGAAAAGACTCCTCTGACACGGAGTGAAAGTCTTTTGCACACAGTGGTCCAGTTGAGTATTTACCATTCTGGTCAAGAAGAAACCATGGATCAGGCCATCGCTTACATAAAAGAGATGGAAGAGTTATTGTCGACCAACATAGAAGGGTCGGATATTTACAGGATCAATCAGGCAGCTGGTCAAGAAGCTGTCCAAGTGGATGAGCGGACCTTTGAAATTATAGAAAAGGCTGTTGAGATGAGCCGAGCAAGTCAGGGGTTGTTTGATATTTCCATCGGTGCGGTCAGCAATCTCTGGCAGATTGGTTCGGACCAGGCACGAAAACCTGAGCAAGCAGAAATTGATGCGGCCTTAACCCATATTGATTACACAGCCATCCAGCTTGATAAGGAGAAACAGACCGTTTTCCTTGAAGAGGGTATGGCCTTGGAGCTAGGGGCGATTTCAAAGGGCTATATTGCGGATCAGGTTCAGGAATTGTTTGCCAGCAATGGGATTACAACAGCTGTCATCAACCTCGGTGGCAACGTGGTAGTTATGGGAACCTCTCCAAATAGTGACCAAGGCTGGAATGTTGGGGTTCAGGATCCAGATGAAATCAGAGGAGCAACGGTCGGTTCTGTTCGTGTGATAGATGGCTCTGTGGTGACCTCTGGGATTTACGAACGCTACTTGGAAGTAGATGGTGTACGTTACCATCACATCCTTAATCCCCAAACGGGCTACCCAGTAGAAAACTCCATTTCAGGAGTGACCGTTTTTTCTGAGACTTCGGTTAAAGGAGATGCCTTATCGACCAGTCTCTTCTTGATGGGGATTGAAGAGGGCTTGGCCTTTGTCAATGCTCTAGATGGTGTCGAGGCTGTTTTTATCGACAAGGAACATGGTGTTTACCTAAGTGATGGCTTGACCAATCGCTTCGTTTTAAGCAATGAGGAGTATCATCTTGTTGAAGAAGCAAAATAGAAGGCTCAGCCTTCCACAATTTTTAGAATTTGTCGAAATTAAAACCAAGGTTGCCAGTGTCTTTCCCATGGTGCTGGGAATTCTTTGGTCTGTCTATCGTTACCAAACCTTTAATTGGCTGACCACTGCCCTGTTCGTATTGGCTGTCCTGACCTTTGACATGTGCACGACAGCCATCAACAATACCATGGATTTTTATAAGGCTAAGGATAAAAACTACCAGACAGAGGAAAATGTTATCGGCAAACATGAATTGGATTTTGGCCTGATGGTGCAGATTATCTTTTTCTTGCTCTTTTGGTCCATCCTCTTTTCTCTCATTTTAGTCTGGCAGACCAACTGGCTCTTGTTGCCAATGGGGGTCCTGTGTTTTCTGATTGGCATTTTTTACACCTTTGGTCCCATTCCATTATCACGGATGCCTTTGGGCGAAGTATTTTCTGGAGTGACCATGGGATTTGGTATCTTTTTTCTAGCCGTTTTTGTTCAAAATCCCAGCCAATTGGTGGTTAGTCATTTTCTCGGCCAGTGGATGACCTTGCAGTTTTCTTGGTTTAAGGTCTTGGAGCTCATCTTTATGAGTCTGCCTTTGGTTTGCTTGATTGCCAATATCATGTTGGCCAATAATATCTGCGATTTGGAGACAGACATTCGCAACCATCGCTATACTTTGGTTTATTATCTGGGGAAGGGTGTCAGCTTGAGACTTTACTTTTTCCTCTGGTTCTTGTCCTGGATGCTGTGGTTACTCTTTGTAGGGACAGGTATGCTTCCGGTCTGGGCCTTGCTAGGACTGGTCGCCCTAGTACCTTCGTTTCAATTTTTGAAACGCTTTTTAAAGAAACCAGTTAAGAGCCAAACGTTTATTGAAGCTGTGAAAAGTTTCATTCTCTATTCCTTGGTTTATCTCTTGGTATTACTGGTGGCAATCTTTGTAAAATAATACTCTTCGAAAATCAAAATCAGACGTTGTTGACTTGATTTGATGAACTTCAGTTCTATCTGCATCTGCGTCGCCTAGTCTGTTTTTGATTTTCATTGAGTATAAAAAACGAAATGATTTAGTATAAAGTAAAACGCATAAAATCAAGCTGGTTGAAGCAGGATCTTATGCGTTTTTTGTTGGATGAGACAGCTTTGGGAAGCCGTGTTTTAAAGGGGTAAAATTAGCTGATCTTCTTCCTCATTTGGTGATTGAGATTGTATTTCAATCATGAGATTGTGAGGTAGGCAGACAGAGAGTTCTCCAGGTTGACTGATCCAGCTAGTTCGAACCGCGATTTGGTCGGGGCTATTATCTTCCTTAACTCGGATGCGTTCACCATCCACTTCGATGATATTGTACTGTCCGTCATTGGGGTAGTAGGTGACTTCCTGGTGGGGAGTATCTTTTGATAATTCGAACTGGTCAACCACTTGGCCATTGATACGGACATAGGCAATAATACTTGCTTGGTCCGTTTTTGCAGCTAGGTGTGAGTAGGTCAAAATAGCTGGCAGAATCGATAGCAGTAGGGCGAGTCCGATAAACACGTAATCAAAGGGTTTGAGTTGTTTAAGAATTGATTTGACTGTCATATATCCTCTATTGTATAGAAAAAATACGACTTTGTAAATCGTGGTTGGATGCTATTTTTTTCAAGTGGGAAGGGCGAAAAAACTGAATAAGCAGAGAACCATTAGAAATTGCAGGATGTTGACCTGTCCCGTAAAAACTCCGATGAAAAGGATAAGGAGTATGCCGTTAGCCATCATCCAGAGCAATGGTTTTCTGACTTGGAACAAAACGTGCTGCCTGACAGGGCACGAGGGAAAGAATTGTGTGGGGGTGATTAGCCTAGTTCTTCTTGTAAAACAATCGATAGAAGATGGTGATGGCAAATCCAGTAGGTAATATGAGGATAAGTGGTTTTATCTGTCCAAGCCAAATGCCTATGCCGTAGGTCAGGGTCATGACAATAACTGTAAAGACACTTGAGAGAATAAAGTAATGCCTTTCTTCTGCTGATTTAAAGGGTTTGAGCATCTGGACGATGGGAAGAACGAACAGGAAGCTATCGTGAAAGGGCTCCTTGACGATGTAGGAATAGATCAGAAAGGCAGAGAACAGACTATAAAATAGAACAAAGAATTGAAAGGATTGTTTATGGGAAAAGGGGGTGTTCATGGGTTACTCCTTATTTTTTCTTAGTCGTATCTGCCTCCAGTTTTTGCAGATAGGCAAAGGCTGACAGGGCTATACTAGCAAATAGGCCCATCATACTACCAAAGAGAAGGGATTTGATATGGATGATTGAGGCCAGTAGGGGCAGGTTTAGGTTGAAGAGGTCAGCCAGTCCAGCAAAAACTGTCGAAAGCAGGGTGACTCCTAGTCCCCAAATTAGTGGATTGAGGGTCCGCCCCTGTCTTTCCTCAGGACTGAGTTCGTCTATGTCATATTGGGGAAGATCAGCATGAAGGGTTTGCATATTGACCACACCGAGCAAGATAAAACTAAAGAGACCAACGACAGTCGGATAGTAGGTGGCAACCGCAACAGGATAGCGGATAGCCAGAAAGTAAGCGACAGCATTTCCAAGCAAGAGGAAGTAGAAGAAGTAAATAAAGGCTTGCCCACCGATAGCATCTGCCTGGCTGCGCCGGTATTCATCCAAGGGGCCACGGATACCATAGAAGTGCCGTATCATGTTTTGAATCCACCTAGGTTCTTCTTTGGAAATAGCAGAGCTGACAGTTAGTAACTCCGCTTTTTTGATGCGTTTGCGTAACATGATTTCAAGAGCAATTCCGATAAGAATCCCTGAAATAGCAGCTGCTAGGAATTTTCGTGGGTCAACTAGTTGGTCAAAAAAGCTTGTTCCCTCCATCCAGCTATCAAACAGGACATTCCACAGGTGCATAAAAGTAGTAAAGTAGAGGGCAAATTTAATACTGGAGCCCTTGAGTTTTTTCTGCTCCTTGGCAGTCAGTTCTTCCATATCTAGGTTGTCCAGTTGTTTGCGAGAGAGCTGATAGGCTAAGAAGTGGACAAGCCCGAGAGTAGCAAAAAGAATGAAGATAGGGTAGCCAAAGGCCACAAATTCTGGATACCGCTTGGCTAAGGCGACTGCCAGTAGAGTGACAAAAAGGATACCCCAAAAGAGGGGGATGAAGCAGGTGTTTCCCAGTCGGAAGGCTTCTTTTTTGCGAAATTCATCCAGAGGTCCTGTGATACCGTAAAAGCGTTTGATCAATTTATCTTGAAAGGTTTCCTTTTTCATAAGCAGCTCCTTATTTTTGATCGATCAATGGTAAGATGTAAACAAAGCCTAAGAAGTAGATGGTCCCGGTAATCAGCAATTGTAGCCAAAATTTTGCTTGGCTGATGATATGCATGATGTCTGCTCGGCTATTTCCCCAAAGCTGAAAGAGGGCAAAGCAGGAGAGAAAGATAAGAGTCGAGATGAGGGCTTGGTGTGTGTTCTTTTTCATGGTGCTTCCTTTCTAATCGTTCCAAAAGAGGCTATTGAGGTCGGTTTCTAGAGCCTTGGCAAGGTTGATGCAGAGATCCAGTGAGGGATTGTACTTGTTGTTTTCAATCATGTTGATGGTCTGCCTGGATACGCCGATGGCCTTGGCCAAATCCAGCTGGGAAATACCTTGCAAGAGACGATAGTCTTTGACACGATTCATATGCCTTCCTTTCCATGTCAATTATATCTGACACACTAGTGTAAAAAAATGTGGGACGTCTCCCAATTGATTGTCAATTATATACGACATATTTTGTGATATTAGTATATACAATTTTATAAACGGTGTCAACTATATTTGACAAATTTCTTGCAACAGTTTTCGACTTCTTTTTGAATCAATTTGTGGTACAATAGATAAGATATGAGCAAGGAATTTAATCACACTACTGTGCTTTTGCACGAAACAGTAGATATGTTAGACATCAAACCAAATGGAATTTATGTAGATGCTACCTTAGGTGGGGCAGGTCATAGTGAGTACCTTTTGAGTCAGCTGACGGATGGGGGGCATCTTTATGCCTTTGATCAGGATCAGACTGCTATTGATCATGCCCATATTCGCTTGGCATCCTACATTGAAAAGGGACAAGTGACCTTTATCAGGGATAATTTCCGCAATCTCAAGACTCGCTTGGCGGAGCTAGGTGTAACAGAGATTGATGGGATTTGTTATGATTTAGGAGTATCTAGTCCACAGCTGGATGAGCGGGAGCGTGGCTTTTCTTACAAACAAGATGCGCCGCTTGATATGCGAATGAACCGTGATGGTCAGTTGACAGCCTATGAGGTGGTCAATACCTATGACTACCATGATTTGGTACGGATTTTTTTCAAGTATGGTGAGGATAAATTTTCCAAACAGATTGCTCGTAAAATTGAACAGGCACGTGCCATCAAACCTATTGAAACGACAACTGAGTTGGCAGAACTGATTAAGTCTGCTAAGCCAGCCAAGGAACTCAAGAAGAAGGGCCACCCTGCCAAGCAGATTTTTCAGGCCATTCGGATTGAAGTTAATGATGAATTGGGGGCGGCGGATGAGTCTATCCAGCAGGCAATTGATCTCTTAGCTTTGGATGGACGTATCTCGGTCATTACCTTCCATTCCTTGGAAGATCGTCTGACCAAACAACTCTTTAAGGAAGCCAGTACTATTGATGTGCCCAAAGGCTTGCCTTTTATCCCAGAAGACTTAAAGGCGCCACTTGAGTTGGTTAATCGCAAGCCAATTTTGCCGAGTCAGGAGGAGTTGGAGGCTAATAACCGGGCACATTCAGCTAAATTGCGTGTAGCCAAAAAAGTGCATCAGTAAAGAAAGAGAAGCGACATGTTACAAGATAATCGTCGGGAAGCGACTATGAAGGTGATTGGAAATAAAATCAAGACCTTTAGTCGTGTTGAAAAAGCATTCTATGGAAGTATCGTGGTGACAGGCTTGGTCTTGGCCATCGGAATCGTCTTTATGCAGACCCGTTTGTTACAGGTCCAATCGGATATGGCTCGAATCAATCAAGAAATTTCTGCTAAGCAGGTCGAGATTGACGATGCCAAACAAGCTGTCAATGAGTTGACCCGTTCTGCTCGATTGTTGGAAATCGCAGAGAAGGAAGGCTTGTCTTATAATAATGACAATATCGGGGTTGCAAATTAATGGCAAGAAAAAAGAAGAATCGTCTCTTAACATATATTTTGCGGAAACGCTTTATTCCATCAAAAAACCGTCGGAGGGTGGGGCAGACTCTCATTCTTTTGACGGTCTTCGTATTTTGCCTCTTTTTGGTTAACTTTGCGGTGATTATTGGGACAGATAGTAAATTTGGTGTTGATTTGTCAGAAGCTGCCAAAAAAGTGCACCAAACGGAGGTTACTGTCCAGGCAAAACGTGGGACCATCTATGATCGGACGGGTAAGCCAATTGCGGAGGACTCGACAACCTATACTGTCTATGCCATCATTGATACCAGCTATGTGTCTGCTTTGAAAGAGGTCCTCTATGTGCAATCTAGTCAGTTCAGTAAGGTCGCTGAGATTTTTGAGAAAAATCTTGGGATGGAAAAGGACTATGTACTGCAACAATTGAATATGAACAATTTGAAGCAGGTCTATTTTGGAACTTTGGGAAAAAATATTTCTTACAGCACCATGACCACAATCCAAGAAGAGATGGAAACGGCTGGTATCAAGGGGATTTCCTTCTCAGCAAGTCCAGGTCGTCTTTATCCTGAAGGGGATTTTGCTTCCAATTTTATCGGCCTAGCCAACCCTGTTGAAAACAAAGATGGCAGTTATAGTTTGAGTGGAGCTATGGGGATGGAGTACTATCTCAATGATATTCTCTCCGGGCAAGACGGAAAGATTATCTATGAAAAAGATAGTGCTGGCCGCATCTATCCTGGAACAGAAAATGTCCAAGTGAAGGCGGTGGATGGAAAAGATGTTTATACAACCATTTCTGCAGACCTCCAACGCTCTCTAGAAACAAACATGGATGTCTTCTTTGAAGAAACCAGTGGTAAGTATGCTAGTGCGACTTTAGTAGCAGCTAAAACAGGCGAGATTTTGGCAACAACGCAACGCCCAAGTTATAATCCAGATACTAAAGAAGGCATGGACAATGAAGACTTGCTCAACTACTCTCTTCTTTACCAAGCCAACTTTGAGCCAGGTTCAACTATGAAAGTCATGACTCTGGCTTCTGCGATTGACAATGGAACTTTTGACCCTAATCAAACCTACTACAATGACCAGTATGTCATTGCCGATGCAACCATCAAGGACTGGGAAGTCAACGCGGGTGGTAGTGCAAAGATTATGACCATGGCTCAAGGTTTTGCCTTCTCGAGTAACATTGGGATGACCATGTTAGAGCAGCAGATGGGGGATGAAACCTGGTTGAATTACCTCAATAAGTTCCGATTTGGTTACCCCACTCGTTTTGGGATGGGGGATGAGACAGGTGGTCTTTTGCCAGGTGATAACATTGTTACCATAGCGATGTCCTCTTTTGGACAGGGGATTTCTGTGACGCAAACACAGATGTTGCGGGCTTTTTCAGCTATCGCAAACAATGGAGTTATGATTCAACCCAAGTATATCTCTGCGGTTTATGATCCCAACACAGCTTCTGTGCGGGTTGGTGAGCCAGAAGAAATGGGAAAACCAGTTTCGGAAGAAGCTGCGGATCAGACCTTGAATTACATGGTGACAGTAGGAACGGATCCTTATTTTGGTACCCTGTATGCTCCGAGCTTAGCTCAACCTGTTATTAATGTTGATGGATATAACATTGCTGTTAAATCCGGTACCGCTCAAATTGCCAAAGATGATGGAACTGGATATATGAGTGGCAGTCACGATACAATAAATTCGATTGTTGCCATGATTCCGGCGGAGGATCCTGAATTTATTATGTATGTTACAGTTCAACAACCCCAAACTTTTAATGGAATTCACTGGCGGGATATTGTGACTCCGTCTTTGAAAGAAGCCATGCTACTGAAAGATAGTTTGAGTTTGACTGAACCAGCTGTCCAGTTGACAAGCATTGGTCAAGAAACAGAATATGTCTTGGAAGATATCATCGGGCATTCACCTGGTGCTACAGCAGAAGAATTGCGTCGTCAGTTGGTGCAACCGATTATTTTGGGGAATGGCTCTGAAATCACCAAGGTTTCTGTTAAGACCGGTAGCAATCTTGCAGCCAATCAGCAAATTTTGCTTCTGACAGACAATTTCACCACCCTACCAGATCTCTATGGCTGGACCCAGGAAAATGTGGATGTTTTTGCCAAGTGGACGGGAATTGAAATTGTTTACAAAGGGTCGGGCAGCAAGGTCGCCAAGCAAAGTGTGGAAATCGGCAAGAAGCTGGATTCGATCAAAAAAATTACCATTACTTTAGGAGAATAAGATGTTAAACGGACTCTTTTCGGGTCTAGTAGCCTTTCTCATGACTGTGCTACTGATTCCGCAATTCATTACTTTTTATCAACGCAAGCGAATTGAAGGGCAGCAGATGCATGAAGATGTGAAGCAACACCAATTCAAGGCGGGCACACCGACTATGGGAGGGACTGTTTTCCTAGTAGTGGCAATTCTTGTAAGCCTGGTTTTTGCTTGGCAGTCGCGCATGTTGACGGGTGGCGTCTTAGCTATCCTCTTCATCTTGGCTCTCTATGGTTTGGTTGGTTTCTTGGATGATTTTTTGAAAATTTTCCGAAAAATCAATGAAGGATTGAACCCCAAACAAAAGCTAGCTCTGCAAATTTTGGGCGGTATCGTCTTTTATATGGTTCATATTGATGCTGCAGGATCAGGTGGAGAACTGAATGTCTTTGGACATTTCATTCAGTTAGGCCCTCTCTATTTTGCCTTTGTCCTTTTCTGGCTGGTTGGTTTTTCCAATGCGGTCAATTTGACGGATGGGATTGATGGACTGGCTTCCATCTCCGTTGTGATTAGCTTAGCTACCTACTCGGTCATTGCCTATCACGATCACAAGTTTGATATCTTGTTGGTATGCTTGACCATGATTGGTGGTTTGCTTGGGTTCTTTGTCTTCAACCGCAAACCTGCTAAAATCTTCATGGGAGATGTGGGGAGTCTTGCTCTTGGTGGCATGTTAGCAACCATTTCCATTGCTCTTCGTGTGGAATGGACCCTTTTGTTAGTCGGATTGGTCTATGTCTTGGAAACCTCTTCTGTTATGCTTCAAGTATCGTATTTCAAATACACTAAAAAGCGTTTTGGCGAAGGGCGTCGGATTTTCCGAATGACCCCTTTCCATCATCACTTGGAACTAGGTGGTCTATCAGGTAAGGGTGAAAAATGGAGTGAGTGGCAAGTGGACTTCTTTCTTTGGGGTCTGGGGTTGGCGATGAGCCTTCTGACCTTAGCCATTCTCTATTTATAGGAATGTAGAAACAGCAGTCTCTGCTGTTTTTGTGTTATAATGAAAAGAAGTAGAAAAAGAGGGACTTATGAAATTTACAGAACTACCATTGAAGCCTTATATTCAAGAGGCCTTAGCAGATATTAACTTTGTAACGGCGACAGAAGTTCAGGAAAAATTGATTCCTGTTGTCCTATCTGGTCGCGACTTGATTGGGGAATCTAAAACTGGCTCTGGAAAAACCCATACATTTTTATTGCCTATTTTCCAGCAACTTCAGGAAGATTTGGATCAGGTTCAGGCAGTTATCACAGCACCATCTCGTGAGTTGGCGACGCAGATTTACCAAGCAGCGCGCCAATTGGCCAGTCATTCTGAGACAGAAGTGCGGGTGGTAAACTATGTTGGTGGGACAGATAAAAATCGTCAAATTGACAAGCTACAAGCCGGTCAACCCCACATTGTCATTGGAACACCTGGCCGCATTTACGATTTGGTTAAATCAGGTGATTTAGCCATCCACAAGGCAAAGACCTTTGTGGTTGATGAAGCGGATATGACCCTCGACATGGGCTTTTTGGAAACAGTTGACAAGATTGCAGGCAGCCTGCCAAAAAACCTTCAATTTTTGGTCTTTTCAGCGACCATTCCGCAAAAATTGCAACCATTTTTGAAAAAATATCTGTCCAACCCTGTATTGGAACAAATTAAGACCAAGACGGTTATTTCAGATACGATTGAAAACTGGTTGATTTCGACCAAGGGCCGTGATCGCAATGCACAAATTTTGGAAGCGACTCGACTCATGCAGCCCTATCTGGCGATGATTTTTGTCAATACCAAAACACGGGCAGATGAATTGCACAGCTATCTGACTGCCAACGGCTTACGGGTTGCCAAGATTCACGGAGATATTCCACCACGCGAGCGCAAACGGATCATGAATCAGGTGAAAAATCTGGATTATCAGTACATTGTCGCAACGGATTTGGCGGCGCGTGGGATTGATATCGAAGGGGTGAGTCATGTTATCAATGATGCGATTCCGCAAGACCTTTCCTTCTTTGTTCACCGAGTAGGTCGGACTGGCCGCAATGGCTTGTCAGGGATTGCCATTACCTTCTATCAACCAAGTGATGATGCTGATATTCGTGAATTGGAAAAAATCAATATCAAGTTTCTTCCAAAAGAGATGAGAGATGGCGAATTTAAGGACAGCTATGATCGTGACCGTCGGGTCAATCGTGAGAAGAAAACAGAACAGCTGGACATAGAGATGATCGGTCTCGTTAAAAAGAAAAAGAAAAAAATCAAGCCGGGCTACAAGAAAAAAATCAAGTGGGCTGTTGATGAGAAGCGCAGAAAGACCAAACGTGTGGAGGCTCGTGCCAAGGGACGGGCAGAGCGTAAGGCCAAGCGCCAGACCTTTTAGGAGGCTTAGTAAGGGATGATATTTGAATCCATTTTGGGACTTTATCTTCAGAGTTTATTACTGACGATTGTCTTTATGGTTGTGGTGAGTGGCTTTTGGTTTCTGGGACGCATGATTCGAAGGGTAGACAAGACCGTTCAGGAACGCCAAGATGCCCTCTATGATTTGATGATGATCAATGTCATGACCATCCCCATCCTTTCCTTTGGGGTACTGGGTGTATTATTGATGCTAAAAGCTTAGAGAGGAAATTCTATGTACGATACGATAGTGGTTGGAGCAGGACCTGCTGGGATGACA
This sequence comes from Streptococcus sp. 29896, assembly GCF_032594915.1. Taxonomy (NCBI): domain Bacteria; kingdom Bacillati; phylum Bacillota; class Bacilli; order Lactobacillales; family Streptococcaceae; genus Streptococcus; species Streptococcus suivaginalis. Next base: position 1,600,143 of record NZ_CP118733.1, on the reverse strand, counting down.
GCAGCGCTCTACGCAGGACGAAGCAACCTCAAGGTTGCCCTTTTGGAACGCGGCATTTACGGCGGCCAAATGAACAATACAGCTGAAATTGAAAATTATCCAGGTTACGAACATATTTCCGGTCCAGCATTGGCGGAAAAAATGTTTGAACCCCTGGAAAAATTTGGTGTGGAGCACTTATTTGGTACCATGACCAAGTTGGAGCTTGATGGACCAATCAAAAAAATTCACACAGAAGATGGCATTCTTGAAGCCAAGACAGTGATTCTGGCTATGGGAGCCAAGCACAGATTATTGGGCATCCCAGGAGAAGATACCTACAATAGCCGTGGTGTATCTTACTGTGCAGTCTGCGACGGCGCCTTTTTCCGTGGGCAAAACCTCTTGGTGGTCGGTGGAGGAGACTCGGCAGTCGAAGAGGCACTCTTTTTGACTCAGTTTGCGGAAACTGTGACCATCGTTCACCGTCGAGACCAATTGCGTGCACAAAAAGTCATTCAGGACCGCGCTTTTGCCAATGAGAAAATCAAGTTTATCTGGGACAGCGTGGTAGAAGAGATCCAAGGGGATGACCTCCGAGTACAAGAAGTGGTCATCAAGAATGTCAAAACTGGTGAAGTCAGTCAACAGGCTTTCGGTGGTGTCTTTATCTATGTTGGTTTAGATGCTATGACAGAATCGGTAACTGATTTGGGCATTACAGATGAGGCAGGTTGGATTATCACAGACCAAGATATGGCGACAACGATCCCAGGTGTGTTTGCAATCGGTGATGTGCGTCAGAAACAATTACGTCAGATAACGACAGCGGTTGGTGAGGGTGCTCAAGCAGGCCAAGGGGTATACAACTACCTGACAGAACATGCAAACTAGGAGATGATCATGTTTCATATTTATGATATTCAAAAAAATCCAGACGGCATTTCATTTCAGAAAACTCTGGTTCTCCAAGATGAGATTCAGACTCGTAACCGAGAGGTCTTGGGTCTCTCGCCTGTCCAAGTTGAAGGAAATGTCCGCTTTGAGTCCGGTTTTTACTTTTTGGATTACCAGATGACTTATACCATTACCTTGTCGTCAAGCCGCTCCATGGAGCCAGTTGTTTTGGAAGAATCCTATCCTGTCAATGAACTCTTTGTAGCTAGCGAAGCAGCTCTAAAGGAGCAGGACTTAATCGATGAAGATATGGTCTTGGTCATTGAGGATGATCAGATTGTTTTGGAAGAAAGCGTTGCGGATAACATCTTACTCAACATTCCGATCAAGGTCCTAACCCCAGAAGAAGCTGCAGGAAGTGATATGCCATCAGGTGCCAACTGGTCAGTCTTGACAGAGGATGATTTCAAACAAGAAGTGCAAGAAAAGAAAGAGGCCAATAGCCCCTTTGCACAATTACAAGGCTTGTTTGCAGATGGGGAAGAGACAGAATAGTTTGGGTGATTAAATTATCTGAAAATTCTTGTCAATTCATGCAAACAGGTGTATAATAAAAGAGATACAAACGAATAGGAGTAAACTTCATGACAAAAGCAAACTTTGGTGTTGTAGGGATGGCTGTAATGGGCCGGAACTTGGCCCTCAACGTAGAATCTCGTGGCTATACAGTAGCGATTTACAACCGTTCAGCAGATAAAACGGAAGATGTAATAGCCAGCAACCCAGGTAAAAACTTGGTTCCAAGCTACGATGTTGAAAGCTTTGTAAAATCAATTGAAACCCCACGCCGTATCATGCTTATGGTGCAGGCTGGTCCTGGTACTGACGCAACCATTCAAGCCCTCTTGCCACACTTGGACAAAGGTGATATCTTGATTGACGGTGGAAATACCTTCTACGAAGATACCATTCGCCGTTCAGCAGAACTGGCAGACTCAGGCATCAACTTCATCGGTACAGGTGTATCAGGTGGTGAAAAAGGTGCTCTTGAAGGCCCGTCTATCATGCCAGGTGGACAAAAAGAAGCCTATGAATTGGTAGCTGATGTCTTGGAAGAAATCTCAGCTAAAGCTCCAGAAGATGGAGCACCATGTGTGACTTATATCGGTCCAGATGGAGCTGGTCACTACGTAAAAATGGTCCACAACGGTATCGAGTATGGCGACATGCAATTGATTGCAGAGTCATATGACCTCATGCAACACTTACTCGGTTTGTCAGTAGATGAAATGGCTGACATCTTCACTGAGTGGAACAAGGGTGAATTGGATAGCTACTTGATTGAAATCACAGCTGACATTTTGAAACGCAAGGACGACCAAGGTCAAGATGGTCCAGTTGTTGACTACATCATGGATGCTGCTGGTAACAAGGGCACTGGTAAATGGACAAGCCAATCATCTCTTGACTTAGGTGTGCCTTTGTCACTGATTACAGAATCTGTATTTGCTCGCTATATCTCAACCTACAAAGATGAGCGTGTGGCAGCAAGCAAGGTCCTTCCAAAACCAGCTCCGTTTGCATACGAAGGTGACAAGGCTGAATTGGTAGAAAAAATTCGTCAAGCATTGTACTTCTCAAAAATCATGTCTTACGCACAAGGTTTTGCACAATTGCGTGTTGCTTCTAAAGAAAACAACTGGAACTTGCCATTCGGTGAAATCGCAAAAATCTGGCGTGCAGGTTGTATCATCCGCGCTCGCTTCTTGCAAAAAATCACAGATGCCTACGGACGTGATGAAGACTTGGCAAACTTGCTCTTGGATGAATACTTCCTTGATATCACTGCAAAATACCAACAAGCTGTTCGTGATGTCGTAACCCTAGCTGTTCAGGCAGGTGTGCCTGTCCCAACCTTCTCTGCAGCGATTACCTACTTTGATAGCTACCGTGCAGAAAACTTACCAGCTAACTTGATCCAAGCACAACGTGACTACTTCGGTGCTCACACATATAACCGTAAAGACAAAGAAGGTGTCTTCCACTACGATTGGTATAGCGAATCGAAATAAACAGAATGGGCGTGCAAGCGCCCTTCTTTCTAATTTGCCGCTGCCAATCCCGACTGATAGAGAGAACGATGAAAGAGAATATGGCAAAGAAAATTTTGATTGCAGGTCGTGAGCGCAATCTATCCCACTTTGTTTCCATGGAATTGCAGAAACAAGATTATTTGGTGGATTACGCTTCGACAGGGAAGGAGGCCTTGCAGCTGGCCCATGAAACTGATTTTGATTTGATTTTGATGAGTTTTCAGTTGGCAGACATGGGGAGCCGGGAACTTTCCTTGGAACTCTTGCGGTCAAAACCTGCCTCTGTCATCATCGTTGCAGTCGATAGTTCAGAAGTCGCTCAGCATGGACAGGATATTTTGACCTACGCAGTTTCTTATGTTGTCAAACCCTTTGTAATCAGCGACTTGGTAGAACAGGTGACAGCAATCTTTAAGGGGCGTGACTTCATTGATGAAAACTGCCGTCAAATCAAGCTACATGCTGCCTATCGTGACTTGAAGATCGACTTTCAAAATCGGACAGTCACACGGGCTGGCGAGCTGGTCAATCTAACCAGAAGAGAATACGACCTTCTGGCAACCCTTATGTATAGTCCAGAGATTCTCAGCCGTGAGCAACTCTTGGAACGGGTTTGGAAATATGACACCGCCGTAGAAACGAATGTGGTAGATGTCTATATCCGATATTTGAGAGGGAAATTGGATGTTCCGGGACAGGACTCCTATATCAAGACCGTTCGTGGTGTTGGCTATGCTATGAGAGAATAAAACCGATAGGCTATGCCTGTCGGTTTTTCGGTGATTCAAGAGTGACTTTTTTTTCACAATGCAGTATAATGAAAAGAATACAACAATTGAAAAGGAAGCCTATGTTTCATCAGTTTAAGGAAAAAATATTTCTCATTTCATTTGCAGCAGCCGTCTTGCTAGCTGTCTTGCATTTCTCGGATATTTTCGGACTTTTTGAGACTGTTTTAGCCAGTATGAACTCCCTCTTAGTGGGTGCCATTATTGCCTTTATCTTAAACGTTCCAATGAAAAAGTTGGAGGGGTTGATTGCTAAGGTCTCTTTTTTGGAAAAATCAAAGCGGAGCTTGGCCATTGTTGGAGTCTTGATAGGCTTTTTGCTGATTGTGACAGGTTTGGTCTTGATTGTCTTGCCGACCCTTGTGACGACTGTGTCTCAGTTGGTAACGGTGAGTACAACCGCTATTCCAAAGTCGGTCAACAGCTTGATTGCCTTTTTAGAAAGTTATAATCTTTTGTCAGGGACCATCGGTGAACAAATCAATGATTTTCTATCACAACTGAAAAATCTATCAGCTGTGTCACAATTTGTCACGCCAGTTTTATCCGGTCTAGTCAATAATGTTTCTGGTATTTTCTCCAATACCATGACCCTGGTGATGGCCTTCTTCTTTACCTTGGCGATTCTGGGGAGCAAGGAGCATTTGCAGTCTATGACGACTAAGTTCCTCTATGCTATTATGCCGGAGAAATGGGTGAAGATTATCAGCTACATTGGTGAGGTGATCATCGATACCTATGATAAGTTCTTGATGAGTCAGATTGTGGAGGCAGTCATTATCGGGACCTTAGTCTTTGTTAGCTATTCCTTGTCAGGGATTCCTTATGCAAGCATGGCAGGGATTTTGGCAGGTGTCCTGTCCTTTGTTCCCTATATCGGACCATTTTCAGCCTGTCTCATCAGTGCTCTCTTTGTCGCTGTGCAAAATCCGCTCTTGGCGCTCTGGTCCATCGTTTTATTCCAGATTTTACAGCTGATTGAAGGAAATGTGATTTACCCTCGTGTTGTTGGTCAGTCTGTGGGACTGCCGACCCTCTTTACGCTTGCGGCTGCCCTGATTGGTGGAAACTTGTTTGGTCTGTTGGGGATGGTCTTCTTTACTCCGATCTTTGCGGTTATCTATCGTTTGGTAAAAGAGTGGGTGTACTACCGTTTGGAAAAGAAAAAGATTCAAATAATCAACTAAAAGCGCTGGCCCTTGGCCAGCCTCTTTTTATCTAGAGAAATCCCATAAAATATGGTACAATGAGATGATAACGTCAGAATGGGAGAAAGTAGATGCGGTGTCCAAAATGTAACAGTATTAAATCTAGCGTTGTAGATAGTCGTCAAGCAGAAGATGGCAACACCATTCGTCGCCGTCGCGAATGTGAATCCTGTGAACATCGCTTCACAACCTACGAACGAATTGAAGAAAAAACCCTTGTGGTTGTAAAAAAAGACGGAACAAGAGAACAGTTTTCACGTGAAAAGATCTTCAACGGAATTATTCGTTCTGCGCAAAAACGTCCTGTATCCAGTCATGAGATTGATGAGGTGGTGAACAGGATCGAGCAGAAGGTTCGTGCCCAAAGTGATACCGAAGTGGAAAGTGATGTCATTGGAAATCTTGTAATGGAAGAATTGGTTGAGTTGGACGAAATCACCTATGTTCGTTTCGCCTCAGTCTATCGTTCTTTCAAAGATGTGGGAGAACTGGAAAATCTCTTGAAACAAATTACCAAAGGACACAAGCAGAAGGGAAATTAGTGCGTGATGAAGCCAAATGACCAGTTTAGCCTACTCAAGCGCCAGGCTTTTCTTGCAGATTATAGTAGCTTAAGCCTTCTTTATCAGCCCATTATGGGGGCGGATGCTTTCTTGGTTTATCATTTTCTCCTAGCAAGTTATGAGCAAGGGCTTAGCAATCAGCCTTTTTCAAGAATTCTCAACCATCTAGACTTGGGGATGAATCGCTTGGAGCAGGCACTGGATGTCTTGACCGCCCTTGATTTGTTGGATGTGTACAACAAACAAGAAGTCTTTCTTTTGGAATTAAAGGCTCCTTTAGCTGAAGTGGCTTTTATGGGCAAACCTCTGTTGAAGCAACTCTTGCGCAAAAAAATTGGGGATTTTGCTATGGCGACAGGTCAGCAAAGTCCTGATAGCTCTTGGCAAAAAGTGTCGAAGAAATTTTCGGATGTCTTTTCAGAAATTGGTCAGGTCAAAGAGCTTGTTCCAGCTCGTAAGGGCTTTGACTGGGATGCTTTCCGAAATCTGATGCGTCGAGATAAATTAGCCTTTCAAGATGAGGCGGAAGACGTCATCGCCCTGACCCATTTGGCCGACAGTCTAGGGCTATCCTGGTTAGAACTCTATCAGCTGGCCAAGGAAACGGCAGTCCAGCACCAGATTTCTCTAGGCAGACTACAAAGCCGACTTCAACAAGGTGGTGAGACAGGACAGTTGAGCCGTCAGGAAGAGGCTATTTTGGCGGAGGCAAAATTAAAATCCAGTCTCGAATTTCTCCGTCTTTTGAAAGCTAGTCGCAAGGCGGGGCTACTTGATGCTGAGCGGTCTTGTCTAGCTAGTCTTGCCAAGGAAGGACACTTGGATGAGGTTATCAACGTGGCAGTTCTATACACCTTCAATAAGATTGACTCCGCCAATCTCAATACCAAGTATTTGGTCAAGTTAGTCAATGAATTTTCCTACAAGGGCATCCATTCGGCAAAGGCAGCGATTCTTTTTTTGAGGGAGAATCAACAAGCTACAAGAACAAGGACACAAGCACGGACAAAAACAAGTCCAACTTCAAATGTTCCAGAATGGAGCAAGCAAGAAGTGAAAACAGAACAAACGATAGAAGGTCAAGCCCAGCTAGCCGACCTCTATCGTCAATTTGAAGAAATGGAAAATAAAGGAGGTGGCCAATGAAATCAGTTCAAGATAATCTAGAACACAAACAGTCTCCGGTTCGTCAGTCCTATGACCAGCTGGTGGCAGAAATCATGCAAGACAAGGATGTGGCGGAGTTTATCCGTCAACATGGACTCAATCAAGATGAGATTGGTCGCTCCATTTCCAAATTTTATGAATTTATCAATGAACGGGACAAGTTTTTCGCCAATGATCAGACTTACATGGCCAAGGGCTACCAACCAGTTCTGGTCATGAACCAGGGCTATGCAGATGTGTCCTATCTAGAAACGGCTGAGCTGGTTGAACTACGGAAATTAGAAGCCATAAAAAATCGGATTCAGCTGATTAATATGCCGGCTAGTCTGAAAAATGTGACCATTGCAGACTTGGACCGTCAGGATGAAAACCGTGTAGGGATTATGCTGGCTATTTCCGACTTTGTTAAGCGGGTCGGCCAAGACAACAAGGGCATTTATCTCTACGGGACCTTTGGTATTGGCAAAAGCTACCTCATGGCTTACTTGGCCAATCTCCTGTCCAAGACCCACCTGCTGTCAACGACCATGCTCCATTATCCGACCTTTGTGGTGGACATCAAGAATGCCATCAAGGACGGGTCGGTTAAGGAGCGGATTGACGAGGTCAAGACGGCTCAGGTCTTGGTTTTGGACGATATCGGAGCGGAGCAGCACAGTTCTTGGATTCGGGACGATGTCTTGCAGGTTATCCTCCAGTATCGGATGCAGGAAAATCTGCCGACCTTCTTTACTTCCAACTTCTCCTTTGCGGACTTGGAGCGGCATTTTTCTGCTGGTAAGTCAGGCGATGAGACCTGGCAAGCCAAGCGGGTCATGGAACGCATTCGCTTCCTAGCCCAAGAGATGCACTTGCAGGGGGTCAATCGCCGATGAATGAAACTATTGATTTGATGTTGAGCCACAGCTCAGTCCGTCGTTTTACGGAGGAGCCGATTGAGGCGGAACATTTGGAGGCCATTATCACAGCGGGTCGGGCTGCGTCTAGCTGGAAGAATTTCCAGTCCTACTCCATTATCGTCGTACAGTCGGAAGGCAAAAAGCAGGCTCTCTATGACTTGGTGCCTCAGCCAGCTATCTTGCAGGCCCAGGCCATTTTGCTTTTTGTGGGCGACCACAACCGTGCCAGCAAGGCGGCCCAGCTTCATGAGAAGGACTTTGAAGCCAAGGGGACGGAGAATCTTTTGATTTCTTCCGTTGACGCGGCTCTGGCAGGGCAGAATACCCTCTTAGCAGCTGAAAGCTTGGGCTATGGTGGTGTCTTCATCGGTATGATTCGCCACAAGGCCTTGGCAATAGCAGAGCTGTTCAACTTGCCGGACTATACCTATCCGATTTTCTGTATTGCCCTTGGGCACCCTGCAGAACAAAATCCTGTCAAACCACGACTAGCAAGTAAAGCCATTGTCTTTCAGGAAGAATATGTGGAGCAAGGCGTGGAAGTAATCCAAGCCTACGACCAGGTTCAGACAGACTATGCAGGTGCCCGTCAGACAGAAACCTGGTCTGAGCGTATGGTTACCCAGTTCGGACAGGCAGAACAGCCTGAAACCAAGGCTGTATTAGAAAAAAATAAATTATTGTAAACTAGAAGAGGAGGAGCTATGGCTCTACCAACTATCGCCATCGTTGGACGTCCCAACGTTGGAAAATCAACCTTATTTAACCGGATTGCAGGGGAGCGGATTTCCATTGTCGAAGATGTGGAAGGTGTGACCCGTGACCGTATTTATGCTACTGGTGAGTGGCTCAATCGCAAGTTTTCCCTGATTGATACAGGTGGTATCGATGATGTGGATGCTCCTTTCATGGATCAAATCAAGCATCAGGCTGAGATTGCCATGGATGAGGCGGATGTTATCGTCTTTGTCGTATCAGGCAAGGAAGGTGTGACCGATGCGGATGAATACGTATCGCGTATCTTATACAAGACAAACAAACCTGTTATTCTAGTTGTCAACAAGGTCGACAATCCTGAAATGCGGAATGACATCTACGATTTCTACTCACTTGGTCTTGGCGATCCCTATCCTGTATCTTCTGTTCACGGTATTGGAACAGGGGATGTCTTGGATGCTATTGTCGATAATCTCCCAGCGGTGGAAGCAGAGGAAAATCCAGACATTATCAAGTTCAGCCTGATTGGTCGTCCAAACGTTGGTAAATCAAGTTTGATTAACGCCATTTTGGGTGAAGAGCGTGTCATTGCCTCGCCTGTTGCGGGAACGACTCGTGATGCCATTGATACGCACTTTACAGACCCAGAAGGTCAGGAGTTTACCATGATTGATACCGCAGGTATGCGCAAGTCTGGTAAGGTCTATGAAAATACGGAGAAATACTCTGTCATGCGTGCCATGCGTGCCATTGAACGCTCAGATGTTATACTCATGGTCATCAATGCCGAAGAAGGTATCCGTGAGTACGACAAACGCATTGCAGGCTTTGCCCATGAAGCTGGTAAGGGGATGATTATCGTAGTCAACAAGTGGGACACGCTGGAAAAAGACAACCACACCCTGAAGAAATGGGAAGACGATATCCGTGACCAATTCCAGTATCTGTCTTATGCACCGATTATCTTTGTATCGGCCTTGACCAAGCAACGTTTGCACAAGTTGCCTGAGATGATTAAGGCCATCAGTGAGAGCCAGAATACCCGCATTCCGTCGGCTGTCCTCAACGATGTCATCATGGATGCCATTGCCATTAACCCGACACCAACTGACAAGGGCAAACGTCTCAAGATTTTCTATGCGACTCAGGTTGCGACCAAACCACCGACCTTTGTGGTCTTTGTCAACGAAGAAGAGCTCATGCACTTCTCCTATATGCGTTTCTTGGAAAATCAAATCCGCAAGGCCTTTGTCTTCGAAGGAACACCGATTCATCTGATTGCACGGAAACGGAAATAAGAAAGAGAGGTCAAACCTCTTTTTTCTTTGCATGCTATGTAAAAAATGCTACAATGAAAAAAGGAGGTGATTCCATGATAGCGGGCAATGTCATTCTAATGTTGTTTGCATTTCTAACAGTTCCGGTTCTTCTACTAGTAGACTATGAAGATAAGCAGTACAAGCCCTTTGGCCTTCGTTACTGGTTTGGAGCCTTTGCGTGTATATTGGTATTTTTAGTGACTCTTTTGGTTTATTTTGTAACCTACGCAGTTGGATCCATCATGGTTTTCAACCATTTTGACAGGTTTTTGGTCGGTATCTTTCTTTTCTTGGTATTTGGGGCAAGTGTGTTGACGATTCTACTGGCTAGGGCTATCAAAACCTTAATTCGACGGACTAAGTATTATCAGCAGATGAAATAGGGGGACCGACCATATGGAAATAATCGGTGAAGTCTTGGTGGAGTTTTTGACTGGATTGGCAGACTTTGATGAAAGAAAGTACCCACCCTTTGGCCTTCGTTACTGGCTAGGATGGCTGGCAGTGGTGGCCAATCTTTTGTTGCTTGGCTTTCTTGGCTTTGTAACGGTCGTTTTCTTCCTAGTTTTTATGAAAGGAGGGGACTGGCTTCTCCTTGTTTCGGGTCTTCTTTTGGCCCCCTTTCTGTTATTTTGGTTTTTGAAAACCATGGGCCATATCAGGAAAATGTGGCGGGTGACCCTCTATTATAAACAGCTTTCTTAAGAACACCAGTTGGAAAACGGGTGTTTTTTCTATGCCTGGCCCAAGAGTTCTATTGGAAAATATGCTATAATGAAAAGATACAATTTAGTTATGTGACGAGTTGTTGGCTGGGAGTAGAAAAGGAGAGGCGATGGGAAAATTAATGCCGGGTCGGATTCGACAAGCTGGAATTGATCTCTATGAGGCTGGGCATCTTCGGTTGAAAACTGTTCAGGACAAGCGATTTCTATTTGATTGTCAGGGTGTTGAAGTCGAGTATGATTTGAGGGGACAAGAGGTGGTTTGTCAATGCGCAGATTATGGTCTGCGGCAATACTGCCTGCACCAAGCAGCGGTAGAATACTATTTTAACAATCATCCGGAAGGCAAGATGCAGCTACTTGCCCATCAGGAGGAGGTGGCTTTGCAGGAGGAAATTCTAGAGGAGAATCCCTTTATTGAAAGCCTAAAACGCCCCTATGAGGATGGACGGTGGACCTATCGATTGTCTGTCCATGGGCAGGTCATGGCCTTTGAGAAAACCATTGATTGGACCTTGAAAATTTCTCGCTATCCAGATGATAAATGGTATGTTGTCCGTGATATAGGAGCCTTTTTGAAAGTAGTAGCCAATCAAGGAAATTACCAATTTGGGAAGCACTATTTTGAGCAGCTGACCTATGCTGATTTTGATCAGGCTAGTCAGTTTTTTCTGGATTTTTTAGATCGCTTGCAGCCGCATCGTGTCCGCTTGGATGATCCGATTTTTGTCAATATGGGTCGGCATCTGCGCTTGCCTCTAGTCGCATTTGAAGAAGGACTAGAACTAATGCAGGACTTGGCTGATTTTCAATTTGAACACCAACTAAAGGCCTATGACGCGGTTGTCATTGGAAACTTGCAGGCTGACCAGGACCTGTATCGTTTTCAGGTCAAGGTGGAGACAAACCACTTTTTGGTGGTATTTGAAGAAAAGCCTGTCTTGGAATTATATAAGGGACGCTTTTTGCTCGTAGGCAATCAATTTTATCTGGTCAGCCGACAACAGGAGCGGATTCGGTCTGTTTTACACTCCTATTTGGACCTCTCATCCGGTCAGGGTCAGGTACGTGTGGAATTTCGTGATCAAGATCAGCTGGCCTTGATTTTGCTTGATTTAGCCCGGCTAGGTCCTGTTGTAGCTCCCAAACAATTTGAAATTCGTGATTTTAAACCAGAGTTTCACTTTGATCAAACAGAGTCTGGTGAGATCAGCTTAGCCTTGCAGCTCCGCTTTTCCCGCGTCTTAGTGACAAGTCGAGAAGAACTGGACCAACTACCCTTTGCTAGTCATAAGAACCATTTGGATGCTGTCTTGGATATGATGGACAAGGCTGGATTTGTCGGAGATTTTCAGGCCCTACATGCCCCAATGTCAGGCGCAGATCTGTATCGTTTTTTCACTCAAAAACTGGAGCAGTTTTCTAAGATGGGCTTGGTTCACTTGAGTCCGAGCCTGAAGGCGCTTCAGGTCATCCCAAGTCCTAAGATTCAGATTGAGAAGGGTCAAGGTTTGTTGCAGGTTCTCTTTGATTTTGATGGGATTGACCAGGAAGAAGTAGATGCAGCTCTGTCGGCCTTGTTTAGTCAGGAGGCCTATTATTCAACCAGGCAGGGGAAGTTGTTGGTTTTTGATCAGGAGACTCGCGCCATCAGTCAAACCTTGCAGGAGTTGCGGATTGGTCGCATGCGCAAGGGTGGCCTGTCTGTGCCTTCTTTTAGAGCCCACCAGTTGGCTGAGAGCTTGGCAGGAAGGGGAGATATAGCTTTTTCTAAGGAATTCCTAGAGATGGCACGCTATCTAGCGCGGCCAGAGAGCTTCCCTATGCCAGATGTTCAGATTACGAGCCAGTTAAGAGATTACCAAAAAGTAGGTATTCAATGGCTTGCAAGCTTAGATCATTTTGGTTTTGGCGGAATCCTAGCCGATGAGATGGGGTTGGGAAAGACCCTGCAGACCATCGCCTTTCTTTCTACCAAAAAGCCAACAGATGGCAAGGTGTTGATCTTGGCGCCATCGAGTTTGATCTATAACTGGCAGGATGAATTTCATCAATTTGCTCCCCAGATGGACCTGGTGGTGGTCAACGGGAGTAAGGACCAGCGAGTTTCTTTGCTATCGGAAGAACACCATGTTTATGTGACCAGCTATACTGCCTTTCGTCAAGATGTGGATGAGTACCAAAACAAGTCCTTCCGCTACCTATTCCTGGATGAAGCCCAAGTGATGAAAAATACCCAGACCAAGATAGCGCAGCTCTTGCGGAATTTTGAAGTGGAGAGGGTCTTTGCCCTATCAGGAACACCGATTGAAAACCGGCTGTCCGAGTTGTGGTCCATTTTTCAAATTGTTTTGCCGGGTTTATTGCCGAACAAGAAAGAATTTTCCAAACTTACTGCCTCTGCGGTTTCCAAGCTGATTCAGCCCTTTGTTCTTAGAAGGCGAAAAGAGGATGTATTGGTGGAATTGCCTGATTTGATTGAATCAAAGGTTATTTCAGAACTAACAGATCAGCAAAAATCTCTTTACTTGGCCCAGTTGGAACAAATTCGGTCGGGTTTGTTAGATGGTGGAGATGAGGCCTTGCAAAAGAGGCGAATTGAAATTTTGGCAGGCATTACCCGCTTGCGGCAAATTTGTGATACGCCGAAACTGTTTATGGATTCCTATCAAGGAGACAGTGGAAAGCTAGCTAGCTTGAGGGACTTGCTTGAACGGTTAAAGGCGGAGCAACACCGTGTCTTGATTTTCTCTCAATTTCGCCAGATGCTGGACTTGATTGCCCAGGAGGTGGATGATCTGGGGATGACCTCCTATCTCTTAACTGGATCAACTCCTGCAAAAGAGCGGCAGGAAATGACCCAGGCATTTAACAAGGGGAGCCGGGATGTTTTCTTGATTTCCTTGAAGGCAGGGGGAGTCGGTTTGAATTTGACAGGGGCAGACACGGTTATTTTGGTGGACTTATGGTGGAATCCTGCGGTAGAAGCTCAGGCCATCAGTAGGGCGCACCGTATGGGACAGGAAGCCAAAGTGGAATGCTATCGCTTGATTACCAAGGGTACCATCGAAGAGAAAATCCAAGAATTACAAGCGAGCAAGGCAGAACTGGTGACTAGCGTACTGGATGGAACAGATGATCGTGCCTCCTTGTCTCTGGATGATATCCGTCATATATTGGGCCTACCTCTGGGCTAAGAAGTCTTAGTTTGATAGAAGTGAAGTCTGGAGTTTGCTCAATAAAATCAGCTTCAGAAAGATAAACTTGGTCAAAAATCGGCTTCTGTGGTATAATATCTGTTTGAAAGGATGAGAGGACTATGAATAGCCAGAATCGTTTTCCAGTGATTGCAGACCATGAAAGCATCATCGAAATGCGACCAGCAATGGATCTGTACGATGAGACAGACTTAATCAGTAATATCCGAGGAAACTACCAGGACCGTTTTTTTGATGGCCCTGGGCCAACGGACCTTCCAACAAAGGAAAATCCAGTACAGGACGGTCCATCAGAGAGGGACTTGCTGCCGCCTTTGTTTGAAGTGAAGCCAAGTCCGTATTCTCGTAAGGAACGGTTGGCCAAGCCGATGGTCAAGTCAGATGCACGTGGCGAAGCCTTACCAAAAACTCAGGGACAATTGGCGCGTGAGCAAGCCAGGGAAGATATCAAACGGAAAAAATCAGCTAGTTATTTGAAGAATGATAAGCCTCATCCTGCTAAGGTTATCAAAAAAGAACGACCAGTAGTCCAGCCTCAAAAGGGGAGTCAGGAACTAGCTGACTTAGCCAACAGACTACGTCAAGAAAATTACATCTTGGCAGACCTACCACCTGTTTACTCTTTGAAAAAAGAAGATCGAGAGCAAGAAAAGGAAAAACCACGCAATTCCTATGATTTCTTGAGGAAGAGTCAGGTTTACAATTACCCAGAGCGGAAATTTCAAAAAGAACGCCGCATGGCCCAAGAATTGAATTTAACACACATGGAAGAGGAAATCTAATGACAAAAACCTATCATTTTATCGGGATTAAGGGTTCAGGGATGAGTGCCCTAGCGCTTATGTTGCACCAGATGGGTCACAAGGTGCAAGGAAGCGATGTTGAGAAATATTATTTTACTCAGCGTGGTTTGGAGCAAGCAGGAATTGCGATTCTTCCCTTTGATGAGAAGAACATCACAGCTGATGTTGAATTGATCGCTGGAAATGCCTTCCGCCCAGATAATAACGTAGAAATTGCCTACGCCGACGCTCAAGGCTTATCTTACAAACGCTACCATGAATTCCTGGGTGAATTTATGAAGGGCTTTACTAGCCTCGGTGTCGCTGGTGCCCACGGTAAAACTTCAACAACAGGTCTCTTGGCCCATGTGATGCGTAACATTACAGATACCTCTTTTTTGATTGGAGATGGTACGGGTCGTGGCTCTGCCAATGCCCAGTATTTCGTCTTTGAATCTGACGAGTACGAGCGTCACTTTAAACCTTACTATCCTGAATACAGCATTATTACTAACATTGACTTTGACCACCCAGATTATTTCACCAGCTTGGAGGATGTCTTTAATGCTTTCAATGATTATGCTAAACAGGTGAAAAAAGGACTCTTTCTGTATGGGGAAGACGAGCAACTCCGTCAGATTACTGCTCAAGCACCAATTTACTACTATGGTTTTGGTGAGGACAATGACTTTGTGGCTTATGACTTGAAACCTTCTACAACAGGTTCCCAGTTCAAGGTGCGCCACGGGAAAAAAGAGCTAGGTCAATTCCAAATTCCGACCTTCGGTAAGCACAATGTCATGAATGCAACCGCAGTCATTGCTAACCTCTATGTGGCTGGATTTGACTTGAACTTGGTAGCGGAACATTTGAAAACCTTCGGTGGTGTCAAACGTCGTTTCACAGAGAAAGTGGTCAATGATACGGTCATTATCGATGATTTTGCCCACCATCCAACCGAAATTATTGCGACCATTGATGCAGCACGTCAGAAATACCCAAGTAAAGAGATTGTGGCCATTTTCCAACCGCATACCTTCACACGGACCATTGCTCTCTTGGATGAGTTTGCAGAAGCTCTCAATGATGCCGATGCTGTTTATCTGGCACAAATCTACGGTTCTGCTCGAGAAACAGATAACGGACAAGTCAAAGTGGAAGATTTGGCAGCCAAAATCAATAAAAAAGGTGGACTGGTAACAGTAGAAAATACTTCGCCGCTCCTTGACCATGACAATGCAGTCTATGTCTTCATGGGAGCAGGAGATATTCAATCCTATGAGTATTCCTTCGAACGCTTGCTGTCCAACCTATCTAATAATGTTCAATAAGAACAGAGCAAAGACAGAGGTCAGACCTCTGTCTTTGCTTGCTAGAAAGGAGACTGCATGCAGCTACGATTTGTGACAAAAGGAGATGAGGCGGCACTTCTGGCTTTGGAAGAGGCCAGTTTTGTTGCGGAAGAACGAATTTCACCAGCGGTCCTTGCGTCATTTGCAAGTCACTCGTCTACTTCTTTAGTGGTAGAAGACCAAGGTCAGGTTTGTGCCTTTTTATTGACCAGGCCGATTGTTGGCTGGGACCTGACTGACCAAGTCTATTTCCAAGAGGTAAAGGTGGATGAAACAGGAAGTTGTCTAGCTGTTGCGAGTTTAGCTGTAGCTCAAGCCTATAAGGGGCAAGGTTTGGGCAGCCTTTTACTAGCCAGTTTGAAGGACTTAGTTGTCAATCAAGGCTGGGAAGGGATCAGCTTGACCTGCCATGAAGAATTGCTTTCTTTCTATTGCATGAACGGATTTGAAGATTTAGGAATCGGTTTGTCACAATTAGGAGGTTCAACTTGGTACCAAATGCGGTGGAAAGCTTGATAAATAAAGGAAGTTCTTGATTTTGTTAGGCTTTTAAGATATAATAAAAGGTAATTGTGTGAAAGGAGTTTAATTGTGAGCAACGATTCGAAAGAAAAGAACACACAATCTTCCAATTTTCGTGAACAAATTTTACGGGATTTGGAAGAGTTAAAACAAAAAAGATTAAGAGAGGCCCAGGGACAGGAACAAACGGAATCCATCGATTTGCAGCCAGAACCGTTAGTAGAAGACCATCTTCCAGTTGAGGAGATTGTTGTTCCGGAACCAGTTGCAATTGAGGAAGTCCTTATTTCAACGCCTCAACCTGAGATGGCCGTAGCAGAGGATTTAGTTCGACCAACTGTTAAAATCGATGCGATTGATTTTGAAGAAGAAGTTCCAGTTGTGGTGAAACAATCAGAACCAGTTGTGCCAGTCACTCCAGTTGAGCAACCAAGTTTTGATGCTGGTTCTGAATTTGAAAACACAGTTGAACGAAACATTTCTGAGTTGCGTTCAATGGCAGAAAACTTTGAGCGTTCCGTTCCAACTCCAACTCTAATTCCAGTTGAGGAGCCAGTTGTTGAATCCCTTGATGAAACACCACTTGCTGAAGACGAAGTTGAGTTGGATAAGACAATTGTGACACCAGTCCCAGTTCCAGTTGAGGAAAATCAAGCGGAAAAACCAGTTGCAAAAGCTGGATTAGAAACGCCAAGACGCCGCAGCACCAAGCAAGCACGTAAGAAACAAGATAAGGCAGCTAAGCGCATTGTTTCAGTTGTGATGTTGGTAACCGTTTTGGCCCTGATTTTGACAGCTGTTTCTGGTTATTTCTATGTTAAATCGAGCTTGGAACCAATCAATTCCAGCGCAACTGAGACAGTGCAGGTTGAAATTCCGGAAGGTTCATCAACTAAAGAGATTGCAGAAATTTTGCAAGATAACAACTTGATCAAAAATGCAACGATCTTTAACTACTATGCCAAATTGAAGAGCTACAACAATTTCCAAAGTGGTTTCTACAATTTGAGCCAAAGCATGTCAGTAGATGACTTGGCAAAAGCCTTGCAAGAAGGTGGTACGCCAGTAGCGGAAGATCCAATCGCAGGTAAAGTCTTGGTGGTTGAAGGCTACACCTTGGAGCAAATCTCTAAGGCTGTGACAGATAATGTCTATACAGATGATACAACGGACACAACGCCATTTACTGCAGAAGAGTTTATGGCAACTGTGCAAAACCAAGATTTCATTGCGCGAATGGTAGCTGCTTACCCAACCTTGTTTGCAAGCTTGCCAGCAGCAGATTCAGGTGTTAAATACCAATTGGAAGGCTACCTCTTCCCAGCAACCTATGATTATACAGCAGACACAACTGTAGAAGGCTTGATTGAGCAAATGATTGCTGCAATGGATGCAAACTTGAAGCCTTACTATGAGAGTTTGGCAGCCAAAGGCTTGGATGTTAATTCTGTGTTGACCATGGCTTCATTGGTTGAAAAAGAAGGTTCAACAGATGAAGATCGTCGCAATATCGCAAGTGTCTTCTACAACCGTATCAATGCTGGTATTCCACTTCAATCAAACATCGCTATTCTTTATGCGATGGGCATGCTTGGTCAAGAAACAACCTTGGCACAAGATGCTGCTATCGATACAGCAATCGATTCACCATTTAACATCTATGTCAACTACGGCTTGATGCCTGGTCCAGTTGATAGTCCAAGTCTATCAGCTATCGAAGCAACAGTAAATCCAAATACAACTGACTACTACTATTTTGTAGCAGATGTAACGACAGGAACTGTTTACTTCACGAACTCTTATGAAGAACACTTGGCGAACGTTGAAACATACGTGAACAGCAAGCTAAACAATTAGGAGTCTATCCCGTAACAAAATTATGTGGTTTTGCCACATAATTTTGTTTTCGTATTTTATGATCAAAATAAAACAATACAAAAAGGAATTATCATGGCAGAAAAAACCTACCCTATGACCCTTCTTGAGAAGGAAAAATTAGAAAAAGAATTAGAAGAACTAAAATTGGTTCGTCGTCCAGAAATCGTTGAGCGTATTAAAATTGCGCGTTCTTATGGAGACCTTTCAGAGAACTCAGAATATGAGGCAGCCAAAGATGAGCAGGCTTTTGTTGAGGGTCAAATCTCAATGATTGAAACGAAAATTCGTTATGCTGAAATCGTTAACTCAGATGCGGTTGCTGCGGACGAAGTCGCTATCGGTAAATCTGTAACGGTTCAGGAAGTCGGCGAATCAGATGAGGAAGTTTACCATATTGTTGGTGCTGCGGGTGCAGATGCTTTTGCAAACAAGGTATCCAATGAAAGTCCGATTGGACAAGCCTTGATTGGTAAAAAAACTGGTGACCTAGCTACTGTTGAAACCCCTGTTGGTAGCTACCAGGTGAAGATTTTGAAGGTTGAAAAATCAGTATAAGTCGCTAAAGCGGAGTTGGGCATGAGCCCGGCTCTTTTTTTATTTACAATATAATGTATATTATTATGATATTGTGTGCATTTTGAGAAGTTTTGTACTAAAATAAGGATAGGATTATACGTTTAATAATAAAGGAGGAAAAATGAGTAGTTTTTTTTATGAAAAGCGAAAAGCATTTTCGATACGGAAATTGTCCGTAGGTGTCCTATCTCTCTGTATTGCAAACTTTGCTTTAGCACCTCTTTTGGCTACACCGCAGGTTTTAGCTAATGAGATTCAGTCGGAAAGAGATCTAAAGCAGATCCAGTTTCGCTATGTCTTAGATAGTGAACTGAATCGTAAGGATCTTGAAAGATTGGTTGAGGTCTTACCAGCCAAGGTCAGTCAGGATGTGACTTACTATTTGGTATATCAGGTAGAGCGGCCTGCCATCTTGCCAGCCACTGGGCAAATTGCTTCTCAGCTGGGTTTGGTGCTTGCTGGAGGCTTTCTCTTGGTTGGTTTGGTAGCAAGTCGTTCGAAAAAGGCACGTGTCGTCTGCTTGCTTTATGTCACAATCGGCGGAGCAGTCTTTCCTGTTTTAGAGTTAGCTGCCCTAGAATCGTCAGTCTTAGCATCCCATAATCAAACAATCACCTTAGCAGTTGGGGACTCTCTTCCAGACGGAAAAATTCAGATTGCAGGTCACCGCTTTTTAGGTTATTTGGTGGATGGAGAAAAAGCAGAGCTTACGCAGAAGAAAGCGGAGGTAGCAGGCAGGACAAATTCCGCTAGTCAGGGTGAGCAGGAAAGCCTTTCGCAAAAAAATGAGAAGGATTTTCTTCATGAAGACAAGGAAATAGAGCAGGTTACACAGCCGGAGATCTTGCCAGAAATCCGTTACCGTGAAGAGGTTGAAGTCCTGCCAGCGCCTGTTGAAGAAAGAGAAGATCCCAACCTAGTTGTGGGAGAAAGCAGAATGGAAGAAGGTCAGGATGGACAACGGACCTATCACTACAAAGAAACCTGGGTAAACAATCACTTAGTTCAAACAGACTTATTGGATATCCAGGAGACTCCAGCCCGTCCACAGATTCTCTATAAGGGCAGTAAGGCGGTTGAAAACCAAGACCAAGTTGAGACAATAAGTTGGTCTCTTGGAGAAGAAAGTTTGAACTACAAGGTGGTGCCATTGGCCTTTGATTTGCAGCAACGGACCGAACGCCAAGACCTAGCTATTGCAGAAGTAGAGATTCGAACAGATAGACTTCTGGTAGGAGAAACAGAGCGACAGCCAGGCCAGGCTGGTCAGCTTATCATTGACTACCAAGATGTGGTCGTCGCTGGTCAAGTAGTGGCCAGCAAGGAGTTGGGGCGACAAGAAATTGCTGGGAAACCAAGCATTCTGTATATTGGGACTAGGGAGGAAGGGACTGCTCTTCCAGAACAGCTACAAGAAGAGGTCACACAGGTTCCTGACCAAGCCCCTCAACAAATCCCTCCAGCTGCCCTAGAGTTTGAATTGGTCAATCGAACTGCTTCAGAAGATCTACCAATAGTGGTGGAGAGAGTGGAAACAGACCGCCTTCCGAGCTGTGAAACAGAGATTGAAGAAGGTCAGGCAGGGCGAATAGAAATAGACTACCAAGATGTGGTTGTCGCAGGACAAGTTGTAGCAAGCAATGAATTGTCTCGTCGTGAGTTTCCGGGACGTCCTAGTATTCACTATATTGGAATAGGTGAAACAGAGGAGATTGTAAGCTCTGAAGCAATCGTACAAGTCCCAGATTATGCTCCAAGTCGTCCTGCTTTGCCAAGTCTTCCGATTCAGGAGCTTAGCCGGTCTGAGGAAATTAGCTTGGAAATCCCAGAGGAACGGATTTCAACGCAGGATCTAGCACGGGGTCAAACTCGAGTAGAAGAAGGGCGAGCAGGCAAGCACATCATCCAATACAAGGATACCTTTGTTGATGGGAAACTCATTTCGAGCCAGGAAACTAGTCGAGAGGAAATTCCGTCAATTAGTCGGAGAATTTTTGAAGGGATAGGGATTGATGAAAAACTAGTTGCCCCTTTATACCAGTCAGATAAGCCAGTCGCACAGATTGAGCGAGTAGAGGAAATTGTTTCCCATGGCTTTAGGGAAGAAATCAATGCCGATTTGCGCCAAGATGAGGTTGTTGTCTTACCGGGTAGAAATGGCCTCAAGGAAGTCACCTATGCTCGTATTAGCGACCAGCGAACTGTCTTAACCAGTCGAGTCTTGGAAGAAGCACAGGATCAGGTTACTGTCCGAGGTAGCCGTCAGGATGGTAAGCTAGTTGCTCCTTTGTATCAAGCAGACAAGCCTGTTGCAAAAATCCGGTACCAGATCGAACAGGTCCCCTTTAGCCACCGAGAGGAAGAGCGACCAGAGTGGTTAGAAGGACGGATTGAGATGCAGGAAGGGCAGACTGGGGAAAATCGCCTGACCTATTTTGACATTGGCGACCAATCTCATTTGGTGAAGAGAGAGGTGATTCGCGAAGCGCGAGACCAGATTACCTACCGAGGCAGTAAGGTCGTCGAACTCCCAACTCCTCCTAGTCCAGCGCTAGAAGAATTTGGACCAAAACCAACACTCAGTCTTCGTCTGACCCAGACGGACAAGGAAGGCAAGTCAGTTAGTCTAGCTTATCTGTTAGAAGACAAGGCCAAACGCTTCCAATCGGCTCGAGCAAGTCTCTATATTGGTGATACCCTCGTGGAAACCAAGGAGTTGAAGGTTCAAGGTCTCTTCCGTCAAGTTACATTTAGTCAACTGCAAGAAAATATTGATTACACTGTTCGGGCAGAAATTACCTACCGAGCAGGTGAACAAGAGTTGACAGATTCAGTTGCTGACGAAGCAAATGTAACCCTTGAAACCCGTCGTATCCAGTTTAAGCATACGGACCGGCCAGAATTATGGCAGTTTACCAATGGCCAGGCGACCCGTATTTTGCAGCTGAATGAGATTCCAAAAGAGACCAGTTCATACTATATCAAACTAGTTTCTGAAGAGGCCAAGGAAGTACTCCTGCCGGTGGCAAGTATTCAGACCCAGGATGCAGCTCATTTCCGTGTCAGGGCTAGACTGGACAATCTCGTCGAAGATAAGCAAGCAAATGGGCAATTTTCAAATGACTTGACTTTTGATATTCCGAGAAATACGCCTGTTCGTACGGGCAGCTATCGTGATTTTGCTCAATTGGTACAAGCTATGAACCAAAATCTAACAGGGGAATTCCATTTGGCCGGAGATATGACGGCAAGTGGCTTTCAAACTAGTGTTGGTCAAACTGCTTATGTATTGGGTGAATTCAAAGGTCGCCTCGTCGGAAATGGTTATAGTATTTACGATTTGTCCCTCCCATTCCTTGAAAAATTGGGAGCGGGAGCTCGTGTTCAGGATCTACACCTAAAAGAGGTTGCGATTCACCAACCACAAGCTAGCCATGTCGGTGCCCTTGCCAAGGAATCCTATGCACAAGATGTAGAGGTAAGCGATGTAGCTGTGCAAGGGCAGTTGACTGCGGCAGATAATATTGGTGGTCTTGTGGGCCATTTTGCAGGAGGCCGCTTAGCGGATATTAGTTTTAAAGGCTCCATCCGTAGCCTGACAACTGCAAATACAGATAACCGCCTTGGAGGTATTGCCGCATGGCTTGGTGGAAGTGGCCAGATTGACGGTGCTGTAACAGATGCCCAGCTGATGGCCATCTCATCAGGTAGCAAGATTGGAGGCATTGTCGGCCAAGTGGAGGGAGCTTCTAACATTCGTCGTGTCTTTGCTAGCGGCTTGATTACATCTTC
This sequence comes from Streptococcus sp. 29896, assembly GCF_032594915.1. NCBI lineage: Bacteria > Bacillati > Bacillota > Bacilli > Lactobacillales > Streptococcaceae > Streptococcus > Streptococcus suivaginalis. The sequence continues at coordinate 1,577,668 of NZ_CP118733.1, read as the reverse complement.
GGCAAGTGCAGACACGGAAAATGGCGGATTGGTCGGCACTATCTTATCTTCAGCAGGACGGATTAGCCGGATCAGTCAAGGTCTATCGACCGTTCAAGTAACGGAAGGTAAACCTGTGTATGGTTTCCCCTTGGATAACCAGTCCCAGCTGAGTCAACTTTACTACCTGTCAGAAGAGGAAAGTTCGGATAGCGATTGGCACGCCCAGGCAATTGAATCCAATCAAGTGGAGCAACTGCTGGCACAGTTTGGTTTGACACAGCTTCGTGAAAGGATTCAGACATCCCCTACTTCCCAGGAAGTTTATCAGGCCTTTGCTCATTATCGACCATCTCGCTTGCAGGCTTATCGAAACATGGAAAAACTCCTTCCATTCTACACTCGTGATGTCCTCATCCAGCAGGCCAACCGACTGGAGGATGGAGATAGCCTGGTAACCAAGCAACTCCTAGATGTTCAAGCCTTGTCTGGCCAGGAACTGGTCTTCTATATAACAACAGAAAAACCAGTGACAGGCTTGCTGCTACACTATGCGGATGGTAGTTCAGAGCAGGTATATCTGAATAAGCGCAGTGATTTGGTGGTCAATGGCGGAGCGATTCAAGAATATATCCTACTGGATAGAAACATCAGCTATACACCAGATAATTATGCATTTTCACCTCGCCAAAGCCAAGCAGTCAACAGCTTGATAGCAGAATTGACAGCAGTTCAATTTGATTCGCAAGAAATTCGACAAGCGCTGGGAATTCAAACTCAAAATAACCTTGACTTGGCCAAACTCTTCTTAGAAGAATCCTTTAACCAAGTCAAATCAGATGTGGAAAGACACCTGATAGACCTACTTTCAAGCAACTGGTTGTTCTTGGATACCAACAGCGCAGGTTTTGCCAGCCTAATGGAGGAAATCCGGACCAATAAGGCAGCATTTTTGCTGGGGCTCGCCTATATGAACCGTTGGTATGCGATTACCTTTGGGGAAAGACAGGTGAAGGACTTGATGATAAAAGAGGGCAGCTTCTTTGGGCGCAATCAGAACAGTCTTGATAGATTGATCCAGTTGGGTAATTTAGGAAAAGCAGCCCTACAACCTAAATACAACTATGTAATCGGTAGTGGTTTAGTCGCAGGACCTAGCCTGCAATCTGATTTATTTGGCTATCTGGAAGCCCTCCGCCAAGTCTTTTCCCCAGACAAAACGACGAGTCAGTGGTTCAATGAGAGCAGCAAGGCCTTTATTCTAGAGATCAAATCGGAAGTTGCAAGTGCACGTGCTAAACAAGATAACCCAACCAGTCCCTACCACCATGTAGAAGTCTATCAGAAAATCAGTAGCCGACCATGGCGGTTCAAAGAGATGGCCTTGATACTTTTGACCATGCCAGGTGAAGGAATCTTTGTCGTCAGCAACATGACCTCCCTCTTCCTTGGGATGTATGAACACAGTGTCAAAGAATGGACGCTAGCAGAATATGAAAAGGTCAAGGAACGAGTGCGAGCAGCTGCCAAGCATTGGAATGCTCACTCAGACTATCTCTATAATATCCTCCCAGAAAGTCACAAGGACAAGGTATTTAGCCATGTTATTAACTGGGACAGCCGTCTTTTGAAAGGAAGATGGTTGAGCCTCTTAGACCCAACCCCAAGCATGCGGTATTTCTTTGGTCCGCTTGGTAAGGACCATACTCACTATGAGGGAACCTTTGCTTATTCACTTGGGTATGACAATGTCTTTGACTGCTTGGATATGATGGGTGAGCGAGCAGCTTCTACCTACACCCATGAACTGACCCATGTCTTGGAGGATGATGTCTACCTACTCGGCCATTCGCGCCGCAATGGAATGAGTCCCGAAGTCTTTGCGGAAGGCCTCTTCCAATCAAATCCGTGGAGTGACCAAGATCGTTTGACCATCAATAGTCTCTTTGACCATAGTGACAAGGAAAGTTTCAAACGCTTGACCAACCTGAGCCCGCAACGCTTTCAGTCGACAGAAGACTTGCAAACCTATCTGCGTGGCTACTTTGATGTATTGTACAGTCTGGACTATTTAGAAGCAGAAGCAGTTCTAAAACAGAGTAGCTATGTTCGTCAAAATTGGTTCAATCAATTGGTGACGCTTGATGATAACGGCATTCTTATCCGTAAGTTACCATACGAAACAAGTATCAGTTCCTTTGAAGAGTTGATTGACAAGGGCCTTGTCTCCAGACGATTCTACGACCCAGAAGGAAAGTCAGATAGTATCCAATACCCAGCTAGTCAGTACCATAGCATCTCTGCCTTAGACCCGATGTATGGTGCTCTAAACGATGACGGACCTAGTCGAAATGAGATGCATTTCCGCAAGCTAGCCTTTGAATTTTTAGCAGAATATGGTTACGAAGATGGTTTGGTAGCCTATGCTTCCAACAAATTCCGCAGTGAGTTGGGCTACCGTTCAGCTGATAGCCAGGTCATTGCCAAGATGAGCGATGGAGAGTTCGACTCTGCTGCAGCCTTTCGGAAGGCTATGTTTAGACGCCGTATAGAAAAACTGGATCAGTTGAAGCCAATTACCATCCGAGGACGGGCTGATGGCGGTTATTTCCATGGACCAACCCGAACGATTAGCAGTTTGCAGGAACTGAAAGAGTTAATGGCAAAAGCAGTAGACCATGATGCCTCTTGGCAACAATATTACAGTCAGTATGATTACTTTAGCAAGGAAAAATCGCAGGTATATGGCCTGAAAGCAGCCCTTTTGAATGCCTTCTTGCTAGAGACAGAAGACTTTAAACAGTCCATTTATCGACCGTAATGGCTGTAAAAAGGATAAAAAGAACCCTCCATTTTTATAATGGAGGGTTTTGCTTGTTAGCGTGACCGTTGCTTGCCAGCGTTACGGTTTTGCTTTTTATTTTCAATCGATTGGGCAGCAGATGGGGTAACATCCTTGACCTTGCCTTGAACTGGTTTGAGAGGTTTGTTTTTCATTTCCTCTTCCACTTGTTGACGAATTTTTGGTTTGATAATAAAGTTGGTGATGGCTTGTTGTAAGAGACCGAAGATACCTCCGACTACCCAGTAAAGGGTCACACCAGCAGGAGAAACCATAGAGAAGTAACCAATCATCAATGGGTTCATATACATCATAGCACGCATTTGTTTTTTCTGCTCCTCATCCATACCAACCATCATCAGAAGGGACTGGAAGTAGTAGAGAATAGCAGCGACAGCTGTCAAGACTAAGCTAGATGAGCCAAGGTCGATTCCCAAAAAGCTAGCTTCTGAGATACCTGGTGTATGGCGAGCTGCAAAGTAAATTGCAGAGAAGAATGGCATTTGGATGAGAAGCGGTAGACAGCCCATACCACCAAGAATGCTGACTCCGTACTCTTTTTGAGTAGCCATGAGCTCTTGTTGGGCAGCTAGTTGCTCTTCTTGCGAGCTAGCGTTTCGCATCCGCTCTTGGATAGGAGCCAAGATTGGCTTGAGGTAGTTCATCTTTTCAGATTGATAAGCCGCTTTTTTGGACTGGTAGATACCAAGTGGTAGAATAACCAGACGGACCAAGATGGTCACGATGATAATCGCAAGTCCAAAGCCCAAACCTTGATTTTCGGCAAAGAAGGTAATCAAGTTGGACATGGGTTGACCGAGCAGGTTCCAAACGAGACCAGTCGGGTTACCATTTGAGTCAGTGCTCACACAACCTGACAGGAGCAAAAGTGTTGCCAGGCTAAGCCCTGACAAGTAGAGACGTTTTGATTGTTTCACGTTGTAAACTTTCCTTTTCTTAATGTCATGATACTGTCTATTGTACTTTTTTTGAAAAAAATATACAAGTTTTACCTATGGCTGACCTGAAAATCATCATAGTCAGAAAAATTAGCCAGGGTTGCATCTAGGTAAGTGACCTTGGACATGCGGGACGGGCCTTTTCGGATTTCATGGATAAAATGGCTGAGCTTCTCACTATTTTCAGACTGGACAAGGATGGTGACAGTACCATCTTCATTGTTCCAAACTCGTCCATAGATATCTCCAATTTCCAAGGCTAGATAATAAACGGACCAGCGAAAACCAACTCCCTGAACTCGACCAGAGACAATTAATTTCAGCTTTCTCATAGGTTTCTCCTTTTGACAAGTTCCTGACTTTATTATATCATGATTGCAAAGTGAAAGAAATGAGGAATCTATGGAAATTATCCGTTCCAAGGCCAATACAAGTGTCAAAGAAGCCAAAAAATTACATCAAAAAAAACACCGAACATCTTCCTATCTGATCGAAGGCTGGCACCTTTTAGAAGAAGCGCAAAAAGCAGGAGCTAAAATTGAACAAGTTTTTGTTGTGGAAGAATTGGCCGATAGGGTGGCAGATTTGCCAAAAGTGAAAGTCGTGAGTCCAGAAATCTTGCAGGATTTAGCAGACAGCCCATCTCCCCAAGGTGTTGTTGCCCAGATCGGTCTTCCGACTCTGGATTTGCCAGAGCAATTAAGGGGGCGTTATTTAGTATTGGAAGATGTCCAAGATCCAGGAAATGTCGGAACCATGATTCGAACAGCAGATGCTGCAGCCTATGACGGGGTCTTCATGTCAGACAAGTCAGCAGACATTTATAGTATGAAGGTCTTACGTTCGATGCAGGGGAGTCATTTTCACCTTCCGGTTTACCGACAACCCATGTCTGATATTTTAGAGTTTCTCCGTAAGAATCAGGTAGAGATTCTGGCAACGACCCTCTCGAGTCAGTCGGTCGACTACAAACAAGTGCGACCGCAGGGCAGCTTTGCCTTGGTCATGGGAAATGAAGGTCAGGGGATATCAGAGCAGGTTGTGACTGCAGCAGACCAGCTGGTTCATATCTCTATGCCAGGACAGGCGGAAAGTCTAAACGTTGCTGTTGCGGCTGGTATTTTGGTCTTTAGCTTTATTTAAGTCAAGCAGGATAAACTGTGGTATAATCTAGAAACGAGGATTGGATATGACAGTTTATAAAAACGATAAAGAATTCATGCATTATGTAGGGGGACTGCTTGATAGCCCCAAAGTTCAGAAATTAGGGAAGATTACCCATCACTATCATTCAACGCGTTTGGAGCATTCGATCAATGTCTCCTACACCAGTTATAAAATTGCCAAGAAATTTGGCTGGGATGCTCGGGCGACTGCTAGAGGCGGTCTCCTGCACGATCTCTTTTTCTATGACTGGCGAGATACCAAGTTTACACGTAGCCATGCTTGGACCCATCCGCGGATTGCGGTTCGAAATGCCCGTAAGTTGACTAAGTTGAGCAAGGTTGAAGAAGATATCATCGTCAAACATATGTTTGGGGCTACCTTGGCACCTCCTCGTTATAAGGAAGCTTGGATTGTGACCTGTGTGGACAAATATTGGGCAGTCCGTGAAGCCACCCTTCCTCTACAACATCGCTGGAAGAACCGAAAGATTTTACGTTTTACCTAAACCATCTCAAAGGAGTTTATATGAATAACAATCAATTTATTATCAATCAAGTCGAACAATCCGCTCTCAACCGATTCTTCGCTCGTATCTACGGTGTGGTTGCCATTGGAATCGGAATTTCAACCCTAGTTGCCTTCTTGTCATTGACGGTATTTTGGCCGCTGACAAGCACCCTTTTGACAGGTGGTAGCGTCTTTCTCATCGTAATCATGTTGGCACAGATTGCCTTGGTATTTGCTGCATCTAGCATGGCTGCTAAAAATAGTCCGCTGGCCTTGCCCATGTTTGTTGGCTATTCTGCCTTGAACGGTTTTACCATCGGTTTGATTTTGCTTCGTTATACTGGTGCAACTGTCGTGACTGCTTTTCTTTCAACTGCCTTGATGTTTGTCGTGATGGCGGTGATTGGGGCCACCACTAAGAAAGATTTATCTGCCATGGGACAAGCCTTGCGAGCAGCCTTGTGGGGAATTTTTATTGCAGGTATTATCAATATTTTCTTCCGTTCGTCAGGCTTAAGCTTTGTCATGTCAATTGTATCGGTATTGGTTTTCTCAGGCTTGATTGCCTATGACAACCAACGCATCCGCAATGTCTTTGAGCAAACTGGTGGCAATGTTGGTCAAGGCTGGGTTGTCTCAATGGCCTTGCAACTTTATCTTGACTTTATCAACCTTTTCCTCAACCTGCTTCGTATTTTCAGTAGCTTGAGTCGCGATTAATCAATTCCCACTCCTTTTGAGTGGGTTTTCCTTTATCTCTATGCTATAATAGTTAGAAATTTATAAGATAGGATGAGACCATGACAAAAACACCGTTTATCAGTAAAGAAGCTCTTGAAACTATTACTAGTCAATTTCCAACTCCTTTTCATTTGTACGATGAAAAAGGAATTCGGGAGAAGGCCCGTGCCCTCAATGCGGCTTTTTCTTGGAACAAAGGCTTCAAGGAATATTTTGCCGTTAAGGCAACGCCAACGCCAGCCATTTTGAACATTCTTCGGGAAGAGGGGTGTGGTGTTGACTGTGCCACCGACGTGGAAGTGCTCATGAGTGCCAAACTTGGTTTTACCGACATCATGTTCACCTCTAACGATACCCAGGCTCAAGAATTCGTTTATGCGCGTGAAGTTGGAGCGACCATTAACTTGGATGCCTACGAACACATTGCCTTTTTGAAGGAAGTGGCTGGCATTCCTGAAACAGTCTGCCTCCGCTACAATCCAGGTGGCACCTTCTCTCTGGGAACGGACATCATGGACCATCCAGAAGAGTCCAAGTTTGGCATGACCAAGGATCAGCTCATGCAGGGGTATAAAGAATTGAAAGACTTGGGAGTCAAGGAGTTTGGGCTTCATGCCTTTCTAGCTTCCAATACCGTGACAAATGACTACTATCCAGAGTTGGCTCGTCAGTTGTTTGAACTTGCCTTGGAGATTCGTCAGGAAACAGGGGTAACCCTTGACTTTATCAACCTGTCTGGCGGTATAGGGGTTAACTATCGTCCAGACCAAGAACCAAATGACATCGCCATCATTGGTGAAGGGGTACGCAAGGTTTATGAAGAAATCCTGACGCCAGCTGGTATGGGAAAGGTCAAGATTTTTACAGAATTGGGCCGCTTCATGCTGGCTCCCCACGGCCACCTTATCACCAAAGTTCTCCACCGCAAGGAAACCTATCGGACCTATATTGGTGTTGATGCGTCGGCTGCCAATCTCATGCGTCCAGCCTTTTACGGGGCCTACCATCACATTACCAACATTTCTCGCCCAGATGCGCCAATTGAAGTAGTGGATGTGGCTGGCTCCCTTTGCGAGAATAACGACAAGTTTGCAGTCAACCGTGAATTGCCACGAGCAGAAGTGGGGGACACCCTCGTTATTCATGACAGCGGAGCCCACGGCTTCTCCATGGGCTACAACTACAACGGTCGTCTGCGTTCAGCGGAGATTCTTCTTGAGGAAAATGGCGGAGCGCGCATGATTCGTCGGGCAGAAACCCCAGAAGACTACTTTGCGACCTTGTATGGATTCGAATTTGACAGGTAAGTCTTGGAAAAACGGTCTTAATTTGGTATAATAGTGTCAGTTGAGACAGGTTCTCGCTAAGCAGAAATGTATAAAGAAAAGTCAGGAGATTGACACATTATGTCAGTACATATTGGAATTGTTATTTTATTGGTTGTCTTAGCACTTGCTGGTGGTGTAGCTCTCGGTATTTACTTGTCACGTAAGCAAGTGGAAAAATTCATCGCTGATAAGCCGATTTTGGATGAAAATGCCCTTCGTTTGATGATGAGTCAAATGGGTCAAAAGCCAAGCGAAGCAAAGGTACAACAAGTACTACGCCAAATCAAGAGCCAACAAAAAGTTGCAAGCAAGAAAAAATAAGAATAAATGGGACTAGGGATTCATCCCAGTCCCTTTTCAGTAGAGCCAGTTGGAAATTGGCAACTAAGGAAGAGATATATGGATAATCGACCTATTGGATTTTTAGATTCTGGTGTCGGTGGATTGACGGTAGCAAGAGAGCTTATGCGTCAGCTACCACATGAGGAAATCGTCTATATTGGAGATTCTGCTCGAGCGCCTTATGGGCCAAGACCGGCAGAGCAAATTAAAGAGTACACCTGGCAATTGGTCCGTTTTCTATTGACCAAGGATGTCAAAATGATTGTGTTTGCCTGCAATACCGCAACAGCGGTTGCTTGGGAGGAAGTCAAAGAAGCCTTGGACATTCCTGTCTTGGGAGTGATTTTGCCAGGGGCATCTGCAGCAATCAAGGCTAGTCAGACTGGAAAAATCGGTGTGTTAGGAACTGCCATGACCATTCAGTCAGACATTTACAGAACGAAAATCCAAGCCTTGTCTCCAGAGATGCAGGTAGAAAGTCTAGCCTGCCCCAAATTTGCTCCCCTGGTAGAATCCAATAACTACCAGTCCAGCTTGGCCAAGAAGGTCGTTTATGAGACCCTAAGACCCCTGGTTGGGAAGGTAGATACCTTGGTTTTGGGCTGTACCCATTACCCCCTCTTGCGGCCTATTATTCAAAACGCTATGGGGCAGGATGTCAAACTGATTGATTCGGGAGCAGAATGTGCGCGTGACATTTCAGTCCTACTGAATTATTTTGAGATCAACCGGAGCCGCAGTTTGGAAAAGACCCAGCACCGTTACTATACAACTGCCAGTCCGCTAGCCTTTCGCGAAATCGCAGAAAATTGGCTGGGAATGGCCATCGAAGTGGAGCATGTAAGCCTATGACAGAACGCATTTACGAATACAAGGATGAACAGGACTGGTTTATTGGAAAATGGGACGGATTTAACTACCTGACTTGTTTTGGTGATGACCAGACCTATGAGACTGTACAGGATGATTTTCACCGATTGGTTGCTGGCCTCCAAGTGGAGGGCTTGCAGGTACATGTAGTGAAACTGCAGTCCATGGCGACTTTTCTACGGTTTTTAGTAGAGACCATCAATCAAGAGCAAGATCGTTATCTGCAGTTGGTCCAACACAAAGGTGGACAGTTGGTGATGGAACAAGACCGCCTCTTGTATGTGCATCTGGACAAGGCAGGAGTCTTGGTGGCTGATTTTTTTGAACAACCAGAGGTGTAAAGATCGTTTTTTCAGTGTCGATTGACCTTCAAGTATAGTGGAAGTGGAGCATATAAGCCTATGGCAGAAAAAATTTTTGAATACAAAGACGAGAACAATTGGTTTATCGGAAAGGCTAGCTTTTCCAATCTCATCTCTAGTTTTGGAGAGACTGGTAGAGAACAGGAGCTCTTTCTATTTGGTTACCTCCTGGACCGCTTGATTGCCAGCAATTATTCGGATGAAAACCATAACAAGTGTGCAATTATTGAAGTCATTGCAATTCAATCCGACTTTGCCCTCATTCAATTCGCCTGTGATATTTTGAATGAACTAAACCAGCGCCAGTTTAAGGTTCTCCAACATCAGGGGGCTATTCTGGTGACGGAAGGAAGCAAGCTCTTTCTTGCCCACCTACCAAGTGAAGGACTTGAAACAGCAAGATTTTTTGGACAAGAAAAGGGATTTGCGGGCATTGGTGATACCATTTTGATTGCGACAAAAAACGAAGGGAAGACAAAGGAATTTCGCCGATTTTTTGAGCGATTTGGTTATCAAGTAGAAAACCTCAATCACTATCCTGACCTACCAGATGTGGCTGAAACAGGCATGACTTTTGAAGAAAATGCTCGTTTGAAAGCTGAGACAATCGCAGCATTGACTGGGAAAATGGTCTTAGCGGATGATTCAGGGCTAAAAGTAGATGCCCTAGGTGGCTTACCAGGGGTATGGTCAGCTCGATTTGCTGGTGCAGATGCAACAGATGAGCAAAATAATGCCAAGCTCCTACATGAACTAGCTATGGTCTTTGACATCCAGGATCGCTCGGCTCAATTTCACTGTACACTTGTCATCGCTGCACCTGAACGGGAAAGTTTGGTCGTAGAAGCGGACTGGGCTGGCTATATTGGCATGGACTTGCGCGGTGAAAATGGCTTTGGTTATGATCCACTATTCTTGGTGGGAGAGACAGGAAAAACATCTGCAGAACTAGCCCTCGATGAGAAAAACAGAATTTCCCATCGTGCACAGGCTCTAGAAAAATTAATGGAGGCATTTCCAAAATGGCAGGAGCAAGCAAACGCATAATTGTCATGAGTGATTCGCACGGAGACCGTGCCATCGTTGAAGAAATCAAACAGCACTACCTAGGAAAGGTTGATGCCTTCTTTCATAATGGGGATTCCGAACTCGACAGTCAGGATGAACTGTGGGATGGAGTTCATGTAGTCAATGGCAACTGTGATTACAGAGGTAACTTTCCAGATAATCTTGTGACCGATTTAGATGGTGTTCGCATTGCGCAGACCCACGGTCATCTGTATGGGATTAATTACGGATGGCAACGCTTGGATTACTGGGCACAGGAAGTGGAGGCAGATATTTGTCTCTATGGTCATCTCCATGTGCCAGATGCTGAGGTACGTGGCAAGACCCTTTTTCTCAATCCAGGCTCAGTCCGTCAACCACGTGGCTTGGTTCAAGAGTGCCTTTATGCTATGGTGACCATCTCAGAAGACCACTATCGTGTCGAATTTTTCACCAGACAGCACCAAGCTTATCCACTATTAACAAAGGAATTTAGCCGATGATTGCAGCAGAATTTGAAGAATTTTTATTGGCACAAGAAGAGACCTTTCTAACTCCAGCAGATAAGCTAGCGGTTATTATTGATAGTCATAATATGGACCATGCCAAGCTCTTGCTCAGTCACATGACCTACTCTCGTGTTCCTGTTGTGACGGAAGACAATCTCTTTTTTGGGACCATTGGTCTCAGGGAAATTATTCAGTATCAAGCTCAGCATGAATTGACTGATGATCAATTGAACCAGGATGTAGCCCTTATTGCCAAGCAGGATGTGGCAAGGATTGGTCCAGATTATCATCTGGAAGAAGTGATGCGAAAACTAATCGACGAACCCTTCCTTCCAGTTGTGGGAGACCAGGGTGAATTTTTAGGGATTATCACACGAAAATCAATTTTGAAGGCTGTCAATGCACTTTTGCACCACAACGGATTTGGAGAACAGACAGTATGACACCTGCCATGATTGTAGCTTTTTTACAAGAGAAACAGTTGTCTGTACAGTCGCAACAAGCTTACAAGGGTGATCTCCGGCAGTTTTTGGAGATTTGTCCTCGCTTGGACCAGTCAGGATTGGTTCAGTACCAAGCCTTTTTACAAGGTCTCAAACCGACTGCCCAGAGACGCAAGGTATCTGCTGTCAACCAATTTATCTATTTTCTCTATACAAGAGGGCAGGTGGAACGCTTTTATAAGTTAGAAGCGGTCTCTAGCCCGGTTCTGACCAAAAAGCGACAGGCCCCAGTCCACTTGGATGCCTTGTGGTTGGAAACAGAGCTGCTAGACGGTCAACTGATGGCACTCTTAATGAGCCAGTTGGGATTGACACCGAGTGAGTTGATGGGGCTTAAGTTGGAACAGCTAGACCTCGAATTTCACATCCTGAATTTGGATAGGGGCGGGCAACGGAGAATCCTAAGCATCCCCAAAACTCTGCTGCCTTATTTAGAGAGTCGAAGGGATCAGGTCTTTCTCTTTGATAAACAAGGGCAACCTTACTCTCGCCAATGGTTTTTCAATCGTCTGTCAGCGTATGTTGGTACACTTGGTCATAGGGAATGGACAGCTCAGTTTTTGAGGGAGCAATTTATTTTGAGCCGCCTGGCAGCAGGTCAGTCCTTGGAGCAAGTTGCCAAGGACTTAGGCTTGAAAACATCAATTAGTTTGGAAAAATACAAGTAATGGATATAAAGTTAAAGGATTTTCAGGGACCGCTGGACTTGTTGCTGCATCTGGTATCCAAGTATCAGATGGATATTTACGAGGTGCCGATTACAGAGGTTATTGAGCAGTATCTGGCCTATATAGCCACCTTGCAGGCTATGCGCTTGGAAGTGGCGGGTGAATACATGGTCATGGCCAGCCAGCTCATGTTGATCAAAAGCCGCAGGCTCTTGCCCAAGGTAGTGGAGCAGGAAGTGGCGGAAGAGGATCCAGAGCAGGTCCTATTGGATCAGTTGGAGGAATACCGCAAGTTCAAGTTACTCAGTGAAAAACTGGGTGAACAGCACGAGGAACGAGCACAATTCTTCTCAAAACCCAAGTTGGAATTGGTCTATGAAGATGTGACCTTAGTACAGGATAAGACGACCATTGATATTTTCCTAGCCTTTTCCAAGGTCATGGCTGAAAAGCAAGCTAGCTTACGCCAGTCTCATACCACCATTGCCCGCGATGAGTACAAGATTGAAGATATGATGGACTATGTGCGGTCACAGTTTTCCAAGACCAAGCGCTTGGAGTTGGGACAGATTTTCAAAGAAAGCAAGGATATGAACGAGGTCATCACCATTTTTCTAGCGACTTTGGAGTTGGTCAAGGTCCATGAGGTCGAGGTGGAGCAGGAGAAAACCTTTGGTAGTATTTATCTAGTGAGGAGGGATCATGAGTCGAATAGCTGAGATTGAAGTCCTGCTTTTTGTAGCAGGTGAAGACGGTTTGACCGTGCGCAATTTAGCTGAAATGCTAGATTTGACACCTTCTGCTGTCTTGCAACAGTTGGAAAAATTAGCCGAAAAATACCAGTCAGATAGTCAGTCAGGCTTGGCGCTCTTGGAATCTTCCAACCGCTATAAGTTGGTGACCAAAAAAGACTACGCAGATCTCTTGCGGATTTATGCCAAGACGCCGATCAACCAGACCATGTCACGAGCCCTCTTGGAAACCCTATCCATTGTGGCATACAAGCAGCCCATTACCCGTGTGGAAGTTGATGACATCCGTGGGGTGAATTCTAGCGGTGCTATTAGTAAACTCCAAGCCTTTGACTTGATTCGGGAGAATGGGAAAAAAGAGGTGATTGGCCGTCCAAATCTCTATGTGACGACCGAGTATTTCTTGGACTACATGGGAATTAACAGTCTGGAAGAATTGCCAGATGTCTCCAACTTGGACTTGGTAGAAGAAGAGGTCGAGCTCTTCACAGAAAGAAATGAGATAGAAGATGAGAATTAATAAGTACATTGCCCACGCTGGTGTAGCCAGTCGTCGTAAGGCAGAGGAATTGATCAAACAGGGCTTGGTAACAGTCAATGGCCAGGTTGTGCGTGAATTAGGAACGACCATCAAGTCAGGTGATAAGGTGGAAGTAGAAGGCCAGCCGATTTACAACGAGGAAAAGGTTTACTACTTACTTCACAAGCCACGAGGTGTGATTTCCAGCGTGTCAGATGATAAGGGAAGAAAAACGGTTATCGACCTCTTGCCTCAAGTCAAGGAACGGATTTATCCAGTGGGTCGACTAGACTGGGATACATCGGGGGTCTTGATTTTGACCAATGACGGTGACTTTACGGACGAGATGATCCACCCACGTAATGAAATTGACAAGGTCTATGTGGCTCGAGTCAAGGGGATTGCCAACAAGGATGTCCTACGACCTTTAACACGAGGTGTGGTCATCGACGGCAAAAAGACCAAGCCTGCGGTCTATGAGATTCTGAAAGTGGATCCAGTTAAAAATCGCTCGGTGGTGGAGTTGACTATCCACGAAGGTCGCAATCATCAGGTCAAGAAGATGTTTGAAGCGGTTGGGTTGCAGGTAGATAAACTGTCACGGACTCGTTTTGGAAATCTGGACCTGACTGGTTTGCATCCTGGCGAAGCCCGTAGGCTCAACAAAAAAGACATCAGCAAGTTGCATACCTTGGCAGTAACCAAGGCCCAAACGGCTAAGAAAAGACGATGAAAAGGCTGTTGATTGGGCTGGTCCGTCTTTACCAGAAGCTGATTTCGCCTCTTTTTCCACCGACTTGTCGCTACAATCCGACCTGCTCCAACTACATGATTGAAGCAATTAATAAACATGGTCTTAAGGGAGTTCTTATGGGCTTGGCCCGTATTGGACGCTGTCACCCCTTTGTGGATGGTGGGGAAGATCCTGTGCCAGACACCTTTAGCCTCAAGCGAAATTCAAAACAGCAGTCCTAGGACGGCTGTTTTTTGATTTGTTTGTGAAGAGATGGTATCAGATTCAAAAAATTTCGAAAAATGAGTCCTTTGACTTGATTTGTCATGGTCTTGTGATATAATGGTTACATGATTTCATTGATTTACCTCAAACCTGTTGTGAGTTAAGTGAATGAATCACCATTCACCATACTGTTTGCTGAGCATGACTCCGGGCAGTGTGGCATTTTTTTTGCCAACAGAATGAGGAGAAGCTATGAACATCGAAGACCTAGCTCACACAGAAGGAGCAGCCCGCAACCATGTGGTTCTTTTCCAACCCCAAATTCCCCAAAATACAGGCAACATTGCTCGAACCTGTGCCGCAACCAACAGCCCCCTCCATATCATTAAGCCCATGGGATTTCCCATTGACGACCGCAAGATGAAGCGGGCAGGCTTGGACTACTGGGACAAGCTGGATGTGCGTTTTTACGATAGTTTGGATGAGTTTATGGAAAAAGCAGAGCAGGGACAGGTGCACTTGGTGACAAAGTTTGCAGACCAAACCTACTCGGATAAGTCCTATTCCTCAGAACAGACTCATTATTTTGTCTTTGGTCGAGAAGATACCGGACTGCCAGAAGAATTCATGCGTCGCCATGCTGAAAAAGCCATTCGCATCCCTATGAATGATGAGCATGTCCGTAGCCTCAATGTTTCCAATACTGTCTGCATGGTTGTTTATGAAGCCTTGCGTCAACAAGATTTCGCCGGTTTGGAGTTGGTCCATACCTACGAAACCGACAAACTAAAGTAGAGCGATTCAAAGCCTTGCGATTGCAAGGTTTTTTTGTTATGATTAAAGAGTCTTCAGGGCAGGGTGTAATTCCCGACCGGCAGTGAATTTTTTGAATTGTTGCCTTTCTGTTGCTCTCATTCGTAGTTGACCAGGCTTGCCTAACTCCAGTTATGCCTTCGCCTTGTCGCCTAGACCGAGATCAAAATCTAAGACAACACTCCCAAAAAAGCCTTATTCTTTTCTTTTGAAGCTAGGCAAGGAGGCGAAGACTATACTGAGGTATGTCGAGCCGACTGAACGAAGCTATAGAAGTAAATGAAGACGGCGACAGTCTGCGAGCGAAAGCTGATGTGGTGCAATTCCACAACCGACAGTAAAGTCTGGATGGGAGAAGACGAGAGGGATGTCCCTCAAGCTTCTCTAATTTGTTACAAATTGGAGGAACCTATGACAAACACACGCAAAATGGCGACCATCGCCATTCTTTCGGCAGTTTCATTTCTGCTCATGTACCTAAAATTTCCGCTGATTCCAACAGCTAGCTTCTTGGAGATTGATTTTTCAATTGTTCCGGTTTTGCTAGGTTTGGTGGTCTTGGATTTGAAATCAGCATTCGGGATTCTATTGATTCGTTCGGTCCTTAAAATCATTTTTAACAATGCAGGACCTAGTACCTTGATCGGAATGCCAATGAATATCATAGCAGTTGGGATTTTTGTGCTGGCTATGGCCATGATCTGGAAAAAGAATCCGTCAGTTAAGCACTACCTTTTGGCATCAGTTCTTGGTACAGTTGGCTTGACTCTTGGGATGTTGGTGATGAATTATTTCTATGCCATTCCAGTCTATGCAGCCTTTGCAAATTTTGATATCGAGGCTATTTTGGGGACTTCAACCTATTTGATGACCATGGTAGCTCCCTTTAACCTCTTGCAGGGAATCCTATTTTCTCTTGTATTTTATATCATTTTCCGGGCCGTTGAGCCTATTTTAAAGAAAGTTTAAAGATTCTCTGTTATTCTAACTTCATGAAAAATAAACGAACTTATCTAACAAACGCTTCATTTACAGCCCTTGCCTTTGTTATCCTTGGCTATGTGGCTAAATTTTACCCAGCCAGTTTGACCGCTTTTGATTCAGCGATTCAAACAGCTGTTCGTGGCACCTTGCCGTCTGCAGCGACAAGCTTTTGGACCTCAATTACGGTTCTGGGAAATACGGTTGTCATCCTGGCGATCTGCTTGGCCCTGGCATTTTTCTTCTACAAAAAGCAGTGGAAAGCAGAAGCATATTTTATTCTTGCTAGTTTTGCGGCTATGGGGGTAGCGTCAACAGCCCTGAAATACGTCTACCAACGTCCGCGTCCTAGTATCGAATGGTTGATTGATACCATTGGCTATTCTTTCCCAAGCTGGCATACCGCTTCGACCATGATGATTGCTGGTGCGGTGGTGATTATTATCAACCAACGCATGAAATCTAGCCTATCCAAACGCTTGCTTCAAGCTAGCTTGTTGATTTTAGCTGTCTTGGTTGCTGTATCGCGCATTTACATTGGCGTGCATTATCCGACGGATATAATCGGTGGTTGGCTCTTGGCAGCGACCTTGCTTCTAGCAATGTTTCCATACTATGATCAAAAACGCTTTGAATGGCGTTTCCAAAGCAAACAAAAATAAGACTGCATATGCTCCCTTGGCAATAAAAATAGAGAGTTGATGTAAATAAAAAACGCATAAAATCCCTCTTAGCGGTTGATTTTATGCGTTTTTTATTTATTTATGGAGTTTAGTCGGTATTAATTTTTGACAATATTTTTTACAGGTGAGTTAGCAGCCTTTTTAAGAGCATCGCTAATCGTTTGAGCAAACAATGTTGCCCCTTCTAAACGAGTCGTACTGGTCCCTCCAAAATGAATATTATCAGTTCCAACCCATAGTTGGGGATTTTCTTTTGCGACGGTATTCCAGTCTGCAATGGTTATAAAGTTATATTTTTTGACTAGACTTTTTAGATACTGTGCATGTTTTTCGGCAATTGGATTGTCATACTGTTGGTAGTTACCGTCATAAGGAGTAACGAAAATGAGACGGTAACCATTGGGGAGGATGTCAATGATGTTATTGATTTCTTCCTCATAGTTGTAAACAATATTGGTTCCTGTAGCGATGACAACATTTTCAACTAGTGTGCCGCTTTCAATGTTGGTTTTTAGGATTTCAAAAGCTTGGGTTGTATTGCGGCTTCCTTGAGCATCTACAAGAGCATCGGGTAAAATGGTTTTGATTTGCTCAGTAGCATGTAGGGTTACGGAATCACCGATAACCATTATCCCTTTGACCACTTCATAACTAGAAGCTTTTCCTCTTTCGGCAAGGGTCTTTGTCTGTATCATCCGTGCATCCGCCTGGTGGAGGCCATCTATTAACAGTTGCTGCTCAAGTTTTCCTAATTTTGGTGATAGTAAACAGACAAGAATCGTGGGAATGGCCAGAACAGTACCGATTTTAACAATCGATTTAGAATAGGTTTGAAAATGGATAAAACGGTGTTTCAGAGCCGGATTGTTGCCAGTAATCATTGGTTCGATGAGGTAGAAGGACAGGCTGGATAGTATGATGGATAGTACCAATGTTAGGGTACTTGCAAGAGTATTGTCCAATAGTTGAGAGAAGATGATATAGAGAGGCCAATGGAAGAGGTACAGGTTGTAGGAAATATTTGCTAGATAGGATAGAAAGGCTGGTTCTTGAATAGTAGGTGTTTTTTCGTGTAGTATCCTAGCGGCATAAATCATGATGAGAGTAGCGATACTAGAGAGCAGGAAACCAAAAAGATAGGTCCATATACTATCAAATTTAAAGGTAAACAGAAGAAGTAATTCAACTGATAGACCTACTGCAAAAAGTCGGATAGCTTTAGGGAAGGTCCAATTCTGACAGATACGTTGAAAAGCGACTGTTGTGCAATGCATACCAGCAATAGGAGCAAGTAGGCTCCCTAGGAAGAAGGGAAAAATATGGGTCCACGTTGCAAAATAAATGGTTGAATAACTGGTCACAAAGAAACTAGTGATGGACATGGTAAGAAATGTGAGGAGGAAAAGGGTACCAGCAGTCAAAAAAATCAACCCTCGTAGCTGTCCGATTGTTTTCGCGATACGAGAAAGTATCCAAACGATTATTCCCCACAGTACATAGTAATGGACCTCTAGGGCTAGGCTCCATGTATGTAGAAAGAGATGAGGGGTGAATTGGTTTTCGTAGCCACCACCAGCCAATATTTCATATATGTTTGTCATGAAGCCGAGGGCTGCAGTAATTTGTTGGCCAATTCTAGCGAGAAAGTCATCTCTGATGAAGAGAGCTAGTGGAGTAGTGATGATAAGACATAGGACGAGCGGTGGGAGAATACGGTAGAGTCTCCTAGTCGAAAAATGGTGGAGATTGATGCTATTTTTTTTGCCATATTCATCTATAAAGATAGCTGTTGTTAGGTAGCCGGACAGGGTAAAAAATAAATCAACCCCTAAGAAGCCGCCCGGAAAATATTTGATAAAGAAGTGATAAAGTAATACAAATATTAGGCCGATAACACGGATAATTGATAGCCATTTAATTCTCATGTTGATAGATCCCCTGTTTGAATGTTCCTTCATATACTGTTTTTGACTCGGTTGTTAATTTTCCCTGTCCGTGAGCTAGTCCATTCTCAAAATTCCCTATATAAGTCCAGCCTGAAGCTGCGGTAAAGGTTCCTTTGCCATGGAATATCCCATTTTTAAACTCCCCTTCATAATGGTCGCCGTTTTCAAATGTTAAACTTCCCACTCCAGACATTTTATTGGAGAGAACATAGCCTTTGTAAGAAATGGCACCATCATCAAAATGAAGGGTTTGTCGAGAAGGTATGCGATGATAGAATACTGTAGCGGCACAACAGAGAATAGCTAGGAAGATTAGCATTTCTCCAGTTTTTCTTGAGAGGGACCGTGGAGAGTTTGAGTTTATGTGAAATATTTTTTTATTACGGAACATGAAGTTACCTCCAGCAACTCTTATTATATCATGTTATATTATAGCATGATTTAGCCGTTTATAAAAGCAATAATAAAATGAATCTTTTTGAATTTGGGATAGTGAGCAGAGATTGGAAAAGATTAGGACCTCTCTCAGGGCTTATGTGAATATTCCAGTATAATGGCAGCTTTTTTTGTAATTTGTGAGATAAGAGGCATGCTACTAGAGAGGTCGTTTTACATCATTCAAGGTTTGGGACTAGGCTGTTTGCACCCGATAAGGTGAAATCAGGGAACTGGTTGACGAACATATATTTTCCTTGCTTACCGATAGAGTGTTGACTTGTACTGAAAGACCAGGGTTCACTCTTTATATGTCATTTGGGATTGGCTGAGGTTAGGGTAGAGGACATATCGAAAAAATGCCTAGAATTAACTTACTAAAAGTGTTAATCCCTAGGCATTCTATCTTTTGAAATGGTAGGCTATTTTTGCGAAATGATGAGACTCTGTCAGTCTCGTTTGACGGTCTATTCTTTAACAGGACCATCTGCAGCCGCTTCGACAGCATCTTGAATAGTTGTTGCAAAGAGCTCTGCACCATTGGTTTCAAGATTGAAGTGTACCAGGTCGCTTCCTACCCAAATAGCAGGATTGGCAACGGCGACTTGATACCAATCTGCAATGGAAATAAAGTCGTTTTCTTTAGCCAGTTCTTTTTCATATTGACCAGTTTGGTAGGCCAAGGAAGTGTCCTGTGAAAAATTCCCGTCGTATGGTGTTACGAAAATCAGGCGGTGACCTTTAGGGAAGTTCGCTACTAAATCGTCTAAGAGTTCCTGATAATTATCGCTGGTATTGGTTCCCAGGGAGATAACGACGGTCTCTTTAAGGGTATTGTTTTTCTTATAAAGTTCAATGAGGTTTTTCGCTTCTGTCAGATGGCGGCTAACTGTACCGTCAATGACTGCATCAGGAAGGACCTCTTGAATGGCTGTACTTGCTCGAACGGTGACAGAATCGCCAAAGATGGTCACTCCGGCCTGAACATTATAATTGGTAGCCTGGGCATTTTCAGCGGCAGCACGTGTAGTGGCCATTTGTGTCTGAGCCTGAACCAGATTGCTAGCAAGAGACTCTTTTTCAAACCCACCAAGTTTTGGAGCAAAGAGGCTGATTCCAAGGCAGGCAAGAGTTAAGAGCCCAGCTAGGGAATAAAACCATTTTGAATAGCTTGCAAAGTCGATATCTAAGCCCAGCAGGTTTCCTTTCTTTCCTTGTAGATTTGGCTCAATCATATAGAAGGAAAGACTAGCGAAGATAATGGAGAAGACCAGAGTCAGAGGAACTGAAATGGCCAGCTGGAAGAGTTGAGAGAAGATGACGAACAAAGGCCAATGGAATAGGTATATACCATAAGAAATGGAAGAGAAGTAGCTAAGAAGAGCTGGTTCTTCCACATTTGGCGTCTTTTCATGCAAGACACGAGCAGCATAAATCATACTTGCCGTCGCTAGACTGGATAAGAGGAAACCGATAGTATAGGTCAAAATACTGTCAAACTTCAAGAAGAAAAGAAGGAGTATTTCCACCACCAATCCCCCAGCAAAGAGAGCGATTGTCTTACGTACATCCAGTTTTTCCACCATTTTTTCAAAAGCTCGTGTTGTATTTTTAACGCCAGTCATGGTCGCTAGGATGCTTCCCAAAAAGAAGGGGAAGATATGGGTAAAGGTTGAATAATAAATGCTTGAAAAATTGCTAACAAAAAAGCTTGAAATGAACATGCTCAGGAAACTTAGGAGGAAGAGTGCGCTGGATGTCAGAAAAATAGTTCCTCGTAATTGACCACTTGATTTGGAAATTTTGGTCATTCCAAAAACAGCAAGAACCCAAATCAAATAAAATTGAACCTCAATGGCAAGACTCCATGTGTGGACAAATAAGTGAGGACTGAATTGGTTTTCGTAACTACCACCAGCCAAAATTTCAAAGAAGTTAGTCATGAAACCGAGTGCCGCTGAGACCTGTAAACCGATCGAAGCAATGAAATCATTGCGGACCAACAAGGCTAAGGGAAGCGAAAGAAGAATCATCAGCACAAGAGGTGGGAAAATGCGATAGAAACGTCTGTGGAAAAATCCAAACAAATCAATTTTCCCCTCGGCTTGAAATTCATCAATCAGCAGGGCGGTTGTTAAGAATCCTGAGAGGGTGAAAAAGAGGTCGACCCCGATAAAACCACCAGGAAAAATCTGTTTAAAGAAGTGGTACAAGAGTACCAGGAGAAAACCGATTGTTCGTATAAGTGATAACCATTTAATTCGCATTTTGATAGATCCCCTGTTTGAATGTTCCTTCGTAAACCGTATTGGTTTCCGTTGTCAATTTTCCTTTTCCATCTGCAATGCCGTTTTTAAACTGCCCTTCATAGGTCCAACCAGCTGCAGCAGTATAAGTTCCTTGACCACTAAAGACACCATTTTTAAATTCGCCAGAATAAGTGTCGCCGTTTTCATAGGTTAATTTTCCAAAACCATTCATTTTTCCAGCTACGACTTGGCCAGAATAGGTTAAACTGCCATTGTTTAGTTTGAGTGCGCCGTCAGAAGGAATACGACTGGTGAAAACTGACAGGGCACAGATGAGAATGAGCACAACTGCAGCCAGTTCAATATTGCGACGGGTGAGGTAGTGTTTTAGGTCCAACAAGCGTTGACCGATTTGACTCATACGATCCATTTTCTCGTTCCTTTACAAAAAAATTGCTACAGACTAAGTGTAGCATTTTTTTTCAAATATTACAAAATTATTACAAACTAATTTACCAGTCTCTCCTGCCAATCATGGCAACCTTGGGAAATCAATTGATAGGTCTGCTCAAAGTCCCCTGTGTACCAGGGATCAGGGATTGGTTGGTTGGCAAATGACACAATCTTGTCTTTGAATGGGCTAGGTGCCATTTTTTTTAAATCCCTCAAATTTTGGTCATCCATTGCGATAATGTAGTCAAAAGTTTCAAAATCACTTGTTGAAATCTGTTGAGAGGACTTGTGACTATCGTAGGGAATCTGGTATTTTTTAAAAATTGCTTGAGTCCCAGCATGAATCGGATTGCTATGCTCCCAAGAAGAGGTTGCACGACTCTCTATGTGGTGCTGATTGGTGACTGATTTCATGACAAATTCTGCCATGGGGCTACGGCAGATATTGCCTAAACAAACAAAGAGGAGTTTTGCCATATTGTATCCTTTCTTTAAAAAAACGACCCTAAGGTCGTTTGTGTTTATTCCTTATCAAAGGCTTTCTTGATACCGTCAACTGCACCTTCGATGCCGTCTTTTGCATCTTCAACCAATTCTTTTGCCTTGCCTAGACCTTTTTCCACAAGCCCTTCAACTTCAAGACCTTTATCGCCTGTTAACTTGCCCAAACCTTCTTTGACAGAACCTGTCAACTGGTCGAGTTTTGCATTCAATTTATCTTCTGACATAAGAAACCTCTTTTCTTTGCGTCAAGGGTAGTCGCCCACCGAGTCATTCTACTATGTAGAACATGTTGATATATCTATGTTAAATTAAAATGCAGCAAAAAGCAAGGGATTTGCTTGTCAATAAGCCAGAGGAGGATGAGGGATAATTCTTGCAATTTTTTCTTCTTTTATTTATAATTATTATAAATAAAAGAAAGGGTGATATATGATGAAACAAAAATATTATCAATCTCCAGCAGAAATTGCGTCTTTCAGCCCGCGTCCATCACTGGCTGATTCTAAGGCTGTTTTGAATCAAGCGGTGGCCGATTTATCAGTAGCCCATTCTATCCTCCATCAAGTTCATTGGTATATGCGTGGTCGTGGCTTTATGATTTGGCATCCAAAGATGGATGAATATATGGAAGAAATTGATGGCTATTTGGATGAGATGAGCGAGCGTTTAATCACCTTAGGTGGGGCACCATTTTCTACCCTTAAAGAGTTTAGTGAAAATAGTCAGCTCAAGGAAGTTCCTGGTGATTACACTGTAACGATTGAAGAGCAATTGGCGCGTGTGGTAGAGGTGTTCCGCTATCTAGCTGCTCTTTTCCAAAAGGGATTTGATGTCAGTGATGAAGAAGGTGACAGCGTAACCAATGATATTTTCAACGTTGCCAAGGCCAGCCTTGATAAGCATATTTGGATGCTGCAGGCAGAATTGGGACAAGCACCAGGGATTTAAGCTGATTTTACAACTATAAACATGACAGGTTGGATCTTGTGTCCAGCCTTTTTGTCTACCAATAATGACATTTGTCACATGAGTCAATGACAAAGGCTTCTAGTGGGGGTTTCATTTTCGATATATACTATATATGTATCGTCATTTAGTTTTTCTTTTATTACTTCGTTAACTCGCCTTGCCTAACTCCAGTTATGCCTGCGGCTCGTTGCCTAGTACTAAAAGTAAACTAAAAGACTATAAGATGTTCAAGAAGTAGGAGGTAGAAAGATGATAGAAGTACGAGCACTAGACAAGATTATCAAAGGACGGACCATTTTGTCTGATATTTCCTTTGAGATACAGTCTGGGGAATGTGTGGCCTTGATTGGTCCTAATGGGGCTGGGAAGACAACGCTCATGTCCTGTTTGTTGGGTGATAGAAAGGCAACGAAAGGGCAGGTCTTGCTGAACGGTCTAGCTCCACAGGCTCGGTCTAATAAAGAAACAGTAGCAGTCTTGCCTCAAGAAAATGCTATTCCGACAGACTTGAAGGTCAAGGAATTGCTCCGCTTTTTCCAAGCTATCTACAAGGACAGTCTAACAGATGTGGAAATCGACAGCCTGCTCCGCTTTTCCTCAGAGCAAAAAAATCAACTGGCAGGCAAGCTATCGGGTGGTCAGAAGCGGCTCTTGGCTTTCGCCATCTGCCTGATTGGCAAGCCCAAGCTGCTCTTCTTGGACGAGCCGACGGCGGGCATGGATACCTCAACCCGTCAGCGTTTTTGGGAGATTGTTCATGAGTTGAAGGAAAAGGGTGTGACCATTTTTTATACCAGCCACTATATCGAGGAAGTGGAGCATACGGCAGAGCGGATTTTGGTCTTGCACCAGGGGCGGTTACTAAGAGATACCACGCCATTTGCCATGCGGAGCGAGGAGCAGGAGAAGGAAGTAACCCTGCCGATTGCCTTTGCGGCGGTTGTGGAGAACTTGGCTGAAATCAATGAAATCAGCTACAAACAAGACGCGGTCAGCTTTAAGACCCGATCCATTGAGCAGGTTTGGGCTAGTTTGCAGGAGGCAGGTTGTCGGATTTCAGACCTGGAAGTGCAGAATAAGACCCTGCTCAATAGCCTATTTGACAAGACAAGGGAGGAAGAATCATGAAAGCATTAGTTCAAGTAGAGGCGGTAAAATTATCCAGAAGTTTGGGAGTTTTTCTCCTGTCTATCGGTATGCCCGTCATCTTTTTCCTGATTTTCTCATCAACGATCCAGTTTGATGATGCGACCATGCAAAAGGCCTTTATCCAGTCCTATATGCTGACCATGACAGGTTTTTCCATGTCGGGCTTTGCCCTCTTCACCTTTCCCATGATGCTGGCAGAGGACAGAAAAAATAGCTGGTTGACCTTTATCCAGCATTCGCCTCTGCCAATCTGGCAATACTATCTTTCCAAACTCGTGCGGGTCTTGCTCTGCTTTGTATCTTCCAATGTCATTGTCTTTGCGGTCGGTGGCTTGGTTAAGGGTGTAGAGATGACAGCTCAAGAATGGGTAATTTCGGCTCTCTTACTTTTAGTAACCTCTATCGTATTTTTAGCTATTGGCTTGCTCTTGGTGCAAATTCAGTCGGAACAAACCATGTCGGTTGTGGCAAACTTGCTCTATTTTGTTCTGGCTATCATGGGCGGCTCTTGGATGCCTGTTTCCCTCTTTCCAGACTGGGTGCAGCGGATTTGTAAACTCATGCCCAGCTACCATGTCAACCAGCTGGTGACCACCTATGCCCAAGAGGGAGATTTTCTCTGGAAATCCTTGCTAATCGTCCTAGGATATGCCATAATTTTCTTAGGAATTGCTCTGGCCATCCATAAAAAATCTGACCAGCAGTGAGGTGACCTATGATTTTTGAAAAAAGAAAGATACCACTCATGTTCTTCGTGGGCATGATCTTTCTCTATTTTCCACTTTATTACGCCCAATATTCTCCAAATCCGACGGCGGTTATTCTAGCAACCATTCTTTTTGCCCTAGTCTATTGTTCCCTCTTTTACACAGACCACAAGCTCTATTCCATGCTGGGCTGGTTTTACCTGATTGGCTACATCGCCGTCATGAGTTTTTGGGGCAATCTGCAGTTTTCCCTCTTTATCTTCAACTTGTCCAATATGCTAGGTTGGTATTATAAGGAAATTCAGCCGACCTATCGGACGGTGTCCTATGGGATTTTGTTGCTGGCCATTATCCTCTGGGCCCTTTTTGGACCAGTCCCCTTTGAGATGCGGGCCTTTGCACTCATCATTCACTTTTTCGGCTTGGCCTTGCTGATTTTCAGTTGGATTGAAACCAAGCGGGAAGCTCTTCAGCAACGGATTCAGGAGCAAAATACTTCCATTAACCTCCTGCTTGCTGAGAACGAACGCAACCGCATCGGTCAGGACTTGCACGATACCCTGGGCCATGTCTTTGCCATGCTAACCGTCAAGGCGGAGCTGGTCAAGACCCTTTTGGACCACGACCAGATTGACCAGGCTAAGAAGGAAGTGCAGGAGCTCCAGACCTTAGCCAAGGACTCCATGCAGGACGTCCGCCAGATTGTCCAGTCACTCAAGCAGCACACCGTGGCAGAGGAACTCCAGATTTTGCAGCAGATGCTGGACTTGGCAGGAGTGGACTTGGTCGTTTTGGGTGGAGAAATAGCAGAGCAGCTCAGCTTGCCTGTCCAGAACAAACTGGCTATGGTGCTGAGAGAGTTGGCCAATAACCTACTCAAACACAGTCGGGCTAGTAAGTGCCGTTTGACCTTTGAAGAAGACCAGCAAGAATTGGTCTTGCACTACGAAGACAATGGTGTGGGCTTTGCCCAGTTAACAGGTCAAGAATTGCATACTATAAAGGATAGACTGGTGACGGTGCAGGGGAGTTTGGAATTTCTTTCTCTGGCACAGCCCACTCGCCTGTCCATACGAATTCCGCTTGAGGAGGTGGTAGAATGAGAATCTTAGTCGCAGAAGATCAGGCCATGCTGCGGGACGCTCTTTGTCAGCTCTTGGGCTTTCAAGATGCGGTTGAGTCTGTTTTACAGGCAGAAAACGGCAGTCAGGCCCTTGCTCTTTTGGAAAAAGAGACAGTAGATGTGCTACTCTTAGATATTGAAATGCCTGAAAAGACGGGGCTGGATGTCTTGGAATGGGTGCGAGCGAAATCCCTACCCGTCAAGGTTGTCATCATGACCACCTTCAAGCGACCAGGCTATTTTGAGCGGGCGGTCAAGGCAGATGTGGATGCCTATGTGCTCAAGGAACGCTCCATCGCAGACCTCATGCGGACCATTGAAACGGTCTTGGCGGGGCGGAAGGAGTATTCGCCAGAGTTGATGGACATTCTCCTGACCCAACGTAGTCCCTTGACGGATCAGGAAAGCCAGCTGCTCAAGCTGGTTGCCGACGGCTTGTCCAATAAGGAAATCGCCAGCCAGCTCCACCTGTCTGATGGGACAGTCCGCAACTACATGACCTCTATCCTGTCCAAGCTGGGTGCTGAAAACCGCACAGCTGCTGTAAAGATTGCACAGGAAAAGGGTTGGTTTTAAAATGAGCTATGATTGCCATTTCAGTTATCTTGAGATGGTTTTTTGAGGTTAAAATTGTGCAGATGCTTGCTATTCTTGAAAGATAAGCGAAAAATGGACCGCTCAAAAAATTACATATATTAAACCCTCTTGAAAAAGTCCTAATAATTTGCTACACTCTACTTATGAAAAGACTTTACGATGTGCAGCAGTTGCTGAAGCGGTTTGGGATTATTGTCTATATGGGCAACCGTCTCTACGATATTGAAATGATGCAGATTGAGCTGAATCGGGTCTATCAAGCGGGTGTTCTAGATCGATTGGAATACCTTGAGGCAGAATTGGTCTTGCGACGGGAGCATCGTTTGGAGCTTGAGTATCAGAAAAGTAAGGAGAAATTGTGATGGAAACAGTGTGGACATTGCTTGCATTTGTTATGATTTTAGGAGGCTGGATGGGCTTCAACTATTGGCGTTTGCGCCAGGCAGCGACGGTCATTGACAATGGCGAATTTGCTGAAAAAATCCAAGGTGGTCAGCTGATTGACCTACGCGAACCAGGTGAATTTCGTAAAAAACATATCTTGGGTGCTCGCAATATTCCTTACCAACAATTGCGCCAAAGTACTGCAGCCTTACGGAAGGACAAACCGATTTTGATCTATGAAAATGATCGTGGTCAATTGGTAACACCTGCAGCCCTGCATTTGAAAAAACAAGGATTTTCCAATATTTTCATTCTTCGCTATGGTTTAAATGGCTGGAATGGTAAAACAAAAGTTGCTAAGTAATAATAGTTTTTAGGAGTTTGGGTTAATAAATAGATAAGAGTGGTGTCAACATGAAGAAGAAGGGAAAAATTACAAAAAACTTACCGATTGTCAAACTCTTTTTACTTGCCAGTACCTTCGGCTTGTTATTGGGATTTGGTCTCTTGATTTATACTCTTGAAACAAGGGAAGATAGCAGAGCAACTGCCCAGGTTTCAAGCCCGACCAGTCCAGTGCAGTCTGCCTTGCAGTTGGCGGAAGCTGCCGTGACTAAACTGGAAGCAAGTCATTCAGAAACCAATCTCAAGGCTTCACAAACAGCCGTTGACAAGGTAGAGGACCAGGCTAAAAAAACAGCCCTCCAAGACCGTATCGACAAGGTCAAACAAGAAATGGCTAAAGAAGCAACAGCCCTCCAACAGGCAAAATTAAAGGCAGAAGCTGTAAAGGCTGAGGCAGAGAAAAAATATGCCGAGGAAAAAAAATCCAAAGAAGAAAAGTCTGAAAGCACAACTGCTTCTAGTTCGACGGAAGAACCAGCAGCTCAGACTAGTCAGGTTGTGACACCGAGTCAAACAACTGGAGCAAGGACTAGTGTCAATTCCTCCAGTCGGACGACAACATCGACGACAAAAGCCTCTACCGCTGCACCAAGTACTAGTAGTTCATCGACAACTACAGCACCAGCTGTACAAACGACACCGCCGGTTGAAACAGCAACCGCTCCAAGTACAGAAGTGAGCCAGCCAACCACTCCAGCAGCAGAAACGGAGGCACAGCCAGTGGCACCGACAGAACCTGTAGCTGAAGTAACACCAGAAGTACCAGTGGCAGAAACAGAGCAGCCATAGTGGATTTTAGGACTGATAATAGAAAGCAAACGATAGCTTGTAGGCTATCGTTCTTTTTTCTTTAAATGAGGCTATTTCCTCACTTTACTAAAATTTTTGCTATAATAGACTTTATGAGAATTGTATCTGGAAACTATGGCGGTAGACCCTTAAAAACCTTAGAAGGCAAGACAACCAGACCCACCTCGGACAAGGTGCGAGGAGCAATGTTCAATATGATTGGTCCCTATTTTGACGGTGGGCGGGTTTTAGATCTCTACGCAGGTAGTGGCGGTCTGTCTATCGAGGCTGTTTCTCGCGGGATGGAGTCAGCAGTTCTGGTCGAGCGGGATCGACGAGCGCAAGCTATTATCCGCGACAATATCCGCATGACCAAGGAAGACAGCAAGTTTCAGCTCTTGGCTATGGAGGCCAAGCAAGCTCTGGCTCACTTGAGCGGATCCTTCGACCTGGTCTTTCTGGACCCTCCCTATTCAGCCGAGGACATCGTAGCAGATATCACTGAGCTGTGTCAGCGCCAGCTTTTGTCCCAAGAGGTCATGGTGGTCTGTGAGACGGATAAGGCAGTATCTCTTCCGGAGGAAATAGCAGAGCTGGGAATTTGGAAGGAAAAAATCTATGGAATTAGCAAGGTAACCGTTTATGTCAGATAAGATTGGAATGATTACAGGATCTTTTGACCCCATTACCAATGGGCATCTGGATATTATCGAGCGAGCAAGTGGCCTGTTTGATAAACTTTATGTGGGGATTTTCACCAATCCCAACAAGAAAGGCTTGCTTAGTCCAGAGCAGCGATTAGCTGTTTTGGAGGACTTGTTTGCAAAGGAGGACAAGGTAGAAGCTTTTCTTGCTAAAAATGAATTGGTGGTAGATGTGGCACATCGTCTTGGAGTGACGCATCTGGTGAGGGGGTTGCGCAATGCAACTGACCTGGAATACGAGTCTAGTTTTGATTTTTATAATCGTAGGCTAGCACCGGACTTGGAAACCGTTTATCTGATAGCTAAGCCAGAGTTAAAATTTGTTTCTTCGAGTCAAGTTCGGGAATTAGTACAGTTCGGTCAGGACATTAATCCATATGTCCCCTTGAGAGTTAGTCAGGAGTTAGATTCAAAATGAAAAATAGAAGAGTAAATCGGAAGTGGGAGCTAATCACTTCCATCGTCTTGGGAACCCTGTTGATTTGGTTTGCCATGTTTTATCCCCTTCCTTACTATATTGAGAGTCCTGGAGGGGCGATGGACGTTCGGTCTGTTCTTCAGGTCAATGGGGAAGTTGATCAGGAGGATGGCTCCTATAACTTTACCTATGTGACCGTCCAACAAGCTACAGCTATCAAACTCTTGTTTGCAGCGTTTGATAGTCATTCTGATATCCAATCCGAGCAAGAAATGACAGGTGGAGCAGATAGTGAAGAATACTATCGCATCGCACAATTTTATATGGAAACCTCTCAAAATTTGGCTAAGTATCAAGGTTTGACCTTGGCAGGGAAAGAAGTTACCATGGACTTCTTTGGTGTTTATGTCCTCGGTTTGGCAGAGGATTCGACCTTCCAAGGGATTCTAAATATTGCAGATACGGTTGTGAGTATTAATGGCAAAACCTTTGAGAGTTCAGCAGAATTGATTGACTATGTCAGCAGTTTGGAATTGGGATCAGATGTGACCGTAGGTTATGTGTCGAGCGGTATCGAACAAACAGCCGATGGAAAAATCATCAAGCTTGAAAATGGAAAAAATGGGATTGGGATCTCCTTGGTGGACCATACGGAAGTGACCAGTGATGTGCCGATTGATTTCCAAACAGGAAATATCGGTGGTCCAAGTGCTGGTTTGATGTTTACCTTGTCTATCTATACGCAGTTGGCAGATCCCACCTTGCGCAGTGGCCGTGTGATTGCAGGAACAGGAACCATTGAACAGGACGGTTCCGTCGGTGATATCGGTGGAGCAGATAAAAAGGTACTTTCTGCAGCCAAGTCAGGTGCAACGGTCTTCTTTGTCCCAAATAATCCTGTTGATGAAGCTGTTTTGAAGGAAAATCCAAATGCCAAAACCAACTATGAGGAGGCCTTGGAAGTTGTTGAAGAAGAAGGTTTGTCAATCGAGCTTGTTCCAGTAACGACTGTTCAGGATGCCATTGATTATTTAGAAAAAACTAAGAGCGATTAATCGCTCTTTTTTGCATAGAATTGTCTGAAAATTCTCTAATTCAATGCCAAAGGCAAAGATTTATCAAATTCGTGTTATAATATAAAGGTTAAGATACTTTTGAGGAGGAAACATGAAGAAAGAAATTTCTCCAGAATTATACAATTACAATAAATTTCCAGGACCAAGCTTCGCCCGAGTGGGAGACAAGGTTGTTGCAGAGCAAATTCAATTAGACTTGGTGGAAAATTACAAGGAAGCCTTTGACCAAACTGCATTTGGGCAACGCTTCTCCCAGCTCATGCTTAAATTTGACTACATTGTGGGAGACTGGGGAAATGAGCAACTACGGTTGAAAGGTTTTTACAAGGATGACCGCAAGGTGGCTTCCGAGCAGAAAATTGGTCGTTTGGATGATTATTTGACAGAGTTTTGCAATTTTGGTTGTGCCTATTTTATTTTAGAAAACCCAAACCCCCAAGAGTTGCCGGTCGAACTAGAAGACAAGCCAGCGCGCCGTCGCCGCAATCGTTCCCGTAACCGTAATCGCCAGCAAGACTCTGCTGGCAAGCAGTCTCAAAATCAAAAGCAGCAAGGAACCAAGGGGACTAAGAAACAAGACTCCAAAAAACAAGAGCAGAAGAGACAAGAGAATAAAAAACAAGGTCAAAAAGCTACCTTTACCATCCGAAACGAAGAAAAATCCAGTCAGATTCGCAAGAAAAAGACGGATAGAAAACCGGACCAACCACGTAAAAAAGCAAGTCAAGAACCAAAAGAAACTAAGAGAGGATTTGTCATTCGACAAAAGTAAGATCATATGAAACCATCCATTTATAGCCTAACAAGACAGGGACTAGTAGATTGGTCCTTGGAGCATGGTGAGAAAAAATTCCGTGCCACGCAAATCTGGGAATGGCTCTACCGATCCCGTGTTCAATCTTTTTCGGAAATGACCAACTTGCCCAAGTCTTTGATTGAAAAATTAGAAGAAAACTTTGTGGTCAATCCCCTCAAACAACGGATTGTTCAGGAGTCCAAGGACGGTACTATCAAATATCTGTTTGAGCTGCCAGATGGTATGTTGATTGAAACAGTTCTCATGCATCAGCACTACGGGCTTTCAGTCTGTGTGACAACCCAGGTTGGCTGTAATATCGGTTGTACCTTCTGTGCCTCTGGTTTGATTCCGAAACAACGTGACTTGACAAGCGGTGAGATCGTGGCTCAGATTATGTTGGTACAGAAATACCTGGATGAGCGTGAGAAAAACGAACGTGTCAGTCATATCGTTGTCATGGGGATCGGTGAACCATTGGATAACTATGACAATGTCATGTCTTTCTTGCGTGTAGTCAATGATGATAAGGGTTTGGGAATCGGAGCCCGTCACATCACCGTTTCCACTTCTGGTTTGGCGCCAAAAATCCGTGATTTTGCCCGCGAGGGAGTTCAGGTTAACTTGGCAGTATCCCTTCACGCACCAAATAACGATCTTCGTTCTAGCATCATGCGCATCAACCGTCGCTATCCAATCGAAGTCTTGTTTGAAGCGATTGAGGACTATATCAAGGTGACCAACCGCCGTGTGACCTTTGAATACATCATGCTCAATGAGGTCAATGATGGAGTGGAGGAAGCTCAGGAATTGGCTGACTTGACCAAGAACATCCGTAAATTGTCTTATATCAACTTGATTCCATACAATCCTGTAAGTGAGCATGACCAGTACAGCCGTTCAACTAGAGAACGGACCTTGGCTTTCTTTGATGTCTTGAAGAAAAACGGGGTCAACTGTGTCGTTCGTCAGGAACATGGTACAGATATCGATGCGGCTTGTGGTCAATTGCGTTCCAATACCCTCAAAAAGGACCGTGAAAAAGCGCGTGCTCGAATCGCCGCAGCCAAAGCCAAGGCAGGTATTCTGGCATGAGGCATCTCTTTGATGAGAGTGGACAAGTAGCCCCCTTGGGTAGAAAAATCTTGTGGTGGCTTTGTTGCCTCTACACAGGTTTTATCGTCTATCTCTGCTTTTTGCCACAAGGATTTTACCCCGGCATGCCCCGTTTTCAACTACCAGGTATCATCCAAATCGGACGGGTTTACTTGCTCTTGATTCCTTTTAACACGATAGTGAACGGCAGTCAGGCAGGTAGTTTGCAGGATTTTATTCTAGCAGTTTTGCAGAACTTTACCAACATTTTTCTGCTCTTTCCCTTGGTTTTTGCTTTTCTTTTCCTTTTTGAAAAATGGCGAAGCCTTCGAGCAATTATACGGTACAGCTTTTTGATGAGTCTGTTTATCGAGACAAGTCAACTAGTCCTGGATCTTTTATTTGATGTTGGTAGAGTGGTTGAAATTGATGACCTCTGGACCAATACTCTGGGCGGAGTTCTAGCCTATTTTACCTATCAACTCTGGATCAAAGCCTACCAACACTGGACCAAGTATCAGAAGCCATAAAGCAAAAACCCCTGACGGTTGCCTATCGTCAGGGGTTAATTTTATTTCCAAAAATCATCAAAAATCGTGATTGGCAGGTGGCGTTTATGGGCTGTTTTGTTCCACCATCCTTCGATAATGGTTTGGGCTTGAGGGTCAATGGTTTTACCTTCGAGATAGTCGTCGATTTGGTTATAGGTAACACCGAGAGCGACTTCGTCAGCAAGGCCAGGTTTGTCTTCTTCCAAGTCTGCAGTAGGAACTTTGAGGTAGAGTTTTTCATCTGCCCCCAGTTCAGCTAGAAGCTGTTTTCCTTGGCGTTTATTGAGGCGGAAGAGGGGGAGAATGTCTGCACCGCCATCGCCGTGCTTGGTAAAGAAGCCAGTGATATTTTCAGCGGCATGGTCGGTTCCAATAACAGCTCCCTTGCGTTCCCCAGCGATAGCGTATTGGGCAATCATGCGCATGCGGGCTTTAGCATTTCCCTTATTAAAATCAGACATAGCAAGCCCATTTGCATTGACTGCAGCTACCATGGTATCTGTTGATTCCTTGATGTTGATGGTTAAGCTGACATCTGGTTGAATAAAGGCTAGAGCTGCTTGGGCGTCAGACTCGTCAGCTTGCACACCGTAAGGGAGGCGGATAGCGATAAATTGATAAGAATCGTCACCTGCTTCCGCCCGCATTTCTTCCATAGTCAGCTGAGCCAAACGACCAGCCAAGGTCGAATCTTGTCCACCAGAAATCCCCAAGACATAGGTTTTCAAAAATGGGTGTTTTTTAAGATAATCTTTGAGAAAGTCGATGGAGCGACGGATTTCTTCTTTGGGGTCAATGCTTGGCTTGACACCTAATTCTTTGATGATTGTTTCCTGTAGGGTCATAACATACCTTTCTTAGATGGATTTGGTCTGAGTTTGTTTGCGAATACGATTGATGAGGTTCATCTTATTATCCCAAACATCTTGTGCCAAGTCGACTGGATAGAGCTGTGGGTTGAGCACACGTTTGTATTCATCCCACAGCTTATCAAATTCTTGATTGGCATAGGTTTGAATTTCCGCTAGGCTTGGAAGTTCATAGACCTGTTTTCCTTTTTCGAAAATAGGAACTAGGAGTGGACGTGCATCAAAGTTTTCGATGGTTTTATTGATGTAGGTGTACGTTGGATGGAACATATAGATATTATCCATCTGTGTGACGTCAGTGTCCGCAAAGGTGATGTAGTCCCCTTCTGATTTTCCTTTTTCTTTGGAGGTGATGCGCCAAACCTGTTTTTTACCTGGGGTTGATACTTTTTCCGCATTAGAAGACAGCTTGATAGTGTCACGCATATTTCCATCTTCATCTTCGATGGATACAATCTTGTAGACAGCGCCCAAGGCAGGTTGGTCGTAGGCGGTGATGAGTTTGGTACCAACTCCCCAGACATCAATTTTTGCCTTTTGCATTTTGAGGTTGAGGATGGTATTTTCATCCAGGTCATTAGATGCGTAAATCTTCGCATCTGTAAAACCTGCATCATCTAATTGCTGACGAACTTTCTTGGAAATATAGGCCATATCGCCTGAATCAATCCGAACCCCTTTGAAGTTAATCTTATCTCCCATTTCCTTGGCAACCTTGATGGCTGCTGGAACACCAATACGAAGCGTATCGTAGGTATCAACGAGGAAGACACAGTCATGATGAGTTTCAGCATAGGCCTTGAATGCCTTGTAGTCATCGCCATAGGCTTGGACCAAGGCGTGGGCATGGGTACCAGCGACAGGGATGCCGAAGATTTTGCCAGCTCGAACATTGGAAGTCGCAGATGCTCCACCAATAAAGGCTGCCCGTGTACCCCAGATAGCAGCATCCATTTCTTGGGCACGGCGAGTACCAAATTCCATCAAGGGCTCATCTTCAATGACAGCCTTGATACGGCGAGCTTTTGTAGCAATCAGGGTTTGGTAGTTGACGATATTTAAGAGAGCAGTCTCAATCAACTGACATTGGGCAAGGGGCCCTTCGACTTGCAAGAGGGGTTCATTTGCATAGACCAGGTCACCTTCTAGTGCAGAGCGAACGGTTAGCTCCATCTCCAAATTTGCCAAATAATCTAAAAAGTCTTGTGGATAGCCTAGACTTTCTAGGTAGTCGATGTCGGTTTGGCTGAAACGAAGGTTATTCAGATAGTGAACAATCCGCTCTAAACCTGCAAAGACAGCATAGCCGTTTTGGAAAGGTTGTGAACGGAAGTAAACTTCAAATACAGCGTGTTTATTGTGGGTCTGTTGGTTAAAATAGACCTGCATCATGTTGATTTGATAAAGATCGGTATGCAGGGTTAAACTGTCATCTGTAAAAACTGTCATAGCTTTCTCCTTTATTCTTCTTATTATACCAAAAAAATCGAGCTAGGCTCGATTTAGAAGGTAATAGTGATGATGAGACTGGCCAAAAAAAGAAAAGGTACATAAGGTAGAGATTTTGGTGTAAAGACCCAAAAGACTGCCAGTCCTAAGATGGAACTAATCTGGATAATCCAGAGGATTTCGGTCACGCCAAACAAAAGGGAGAGACTTGCCAGATAGAGAAAATCGCCAGAACCAATATTGAGTTGCCATTTTTCAGTCAGATAGGCTAGGACCAAAAGGCCACAGAAGAGCCAGTTGAGCTGGGAGAGTATCAGAGCTATAAAAGTAAAAACGAGCCAGACAGCAAAAGGATATTCCTGATGTTTGATGTCGTAAATGGCCAAAACTAGTCCTGCCAAAATGAGAATGGTTTGGGCAAGAGATAGAATTTGAAAATGGCAGAGCAGGACCAATAGGCCAGCTAAGAACTCCAGTCCCAGATACCAATAAGGTATCTTCGCCTTGCAGTAACGGCATTTGGATTTTGTGGAAAGCTGGGACAGGATTGGTATGAGGTCCCAGGCCTTGAGCCGTCGCTTGCAGGCATTGCAGTGACTAGAGGGGGCGATAATGGACTGTTCAGGGAAACGGTCGATGACCAATCCCAAGAAGGAGCCGATAGAAGCTCCAAGGAAAAATAGGATAATTGTCTTCATACCTATTTATTCGTAAATGGGAGAGGAAAATGTGATATTTTTAAAAAATTTTTTTACAAAATTTCGATGGTGCTTTGGACAATGCCAAAGGTGATGAGAGAATTTCGTATGTTTGCTTTGGTCTTGTCTGCTACAGCAGGATTTGTTAGTTTGACCGTCACTGTCGCACAATGGTCATATCCATCCATGGTCCAGACATTCAGTTGAGTGATTTCGTGAACATTTTCAAGAGCAAGGAGAATTTCTTTCAATTCTTCAAGATTTACTCCTTGCGGACTTGTTTCAAGTAGAATCTTGACACTATTCCAGGCTTTTGGCAGGGCTTTGGCGAGGATGAAGATAGCAATACCGAGTGAGAGTAATGGGTCTAGAAAGTACCAATCAGTGAATTGAAGAATGATGGAAACAAGGATGACCGCCAGCCATCCCAAAATATCCTCTAAAAAGTGCAAGCTGAGAATGGATTCATTATGGCTATGGCCATTTTTTACAATACGGGAAGCGAGTAAATTGATGATGATAGCGATAATGCCGAGGACCAACATCCCATCTTGATTGACAGGGTTGGGATGGAAAAGATTGGGAATGTTTTCTACAAGGATCAAGCTGGAGCCGATAATCAGAATACTAGAAGTCAAGAGAGCGGCCAAAATATTCCATCTCTTGTAGCCAAAGGGATAAACCCTATCAGCAGGCTTGTTGGCATAGGTTTGCATGATGGCAGAGCTTCCGATGGCGAGGGCGTCACCCAAATCATGAACAGCATCTGCTAAGATGGCGCTAGAACCAAAGAGCCAGCCAAAGATAAACTCGATGATAGAAAAGCTAAGATTGAGGAGAAAAGCGATAAATGTATTTTTAGAAGATGACATGAGATTCCCTTTCTGTGTTATACTGTTTATAGGTTTATTATGTACTGTAATGAGCCAAAAAACTAGAAACAAGAGAAACGGTTTGTCTTTTTCTGAACAAATTGTTTGAAATGTACGAAAAATGGATAGACGAATTGCAAAAACAAAAAGAGCTATTTTTCAGGCTTTTTTGACCTTATTAAATGATAAAGGTTATGATGACATGCGCGTGCAGGATGTTATTGACCTGGCAGATGTGGGGCGTTCCACTTTCTATGCCCACTATGCCAGTAAAGAGGCTCTTTTGGAAGAACTTTGTCATGACCTCTTTCACCACTTATTTACAGGTCGTGAAGATGCGGATGTGAAGACTTTGTTGGCCCATATTTTCAAACACTTTCGGACCAATCAAGACCGAGTTGCCAGCCTTTTATTGTCCCGCAATGCCTATTTTCTAAGAGAACTGGAAGCGGAGCTGAAACACGACATTTTTCCAAAAGTGGTTGAAGACTACATGCAGGGCAAGGGGAATCTTCCAGAGGATTTGCTGGTACATTTTGTTGTGACCACTTTTGTGGAGACGGTCAGCTGGTGGTTGCAGCAACGCAAAAAGGTGGACGAAGCCACCTTGACCGAATATTATGTAAGATTATTAGCTTAAGGAGTGAAAATGCTTAGACCTTTACACATGGCTCATGCCTTTTTAGATGAAATTTTAACCGACCAAGACCTAGCGGTTGATGCGACGATGGGAAATGGCCATGACACACTATTTTTAGCCCAGCGAGCAGGAAAAGTGGTGGCCTTTGATATTCAGGAACAAGCCCTGACCACAACGGCTGAAAAACTAGAAAAAGCTGGCTTGACCAATGCCCAATTGGTTTTGACAGGACACGAAAACCTCGACCAATATGTAGAGGAATGCAAGGCAGCCATTTTCAATCTGGGCTATCTTCCTTCGGCGGATAAGTCAGTTATTACCTTGCCTGCAACCACCCTTCAAGCCATTGAAAAAGTTCTTGACCGTCTGGTGGTGGGGGGGCGTCTAGCTATCATGGTTTACTATGGTCACGAGGGCGGATCTCTTGAGAAGGATGCAGTCTTAGATTTTATCAGCCAGTTAGACCAGACCGTCTTTACTGCCATGCTCTATAAACCGCTCAACCAAGTCAATACCCCACCGTTTTTGGTCATGGTGGAACGATTAAAATCCAGCTCAAATGAACCGCACCCCAAAAGTTAGAATGAAAAAATCTAACTTATGGGGTGCTATTTTTATGAAATTAAGTTATGAAGACAAAGTCCAAATTTATGAGTTACGTCAAAATGGTAACTCCCTCAATTCCTTGTCAAAACAGTTCGGTATTGCTCAATCTGGTATTAAATATATGATTCGATTGATTGAGAGATATGGCTTAAGTATTGTTAAAAAAGAGAACAATAACTACTATTCCCCAGAATTAAAGCAAGAAATGATTGACAAAGTACTTCTTAATAAGCAGTCAGCTCTCTCCGTCTCACTTGATTATGCCTTGCCAAATCGTGGAACCCTTTCAAACTGGATAGCACAATACAAGAAAAACGGGTATACTATTGTTGAGAAAACAAGAGGGAGGCCACCAAAAATGGGGCGTAAATCAAAGAAAACCTGGGAAGAGATGACGGAGTTGGAGAGACTTCAGGAGGAAAATGAACGCTTACGCACTGAGGTAGCTTACCTAAAAAAGTTGAGGGAGCTTCGTTTAAGGGACGAAGCCAGAGAGCAAGAAAGACTCAAACAGTTAGAGAGATGGTCGAAGAAGGATTCCGACTAGACATCCTTCTGACTATTTCCCAATTAGTTCCTTCTACCTATTACTATCACGTCAAACAAATGGACAAACCGGATAAAGACAAGGACTTAAAAGTTGAAATTCAAGCTATTTATGATGAACATAAGGGAAACTATGGTTACCGTCGCATTCACCTTGAGTTAAGAAATCGTGGATTTTCTATCAATCATAAGAAAGTACAACGGCTGATGAAAGAACTAGGCTTATCAGCTCGTATTCGCCGATGTAAGAAATACAAGTCTTACAAGGGGGATGTGGGCAAGAAAGCTCCTAATCTCATTGAGAGAGCCTTTGAAGGGAC
This sequence comes from Streptococcus sp. 29896, assembly GCF_032594915.1. Taxonomy (NCBI): domain Bacteria; kingdom Bacillati; phylum Bacillota; class Bacilli; order Lactobacillales; family Streptococcaceae; genus Streptococcus; species Streptococcus suivaginalis. The sequence goes on along the minus strand of NZ_CP118733.1, from coordinate 1,538,787 downwards.
TAAGCCTTTTGAGAAGTGCTATACAGATGTGACGGAGTTCGCTCTGCCAAATTGTTCTGAAAAACTCTATCTGTCACCTGTTCTGGATGGCTATAATAGCGAAATTATTGATTTTACCTTGTCCCGCTCACCTAATCTCATGCAAGTTAAGTCCATGCTTGAGAAGGCCTTTCCTGAGGAAACTTACCCAAATACCATTCTCCATAGTGACCAAGGTTGGCAATACCAACACGAAGCCTACCATCATTTTCTTGACAGTAAAGTTATACGTCCTTCCATGTCTCGCAAGGGAACTAGCACGGATAATGGTATGATGGAGTCCTTCTTTGGCATATTGAAAACAGAAATGTTTTACGGATTTGAGAAGACTTTCAAGTCTCTCGATCAACTAGAGCAAGCTATCACTGATTATATTTTTTACTACAACAATAAACGCATTAAAGCAAAACTAAAAGGACTTAGTCCTGTTCAGTACAGAACTAAATCCTTTCACTAATATTTTTTATCTAACTTTTTGGGGTCAGTACAAAACTAGGGCTGGATTTGTTTTTTATAATATCGGCTTAATGAACAATCTTCCCTCACCCAAGTCAATCAATTCCACCTGATTGCCATAAAAATCGCTGAGGAGTTCAGGTGTCAGGATGTCTTCTTTGGTTCCCTGTGCCAAGACCATGCCATCTTTGAGCAGGAGGACATGGGTGAAATTATCAGTGATTTCTTCGGCGTGATGGGTGACGTAGATAATGGCAGGAGCTGTTGGGAGTTGACAGATATGGTCGATGTGGTGGAGTAGGCGCTCGCGAGCTAGGAGGTCCAAACCGACAGTTGCTTCGTCCAAAATCAAAATAGCCGGCTCTTCCATCAAACTGCGGGCGATCAGCAGGAGTTGGCGTTCACCTTGTGATAAACTAGCATAGGTCCGACCGATTAGATGATCAGCTTTGATGGTTTTGAGCATGTCTATGGCTTCATCCAATTCAGCTTGACCGTATTCACGGTAGAGGATGGAGGATTTGTACTTTCCAGTCAGGACAATCTGCTCAGCTGTCAAATCAATGGGAAAGCGTTCGGCAAGGAAAGAACCAACGACCCCAATCTTTGTGCGTAGGCTAGGAATATCTCCCTTACCAAACTCCACTCCAAGAACCGTCAGGTCACCAGATGTCTTCCAAAACTCAGCCATTAGAATACGAAGGAGGGTTGACTTTCCAGCCCCATTTAGCCCTAAAATAGCCCAACGCTCTCCTTGTTTAAATTCCCAGTTGATATCCCGTAAGAGATAGTCTCCTTGTCTTTTATAGGACAGGTTTTTCATTGATAGGACCATCTGTTTCTCCAATCTTCGTCTTTTCCTAGAATGGACCAAATTTCTGGTCCAAATTCCCATATTTTTTTGCAGATATGGTATAATAGTTTCATTATAACATTTTTTTAGGAGAAGACCATGGAAGACCCCGGTAGTCAGACCATTCATTTACAGATTTTATTATTGTTCCTATTGACCTTGCTCAATGCCTTCTTTTCAGCCTCAGAGATGGCCCTTGTCTCCCTTAATCGATCACGGGTTGAGCAAAAAGCTGCAGAAGGTGAGAAAAAATTCATTCGCTTGTTGTCAGTTTTAGAAAATCCTAACAATTTTCTATCGACCATTCAAGTTGGGATAACCTTTATTTCCATCTTGTCAGGGGCGAGTTTAGCCAATGATTTGGGAGCTATCTTTGCCCAATGGATGGGCAATTCAACCACTGCGCAAACGGCTGGTTACTGGCTGGCTTTGGCCATGTTGACATTTGTGTCTATCGTGCTAGGGGAATTATATCCCAAGCGCATTGCCATGAACATGAAGGAAAATCTGGCAGTGATATCGGCCCCGATTATCATTTTTCTAGGGAAGATTGTCAGTCCCTTCGTCTGGCTCTTGTCTGCTGCAACCAACTTGATTAGTCGCATTACTCCGATGGAGTTTGATGATGCTGATGATAAGATGACGCGGGACGAGATTGAGTACATTTTGACCAAGAGTGAAGAGACTCTCGATGCCGAAGAGATTGAGATGCTTCAGGGGATTTTCTCTCTGGATGAGTTGGTGGCGCGTGAGGTTATGGTGCCACGAACTGATGCCTTTATGATTGATATTGAGGAAGAAACCAGTGTCATCATGTCTCAGATTCTCAAGCAGAATTTTTCACGGATTCCTGTTTACGATGGGGATAAGGACAATATTATCGGTTTGATTCATACCAAGAAATTGCTAGCAGAAGCCTATGCCAATGGATTTGAAAACCTTAATATTCGTCGTATCATGCAGGAACCACTCTTCGTTCCAGAAACGATTTTTGTGGATGATTTGCTTAAGTCCCTTCGCAATACGCAAAATCAGATGGCCATTTTATTGGATGAATATGGTGGAGTGGCTGGTTTGGTGACCCTAGAGGACTTGTTGGAGGAAATCGTTGGGGAAATCGATGATGAAACAGATAAGACAGAAATTTTTGTTCGTGAAATTGGAGAGCACACCTATATTGTCCAAGGGAATATGACCTTGAACGATTTCAATGAACACTTTGGTACAGAGTTAGAAAGTGATGACGTGGATACCATTGCAGGTTTCTACCTGACAGGTTTGGGGACTATCCCGACCCAGGAAGAAAAAGAAAGCCATGAGCTGGATAACAACGGTTTCCATCTTGTCATGATCAATGACAAGGTGAAGAATGGTCGTGTGACCAAATTGAAAATCTTGTTGACCCCGCTTGAAGTTGACGATGAAGAAAAAGTAAAAGACTAATACTGGAAACCAGTTTCTGAAAATAGAAACTGGTTTTCTTTACTCATTCAGGTAAAAAGGATATACTGGGGAGTATCACGAAATCGGAGGAATTGGAAGGCGCAATTAACTGTATTTTTACATTTGTCTTTAGACGAAATGGAGGAGGCCTCAGTGGGGGCTATGGAGATTGGCTACATAGCCTATAATAAAGAGATAGAAGCATTTGCCAATCGTACGCTAGAAACTGCGACTACTATTTTATGGGGAAGTACAACCAATGAAATGATGCACCAGTATTGGCCAACCATGTTGGATAATCCAGAAGCGAGTGAGCATGAGAGTAGGCATGCAGTTTGGATTCAAGAAGTGGAAAAACTGGTTTGTTCGAATCGTCTGTAAGAGGTGACTTGGAAAAATGCTAGCTTGTTGCAGGGAGATTGTTTGGAAGAAATTCGACGGGTCAAGGAAGCAGAGGGTGGTGACATTGCCGTGTTGGGAAGTCCTCGTTTAGCTCAAACTTTATTGAAGGCTGGATTGGTGAATTGATTACGGCTGACTATTTCGCCAGTTGTGGTCGGTGGAAGCTTTGCCCTATTTGACCAAGTTAAAGCAATCTTGAACTGCTCGAAGCCGAAACTATATCAACAGGTGCCTTGGGCTGGACCTATCGAGTCTTACCTAGTGAATCTGTCCATTAGTCTAGCAGGAGGTCTGGCTTTTCCTCATCTTTTCTTGCAAATTTTCTATAGAAGCGTTTTCATATTTATGTTATAATACTCTTATGAAGAAAACGAGGATGGAATCATGGAAGAAGTAGATTACAGAAAAGTAACAGGTCTTGTACATTCGACTGAGAGTTTTGGCTCTGTAGATGGGCCTGGCGTGCGTTTTGTGGTCTTTATGCAAGGCTGCCACATGCGGTGTCAGTATTGCCATAACCCTGATACATGGGATTTGGTCAATCCTGCTGCCAAGGAGCGGACGGCTGAGGATGTGCTCAATGAAGCACTTCGTTTCCGTATGTTTTGGGGCAAGGAAGGGGGCATCACTGTTTCAGGCGGTGAAGCCACTATTCAGATTGATTTCTTGATTGCACTCTTTACCCTTGCAAAAGAAAAGGGCATTCACACAACATTGGATACCTGTGCGCTTACCTTCCGTTCGACCGATCGCTATTTGGAAAAATACAATCGTTTGATGGCGGTGACAGACTTGGTGCTCCTAGATATTAAGGAAATCAATCCTGACCAGCACCGTATTGTGACAGGTCATAGTAATAAAACTATTTTAGAGTGTGCTCGTTACCTATCGGATATCGGCAAGCCTGTTTGGATTCGTCATGTCTTGGTACCTGGATTAACAGACCGAGATGACGATTTAGTAGAATTGGGAAAATTTGTCAAAACCCTGACCAACGTGGAGCGTTTTGAAGTACTTCCTTATCACAACCTTGGCGAATTTAAGTGGCGTGAGCTGGGCAGACCTTACCCGCTCGAAGGAACAAAGCCACCGAGCAAAGAACGTGTTCTAAATGCCAAAGCCCTGATGGAGACAGAATCTTATCAAGATTATCTAAATCGAATAAAAGGATAGTAAATGTGCGTAGAGCTAGAGTAAAAAAATATCTAGGTGTTAGAAAAACACTTTTAATATGTTTGTCGATTCTTGCTTTCTTGCCCCTGCTATATCTACTAAATAAAAGAGAAGGACAGTCTATCAACAGTCCTTCTTTTGTGACTGTTCAGGAAATTTCTGTTAAGGATAAACGTATCTCTGATTATTTGCAACAGATGACCTTAGAAGAAAAGGTCGGACAGATGATTTTTGCTCGGATGCCATCTGCAGGACAAGCTGAGGCATTGGAAACCTATCATTTTGGAGGCTATATCTTATTTTCGCGGGATTATGAAGGTAAGAACTTAGAACAAGTCAAGGAAGAAATTGCTTCTTATCAATCACTTTCAAAAGTGCCGCTATTAATGGCTTCAGATGAGGAAGGTGGAACGGTAACTCGGATTAGTCAACTTCTGGAAACACCTTTTACATCGCCTTTGGCATTGTACCAAGCTGGTGGCATTGAGGCGATTTTGTCGGATGCCAAGCAGAAGACCAGTCTTTTAAAAGGTGTGGGAATCTATGCAGGTTTCTTCCCTGTTGCAGATTTATCCACTGATCCATCATCTTTTATCTACGATAGGACCATTGGGCAGGATGCGAAAACCACCGCAGACTATATTGGTCAATTGGTTTCGTTGTTGAAAGAAGAACGATTTGCTTCGACCTTGAAGCACTTCCCGGGTTATGGAGACAATGCTGATTCGCATACGGATTTGGTCCATGACAACCGTAGTTTAGAAGAATTACGGGCCAATGACTTTCTTCCCTTTAAGGCTGGGATTGAGGCAGGTGCAGACTCTATCATGGTTAGTCACAATATCGTACCTGCCATTGATGATGTCCCATCATCCATTTCACCTGAAATCAATAAAATCCTTCGGAATGAGCTTGGTTTTGAGGGTGTCATTATGACGGATGATTTTGATATGCAGGGCTTGGTCCAATTTGTAGATCAAGATACAGGTGCCTTGCAGACCATTCAAGCTGGGACAGATATGATATTGTCTTCAAGTTATGCCAGTCAAATTCCTTATATTATCGAACAAGTAAAGTCTGGTACAATTACCGAGGAGCGGATTGACCAATCCGTCAAACGGATTTTGGGAATGAAATATGATCTTGGCTTAATCAAATAAACAAAGAAAAGGAAGTGCTCAGGCATTTCCCTTTCTTATTTCTATTCTAAGATGAATTTGGTTTTGATACCGTCTATATCGACAAAGGTTGCAGTGTTGTCCAGTTTTTGAACGATTAGGTTTGCAGCAATGACGCGATTCAAGCTTGCTTCAAAAAATTCAGAATTGGAATAGATGACTGTGTAGTAGGCAAGTCCGGGCATGCCTTCAGTTCGCGTCTGCAGTTCTTTTCCTCCCCATTCGTTGACAGCTAGGTGGTGATGATAGTCGCCTGAGGCTAGCCAAGCTGCAGATGGGACGGAGAATTTATCCTCGACAGCTAGGACTTCTTGGTAAAATCGGCTAGAAGCAGCGCTTTCTCGGACAGATAGATGGACATGACCCATGCGACTGCCAGCTGGCATCTGATAGGCTGCGTCAGCTTTTTTCCCTAAAGCATAGATCGTTTCAGCATCCATAGGCTCAGTAATGCCGACGATACGGCCGTCCGGGCGGACATCCCAAGTGTCTTGAGGCAGGTCGCGGTAAATTTCGATGCCGTTGCCTTCGGTGTCGGCTAGGTAAATGGCTTCGCTGTAACCGTGATCACTGGCGCCTTGGAGAGGAATCTTATTGTCTATAAAATGGCGGAAAATGGTGCCTAAGTCCTCTCGGCTAGGTAGGACAATGGCCAAGTGATAGAGTCCATAGCTGTGGCTGACATCTCCGTCTTGTGCTGTTTGGATGAGGCGAACTAAGATGGTCTGACCGACGCCGAGGTCGATTTGGTTTTGACTTTCCGTCAAAATTTGCAGACCCAGTACCTGTTGGTAAAATAGGCTTTGAAGTTCGAGATTGCGGACGTTGAGGGCGACATAACCCAGTTCAAATTTGGAATTGTACATGGGAATACCTGACTTTCTGATACAATTTATAGGAATTTTCGAGTTACTTAGTATCTTTTGGTGAAGTAATGTGTGACGAATAGACTTTTGAAAATTGATTTTTATCTCATAGCTTTCTCAACAAGTGCGCTATCTACGATTTGGATAAAGTGTGTAATTCTATTTTCAGCATTAAAATCGTAAATATGGACAAAGTCTGCTTGGAAGGATTTCTCAGTAAGGTTGTAGGTCCCCTTGTAGTAGCCATAAACCATGACACGGTTTCCTGAAAAGGCGTAATCAACAGGTGTGGCACTATAATTGGTCCATTCAGAACCTAGTCTTGCATGGACGTTTTCGATCACTGCATCTGGACCGATATAGGTACCAGCATAGGGAAAGCCTGCAGCTTCTGTCCAAGAGATATCAGCAGCCAAATGGCTCTTGAAATCTTCTATTCGACCTTGAGCAGTAGCTAGATAAGTCTCTTCTAAAATATTTTTATATAATTGATTTTTTGACATACATTACCCCCATGGTATTTCACCTGTTAAGACTTTAGCACTCAATTCCAAGACTGCCTCGTTACGAAGATTAGGGAATTTTTCTTTCATTTTAGCGATAAAAGTAGCTGAGTCTTTGACTTCTTTTTTTAATTTGATTGCTACTTCAATATAGGCGATTGAAAAATCAAGTGCTTGAGAATCAAATGAACTTTCACTATCTGCATGACCTGGAATAATGAGAGAGGCATCCAGTGCCTTCATATCTTTTAATCGATCTTGCCAGGCTTTCAATTGCTCGGTAGTTTGTGAATCTGCTAAGAAGAGGTGAATTTGATTAAAGGTATTGATACCGCCAATAATGGTTTTGGTTTCTGCATTCCAAAGATTGATTTGACTTGGTTCACTACCGAAAAATTCCCATTTATCACCTTCAAATTCTAATGTAGATTCTTGAATGAGCGCTGGTAAAATAATATTTTTAGGAGCTTGGTCACCTAAAGAGCCTCCCCATACCTGTAATTTTTTTGATACTGTTTTTAAAATATGGTCGATAACATAAGACGTTGCATAGACAATGGCTTCTGGGAATGATTTTTTGATAGGCTCAAGAGCAAAATAATAGTCTGGATCCTCTTGAATGATAAAGATTTTTTCTAATGTCAGTTGCGCGTCTTGTAGATAGCGAACAATTCGCTCTCCTTCTGATTGTTTAAACCCTGAACCTACAAGGAGAGCCTTGCCATTTTTAATGATTAAGGTCGCCGTAACCATAAAACTTGATTCATCATTTGTAAAGATGTGTAATTCTGTTCCATTTTGTAGCTTATAATGTTTTTCCATAAATAGTTGCCCTTTCTATTGCGTAATAGCTGTTTGGAAATTTTTTTCCAAATCATCTACTGTGCGTACTTGGTTAATAAGATTAAAGAAGTTCCTGTCTTTTTCAAGTAACAAGGTTGGGAAAGAGGTTACCCCCATTTCATAAGCCTTGATAAAGTCTGGGTGTAGATTTTCTGGTTGATTCAAGATGCTTGATAGTTCTTCCATAGCCTTTGTAGGTAGCTGATAGCTACCGATTAGGCTGGTGTAACTGTCTGCTTGACTGAGGTCTAACCCATCTTCAAAAAATAAGGCTTGAATGTCTAATGTTAGCTGAGCATGGTTAGGTGTCTCAACATAGTTTTTCAAGACTGAGTAGGCTCTAGCAGGACCAAGAGAGTCCATGGTAAAGTCCTTATCCTTAAACAATTGATTGTAGTTATCGCCAAAAGACATTTGGTAATAGCTTTCGATTTGTTTGTTGATGGTCTGTGCCTGCTGGAAATCAACCATTTTCTTTTTATTATCTCCGACAAACAAGCCTCCGTTAATGACCTCTATTTCTATGTCAGGATGGTCTTGCATGAATTTTGTGAAAATGTGGTTAAAGCCGTAGGTCCAACCACAATAAGCATCGATGATGTAATATAGTTTCATTTTAATTTTCTTTCATTTTATTTTCTTGGTTTTTGATTAGAATTTAGCATTGCTATTGGAAGTTTTGGAATCTTCCTCGATTGGCACAACAACATCCCAGAGTTCTGCAATTTTATCATCTTCAACTCGATAAAGGTTATATTGACCTGTAGAATCTAAGCTTCTAACAAAGCTTGAGCTTGCGCTTGCAGACCAGCGATGGCTTCCTCTGACAATACCAACTGACCAGTTCCCCATGCTTCTGGATTGACAGTTGTACCTGTAAATTCACCAACGACTTGCATACGAACAAATGGTAGGAGTGCATGGTAGCTAGCGAACATTGGCTCGTGTCCAGCACTTGCAACAGAAGATACGGTAACAATTTTGTCTTGTAGTGCAGATGGGCCACGTGTTTCTGACAAGTCTAGGGCACGGCTGAGCCAGTCAATCAAGTTCTTCACAGTACCTGGAATAGCAAAGTTGTAAACTGGTGAGAAAATCCAGATAGCATCTGCAGCCATAATCGCATCGCGTGCAGCTTGGACAGCTGGCAAGACTGGTGTTTCAAGATCTTGGTTCATAAGCGGGATTTCTTTATAGTTAAGATAAGATACAGTTGCTTGACCTTCTAAGATGCTTTCAGCTTGTTTAGCCATTTGGTGGTTGAATGAACCTTCACGTAGTGAACCAACGATAAATAGAATGTTTTTCATGTTTTTTTCTTCCTTTTTTGTAAATATATTTTTGAAAACTGAGATTAGTGACATAGGTACTCCTTTGTATTATATAGTGCAATTGATATTCATTGTATCGCTCCTTTTGAGAAAATACTTTCCTGCTTTCGCAGTTTATGGTATTATTGTATCAGGTACTAAAAATAATACAAGTACGATTTTTTTGAATAGTCACTATCTTTTTGTGAAGTAATGTGTAATATCAAGGGAAAATAAAGGAGAAATTATGGCAACTTTCACACAACATACGGTTCCGGAGTGTCCTTATGTGACCACTCAGAGTGTCTTATCTGGGAAATGGAGTATCTTATTACTACATCATATCGAAGAAGGACCGATTCGGTTTAATGAATTGCACCGTCGATTGACAGGGATTTCCCAAGCAACCCTTACCAAGCAGTTACGTCAATTGGAGGATGATGGTTTAATCACTCGGAAGGTTTATGCACAGGTTCCACCAAAAGTGGAGTATGAACTGAGTGAGATTGGTCAGGAATTTAAGTTGGTTTTGGAGCAAATTGAAGTTTTTGGGGATAAGTACATCGAATTTGTCAAAGCAAAAAAATCTGAATGAGTTTGAATCTCATTCAGATTTTTGTCTTTTATAGTTCGTTATCCTTAACTGCATTTAACCAATCGGCAGCAGCTTTGGCGGTGCTTTCGAGGGCACCTTCTTTGAACGGTGATTGGAGGTTTGCAGCTTCAACCACTTGCAAGAAGGACTTGGTGCCGCCCAAATCACAGATGCGGATGTAGTCTTCCCAAGCATTTTCATCGTGATCTACCTGCGTGCGTTTCCAGAATTGGAGGGCGCAGACTTGGGCCAAGGTATAGTCGATGTAGTAGAATGGACTGGCAAAGATATGCCCCTGACGGTACCAGAAGATACCACGGTTGAGGGCTTCTGACTCAGAATAATCACGGTCTGGTAAGTAGAGGTCTTGGAGTTTTTTCCAAGTCGCCTTGCGTTCTGCTGGTGTCATTTCTGGATGTTCATAGACTTCGTGCTGGAAGTGATCCACCAAGACACCGTAAGGTAAGAAGAGAAGGGCACTTGCCAAGTGGGTAAACTTGTACTTATCCACCTGTTCCTTGAAGAAACGGTCCATCCATGGCCAGGTCATAAATTCCATAGACATGGAATGGATTTCACAGGTTTCGTAGGTTGGCCAAACAACTTCTGGACTTTGAATCCAACGCGAACGATAGACTTGGAAAGCGTGACCTGCTTCGTGGGTCAAGACATCAATATCACCGCTGGTTCCGTTGAAGTTGGAGAAGATAAATGGGCTCTTGAAGTCAGGAATATAGGTACAGTAGCCACCGCTGTTTTTGCCTGGTTTTGCGACCAAATCCAAGAGTTCATGCTCAATCATGAAATCGAAGAACTCACCTGTTTCTGCGGACAATTCGCGGTACATGTCTTGGGCTTGGCTGACGATAAAATCTGGGTCACCTTGTGGCACCGCATTGCCGTCTAAGAACTCAAGATTGAGGTCGTAGTGTTTGAGGCTTGGCACCTGCAAGCGTTTGGCTTGGCGTTCACGAAGATTCTGCACAATCGGTACGATATGCTTGAGGATTTCCTCACGGTAAACCTTGACCATGTCACGATTGTAGTCGAAACGGTTCATCTTGAGGTAGCCGTATTCCACATAGTCCTTGAAGCCGAGTTTGTGGGCGATTTCTGTGCGGACTTTTACTAATTCATCGTAAACACGGTCAAAATCAGCTTCCTTGCTTTCAAAGAAGGCAGTTGTAGCAGCAGAAGCAGCCTTGCGGACCTCGCGGTCGGTTGATTGACCGAATGGCCCCATTTGTGCCAGGTTGTAGGTCTGACCTTGGAAATCAATCTCTGCACCAGCGATCAGTTTACTGTATTCATCAGATAATTCATTTTCTTTTTGCAGTAATGGAATGACGTCTGATGAGAAGGTCTTGAGCTTGTTTTCTGCCTGCATGAAGAAGGTTTGAGGCAAGATGTCTGACAACTCTTCCTTGTAAGGTGTCTGGACAATGACACGGTAGTAGTTGGTGGTTAATTCTTCAAAGAGTGGCGAATATTCATTCCAAAACTTGGTTTCTTCATTGTAGAACTCATCGTTCATGTCGATAGTATGACGGATCATCCAGAGGTTGTACTGGGTATCGACCAGGTTGAGTAATTTTGTAATGGCTGCCACAAGTGTACGAGTTGTTTCCAAATCGCTAGCCGCAGCCAACTGGTCTGTCAGGTCAGAAAATTGAGCTTTGATAGCTTCATAATCTGGACGAACATAGGTATAGTCTGAAAATTTCATATGGTTCTCCTTTTGTATTGCTACCTTCTATCTTACTCTTTTTGAAAACGTTTGGCAAATCCCGACCCGTCCATGTTCACAAGTCTTTCTATTTATGGTAAAATGTAGGAGATTATTAGAAAAATGAGGTTGTAGACATGTCTAAATTTTTAGTTTTTGGTCACCAAAATCCTGATACAGATGCCATTGCATCATCATACGGCTGGGCTCACTTGGAGCGTGAAGTGTTTGGTCGTGATGCGGAAGCAGTTGCACTTGGAACGCCAAATGAAGAAACAGCTTTTGCACTTGACTATTTTGGTGTTACTGCACCGCGCGTGGTTGAGTCTGCTAAGGCAGAAGGTGTTAGCCAAGTCATCTTGACAGACCACAATGAATTCCAACAATCAATCGCAGACATCAAAGATGTAGAAGTGGCAGCTGTTATTGACCACCACCGTGTCGCAAACTTCGAAACGGCAAATCCATTGTACATGCGTTTGGAGCCAGTAGGTTCAGCATCTTCAATCGTTTACCGTGCCTTCAAAGAAAATGGTGTGACACCTCCAAAAGAAGTGGCAGGTCTCCTCTTGTCAGGTTTGATTTCAGATACTCTTTTGCTCAAATCGCCAACTACTCATGCAACAGATCCACAAGTAGCAGCTGAATTGGCTGAAATTGCTGGTGTGAACTTGGAAGAATACGGCTTGGCACTCTTGAAAGCAGGAACCAACCTTGCCAGCAAGTCAGCAGAAGAATTGATTGACATCGATGCAAAAACCTTTGGTTTGAACGGCAATGACGTGCGTGTAGCCCAAGTCAACACAGTGGACATTGCAGAAGTCTTGGAACGCCAAGCAGAAATCGAAGCAGCTATGACAGCAGCATCAGCAGCAAATGGCTACTCTGACTTTGTTTTGATGATTACAGACATCGTTAACTCAAACTCTGAAATCCTTGCCCTTGGAAGCAACATGGACAAGGTGGAAGCGGCCTTCAACTTCAAGTTGGAAAACAACCACGCTTTCCTTGCAGGTGCCGTTTCCCGTAAGAAACAAGTGGTACCACAATTAACAGAAGCGTTTAACGCATAAATACCTAGCACCTTCGGGTGCTTTCTTTATTGAAAGGAAAATCATGCCTTATACAGTAAATTTCAAAGAAGTCGAAACGACAGGATTGGAAACTAGTCCAGTCGCAGAAGTCTTGGCAGGTCTGCGTGCCAACGAAGCCCGCTATTTCTGGAACAAATACAAGCAGGAGTATGTGGTTTACACACCAGAAGAGAAGCCTGAAATCCTGCCTTTTATCGAGAAGGTCTTGGCAGAGCGGGACATGGTTTTTCCTTATACTCCACTCAATGTCGCTCAGCTTGAGGTAGACGGTATTCTCTGGTCATTTGTTTTTTATGACAATGGCCTGGCTGTCAATGTCCTCTATACGCTAGAAGAAGGTGGCAAACGAGCGGTCGGTTTCAAATTGTCAAACGGGATTGAGATTCCCAAAGAATTTGAAGGGAAATTCAAGTTTGCCCGCCAACGCTCCAAACTAGCTGGCGAAATTCGTGGCACCTTCTTTGTTGTCAAGGGCGAGTATTTATAGGATAGCAAATCTGAGGAGACTCAGATTTTTTTGTTTTGGTTTATATATTTTTTTGCAACATATATAGTATTTTGATATAATAAAATAAAAAAGCTGATTCAAGTAGGGAGGTAGCCATGAAAAGATTGTTTATCATCCTGTCCAATATTCTTGTCGCCTGCTTTTTATCCTGGGTTGTATCTATCTGGGCGGATACCTATGTTTCCTTCTACTATCCTAAGGTTGTAGTCCTTGATATGGAACAAAGAGCTAACTTTTCAAGCCTTGCAGAAAGTTTGCAGGAATTGGCAGATGAGACAGATAGCCTAATCGCCATGCAGCATGAGGAGGTTGGAGGAGAGGGAACAACAGAGATCTCTTATGTCCTATTCGGAAAGGGTAGCCTACCGGAAGGCATCCGTGAAAAAGAGAAGAAAGACCTTGTCAACCCAAGTATTGTGACCAATTATTTTATTTTTGGAGGCTCCTTGCGTCTCAGTCAGTTGCAGGAAAAGTTGGCAGCCATTGGTCTATCGCATATGCACCTGATGCAACCGTCTAGTCTGGATGTTCTTGTTTGGATTTTTGGCAACGGATTTCAGCTGATTGCCCTTCTGATCTTCTTCCTGACTTTTGGAGCCCTTGTTTTGATTGGTCATATCGGTCGGTTACGAGCTTCAGGTATTCGATTGATTTCAGGTGAGAGTCGGTGGAGCATTTTTCTCAGGCCTATGAGGGAAGATGGTCGTGACTTGCTCTTTGGTTGGCTAATCGGTAGTAGCTCAGCCATCCTCTTCTTTTACCTGTTTGGGCTTCCCAAACTAGCTATCCTAACCCTTGTGGGCGGACTAGCCATCTATGGAGCTCTGCTTTTCTTGATTGCCTTGTTCTTTGCCTCTGTCTTTTCAATCGCTCTGCAAAGGGTTCATCTGATGCAACTGATCAAGGGGCGGTTTCCTGTAAAGGGAGTGATGGGCTTATTATTCTTTGGGCAAATGCTGGCGCTCCTGATTGTATCGCTCGGCGTCAGTCGGACCTTCCTTTACTCTCAAACTTGGAGCCTGCACCATGCGGGTCAGACCATGTGGCAGCAGGAGAAAGACTTGGTCAGCTTAGGCTTTAACCGTAGCAGTTTTTCTCATGATAAGGACGAACGAAATCAAATTCAGAGCAAGTGGTTGCAACTGGCAGAAAAAGCTGTCTCTGATCAAAAAGGCCTCCTGAGTCGCCATTTCTTGGTGGATTATTGGGTGAATACTGGTGGCAATATCTGGCAACAGGCACCGCTCTTGGATTGGCAAGATTACAGCCCTCAAGGAAATGTCCTTCTAGTCACACCCCTGTATCTAGAGCGACAAGGGATAGAATTGACCCCCGCCTTGAAAGAAAGTCTGGCAAAGCTAAACAGCAGTGGCAAATTCATCCTGCTTGTGCCTGATAAACTCCGAGAGAAGGAGCAAAATCTGATTTCAGAATTTGAAGAAGCCCTGACCGATATGGTTTATATGCAGGACTCATCTCAAAAAATGAAAGCCATGCTCCACTACATTGACAGCAATCAGCTGCGCTTTACATACAATACCACCCCCTTATCCTATCAACAGTTTGTCAGGGATCCGATTTTGGTGGTCCTAACACCCCAATCAACAGGTGACCAAGCAATAGATTTCTGGTCAAATCAGCTTCAAACCTATTTCTATTTTGAAGATTTGGCCTATTTACAGGACTTGGTAACAACTCATGGCCTAGACTACCAGATTTCGGAGATGCCTTCTGGCAACCAGATCTTTCAGGATTTTGCGAATAAATTGCAGCGGGAGGTCTGGTTTATGATGGCAAGTGCTGGTCTGGGCATTTTGACCTCTCTGCTTCTATTTAATACCATGAATTTGCTCTATTTTGAAGAATTTCGCAGAGAGATTTTTATCAAACGTCTAGCGGGACTTACCTTTTTTGAGCAACACCGTAGCTACTTCTTAGCTCAGTTTTGTGTTCTCTTATTGGGAGCTGTGGGCGGTCTATTTTTCACCAAGCATGTCTTTCTCTCTTTAGCAGTGTTTGCGCTTTTCTTGGCAAATACCTCCCTGCTTTTATATAGGCAGTCAAGGAAAGAGGAGAAGAGCCTGTCAACTATTTTGAAAGGAGCCTAGTATGATTCGATTAGACAAGGTCTGCAAACGATTCGGAAAGCGCCAGTTATTTACAGATGTATCCCTCCAATTAGAGGCAGGAAAAATCTATGCTCTGATTGGTGCGAGTGGAAGCGGAAAAACCACTCTGATGAACATGTTAGCGAAACTAGAAGATTACGAAGGATCTATTTTATATCGAGGAAAAGAGCTGAGCTCCTACAAATCAACTGACTTTTTCCGCCATGAACTGGGGTATTTATTTCAACATTTTGGACTGATTGAAAGCCAGACTGTCGGAGAGAATTTGAAGCTGGGTTTGGTTGGGCAAAAACTGACCAAGGTCCAACAAGTGGAACAGCAACGGGCGGCCTTAGAAACTGTTGGTCTTACTTATCTTGATTTGTCCGCTCCCATCTATGAGTTGTCTGGTGGTGAAGCCCAGCGGGTTGCTCTAGCCAAAATCATCCTTAAAAATCCGCCCTTTATCTTGGCAGATGAGCCAACGGCATCCGTTGACCCTGAGACGGCCAGAGCTATCATGGATCTCCTGCTCTCCCTTCGAAAGGAAAACCGCCTGATTTTGATTGCGACCCATAATCCAAGCATTTGGGAAATGACAGATGAGGTTCTTCGAATCGAAGAATTATAAGAGGATGGAAAATCATTTCTAGACAAAAAAAGAAGAGATTAGCTCTCTTCTTTTTTTTGACTCTGTTCTTGGAATTGTTGCCACCAATCATCCAACAGTGCAGGAGGCTTGGGCAAGAAATGCGCCAAGGATTCTTTCCAAATCTGGTAACGGGTGTCAATTAATTGCCGGATTAGGCGTTCCATCATGGCTTGTTCTTGTGGGCTCAGTTGTCGACCATTTTCAATGACTTGCCGGATTTTTAAAGGGGTATCAACGGTTAAATCGCTAAAGCGATGGATGCCCGCCTCGATAAATATCCCGAAAAAGAGGTCAAAGAAATGCCGTAGCTCTTCCTCAGTTAAGCTGGCTGTCCAAGTTTTGAGGGTTTGATCTGTCTGAAGGCTATTGTCTGTTAAGGCTTGTGCAGGTTTAAAATCCAGACCAATGACTTCCCAAGAAAAGGTGATATGCTGAAGGAGACCGATGGTATTGCTATAAACAATTTGGGCGTTTTCGGTCTGTTCCAACATCATACCAACGATAGAATTTTGTGGGACGATAGGGAGGAATTTTTCGGTGATGGCTTGGTAACCTGCTGACTGGGTGATGGTCTTATGCAAACCTGGTGCATCGAAGGCAAGGACCTGGACAATTCTTTCTTGCAAATCAGATTCTACTAAACTGCTTGCAAAGAGAGCCAGATTGCCACCTTTGGAATGGCCTGTCACAAAAAAAGTGCCCCCGACCTCTTCCATAACCTGTTGCAGATAGAGCAGAGCAGACTTCTGGGCGGGGATTTCTTCCAGATAGGTCATGTGAAAGTCTTCTTTCCAGCCGATAATGGTGTCGTCGGTTCCCCTAAAACTGACCACCGTTTGTTGACGATTGAGTGAAAAACACAGGGCCGAAAACTGCTTCTGCAAGTCCAAGCTAACCTCGTCGACAAAGGCGAAAACCTTGATATACTTAAAACGATTGGCGCTAGCCAAGACACGCAGCAATTTGAGCCTATTTTTAGTTACCATGGAAAAGGGAGGGAAAACATCTGTAAATGCTTCCTGGAAAGCTTGAGCCAGGTGGTCTAAACGAGTTCCTTTTTCACGGGAAAAAGCAGGGCTGACGAGTTGATCAAAGGGAAGATAGGAGAGTTCTGTCAGGGCTAGAAGATCTAGTTTGGTCAGGGGAATATCATAGAAGCTATCGTACTCTACCTCTTGTATGTAATCGAATAAATTTGCCATGGCTGTCCTTTCTGATACTCCTTTAAGTATAGCCAAAGTCCTCAAAAATGACAAATTTGTAAGGTAAATTTGCCAGAAATAGCCTAAATGAACAAGGAAATACAGTATAATAGTAGGTAGAAAGTGAGGAGATGGTATGTATAAGATTTTACTGATTGAGGATGACCAGGTTATTCGTAGCCTCTTGGCGAAAAATTTACAAAATTGGGGCTACCAAGTAGAGGTCGTGGAGGATTTTCAGATGGTATTGGACCACATGAGGACCTTTCAACCCCACCTCTTGGTCTTGGATATTGGTCTGCCTTATTTTAATGGCTATTATTGGTGCCAGGAAATCCGCAAGTTTTCACAGCTTCCCATTCTCTTTCTATCCTCTCATGACCAGCCCATGGATATTGTGATGGCGATTAATATGGGGGGAGATGATTTCGTGACCAAGCCCTTTGATATGACGGTTCTCTTGGCTAAGATTCAAGGCTTGATAAGGAGGTCCTATGATTTTCTAGGGGACCAAAGTTTGCTCTGGTTTGGCCCAGTTTGCTTGGATTTAAAGACCATGCAGGTGGTCTATGGGGCTGACAAGGAAGAATTAACTAAGAATGAATTTCAAATCTTGAGGGTCTTGTTTGAACAGGCACCACAGATTGTGGGCCGTGATCAGTTGATGCGTCAGCTTTGGAATAGTGATATCTTTGTGGATGATAATACTTTGTCTGTCAATGTAGCCCGTCTTCGTAAGAAATTAGCAGATTTGGGCTTGGCTGATTTGATTGTGACCAAAAAAGGACTGGGCTATGGTTTGATGGAGGTGACAGATGAGGCATAGTTTTTTGACAGGTTGGTTGCGTAGTCGCTGGCAATTTTTTGCTTGTTTTTTGGTCTTTTTACTGTTTATCCTCTTTCTCAGTGATCTATTTTCGGTTCAGCGTCAGTTGACTTACTATGCCACAGGGCTTTTGTTCCTGTTTGCCGTGATTATTTTAGGGATGGATGGCTTGGTGGAGTGGCGGCGCTATCGAAAGAAGCTTGAAAATAGAGAGTTTGCAGCGGTGTCTGCCTTGGAAACGATGCTGATGGATGACATTTCTAGTTTGGAGGACAAGCTCAACCACTTACAGGCTCAACAAGCCAAGTGGCAGGGAGATATGGAGGACTACTACACCATGTGGGCCCACCAGATGAAAATTCCCCTGGCTGCTAGTCACCTCTTGGTAGGAGAATTGCAGCAGCACCCGAGTCAGGCCGCTCTGGAGAAGGAGTTGTTCAAATTGGAACACTATACTAGTTTGGTCCTTAACTATCTACGCTTGCAATCCTTCCACGAAGATTTGCAGTTGGAGCAGGTGGACTTGGAAGAGGTCGTTCGGGACTTGGTCAAGAAATATTCTCTCTTTTTTATAGAGGATAAAATCAAGCTGGAATTAGGCCAGCTGTCCCTGACACTTTCGACCGATAAGCGCTGGCTCAGTCTCTTGATTGAACAGTTTTTGTCCAATGCTGTCAAGTATAGTAAGGGGAAAAAGGTTACAATTGGATTAGAAGGGGAGGTCTTGGTCATCGCTGACACAGGGATAGGAATTGCAGAAAGTGACCTTCAGAGGGTTTTTGAACGCGGTTTTTCAGGTTACAATGGTCGCAGGACTCAACAGTCATCGGGGCTAGGCCTGTATCTAGCGAAACGATTGGCAGAAAAACTGGGCTACAAGATTGAACTGCAGTCTGTCTTGGGGCAAGGAACGGTGGTGAAGATTCATTTGGAACAAGCAGAGCTGGTCTTTGAGTAAACTTACAAAAATGTCACCCAAATGAAAGCTAAACCGATGGATAGTAGTTTTGAGACTTGGTAGAATAAGGCTAGAAAAGGAGGAGAAACAATGACACTACTTGATGTACAACACGTTCAAAAAATTTACCAAACCCGCTTTCAAGCCAGTCAGGTTGAAGCCTTGAAAGACATTCATTTTACAGTTGAAAAGGGTGAATATGTCGCCATCATGGGAGAATCCGGTTCTGGAAAATCCACCTTGCTCAATATTCTTGCGACCTTAGACAAGCCGACCCGTGGTCATGTCCTGCTCAATGGTGTCAATACAGAAACGATTAAGAGTAAGGAAGCTGCAGTCTTTCGTCGGGAGAAATTGGGGTTTGTCTTCCAAGATTTCAACCTCTTGGACACCCTCTCTGTCAAGGACAATGTTCTCTTGCCTCTGGTTTTATCCCGTTTTCCGCTTGACCAGATGAATAAGCGTTTGATTCAAACCCTTAACAGTCTGGGAATTGCGACCTTACAAGACAAAATGCCCTACGAGATTTCGGGTGGTCAGCAACAGCGAGTTGCGGTGGCGCGTGCCATCATCACCCAGCCAGAAATCCTTTTAGCGGATGAGCCAACTGGAGCCCTCGACTCCAAATCAACGGCAACCCTTCTCGATATCTTTGAAAAAATCAACCAAGAGGGGCAAACCATTTTGATGGTAACCCACTCGACAGCAGCAGCCAGTCGCGCCAAACGGGTCCTCTTTATCAAGGATGGTATCCTCTACAATCAAATCTACCGAGGTGAAAGAAACAATCAGGAGATGTACCAACTGATTTCAGATACATTGACAGTCATGGCGAATCGAGGTGAATAGTATGCTGGGATTGACCTTTCGATTGGGCTTAACCAATCTCAAAAAGAACCGCAGACTTTATTTTCCCTATGCTCTGATGACTATTTTGTCCACAGCCATTGCCTATATATTTGCTTCTCTTGCCTTTCATCCTGATTTAGGTCAGGTCAAGGGAGCCAACGGGGTTATTCAAGTGCTGGGCTTTGGTATGATTGTGGTCATGTTGGCAGTTGCCATCATGGTCTTCTATGCCAATAGTTTTGTCATGAAGCAGCGGTCAAAAGAGTTTGGTGTCTATAGCATTCTTGGTCTGGAGAAAAAACATCTTCTCTTGATGACATTTCTAGAAAATCTGGTCTTTTCAGTCGGTACCATTCTATCTGGCTTGCTCTTGGGACTGGCTCTAGATAAACTCTTCTATGCGCTCTTGCTGAAAGCCATGCAGATGCCTGTGGTCTTGGCTTCAACCTTCCAGTTGAAAAGTCTAGTCACTGTACTGATCTATCTCTTTGGGATTTTTGCCTTGGTCAGCCTCTTTAATATTGGGAAACTGGGCTTGACCGACTCACTCAAACTGGTTCAGGGCAAGAAGCGCGGGGATAAGAAAACTGGCTTCCTCTGGCTACAAACTCTCTTAGCCCTTATCCTATTGGGGGCAGGCTATGCTATTGCCCAACTAGTGACCAGTCCGCTGACGGCGATTCCAAGTTTCTTTGGAGCGACTCTTCTGGTTATCTTTGGGACTTATTTGCTTTTCCAATCAGGTGTTATCAGTCTCTTAAACTGGCTAAAACAGCGTCAGACCTATTACTACAAGCCTGAGAATTTTATTTCTGTATCCAACTTGATTTTCCGTATGCGGAAAAATGCTCTGGGCCTTGCGACCATTACCATCCTCTCCAGTATGTTCTTGGTAACCATGGTTGGCGGTCTCAGTATTTACATCGGTGGCAAAGATTATATTGCCAATCAAAATCCAAATGATTATTCGATCGATGTTGGAATGCAACCAACCGCTTCAAAAACACAAGTGGAGGAGTGGGCGGAAGCTATCTTAGAAGAGAAGGATATTCCTATTGAAAGTAAGGTGGTCTATCCTTACCAGCAAGCCTCTTTTACTGAGGTGACAAATCAGCAAGTAAGATTTTTTACGGTTGAAGATGCCGCTAGCGTAGATTTCTCTGACCTGGGTGTTGGTTTTATCCTTGATCAAGCCACCTATGAAAAGATGACTGGAGAGGCACTCCAGTTGGCAAGAGACCAAGTAGCCATCTACAGTAAGGGAGTCCAGTATCAAGCTGGTCAAACCCTTACCTTTGATGAAAAGGAGATGGAAGTTGCCCAAGTCTTGCCTAAGAATGTGACCTTGGGTCATCTGCCTGACCATATGTCTTTTAATGTCAGTCAGTACTTAGTCATTGTGGTTCAAGATCTGACGATATTTGAAAATCAAGCTGAGAATCGCTATTATATGGGCTTTGAAAGCAGTCTATCAGAAGAAGAACAAGTAAGTAGCCAGGAGATCTTCTTATCCGGTACTTTTGAAAGCGAACTGTGGAGCTCTAATATTCTTCCAGATGGTACCAACTCGATTAGTCTCGCCTATCGTGCCTATGCCATGCGTGGTTTCTTCAGTTTTGCAGGATCACTTTTCTTCATCGGCCTCTTGCTATCACTCATCTTTTTGATGGCGGTGGTGCTGGTGATTTACTTCAAACAGATTTCAGAAGGCTACGAAGACAGAGATCGCTTCGTCATCATGACCAAGGTTGGTCTGGATGAGGATCAGACCAGACAGTCCGTTCGCAAGCAGTTGCTGACCGTCTTTTTCCTGCCTATCCTACTTGCCTTTGTTCATCTTGCCTTTGCCTACAAGATGCTATCGTCTATCTTGTTGTCTATCGGAGTGGTCAATGCAGGACTTATGATGCAGGTGACAGTGGCTATCTGTGGCGGTTATTTTCTAGTTTACTTGATGGTTTATGCGATCACAACCCGTTCTTATAAACAGATTATTTCCTAAAACTTGGGGAAACCCAAGTTTTTTTATTTTTTGAATAGTTTCCACTATTTTGCTTTACATACTAGCTACCTTGTGTTACACTATAGATACAAAGCTAATAGGTAAAACAAACTAGTGATAGAAGACAAAAAAATCACTTTTATTTTTATCAGACTAGTCGGTATTACAAACTAGGTAGGGAGGCAGTATGAAACTGGATAAGAAAAGTCGGGAAAATTGGAAACTAGCAGGTATCACGCTTGTGACGGCGATTATAACAGGTTGGGCCTTGGATTCTATTTTGATCTTAGGCATCATGTTAGCATCAGGCTTGCTGTTTGGATTTTTTGCAGAGGAAGTGGAGGACTTATGAAAGAAACCCAGATGCTCAAGGGGGTCCTGGATGGCTGTGTATTGCAAATCATCAGCCAGAAGGAAATTTACGGTTATGAGCTAGTTCAGGAGTTGAGAAATCAGGGCTTTGAAAACATGGTCGGAGGGACAGTCTATCCCCTCCTTCAGAAGTTAGAAAAAAATAGCCTGATTCTTAGTCAGAACAAGCCATCACCAGATGGACCTGATAGGAAGTATTTTTATCTGACAGACCAGGGAAAGGCTTATCTAGAAGATTTTTGGAGCCAATGGACGGAATTGGTTCAAAAGGTTCAGCGATTGAAAGGAGAGTAGGATGAGCAAACAAATGGAATACCGCAAGCAGATTGAAGTGATTGAAAACCAGCTGACCAAGGAAAACAAGGAATACATGGGCCGTATCAATGGCTACATGATGATTGCCTCTGTCTTTCACAGGCAGGAAGAAGCAGTGACTGCCCAGCTCTTATCCATTTACCAAGATGTTCTTGAAGCCCAAAAAGACGGGCTTTCGGCGGAGGATTTTCTGGGTAAAGATAGTAAGCAGATGGCGGATGACCTACTCAGCTACCTCCCTCCGATTGGTTTCAGGGAAGTCGCAAACCTGAGTGGCCTCATGCTGGTCATCTATCTAGGTAGCCAATGGCTGATGGATTTTGCAGGGACAGGAACCATCTCCCTCAACTGGCTGGACCTGATCTGCGACGCGGTACTTAGCCTCCTCCTCCCCGCTGGGATTTTCCTCATCATTCGCGGTTTGATTTACCAGACCAGCAAAATCAAGGTTTGGGCAAGTTTTCTCTGCATCCCCCTTCTTTTTCTCGTGATTTGTGGACTTCGTCTCTGGGCAATGCCCAAGGAACCTGACCTAGTCTTGACTGGCTGGGGGCTTCTAGTACCACTCACCTTGCTCGGTCTCGCTCTGCTATTTTTCCAAAAGGAAAAATTAGTCCGCTATGTCTTTTTACCGACCTATCTCTTTATGATTGTTGGCGGTGTGGTAAATATGGTCATGGCTGTTCCAGTTTGGTTCAATCTGATGTTGGTGATTCTTCCAGCTATGGCCTTTTGGATTGGAACTGCAGTTTTGTTGGTGAGAAAGGAGAAGTAAGATGAACAAGCAACAGGAATATTTGAATGCTATTAGTAGTTTACAGGGGAAGTTGACCAAGGAAAACAAGGCCTATATGCGTAAGCTCCATGCTTACTTGATGTTGGCATCAGCCTTTCATGAGCAGGAGGAAAAGGCGACCGAACTCTTGCTTTCAATCTACCAAGATGTCTTGGATGCCCAGGCAGACGGTCAGTCAGCAGAGGATTTTTTGGGTAAAGATAGCAAGCAGATGGCGGATGAACTCTTGTCTGACTTACCGTCCATTCGCTGGTACTATGGTTTGCGGTTAACAGGATTGATTTCCCTTGTCTATATTAGTTGGTTTTTCTTAGGTGTATTTGGGGTGAGCGGTGAGATGGTGGTAGAATGGCGGGGCTTGCTGTGCGATTTGGTTCTGGCGCTCATTTTACCCAGCTCTGCTTTTTTCATCCTAAAGAACCTAGTCTATGAACGGTCAAAAATCAAGTCCTATCTGCTGATGGGGACTTGGGGGCTTAGCTTTGTGGGGTTGATTGTCTTGCGTTTTTGGATTAGTCGGCAGTTTTATGAGGGGATTCCCCTGCCCTTGTGGGCCAGTCTTTTGGTGATTCTAGGGATCGTAGCTGGTCTCTTCTACTATCGCAGTAAGTCTGCAATTGTAGATACCTTGATTCCAGCCTATGTGCTAACGGTGCTCAGCGGCTTTAGTCAGCTGCTGGCCAGCCAGTTTGGCTATGGACCGCGGGATTGGACAGGTTGGTTGCCTCTGATCTTTATGGTTCTTGCCTTTTTCTCAACACTTGCAGGCACATTTTTCCTATTGAAAAAGGAGAATGTGGGGTAGAAATACGATCAGACAACTCTTTAGAGTGGTCTGATTTTTTGGTATAATAAAGAAAAACAAAGGAGCAAACCATGACATTTGAAGAGATTTTACCAGGCTTGAAGGCCAAGAAAAAGTACGTTCGCACAGGTTGGGGCGGAGCGGAGAACTACGTCCAGCTCTTCGACACCATTGAGGTCCACGGGCAAAAGCTGGAGGCGACGCCTTATTTCCTCATCAACGTGACAGGCGAGGGCGAAGGTTTCTCCATGTGGAGCCCGACCCCTTGCGATGTCCTTGCGACCGACTGGGTGGAAGTCCATGACTAAGACAGCCCTCATCACCGGCGTTTCCAGCGGCATTGGACTAGCGCAGGCGGAGATTTTTTTGGAAAATGGCTGGCGTGTCTACGGGATTGATCAGGCCAGCAAGCCTGATTTGTCAGGCGATTTCCACTTTCTACAACTAGACCTAACTGGTGATTTATCCCCAGTCTTTTCCTGGTGCCAGACAGTTGATGCTCTCTGTAATACCGCAGGCATTCTAGACGATTACCGCCCCCACCTAGATATTGAGGAGGAAGAATTAGCTCGCATCTTTGCGGTGAATTTTTTCGCGGTGACAAGACTAACCCGCCCTTATCTGCAACAAATGGTGGACAGACAGGCGGGCATCATTATCAATATGTGCTCCATTGCCTCCAGTCTAGCAGGTGGAGGGGGCTCAGCCTACACCGCCTCCAAGCACGCTTTGGCCGGTTTTACCAAGCAGTTGGCACTGGACTATGCCAAGGACAAGGTCCAGGTCTTTGGCATCGCTCCTGGTGCTGTCCAGACAGGAATGACCCAGAAGGACTTTGAGCCTGGCGGTCTGGCGGACTGGGTGGCAGACCAGACCCCTATCGGACGCTGGACTCAGCCTATCGAAATCGCAGAGCTGACCTTCATGCTGGCTACTGGCAAACTGGCCTCCATGCAAGGCCAGATTATCACCATTGACGGTGGCTGGAGTTTGAAGTAGCGAGGAAATTTTATGATGTTAGAAACCAATCGTCTTTTGCTCCGTCCTTGGAGCGAGTCAGACGCAGTTGACTTATTTTCTCAGGCTATTCATCCAGATGTAGGACCCGCAGCAGGTTGGCCAGTTCATCAAAGTCTGGAAGAAAGTCGAGAAATCATCAAGACTGTCCTCAGTCAACCAGAAACCTATGCCCTTGTCCTCAAAGAAACAGGCCAGGTCATTGGCAGTATTGGCCTCATGATTGGCAAGCAGAGCGGGCTTGATTTGCCAGATTCAGAAGCAGAACTGGGCTACTGGCTTGGACAATCGTTTTGGGGACAGGGTCTCATTCCAGAAGCTAGTCAAGTTTTACTGGATTACGGATTTGCCCAGTTGAGTTTAGATAAGATTTGGTGTTGTGCATTTGTAGAAAATAGCAAGTCCCTACGTGTCCAAGAAAAGCTGGGTTTTGTTTACCAATACCTCTTGGAAGATGTGCATTTCCCACTCATTGATGAAGTCCGTACTGAAAAAGTGAGTTTATTGACGAGAGAGGAATGGTATTCTAGAAAGGAAAAAACATGACCCCAACACAACTCTGGCAAGAATTTCTTGCCATCAATTCCCAAGCAGGTCCTGAGCCGGAGGCCTGGGCCTTTGGGGCGGAAGCTGATCGACTGGCTGAATTGGTGGCTAGAGGCATCAAAACCTCGACCAGCTCTGCCCATGCCCTCTACGCAGTAGAGGGAGAAGAAATCCCGACGGCTGGTGGCTACGACATCATTCTCGATGGGCAAGGTCAGGCTGTGTGTATTATACAGACCACCAAGGTCTATGTGACGCCCTTTTCCCAAGTGACGGAAGAACATGCCTATAAGGAGGGCGAGTTCCGTCAGGAAGGTGACTTGTCTGACATAAAAGCGAAAAGTCTGATCCACTGGCGGCAGGTCCACGAAGAACTTTTCACAATCTGGCTGGCAGAAGCAGGTCTGACCTTCTCAGAGGATATGCTGGTTGTCTGTGAAGAATTTGAATTGGTTTACCCTAAAAATTAGGTCTTGCTTGTTTATTTTTGTTGTTTGTAATATAATAATATAAAATTAAACAAGGAGGTTCCTATGGATAAGGAACGTGTCATCAATTTATTGGACCAGCTTTCTCCCATTTTGGCCGGGAAAGAGGAAACAATCGGCAAAGAACTGACGGAGAAATTGCAGTCAGCTCTTGAGCTTGTCAAGGAAGATGTGGCAAGTAAGGAAGGATTGGCACTTGAGACCAGTTTGTCAGGCTTTGTGCAGTCCATTTCTAATGCTAGCTTGCCAGGCGCCAATCTCCGTTTTACAGACCAAGAACGCCCTGTCTGGGAGGAGTTTAAAGCTCTGACGGAGCAAGCAAGAGCAGATGACCAAAGAGGGTTTCAGCTATTTCATTAAGATTATAAGGAGCTTAGGCTCCTTTTTTGTATAGCTATTTGAATTAGCTTTGATACTTTGTTACTTTTGGCTGACTTTAGTCCACGAAAGTGACTTGCATCGCAAGTTTATTTTCAACATAGAACAGCCTCTTGCACTGCACCTCAATTTCTTGTCTGAAAGCTAATTCATCAGACTATATCCTTTGGCCTATAAAACTGTTTGCAAGGAGTGGGGAGGACAAGTCCACCATTTTCCAAAAAACGTAAAATTTGCTATAATGGAGAGAATAAGCAAAGAAACGAGAATGATTATGTCAAACTACGCCATTATTTTAGCTGCGGGCAAGGGTACCCGCATGAAGTCTGATTTGCCAAAGGTTTTGCACAAGGTTGCAGGTATTTCCATGCTGGAACATGTCAAACGTGCGGTTGACGCTATGTCACCTGTTAAAACAGTGACCATTGTGGGCCACAAGGCAGAATTGGTGCAGGAAGTCCTAGAAGGACAATCCGAATTTGCCCTTCAATCTGAGCAGCTGGGAACAGGGCATGCGGTGATGATGGCGGAGCCAGATCTGGCAGGTCTAGAAGGTCATACTCTTGTTATTGCAGGTGACACACCGCTGATTACAGGCGAGAGCTTGAAAAACTTGATTAACTTCCATATCAGCCACAAAAACGTTGCGACTATTTTGACAGCTCAGGCTGATAATCCCTTCGGCTACGGTCGTATTATCCGCAATGCAGACGGCGAAGTCTTGAAAATTGTGGAGCAAAAAGATGCCAATGATTTTGAAAAACAAGTTAAGGAAATCAATACAGGAACTTATCTCTTTGACAACAAGCGTCTGTTTGAAGCCCTTAAGGACATCAATACGGATAATGCCCAAGGTGAGTACTATTTGACGGATGTTATTTCCATTTTCCGTCAGGCAGGCGAGAAGGTCGGTGCCTACGTCCTCAAAGATTTTGATGAAAGTCTCGGTGTCAATGACCGTATTGCCCTTGCGACTGCAGAA
Source organism: Streptococcus sp. 29896 (assembly GCF_032594915.1). NCBI lineage: Bacteria > Bacillati > Bacillota > Bacilli > Lactobacillales > Streptococcaceae > Streptococcus > Streptococcus suivaginalis. The sequence goes on along the minus strand of NZ_CP118733.1, from coordinate 1,511,502 downwards.
GCTGTCATGCGCAAGAGAATCACTGAAAAGCACATGATTAACGGAGTAACGTTTGTTAATCCAGAAGCGACTTATATTGACATCGATGTGGAAATTGGTGCAGAAGCTGTCATTGAAGCCAATGTAGTCTTGAAAGGTCGAACAGTGATTGGTGAGCGGACTGTCTTAACAAACGGAACCCGAGTACGTGATTCAAAAATCGCAGCAGATGTCGTTATCAGTAATTCAGACATTGAAGAGTCTGTTATCGAAGAAGGAGTGACTGTGGGTCCGTATGCCCATATCCGTCCAGACAGCCTTCTGAAAAAAGATGTTCACGTTGGAAACTTTGTGGAAGTCAAGGCTTCGACACTGGGTGAAGGAACCAAGTCAGGTCACTTGACCTATTTGGGTAATGCAACTATCGGCAGCAATGTCAATGTCGGTGCAGGAACGATTACTGTCAACTACGATGGTAAGAACAAATTCAAGACTACCATCGGCGACAATGCCTTTATCGGATCAAACTCGACCATTATCGCTCCTGTAACTGTTGGCGAAGCTGCATTGTTAGCAGCAGGATCCACCATTACCAAAGACATTCCAAAGGATGCCATCGGTGTCGGTCGTGGCCGTCAGGAAAATAAAGAAGGCTATGCGATCCGTTTTCCCTTCCATCCAAGCCAAAAATAGGTGATACTATGAAATTTGAAGAAAAAACCATTCAACGTACAGAAATTTTCAAAGGCCATATCTTTGATGTAGTTGTTGACGATGTCTTACTGCCAGATGGTAACACAGGCAAACGCGAACTGATTTTTCACAAGGGAGCGGTCTGTGTCCTAGCAGTCACTCCTGAAGGTAAAATGATTTTGGTCAAACAATACCGTAAGGCAATTGAACGTGCCATTTACGAGATTCCAGCAGGTAAATTGGAGTTGGGAGAAGAAGATACACTTGAAGATGCGGCCTTGCGTGAATTGGAAGAAGAGACAGGTTATACTAGTGACAAGCTGACCTTGTTGGCAGATTTTTACTCCGCTATTGGTTTTTGTAATGAGCGCATCCGACTCTACCTAGCGGATAACTTGGTAAAAGTTGAAAACCCACGACCAATGGATGAAGACGAGGTCATCGAACTGTCTTATGTGAGTTTGGAAGAAGCCTTGGAGTTAATTGCAAATGGAGACATTTGTGATGCCAAGACCATTATGGCGGTTCAATATTTACAATTAATGAGAAAGTAGGAAATTGGCAATGGGCAAGCCCTTGTTAACAGATGACATCATTGAGCGCGCAAAGAGAGGCGAGCCAGTAACAGATAAAAAGGGATTTGGATACTATGAACCAACCCAGGACCTTTCTCGCTTTGAGGAAGAAATCGGTTTTGATTGGGAAGAGGAGGATTACCAGGGCTATAAGGAAGGGGAAACCGTCCGTATCCCAGTAGATGCTTCTATCGTCAAGAGTCGTCGAATTGAAACTGTCAAAAGGGAGGAATTTCGAAGCAAGGTCAATCGAATTCTCCTAATAGTCATCTTGCTCTTGGTCCTCTTGATCATTGCTGTTTTCTATCTATAAAGGAGAATGAAATGAAATTCGGAATTATTGCAGCCATGCCTCAGGAATTGGCCATTTTGGTCGATAACTTGGTAGATAGTCAGGAAGTGGAAGTCTTAGGGCGGACTTATTTCCAAGGTCGATTGGGTCAGCATGAAGTTGTTTTAGTCCAATCTGGTGTTGGCAAGGTCATGTCTGCTATGTCTGTTGCGATTTTGGCTGAGAAATTTGCAGTAGATGTCATTGTCAATACGGGCTCTGCGGGTGCAGTTGCTGAGGGCATCGCAATCGGAGATGTGGTAGTAGCGGATCGATTGGTTTACCATGATGTCGATTTGACTGCCTTTGGTTACCCACATGGTCAAATGTCAGGTCAAGACTTGTATTTCCCAGCAGATAGCAGCTTGCTAGAAAAATTAGCAGCTGTATTGAAAGAGCAGGAACAGATTAGTCATATCGGCTTGATTGCGACTGGGGATAGTTTTATCGCAGGTCAGGACAAGATTGCAGCTATTCGTTCTCACTTTCCAGACGTCTTAGCAGTTGAGATGGAAGGAGCGGCCATTGCCCAAGCGGCTGTTAATGCAGGCAAACCCTTCTTGGTCATTCGGGCCATGAGTGATACTGCCCAAGGCGATGCCAATATCACTTTTGATGAATTTATCATCCAAGCAGGCGAACGTTCTGCGCAGACCTTGATGGCATTTTTAGAACAAGCATAAAACCCAGCCGTATGGCTGGGTTTTCATTTTTTAAAAGGTATAATCTTTGATAATTTCAATGCTTTGAATGGTTACTTCAGAGGTTGGTTTGTCATTGTCGTCGGTTTCTACCGCAGCAATCTTATCAACAACATCCATGCCTTCAATTACCTGACCAAAAACAGTATAGCCACCATCTAGGCTTGGATTACCACCATTCTTGTAGGCTTCGATAATCTTGCCAGGGTACTTACTTGTGGATAATTGGCTAGAGGCATCGGTTGTGTTTTGGTTGATGAAGAACTGGCTACCATTGGTATTGGCTCCTGCATTAGCCATGGCAAGGGCGCCACGGATATTGTAGAGGAAGGCGGAGATTTCATTTTTAAAGCCATTGCCAGCGTCGATGCTGTCATCTTTACCAGCCCAGATAGACTCCCCGCCGGTACCGTCGCCCTGAGGGTCTCCTGTTTGAATCATAAATCCTTCGATGACCCGGTGGAAAATTATCCCATCATAGTAGCCTTCTTTGGCATGGGTTAAAAAGTTTTCCACAGCCAATGGGGCTTGCTCAGGGAAGAGTTTGATGGTAATATCACCCTGAGAGGTTTTTAGTTTGACAGCCGCCTCATTTTCAGCGATGTCTGTGGACAGCTGTGGGAAAACAGCATTTGGATTATTGATTGCATAAGCCAGGTCTTTTGCATATTGGGCAGAAGCGCTGGTATCGGTGCTTGTGCTAGAAGCAGTTGAGCTGCTAGAATCGGTTGAAGTCGTTTGATTGGCAGTTGATGTGCACGCTGTTAAAAAAATAGCGGATGCCAAGGCAAGAATCATGTGCTTTTTCATTGGAAAATCCTTTCTAGAAAACGTAAAAATTATCTCATTTTACCATGATTCAGTAGAATTTTCAATTTTCTGCTGAATGACTGGATGAATATGGATTTTTTTGTAAAATTTGATATACTATTATTAAAAAAGGAGGAGCCTAAAATGCAAGATTTGGTCCATAGCTCAGGCTTGTTTATGTTTTTCTTCTATGCAATAGCGATGCTTATACTGGGAACGGTTTGTTTTCAGATTGTCAAAAATATGACTGAATGGTTGCGGAATAACCAGGCTCCCAAAGAGACTTGCAGGGCTAGGTTGGTTGCCAAACGGACTCATGTCTTTGGAAATGAAATGGCACGGACCAACTATTATGTGACTTTCGAATGGGAGGGCAAACGGCAGGAGTTTCGTGTACGACCAGACCAGTATGCCCTCTTGGCAGAGGGAGATGTGGGCAGCCTGCATTTTCAAGGCACCCGTTTTCTAGGTTTTGACAGGGGATAGTGTTTTTTTCTATTGAAAATGTACAAAATGGTGTATAATAGCAGGAGTTTGCCAGCCCAATTAGATGAAGCAGTTGAACCCGTCAGGCTGAGCTATATAGGAGAAGTTTGAAAAATGTCTATTGAAAAACGTCTTGAAGAAATGTACAAAGACCATGAGGTAAAGCCCTATATTTCCCCTGAACGTGACTTGGCAGCCTGGCTTTTGGAGGCCAAGCCCGTTCCCAAACGCAATATGATTCGCCTGGAAGAAGGCTTGCTGGCGGGGGACATTATCCTCCTCTGGCGTGTCAACTTTGGCACCTTTACAACTACGACACCCTATTCCAAGTATTTTGAGTACATCTACGGCATCAACGGACCTGCCCACATGGAAAAGTTGTTGGCGGATGGCTATGTTTATTTAGAGTCAGCCTTTGATTCGCTGGACCACATCACCTCCACTGCCAAGAAGAATATCCTCAAGGCAGAAGGCGTGACCGGTCTTTCCAAGATGAAGGCGGCCGACCTCGACACTGCCCTCAAGGACCACTTGACAGAAGAAAAACTAGCTCCTTACTTTGCTGTCCGTGGCTATGCCCTGACGGAAAAAGGCAGAGCTGCTCTGGATAATCACCCAGAAGTCATTGACAAACATCCAAAGAAGAAGATGTAGATTGGCAAAGCCAATCTCTTTTTTTTTATCTATGAAAATCTATCTAAATTATGATAAAATAAGGAGATTGAGAAAGTTGAGGAAGATATGGCAAAGTCAAGTAAAAAAGGAAAGGCGACCCGCAGGCCGACCAAGGCTGAGCAGGCGCAGAGACAGACAGTCCAGAATTTTGTAGTTCGTGGTCTGTTCCTGTTTCTACTCATTTTTACCATGCTGCGCTTGGGTGCAGTTGGTGTCACACTTTATAATATAACTCGTATCTTGATTGGTAGTTTGGCCTACCTCGGTTTAACTGCGGCATTTATCATTGCATTTGTAGGACCGAAAATCAAGGAGAGGGAAGGAACTCGCTTGGGAATCGGGTTTATCATTATCGGATTCTTATTGGCTTATCAGGCTTATTTTGATCAAGTCTATACAGGACGAGATCTATTTGGACATACCCTAGAGTTGGCCTTTAAGGACCTTTTTGGTTTGAAAGTAACGGAATTTCTAGGCGGTGGCTTAATCGGAGGGACTCTCTACCTGCCGGTTTCCTTTCTTTTTGCCAATATTGGGACCTTTTTAATTGCAGGATTGTTGGTTCTGTTTGGCCTCTTTTTCATCGGTCCCTGGTCTGTCTATGATATCGGAGAGTTTCTTGGACTTGCTGGCCAGCGCATGAGTCAGGCAAGTCAGGAGAGGGCAGAAAAAAGAGCCCTTCGGGCAGTTCAAAAAGAGGAAAAACGTGCGGAAAAAGCTGCGCAGCAAGCAGCCTTAGAAGCTGAACAAGCGGCTCTTAGGTTAGAACAAGAGACGAAAGAGAGAGAGGCAGTCGCCCTTCTCCATCCACATGTGGACCTTGAAACAGGAGAGATTTTAGAAGAAGCTCCCCAAGTTCCAATTATCTCAGGATATGACAGTCAAGAGGAAGAGGAATTTCCAGTCCTATTGGTTGAAGATGAGGCAGATCTTCCTGCTCAGCAACAAGTTGTATCTGACGATGATGGACAGGACATCCAGATTGATTTTCAACCAAAGAAAAATCTGGCTTATAAGCTACCGTCCATTGATTTGTTTGCACCTATTAAGGCCAAAAGTCAAGCAAATGAGAAAAAGATTGTTCGTCAAAATATCAAGGTTTTGGAAGAAACCTTTGCTAGCTTTGGGATTAAAGTAGCAGTTGAACGGGCTGAGATTGGTCCGTCCGTTACCAAGTATGAAGTCAAACCAGCAGTCGGAGTTCGTGTTAACCGTATTTCCAATCTAGCTGACGATTTGGCCCTGGCACTTGCTGCCAAAGATGTCCGTATTGAAGCACCGATTCCAGGTAAATCTTTGGTCGGTATAGAAGTTCCTAACTCAGAAGTTGCCATGGTACCCTTTCGAGAACTTTGGGAGCAATCCAAGACGGATGCCAACAAACTCTTGGAGATTCCACTTGGAAAAGCAGTTAATGGCTCTGTTCGCTCCTTTAACTTGGCGCGCATGCCCCACTTGCTCGTAGCAGGTTCAACTGGTTCAGGTAAGTCCGTTGCAGTCAATGGAATTATCTCTTCCATCCTGATGAAGGCTGGACCAGACCAAGTCAAGTTCATGATGATTGACCCCAAAATGGTCGAATTGTCAGTCTATAACGATATTCCTCACCTATTGATCCCTGTTGTGACCAATCCCCGCAAGGCAGCTCGTGCCCTTCAAAAAGTCGTGGACGAGATGGAAAAACGCTATGAGCTCTTTAGCCATCTTGGGGTACGAAACTTGGAAGGTTACAATGCCAAGGTAGAAGAGTTTAACTCCCGTTCAAATGAAAAGCAGATTCCCCTGCCCTTGATTGTCGTAATTGTGGACGAGTTGGCCGACCTGATGATGGTAGCCAGCAAGGAAGTGGAAGATGCCATTATTCGCTTGGGACAGAAGGCTCGTGCAGCAGGTATCCACATGATTCTTGCTACCCAACGTCCATCCGTTGATGTTATCTCTGGTCTGATTAAGGCCAATGTGCCGTCGCGGATTGCCTTTGCGGTATCAAGCGGTACAGATAGTCGGACCATCTTAGATGAAAATGGTGCAGAAAAACTCTTGGGACGAGGGGACATGCTCTTCAAACCGATCGATGAAAACCACCCAGTCCGTCTGCAAGGTTCCTTTATTTCAGATGATGATGTAGAAGCCATTGTGAGCTTTATCAAAGAGCAAGCTGAGGCAGACTATGATGAGACATTTGACCCTGGTGAAGTGGCAGAAGGCGATAGTGATACAGGTTTTGGTGATGCTGGAGGAGATCCACTTTTCAACGAAGCACGGGCTTTGGTTGTCGAAACGCAAAAAGCTAGCGCATCCATGATCCAACGCCGATTATCTGTCGGCTTTAACCGAGCAACCAGACTCATGGAAGAATTGGAAGCAGCAGGGGTTATTGGTCCAGCAGAAGGAACCAAGCCTAGAAAGGTATTGGAGACACAGTAATGAAATTTGAAGCAGTCCATCATATTGCCATCATCGGCAGTAATTATGAACAAACAAGAGAATTTTATGTCGATAAATTGGGCTTTGAACAGTTGGATGAACACATCCGGCCAGAAAAAAATGACATTCTTTTCAATGTCAAAAAGGGCAATATGATCTTAGAAATTTTCATCAAACCGGATGCTCCGCTTAGACCAGCCATGCCTCATCCTGAGCATACAGGTCTACGCCATTTAGCCTTCCAGGTTGCAGATGTGGAGGCTTGCTTAGAAGAATTTGACCGTTTGGGCATCCGACATGAAGCCCTACGGACAGACGATTTTGATGGGAAGAAGATGGCCTTCTTCTTTGATCCAGATGGTCTACCGCTCGAAATTCATGAATAAAAAGAAGTGGGAGCAAGGCGCAGATGCGATAGCTCCCAACTCCCATCATGATGTTGTTGAAGAATTTGATTTTGTCTTTATCGACCAGCCTCTTGCCGATTATCAGCCTGCTATTTCAGGGTGAACAAGGTGATGACAAGGGCTAGGTAAAAGAGGAAGGTCAAAATGAAACCAGATCGCCAGAAAAATTTGAAAAAGCGACGGTAGGAAAAGGTTCGTTTTTTAAACAGAAAGAAGCTAGCAATCCCAATAGCTAAGAGTCCCAAGAGGAGGACCAAATGGGGAAGTAAGCTGTGGTAAAATATCCGATCTGAGATGATGTAGGATTCGATGAAATAGAGTGGGAAGGCAATATCTGCAAAGTTCCAACCCTTCTTTTCCAAGCCGAATAGTTTGACAGCTATGATGGAAGCTGTTAGTGTAAGAATTAAGAAAAGAATCGAAGCAATTTTTAGAATAATCATAGCTTCATTCTATAAAAAAATGAGGTAAATGTAAACCAGTTTCTAACAGAATGAAGAAGCTAGGAGAAAGAAGATGAAAAAAATTATCGGAATTGGAATAGCCGTCCTTACCCTGAGCCTAGTTCTTGCTTATGTACTGATACGCCCCTTTGCAGCGACACGGGATCAATCTGCTTTAGACCATGAATGGTATGCTGAAGTTGTGACAGACTTTCAAGAAGTCAATGTAGGGGAAATCACAACCTTCTTGGCAGATGATGAAGAATTTGTCCTTTATGCGGGACGTTCAAGTTGCCTCTATTGTCACCAGTTTCTAAAGACCTATTCTGCAAGTCCAAAAAGTTTGCGGCCAAAGATTTATTTTTTAGATACCGAGGACCGAGAGGATAAGGATATCCAAGCCTTTCGACAGCAATTTACCATCAAAACAGTTCCTTACATGGCTTATTTCTCAGATGGACAGGAAATTGACCGACTGGAGAAGGGCTCAAAAACCAGCCTGGAGGAAATGAAAACTTTCTTTCGCATGGTTCGCTCTGCACTAGCAGAAAAATAAGAAAAAGTGAGCATGAATGCTTGCTTTTTTTTGAATTTAGTGTATAATAAAAAGGTATGTGCAAAACACATATTTGTGGGAGGTAAAAATCTGTAATTACCGCCAAAACCACAATAGGAGGATTTTATATCATGGCTAAAAAAGTCGAAAAACTCGTAAAACTTCAAATTCCTGCAGGTAAAGCTACTCCAGCTCCACCAGTCGGACCAGCACTCGGTCAAGCAGGTATCAACATTATGGGATTCACAAAAGAGTTCAACGCTCGTACAGCTGACCAAGCTGGTTTGATCATCCCAGTCGTTATCTCTGTGTATGAAGATAAATCATTCACTTTCGTGACTAAAACACCACCAGCTGCTGTTCTTTTGAAAAAAGCTGCAGGTGTTGAAAAAGGTTCAGGTACACCAAACAAAACTAAAGTTGCAACAGTTACTCGTGCACAAGTACAAGAAATTGCTGAAACTAAAATGCCTGACTTGAACGCTGCATCTCTTGAAGCTGCAATGCGTATGATCGAAGGTACTGCTCGTTCTATGGGATTCACTGTTACTGACTAAGTAGCACCCAAGATTATCTGATTACAAGGAGACATATAACATGGCTAAAAAAAGCAAAAACTTGCGTGCTGCTCTTGAAAAAATCGACAGCACAAAACTTTACAGCGTAGAAGAAGCTGTTGCTCTTGCAAAAGAAACAAACTTCGCTAAATTTGATGCGTCAGTTGAAGTTGCTTACAACTTGAACATCGACGTACGTAAAGCTGATCAACAAATCCGTGGTGCAATGGTATTGCCAAACGGTACTGGTAAAACTTCACGCGTTCTTGTTTTCGCACGTGGTGCTAAAGCAGAAGAAGCAAAAGCTGCTGGTGCAGACTTTGTTGGTGAAGACGACCTCGTTGCTAAAATCAACGGTGGTTGGTTGGACTTCGACGTTGTTATCGCAACTCCAGATATGATGGCTGTTGTTGGACGTCTTGGTCGTGTACTTGGTCCACGTAACTTGATGCCAAACCCTAAAACTGGTACAGTAACAATGGATGTTGCTAAAGCAGTTGAAGAGTCTAAAGGTGGTAAAATCACTTACCGTGCTGACAAAGCAGGTATCGTACAAGCTCTTATCGGTAAAGTATCATTTGACGCTGACAAACTCGTTGAAAACTTCAAAGCTTTCCACGATGTAATGGCTAAAGCTAAACCAGCTACAGCTAAAGGTACTTACATGACTTCAGTATCAATCACAACAACACAAGGTGTTGGTATCAAAGTTGATCCTAACTCACTTTAATCAATAGAAAGATTGTCTTAGGGCAATCTTTTTTTGCTAGGTGGCTTCTTGACAAAAGAGTCGGTTCTCACTATACTAAAAGAAATTTAGAAAGAGGAAACCGAAGATGAAACCAGTTGAAAAAACGGAATTTTATGATTACCTAGCTGCCGTTTATAATTTGCCAACAGGCTCTATTTCAGAAGCCCTGCGAGAAAAAATGCTGGAAGTCGCAGGTCGGCTAGATAGGGAAGAAAATCTCTACATACTTGCTGGATATCTTAACCGCTTTGTCAATGCAGAGCTGACAGCTCTGACTTGCCGAGCGCCTAAGGAATTGGTGCAACTAGCCCATTACCTTCAAGAGGTTCAAAACCATTATCGCTATGCCAGTCTTTTTCCAGGAAAGGTAAAATAGGAGAAAACATGACAGAATATACAAAACCACTCGTTTGGAAGTGGGAAGATGAAAATGATAACCGATCTGGCAACCGTCCAACAGCAGGTAGCCGTTTTGAACAAGCCTTACCCAAAGGAGACAAGCCCTTCCAAATTTATTCTTTAGGAACGCCGAATGGCATTAAGGTTGCTATTATGTTGGAGGAGTTGAAAGAGTTAGGTATTTCGGAAGCTGATTATGACCTCTTTCTCATCAATATCGGTCAAGGAGATCAATTTGGCTCTGATTTTGTAAGCATCAATCCAAACTCTAAGATTCCTGCGCTTGTAGATTATTCTGAAAAAGAACCCGTTCGTGTCTTTGAATCAGCCAATATTCTCCTATATTTAGCAGAAAAATTTGATGCATTGATGCCGAAAGCTTGGGCGGAGCGGACAGAGGTCCTTAATTGGCTCTTCTGGCAAACTGGCGCCGCTCCATTTGTTGGTGGAGGATTTGGACATTTCTTCCATTACGCTCCGACAGCGCAAGAATACCCGATTAATCGCTATACAATGGAGACCAAGCGTCAGCTGGATCTCTTGGATCAACTATTGGCGACAAGAGAATATGTAGCTGGAAATACCTATACCATCGCAGATATTGCTATTTGGTCTTGGTATGGTCGCTTGGCACAAGGAGCCTTGTATCCAGGTTCTGCAGAGTTTCTGGATGTCGCTTCCTACCGTCACCTGACAGCTTGGGTGGAAAAGATTGCTCAAAGACCAGCTGTCCAACAGGGCCTAACAGCCAGCTATCAGGCAATCGAAGAAGTCTAGCCATCTAAGATTATCCGTCAGAGCAAGACTTGAAAATAACAAAAAGAACAAAGGCTTACTGAAAGTTTTTAGGAACCAGAAGCTTTTTGTTATAAATTGAGACATAATAAAAATACTTTTATAAGGTCAGCCTTCTGCCATCAACAGGGAACCAACGGATAAAAGTATTTTTTAGTTGCATTATTGGAAAGTATAGTGTTTTATAACAGTATGTGAGCTGGTGAGAACATGTTAAGGAATAGATAAAAGTCTGAACTACAGAAATCTTATAAGATGAATAAAAAACAAGTAATATATTGTCTAATTAATGCAAATAATAAGGGCTCCTATTTTAGTTTATCAGAAATAGGAGTCTTCTTAGTATGTTGTTTTTTGAGAATATCCTGTTTTTTAGGCTTCCTTTACTTTTTCTTGAATAAAGTCTTTTAGACCAGGATATTTGTTTAGGTCGAATTTGCGAGTAAAGAAGTGTCCAAGTGCAATTCCTTGCTCGATTTGTGCCTTGTCATGGTCTGAATCTGTCCATTCGTACGGATGACCATCCCACCAGTTGACATATCGAAGATTACCTTGAAATTCATTAGGAATATCATTTACAGCTGGTTGGTGGTAGATAGTATCTAAGAGACCGGCTTTTTTGAGTGTCATCCCAAAGTAATATTCATCTGAGCAGAAAGTATGATGAAAATGTTTATTGATAAAATCTCTTTCAGAAAGAATTGCTGTCAGGACACTATGGTTGATTGATTTCCATTGTGAATAACCATCAAATCCCATTTCCTTACGTTTTCCATGCAAGCGATCGACACGAAGGATTGTTTGCAATTTGCTTTCAATAATTTGATAAGCACGTAAGATTTTTCGAGGAAAAGGGGATAGGTTTCGTGGCGTAATTTTTCTAAAAAAGTGATAATGTTCAACAACTCTATAAAGTTTAAGATCCTCTGCTTGTTTTTCATTGAAGCGTGTAACAAAGGTTTTATCTGCATGTTTCTGGAAAAAGTTGTGGATATAGTCTTGAGAACGAAGTGGTAGATCTGCTCCAGAAAGTAAATGATAGAAAGCGTACTCTTCATTGTCGCTTGCTGTTTGGTAAAGTAGGAGTTCGCACTCAACAAGGGAAAAATGCCCCCAATAAACAGCCATTCGCGGAGTAAAATAAATCTTAGAATTCTGAGCAGAATTTTTGATAAGTGTGATGGTTTCATCTGATAATGCAGAACGCTTATCGATATGAATATAAATATCATTTCGTGGGTCATCTAGGAGTGACACTTGAAACGCAAGTTGTTCGAATTTATCATAGGCAATTATAAGATAAGCGTGTTTTTTCATCGTTCGTCCTTTTCAGTTTCAATCGTAGTATTCTTCTTATTCTACATTAATTGTTTAAGTTTTACAAGTTTTGAAAAATGTAATCGACACCATACTTTGTGTAGTCACATTTTCTTTTTTATTGAAGAGATTTAGCTATATAAAATGAGAAATTTGTGGTAGAATAGTAGGGATAAAATAGAGGGGTGAGAAGATGAAACCAAAATATGAACGCATTTTGATCAAACTGTCTGGAGAGGCACTTGCTGGTGAACGTGGAGTCGGTATCGATATCAAGACAGTTCAGGAAATGGCAAGAGAAATCCAAGAAGTAGCGGATTCGGGTGTGCAAATCGCTTTGGTAATCGGTGGTGGTAACCTATGGCGCGGTGAGCCTGCTGCAGAAGCTGGTATGGATCGTGTGCAGGCAGACTACACAGGGATGCTTGGAACCGTCATGAACGCGCTCGTTATGGCAGATTCCCTCAAGCAGCTAGGTGTGGATACCCGTGTGCAAACTGCGATTGCTATGCAGTCTGTGGCTGAACCATACATCCGTGGACGTGCCCTTCGTCACCTTGAAAAAGGTCGTATTGTTATTTTCGGAGCAGGAATTGGTTCGCCTTATTTCTCAACGGATACAACAGCAGCCCTTCGTGCAGCCGAAATTGAAGCGGATGCCATTTTGATGGCTAAAAATGGTGTGGATGGTGTTTATAATGCTGATCCGAAGAAAGATGCCAATGCAGTTAAATTCAATGAATTGACCCACCGTGAAGTGATTAGCCGTGGCTTGAAAATCATGGATGCGACTGCTTCAACCTTGTCAATGGACAATGACATCGACTTGGTGGTGTTCAATATGAATGAACCTGGTAATATCAAACGAGTTGTATTTGGTGAACAAATTGGTACAACTGTCTCAAACTCATCTGTCGAAAACTAAACTACAAAAAAATTTATAAAGAAGGAAGTATTATGTCAAAAGAAATTATTGCGAAAGCGCAAGAACGTATGAACCAGTCTCATCAAAGTTTGGCGCGTGAGTTCAGCCACATCCGTGCAGGTCGTGCCAATGCTAGTTTGTTGGACCGTATCTCGGTAGAATACTACGGGGCACCAACTCCCTTGAACCAATTGGCGGGGATTACTGTTCCTGAAGCGCGTGTTCTCTTGATTACACCATTTGATAAGTCAATCTTGAAAGATATCGAGCGTGCCTTGAATGCTTCAGATCTTGGTTTGACACCACAGTCTGATGGTACGGTGATCCGCTTGGTTATCCCTGCATTGACAGAGGAAACACGTAAGAACTTGGCAAAAGATGTGAAAAAAGTTGGTGAAAACGCTAAGGTTGCTATCCGTAATATCCGTCGTGATGCTATGGATGAAGCGAAAAAAGCTGAAAAAGCCAAGGAAATCACTGAAGATGATTTGAAGACGCTTGAAAAAGATATTCAAAAAGTGACGGATGATGCCATCAAGACAATTGATAAAATGACTGCTGACAAGGAAAAAGAATTGTTAGAAGTGTAATACGCATGGAGGGGGGCGCAGATTCTGTCCTCCCTTTTTCGCCATATTATAGAAAGAAGAGTGACATGACCAGTTTACTTGCAACTGTCGTGACCGGCATGGTTATCGACGAAAATGACCAATTTTATTTTGTTCAAAAAGAAGGACAAACCCTGGCCCTAGCCAAGGAAGAAGGCCCTCATCAAATCGGGGAATCCGTCAAGGGATTTGTCTATCCAGACATGAAACAACGTCTGCGGATGACCACCAAGGAAGTCAGCGCTAGTTTGACCAGCTTTGGTTGGGGTAGGGTAACGGAAGTTCGAAAGGACCTGGGTGTTTTCTTGGATACGGGTCTGCCGGATAAGGAAGTGGTGGTGTCTTTAGATATCCTGCCTGAAATCAAGGAATTGTGGCCTAAAAAAGGGGATCAACTTTATGTTCGCTATCAGGTGGATAAAAAAGACAGACTGTGGGCTTTACCAGCTTTTCAAGAGGATTTTCAAAAGATGGCTGGCCCTGCTTATGACAATATGCAGAACCAAACCCTACGTGCCATTGTTTACCGTTTGAAGATGACGGGGACCTTTGTCTATCTGCCAGATAACAATATGTTGGGCTTTATTCATCCCAATGAACGCTACTCTGAACCGCGTTTGGGTCAGGAATTGGAAGTGCGGGTGATTGGCTATCGAGCGGTCGATCGGACGCTGAACTTATCCTTGAAACCACGCTCATTTGAGATGTTAGAAAATGATGCCCAGATGATTTTGACCTATCTGGAGAGCAATGGAGGCTTTATGACCTTGAACGACAAGTCTTCTCCGGAAGATATCAAAGCTACCTTTGGGATTTCCAAGGGGCAATTTAAGAAAGCTCTCGGTGGGTTGATGAAGGCTGGAAAAATCAAGCAAGATGCATTTGGAACGGAGACTATATAAGGAGGGACTATGTTAGTTTATATTGCTGGTGCGGGTGCTATGGGCTGTCGCTTTGGTTACCAATTGTCCAAAACGGAGAATGAAGTAATCCTGTTGGATAATTGGTCAGCTCATATCGAGGCGATTCGACAGGATGGCTTATTGATTACTGGTGATGTAGAAGATCGGGTACAGCTACCGATTATGCTGCCGACTGAGGCGACACGACAGGCAGATTTGATTATTCTTTTGACAAAGGCGGATCAGTTGCCGAAAATGCTACAGGATATCAAGCCAATCATTGGCAAGGAAACCAAGGTTCTCAGTCTCTTGAATGGTTTGGGGCATGCGACAACAATGCGCCGTTTTGTGCCGGAAGAAAATATCATGGTGGGTGTGACTATTTGGTTGGCTGGTTTGAAAGGGCCAGGGCATGCCCATCTAGAGGGAACTGGTTCTATCTCCTTGCAAGATCTAACTGGCCAGGTGGCAGCAGTGGCTCCGATCGTGGAAATGTTTAATCAGGCAGGTCTCAAGGCGCAGTATGATGAGAATGTGATTCAGGCGATTTGGCAGAAGGCATGTGTCAATGGGACCATGAATCCTACCTGTACGATTTTGGATTGTACGATTGGTGAACTGTTTGGAACGGAATCTGGCTTGAATCTGGTGCAAGGTATCTTTAAAGAATTTATCGCTGTTGCCAAGGCAGAAGTTGGCAACATTGATGAAGAAGGTATTTGGAAGTACATAATGGATGCGTCTAAAAAAGCAGCAAGTCACTATCCTTCGATGCACCAGGATTTGGTGCAACATGGTCGCAAAACGGAAATTGATTTCTTGAATGGAGCAGTCGTCTTTAAAGGCAAAAGGGTGGGCATTCCAACTCCTTATTGTCAAATGGTGACGGATATGATCCATACCAAAGAAAGCATCTTAGGCTTGCGTTAGGATGGAGGGAGATTGAAAATGAAAAAGTTCATTCTTTTGTCTTGTGTTTTTTTGTTATCAATTTTCTCTCCATCTGTCAGGGCCGATGAACTGCTGGATTTGACAAGGGCGGAAGGCTACGAAGTGAGCGATATCAACCGTCCTAAGTCAAGCATTGTCATTGATGCCCATACAGGAACCATTGTCTGGCAGGATAATGTGGATGAGGTCCGCGATCCAGCCAGCATGAGTAAGGTCTTGACCTTATACATGACCTATCAGGCAATTGAAGCTGGGACCATTTCTGAGGATACCCTGGTTCGAGCAACAGAAAGTGACCAGGCGATTGCGGGCATCTATGCCATTTCAAACAATGCGATTGTTGCAGGTGTCGACTATACTGTCTCAGAATTGATTACCATGACGGCAGTTCCTTCTTCAAACGTTGCGACGATTATGTTGGCGAATCTCTTGTCTAACAATGACCCAGATGCGTTTATGGACCAGATGAACGCCGTCTCGCAGGAACTGGGCATGACTAATTCTTATTGGTTTAACCCGAGTGGGGCAGCGGCTTCTTCTTTTGAGGGTTACTACAATCCGACTCGTTATGACCTTTATAGTGCTAACCAAACAACAGCGCGTGATATGGCTATTTTGACCTATCATTTTTTGAAAGATTATCCTGAGATTTTGGAACACACCAAGCACCCTGTGGTAACTGTTAAGGCTGGGACTCCTTATGAGGAAACGTTCGAGACCTATAATTACTCCCTACCAGGTGCTCTGTATGGGATCGAGGGAGTCGATGGGTTAAAAACAGGCTCTAGTCCACGAGGTGCTTTTAACTATATTGCTACGGTTAATCGGAATGGGCAACGGTTTATTACGGTAATTATGGGGGTTGGTAGTTGGGAAGATCAGAATGGCGAATATTACCGCCACCCATTTGGCAATGCCTTGATGGAAAAGGCTTACGCTGAATTTGATTACCAGAAAGTTTTGGCAGCTGGACAGCAGGAAGTGGATGGCCAAGTTGTTAATCTGGAAGCGGATTTGTATGCAACGGTTCCAAAAGGTAGCAGTCCAAACCTGTCTATTGCTGATGGGCGGGTAGTCCTTGATACTGGTTTGGAGCAGGTCAGCCCAATGATTGCAGCGGGTCAGGCTGTGGAAGTGGTGAGTAACTCTGCTTCGTCAGGAACGAGCAGCCAGACAGAGACTCAAGCCACTCTTGCTAGTGGCATGCTTGATCAAGTGAAGCAGTGGTTGGCTTACTGGCCATGGTTGCTCATTTTGATTTTCCTCATTTTGATGGGAATGCTTCACCATGTGTTGAATAGAAATCGAAGAAAACGGAAGCAGAGCCAAGAATCTGGACAGCGGTCTCGTAGAAATAGAAGAAGGTAACGATGTTATATGATGTTGAAAGTGTAGAGGCTTATTTTGAGGCTCTGCCAGAAAATCGCAGACAGGCAGTGGAGCATTTGCATCAGGTGATTTTGGACCACCTGCCTGCGGGATTTGAGGTAGGTGTTTTAGGGGGCATGATAAACTACTATGTCCCTCTATCTGCCTATCCAGCTGGTTATCATTGTACGCCAGGGGAACCTTTGCCATTTGTCGCTTTGGCTTCCCAAAAGACCCATATCGCCCTTTACCATATGGGGATTTATATGGATAAGGACCTCAATGACTGGTTTGTATCAGCCTATCAAGAGCTAGTGCCGACCAAGTTAGACATGGGGAAATCCTGCATCCGCATGAAAAATCCCAAAAATATTCCCTTTGAATTGATTGGGGATTTGATCAGTCGGATGAGCATGGAACGTTATATCTCCCTTTATGAAGAAAATCATAGAAAGTAAGCATTGTGAGAAAAAGTTTTTATACTTGGTTAATGGCCCAGCGTAATCCTAAGAGTGATGCGCCTGTGGCAATTTTGGCAGATTTTGCCTTTGAAGAATCGGATTTTCCCAAACAATCGGATGACTTTGATGTGGTCAGTCGTTTTTTGGAAGAATCGGCTAGCTTTAGTTTTTCCATGAGTGATTTTGATCGGATTTGGGAAGACTATTTGGAACATTGAGGGTGTGGAGTTCTCCACACCTTTTTTCTGTCCTTTTTACAGATAAATGTAAAAAATAAACTACCTATAATAAATGGAATAATATACTGAATTTTGCTATACTGGAAATGATGAATAAAAACTTAGCACATAGAAAAAAGGAGGTATTGCAAAGAGATGAAGGAATACCGACACTCGATATTTTCCATACGAAAATTGTCCATCGGTGTAGTTTCGCTCTGTATTGGTACAGGTTTGTTCTTATCCAGTTTGACAGGGTTACAGGTAGAAGCTAGCGAGCGGATCGCGACATCCAATCAGGAGATCCATTTTCACTATCTCTTAGAAGAGGAATTGAGTTCTGAGGAAAAGAGCAGGATTGTGCAGCAATTGCCAGAGGACTTGCGCCAAGAAGCGACTTATTTTTTAGTATACCGGCCACAGTCTCCTAAGGTCTTGCCAGCGACGGGAGAGTTTGTTTACCATGCAGCGGCTTGGTTGGCAGCTGGATTTATAGTTCTTGCTATCCAGACCATGGGCTCAAAAAAAGCCCGAGTAGTTAGTTTGCTCTACGTCACCTTGGCTGGAGCTGCCTTGCCGCTATTACAAGTGGAAGCACTCCAGAGCCATGCCCTTGCTCACTATAATCAAACGGTGAAGGTCAAGGCAGGGGATTTGCTGCCAGATGGGAAGTTAGAACTGGCTTCCTATGATTTTGTTGGCTATATCATAGAAGATGGGAAAGTAGGTCAAACCGTTTCGACGGAAAAGATAGTAGAACAGCCATCTAAACAGAGTGACCTTGTTGATCCTTCACCTGCCAACCAGACTGTCTCACCAGAAAAAGAACTATCGTCTGAACAAGTGCAGGCTGAAGAAGGACCGGGTTTGCAGCCATTTATCAACTATCGCGAAGAAAAGATTCCGCTAGAAATCGAGCGAATTGAAGTAGAGGATCCGGATTTAGCGCTTGGCGAGGTGCGCTTGGAGGCTGGTCATGCTGGCTATCGGATTCTCCGCTATGAGGAAAGCTGGTTGGGAGATCGATTGCAGTCTAGTCGCCTTTTGGAGACCAAGGAGGTAGCTGGAAAACCGGAAATCCTCTATCGAGGGACAAAAACCACTGCTGTGCAAGAAGAGGTGACCCAGGTTCCAAGTCATAGCCCTCAAACTGCTCCGCCAGTCCGCATGGATTTCCAATTGAAGGAGCGAGTGGACCGACAGGTCTTGCCCATTTCAGAGGAGCGGATTGAAACAGATCGCTTGGCTCAGGGTGAGACTGAGGTGGAAGAGGGCAGAGAAGGGCTTCTAGAAATTACCTATCAGGATGTGATAGTAGCGGGTCAAGTTATTGCTAGCAACGAACTTCATCGTCAGGAAACTGCCCCAATTAGCCGTAAGGTCTATGTGGGAACACGCGAAACAGAAGGAGTACCTGAACAACCATCAGAGACACTTATTCCAAGCCATAGCCCTCAAACTACTCCGCCAGTCCGCCTGGATTTCCAATTGAAGGAGCGAGTGGACCGTCAGGTCTTGTCCATTCCAGAGGAGCGGATTGAAACAGATCGCTTGGCTCAGGGTGAGACTGAGGTGGAAGAGGGCAGAGAAGGGCTTTTAGAAATTACCTATCAGGATGTGATAGTAGCAGGTCAAGTTATTGCTAGCAACGAACTTCATCGTCAGGAAGCTGCTCCAATCAGTCGTAAGGTCTATGTTGGGACGCGAGTGGATTCCAAGGAAGTTCCTCCACTTACGCACAGCCAAGCCACTGCGACCTTGGTCAGTGAAGAAGTTTCCATTCCTTTTGAAAGAAGTGAGGCTGAGGATCCTGAAATGGCGCAAGGTACCAGTCGCGTGGAGCCTGGTCAGGATGGACTAGCCCTAGTTACCTATGCCGAACTGGATGGAGTCCGGACACTCTTAACCAGTGAGGAAATCCACCCCTCCCGCTCTCAAGTGACCTATCATGGCAGCCGCGTGGATTCCAAGGAAGTTCCTCCACTTACGCACAGCCAAGCCACTGCGACCTTGGTCAGTGAAGAAGTTTCCATTCCTTTTGAAAGAAGTGAGGCTGAGGATCCTGAAATGGCGCAAGGTACCGGTCGCGTGGAGCCTGGTCAGGATGGACTAGCCCTAGTTACCTATGCCGAACTGGATGGAGTCCGGACACTCTTAACCAGTGAGGAAATCCACCCCTCCCGCTCTCAAGTGACCTATCATGGCAGCCGCGTGGATTCCAAGGAAGTTCCTCCACTTACGCACAGCCAAGCCACTGCGACCTTGGTCAGTGAAGAAGTTTCCATTCCTTTTGAAAGAAGTGAGGCCGAGGATCCTGAAATGGCGCAAGGTACTAGTCGAGTGGAGCCCGGTCAGGATGGACTAGCCCTAGTTACCTATGCCGAACTGGATGGAGTCCGGACTCTCTTAACCAGTGAGGAAATCCATCCCTCCCGCTCTCAAGTGACCTATCATGGCAGCCGCGTGGAGGATGTTGTCCTTGAAGAGGAGCTTCCACTTGTAGAACGCATCATTGAGATTGCTGATCAATACACAGACTATATCAGAATCGAGCAGGCGGGTTATCCAGGACGGAGAAGGACAGTTTCTCGTAATGGTCAAGTTATCAGTGAAGAAACTCAAGCTGGTCAGGAAAGAATTATCCACAAGGGAATCAAGCCGATTGAGGGCAGTTTGATTGAAGAAGAACCGCGTTCCATTGCTTTTAGAACTATTTACCAGGCAGATCCAGCATTAGACTTTGGACGTAGAGAAGAATTTGATGGACAATCGGGTCAAGAGGTTATTGCCATCACCTATCGGACCATCAAAGGACAAAAAACAGAGGAATTGGGAAGAGAACGGGTTGAGTTCATTCCGCCTGTGGATAAGGTTGTCCGAGTGGGGACCAAGCCTACCGAGGAGATCATCCGAGAATCTCTACCTACACGATATGAAGCAGACGAGACAGCTCCAGTTGGTCAAGAAAGCCCAGTATCAAGCGGTATGGAGAAAGTAATCGTTTATCAGACTACCTATACCGTTGATGAAGAGACTGGAATTGTGACCAGTCATCGAGGTCAGGGCCAAATCCGTGAAACAGGTGAAGCTCCCCTGATTCGAAAAGGAACGAAGCCGGCTCTTGTAACTCAGCGTGAACCTCTGCCTCTGATTTATCAGGCAGATACCAACCTTCCAATCACAAGTGTTCCTATCCGTCAAGAAGGTCGAGACAAGGTGACAACCATCACCACCACCTATACCCTCAATCCAACTACGGGAGAAGTCACGGCAAATGCACCAGTTAGTGCGGTGACAGACGAGGGTGAGGCAACTATCGTCCGAGTTGGTGCCCAGCCGACTGTCCAAGAGGAAAGCCAAACGCTTCCAACTATTTACAGGGCAAGAGAAGACAAGGAGCCACCTTATCGAGAAGAGGTCGTTCAAGGCCAAGCCCGTCGTATCCGCTACCAAACAAACTATGTGGTCGACCCGCAAACAGGTAACCGCACAGCCCAGGAAGAAATTCCAACTGTTTTGGATCAAGGCAGAGCGGCAGAGGTTGAAGTCGGTACAAAAGCGACTCTTGTAAGGGAAACCATTCTGCACCGTGTTATCCGTCAAGACGATATGGACCTACCAATCGGAGAAGAAATAGAAGGACCAGTTGGGCAGGATGGAAGTATTACACGAATAACTTCCTATCGCTTAGATGAAAGGACAGGGCAGTTAGAAAGTCTTCCAGTTCAAGTCGAAGAAATTCCAGCTATCGACCAGGTGATTCGAGTGGGTAGAAAAGTGGTGGAGATACCACCGAAACCGCTGGAAAAACCAAGTGTAGTTCTAGGTACGGTCACTTATCCAGCAGGGCTGGTTGTGAATGAAACTATTCTAGGAGTGGATGTGTACTACCGCGTGACCGATCCAGATAAGACCCTGGAGGCTGTTCAATTGGCCATCTACAATGGAGAACAACTGGTCAAATCTATTGAACAAACCACTGAGTTTGCGGTTGAAAATCAATTGCAACTGAGAGATTTACAAGCCTATATGGCTTACCAGGCCCGCCTTTCCTTCCGCTATCGGACCCAAGAGGGTCAAGCAGAAGAACTGGTTACAACGGTACCATTTGACATCAGTCCGAAGTCCATCGAATTCAACCGAGTCAGTCAGAGAGAGCTCTTTGTTCGCACGCCAGACGGCCGCTTCCAGCAAGTGACAGGGCTTCAAGAAGTCCCTAGTGACCTATCCAACTACTTTGTTCGGTATAAAAGTGCAGATGCCAAGGAATTTCTTTGGGCAGTGCATTCCATCGTAGCTAATGGCGATCAATTTGACGTAGCGGTTCAGTTGCCGAAATTAGTTCAGGCCAGAAATCAAGTAGATGCAAATGTATTGGAGAACTTGGACCAATTCCAGCTTCCAAAGATTAGCCTAGCACAGGATAGTTATGCAGACTTCCAGCAATTGATACAGGCCATGAAGGCCCGGCCAGAGGGGACCTTCAAGCTAGCAGCTGACTTGGTTGCCAGCCCAACAACTGATTCAGCCTATGTGGAAAACTTCCGTGGACGTTTAGAAGGATTGGACGGTCAGGTCTATCGGATTCTCAACCTCCAAAAACCGCTCTTTCAGACCATGACAGGTGCCCAAGTGGAACATATCCTGCTTGAAAATGTTGCCCTGCAGGGCGGAGATTCACAGGCTGCTGCCCTTGCTGTCACCGCAAACAATAGCCGTGTGCAAGATGTCCATGTGACAGGGCAAGTTCAGTCATATGTTGGAGCAGCAGGTCTTGTCTATGAGGCAAACAATAGCCAGTTTGACTCAGTCTCCTTTAAGGGAGAACTAGTGCTGAATGAACATCGAACGGGAAATCAGATTACTTCTGGTGGTTTGATTGGTAAATTGATGTCAGGTAGTGCCTTGCGCAAGGCTTACGTCCATCTGACCTCGACCTTCGCCCCACGACTGTCTATGCAAGATCGACTGGGAGCAGTTGTAGGCTATGCTCTGTTTTCCACTATTGATTCCGTCTTTGTTGAAGGGGAAGTGACCAATAGGGAGCAGACAGGAACGGTAGCTGGACTGGTTGCAGGTGGTTATTCACCAATTATTACAAGAGCAGCTTCAGCTTTGACCTTGCCAGAAACAGGTCTTCTAGTTGGTACGAGAACTCCATTGCCATTAACGGTTCAAGTACAGGAAAATCGATCAACAAGTCGCGTGGATAATGGTCATCAGGTAGAGGAAAGAACTGCGGAAGAACTCAAACAGCTACTTTCAAGCTGGGGCTTGGATGGGGTGATGCAGCCTATTCAGGCCACTAATAATAACCAGGCTCAGCCACAGTCGAGAGGAATCGACTACCATCTCTTGCGCAATGGTCGTATTGAGCGGAAGTTGGCCTATGAAAACATGTCCAAACTCCTGCCATTCTATGACCGCCATACCATCGTGCGGATGGGGAATCAGCTGGCAGATGATTCGGTCTTTGTGACCAAATCTATCCAGTCTATTCAAGCCTTGCGAGGCAAGGAAGTTGTAGTTGACTTTACGGAGAATGCCAACCAAGTCGATCGCTTGCTGGTTTACTTTACTGACCAGGCTGTTCAAGTCTTTGACCTGACTTATCAAGGGGCATATGACCAGACGGGCGTCTTGGAATATAGCTTCGGTCCAGACCTGCTCTTTACACCTTATCAATGGGTGAATGGGCAAAACAGAGCTAGCCTTGTAACAAATCTCCGCCAAGCCTTCCAGGACTTAGATATAGAGTCAGATGCCTATGCTCTGAAAACCAAGATGGCAGACTATCTGTCAGAACTGCGCTTCAAACATGGCAAGCAGGATTTGACCATCAGCATGAAACAGCTCTATCTGAAACGTACCCAGGAAGCTTTGAAGGCACAGTTAAATCAAGAAATAGGCTCTCTCCTAGCCAGTCAATGGGTGACAGATAGTGCTAGTCCAGTTATCAATGCCTATATGCAGCAGCAAGTAGAAGACAACAAGGAATCCATTTGGTTGGCCTTGACCTACCTGGCACGCTACTATGGTATCGATTTTGACAGCATAAACCTCCGCAATTTAGCAATCTATCAGCCACATTTCTACGGTCAATCCCTAACAACCTTGGATTGGTTAAAAGAAGTAGGAGGTCTGACCTATAAGGACCTGGCCCCATTTGCAGCAGCAAGCAATTTTAAGAAGACCATTGGACAACAGGTTCCAGGTACACAGAATCTGTTTGACTACTTGGAATTAAACCGCCGTCTCTTCTCACCAGACAAGACTGATGCAGACTGGTTTAAACAATCCAGCAAGGCCTTTATTCATGAAGAAGCAAGTGTTCGTCAGCCTGAGAAGTCCGTCCAGGTTTACGACCAGCTGAAAAATCATGCTGATTACCATCGCTATGTCTTGCCATTGCTCAATCTGCCTGAGGAAGACCAGCTTTACCTTGTTTCGCTGGCCAATGTCCTTGTTTTTGGTAGCTACGGTCGTTATGTGGATCATCAATTGCAGACCAGTCAGCCAGATGTCTATCGTTCAACAGTCAGGGACATCCAAGAAAACCGCATTCCGAAGCATGCCCGCATCTGGAATGCTTATATGGAATTTATCAAGTCCTTGGTATCTGACCAGGCTCGTCAAGCCATAGAGTCCAAGTTGGTAACCGTTCGAGAAGGTTACAACATCAAGGATCCAGCTGGTCAACCGCTGGTTGGGACAACTGATCGCCGCCGTTGGGCAGCGGAATTTGGGGATGACTACCGCATCATCGATGATTTCTTCGGACCGACAGAACTTTACTACGGCACCTTTAACAAGTCAGGGGCAGCAGACTTTGAGTTTAAGAAATACATCATCTATGGCAATGTTGACTTGTTGACACCGACTGGAAATTCAACCTTCACGCATGAAATGACCCACATTCTCGAAGACCAAATCCTGAATCTCGCAGGAAGACGGCAGGGTCAAGAGTCAGAATCCTATGCCCTTGGGCTCTTGCAGTCTATCGCTTCGGCAAATGCCTATTATTATGGCTTTAACCTGACAGAAGAACTGGCAGCAACAGCCAGCCATAACTCTAGTCCAAATCGTCTAACGAGCAAAGACGATTTGCAAGGTTATCTGAAAGGTTCTTTTGATACCACCTACTTCTTGGATGCCTTGGAGGCGGAAGAACTCTTAAAATTGCAGAAAGATCAGCAGAAAAAAGCCTTTAGAAAAATTGAACTCCAATTAGAAGCAGCCTACCAAAAAGATGGGCAGACCTATCAGGATGCCTTGGACAGGATTCGTGAGCTAACAGACAGCGAATGGCAGACCATGAACCTGACAACTGTCGAAGATTTGGTGACCAATAACCTTCAATTGGCCAATACCATTAACAATGTCGGCAGCTACTACCGAGACAATGATCGAAACTATTACTTTGTGCCGCTTTACTATCCAATCTATGCAGGTTTGCTCAATATCCAGGGAACAGTCGGTGGTCTCCAATTCCGTCGGACAGCTCTAGAACTTTTAGCAGAAAAAGGTTGGGACCAAGGTTTCTTGCCTTATGTGAGCAACCAGCTGGCTGAGGGGGCCCATGCAAATGGCAGAGCATTAACAGATAGCTATATTTGGCAAAAGATTATGCCTGATTACCAAGATTATGCTGACTTCAAAAAGGCACGATACCGAACCAGCCTAGAGCAGAAGAATAACATGAAAGCCATTCAAATCCTCTGGGATGGTAGACACCATGACCTACAAACTGGTCAGGATATTCAGGTATTGATGCAGGCGGCTATTCGAGAAGACCTGGCAAATCTAGGAACCAGCTTTAAGCGTCAGCAACTCAAGGAAGCCCTTTATAAGGCCTTTCATGAAGTGAGCCAAGAATTTAGGGAAAGTATATTCTTACTGCCGACTAATCAGCCAATTGTAAGGAATCTTGAACCGAGATTTGAACTCAAATCGATATCAGGTGCAGAATTACTCCATCTGGAAAATGGCAGTGCGACACCTGTGCTTGCGCTCAGCCAGAGACCAAGTGATCTACGCAACTATGTGGCAAAATTCACCTCAGACCAGCATCAGCCAGTCTATCTACCGGTTGCAGCGATTCAAGAGGTAGAAGAGGGAGGACAAAGCTACTTTAAAGTAATAGCCAGCTGGGAAGATGGTGGGCCGAGGGAGAGATCGACAGCTCAGTCTCAAACACCGACCTTCTTCGTAGCAAAATCCCTAACAAGTGCCAGTGGGCAGGCTATTTCCAGCTTCCAAGACCTTTTGAACCGCATTGGGCAAAATACCAGTGGTCGATTTGTCCTGACCCAAGATCTCTATGTTCAAGCGCAAGACCTTCCAACCGGAGAAGCCTACATTAGCCCGACTTTCTCGGGGCAATTAGACGGACAAGGCTTTGCCATTTATGGTTTACAGGCACCACTCTTTAAGGTAGTAACAGGACAAGTAACCAATTTACACTTGAAGGAAGTAAGGATCGACCAGCCAAAATCCAGCTCAGTTGGCAGTTTGGCCAAGGACATTCGAGGCGGTCAGATTGATCGAGTTCATGTGACTGGAAGTATTCGAGCAGGTGAAAAAATAGGTGGACTGGCAGCTGAGGTTTATGCTAATGCTCGCTTGTCATCTGTCAGCTTTACAGGCCAGCTAACCAGTGACTATACGGGCAGTCAAAATAATTTTGTTGGAGGAATTGCAGGCTGGTTGGGTAGTGGAAGCCAACTTCGACAAGCCCAGGTTTCTGCAGAAATCAATGCCTATTCGAGCAGTTTACGGGCAGGAGGTTTGGTTGGCCAGGCTGAAAATGCTGGGACCCGCATTCAAACAGCCTTTGCTCAAGGTGCCATTTATACTACCCAAGGAAGTGACAGCGAAGCAGGAGGCTTGATCGGATCCGTGCCTGAAAATGGACAGGTCATCCTAGAGGACGCCGTCACAGCTGTCGAGGTTTTCAATGGGAAACGGGCCTATGGATTTGCGACTGATTCAAGCTTGAAAGCAAATAGGATTGCTTATTTGGATCAAGTGGCAGCTGGCAAAGATCAGACAGGGTTAACTGCCTTAGCAGCAGATCAAGTCGCAGCTCGATTGCAGGAGCTAGGCTTGTCTGCTCAGGAAGATACCCAAGGGATCAGCCGACTGAATCGGAAACAAGTGGATTACCTAGCTCTTCCGGATGCCAGAAGAGAACGGCTTTTGGCCTATCACAATATCGCTAAACTCTTGCCTTTGATGGCGAGTGATATGGTGATTGCGCAAGCAAACCAGCTAGCTGACCAAGATGATCTGGTGAAAAAAACACTTGTAGCGGTCCTTCCAATGGTGGATAATCAATTTGTCTTTGACGCTGGACACCAAAAAGATGCCATCAATCGCTTGCTTCTCCACTTTGATGACCACAGTTTGACCTATCATGATCTGGAAAAAGTACAAGAGTTTTCTGATTTGGCGATTGTCGAATACCGCTTAGTGGACAAGGGCATTTCTTATGCCAGTCAATCGGTAGCCAATAAGGAGCAGCTGGATGAAATCCTTCAAGCAGTTCTTCCAGCACTACAAGCTGTTGAATGGAATTCTACCGAAATTCGCAAGGCGCTAGGATTGTCCTCCTGGGAGTCCAGTCAGACTCTGGCACAATTGCAGTTGAGCGAAGCCTTTGCCAGTGTCAAAACTAGCTTGGCACAAGATTTGCGGGACCTATTGGCTGTCAGCAGTTTGACCTACCAAAATAGCCCAGCCTACCAAAACTATCTGACAGATTATCTACTTAAGAACAAGGCGGAATTGGTCTTGGGCTTGGCTTACTTGCACAAGTGGTATGCCTTGCCATTTGGCCAGACATCCATTCGGGACTTGGTGATTAAGAAGGGAGATTTCTTCGGACGACCGGTAGATTCTCTCCAGCAGGTTATCGAAATCGGCAGCTTAGGACACGCTTTCTTGAAGCCAAAACAAAATGCCTTGGTTGCGAAAAAAGTTCTTGCTCAGTCACGGATGGGGGGAGATCTTTTCACCTTCTTGGATGCTTATCGCCAAACCTTCTTACCAGCTGTTTCTACCAATGATTGGTTTAAGCAGACGAGTAAGGCTCGGATTATTGAAACCTCTTCAACCATTGAGGAAGTACGTGCCAAACAAACCCAATCTCCGACAGGAGTTTTCCACAATACCTTCTTTGAAAAGATGGCAGATCCAAACTGGTCCTATAAGGAACTAGCTCTGATACTCCTGCATTTACCTCAAAAAGAACTCTTCGTCTTGACCGATATGACCAATACGGTAATTGGTACCTATGCGCGCTATCAAAATCCAGACCAGCTAGATGGGGAATTGGACAGTATTGCCAAGCGCTGGGCTGCCCATGCAGATTTCTGGTATAGCGTGTTGCCAACGGCCCACAAGGATAAGATGTTTAAACGGGTTCTGACCTGGGATAGTCGTTATTTTGGTGATAATTGGGCGGATTCTCGGGATAGTCATCTGTCAGTTGTGCGGAATTTCTACGCACCGATGGAGTTGGACTATACCGTTCAAACAGGTTCCAATGCCTACTCAGACTTGACAGATATCTATTTTATGGGAACGGATATTCGTGGCATGGAGGGAGCGAGAGTTTATTCGCATGAAATGGTCCATGTGGCAGACGATGATACCTACCTACTGGGGCATGGTCGGCGGGCTGGAATGGGCTTAGAATCCTTTGCTCAAGGCCTCTTCCAATCCAATACTTGGTTTACGCAAGACAATTTCAGTCTTAACACCATTATGGATTACGGCACTTATATAGGTCAGTCGCCAGGCAAACTCTTGACCAACAGTTCCCCAAGTCGCTTTACAAGTCCAGAAGACCTCCAGACCTACATGAAGCACTATATGGACCTGATTTATAGTATGGACTATCTGGAAGCAGAGGCCGTCCTGCAGTCACCAAATCAGCATGCTAAGGCAAACTGGTTCAACCGTATGACGACTTTTGCCAACAACCACACGCAAATCCAGCAAGTTTCATCCACTCTGACCAGTTTCAATGATCTCTTGGAACAAGGATTGGTATCGCGCCGTTCCTATGACCCCTGGTCAGGAACCAGTGCCAATGAATTCCACAATGCCTACTTAGATGTCAATGCCCTCAACCCGCTCTTTGCTGCAACAGGTAATGGCGGTACGAGTCGCAATGAATATGAGTTCCGTAAGATCGCCTTTGAGTTATTGGCTGAGAAGGGCTATGAGGCTGGCTTTGTACCTTATGTGTCCAATCAGCATGGTCAAGAGTTGACAGGTAGCTCAAGCGCACCAATGGCTGATAGTGCCTTACTAGCTCGGATTACAGGAAACCAGTATAGCAATATCCTTGATTTCAGAAAGGCCATGTTTGAACGGCGCAGACTGCGTTTGGATGATTTGCGTTCAGTCCGCATTCTTGGGCGACAAGAGGGAGGTTACTTCCATGGACCAAGTCAGACCGTTTCAAGCATCGGAGAACTACGCTCTCTGATGGCTGCGGCTGTGGCCTATGATGCAAGTCACGGCTATTACAGCTCACAAACACCAGGCTATTCGCCAGAAAAATCAGCTGTTTACAGCTTGAAAGCAGCCTTATTGAATGCCTTTTTACAAGAGACAGAGGAATTCCGTCAAGGAATTTACCGTAGTTAACTTCTAGCGACAGCAAGAAAGAAGGACAGGGCAGTCAGGTTGACTGCCTGTCCTTTTGGTTTTGCGAGGGTCATGTCCCCTCTTTGCTAAAAATTTGCTATAATAGAAAAAAAGCAGAGAAAAAGGAGCAGGCCTTGCTAGAACATTCGATTGATATTCATTTAAAACATCCAGATGATTTGTTTAGCCTTTTTGGGTCCAATGAGCGTCACTTACGGCTGATGGAGCAAGAATTGGGTGTGGTAATCCATGCACGGACAGAAGTTGTGCAAGTCATCGGTCAGGAAACTCAGGTGGAGCAAGCTCGCCTGGTTATTCAGTCCCTCTTAGTCTTGGTTAATCGAGGACTGGTCATCAATACGCCAGATGTGGTCACGGCTATTTCCATGGTCAAAAATGATGAGATTGAAAAATTCGTTGCCCTCTACGAAGAAGAGATCATCAAGGATAATTACGGCAAACCCATTCGCGTAAAGACCCTTGGACAAAAACTCTATGTGGACAGCGTAAAGCGTCATGATATCGTGTTTGGAATTGGCCCAGCTGGTACAGGTAAGACTTTCTTAGCGGTCACTCTCGCGGTGACTGCCCTCAAGCGTGGGCAGGTCAAGCGGATTGTCCTGACACGTCCTGCGGTAGAAGCAGGCGAAAGTTTAGGCTTTTTGCCAGGGGACCTAAAAGAAAAAGTAGACCCCTATTTGCGTCCTGTCTATGATGCCCTCTACCAGATTTTGGGCAAGGAGCAGACCACGCGCCTAATGGAGCGGGAAATTATCGAGATTGCACCCCTGGCCTATATGCGGGGGCGGACCTTGGAAGATGCCTTTGTTATCTTGGATGAGGCGCAAAATACCACCATTATGCAGATGAAGATGTTCCTGACCCGTCTGGGCTTTAATTCCAAGATGATTGTCAATGGGGACATTAGCCAGATTGACCTGCCGCGCAAGGTTAAGTCAGGCCTGATTGATGCGACGGAGAAGTTGAGCAACATTCCACAGATTGATTTCGTACATTTTTCAGCCAAGGACGTGGTTCGTCACCCAGTTGTTGCCCAAATTATCAATGCCTACGAGCAGGAGGCTCTGGCAGCTGATAGCCGAGCAAGTTTTGAGACGATTGGGGAGCTGAAGAAAGAGTTAGAGGAAAACCAGGACTCTCAAGGCTAGGCTGGCTCAACATGAGGTTTTGGAGACCAACCGCCTCCGGCTTCGCCCTGTGGGTATGGCAGATTTAGAGGATATGTACGAGTTACGTCCTTCGGTTTATCTTTTTTTACGTCGTTAACTCGCTTTGCCGTACTCCAGTACTGTCTGCAGCTCTTTTGAGGCGAACTTGGTTCGCACTATCTCTAGTCTTCAAAGGTTCCCCAAACCTTTGAAGCGAGTACTAAAAGTAAACTGAAGGACTATTGCCTCTGACGAGGAGACAACTCGTTGGACCTTCCCTGCTAATCAGACTCGGGAAGACACTCGACGGGGTATTGAAGAAATCTACTTGGCGGATCCAGTCGGAAAGTATGCCTTGGAAGTCAAAAGCAAGCAGAAGATGATTGGTACGCTGGATACCTATGGGCTTTCAGAACAAGACAGGTCTCTGTCTATGGGAATTATTCTCAATGGGGTCAGGGGGTGGCAAGCGAGGCCTTGCAGGCTGTTTTGGACCTTTTACTGCTGGACCTGGACTTTGAAGTGGTCAAGGCAGGGCACGTCCAGGAAAATCAAGCCTCCAAGCGACTCTTGGCAAAGATGGGGTTTCAACTAGTCGCACAAAAAAAGCCGACCAAGCGATTGCTGGTCAGCAGGTTATCTCTTATTACTATGAATTGCATCGGAAGGAGTGGCAGAACCGCTATGGTAATTGAACTTCATAATCTATCCAGTCGCTTCAAAGTGCGAAAACTGACAGATGCCGACTTGGAGCAGGTTTTGGCCCTCTACCAGACTAACCCCCTCTATTTTGAACATTTTCCGCCCCTACCTAGTCTGGCAAGTTTAGCCAATGACCTGGTAGATTGTCCACCAGGTAAGGAGTTATCAGATAAATATTTTTTAGGATTCTGGGACCAAGATAGTCTAGTTGCCGTCTTGGATTTGATAGATGGCTATCCAGCAGCAGATACAGCCTACATTGGTCTCTTTATGGTGGAACAGGCCTATCAAGGAAGGGGCTTGGGATCTACCTTGGTTGAAGAGATCATAGCTGGTTTACCAGGTCGTTTAAAAAAAGTACGATTGGGCTATGTTTCTAGCAATCCCCAAGCCAAGGCTTTTTGGATAAAATGTGGCTTTTCCTATTTGGCAGAAAAAGAATTAGCATGCATCCCTGTCACACTTGCGGAACGATGGATTGAACAATAATAGACAAATCTAGTTAATCTAGGTTTGTTTTTTTTTCAAAGATTTAACATTATGACATATTATAATATTGAATTTTTCAGAAAAGGAGTGTATAATATCAGTATAGCGCTTACATTTTGTGAGATGGAAGGGAAGGAGGCAAACTTCTCCGTAAGCAAGTCCTATAAAACCTATTTAAGAAAGGAAGACCTATGAAGAATCGTTCGAAAGAATTATTCGATAAACGCTACCGCTACTCCATTCGTAGACTTAGTGTTGGAGCGGCATCGGTAGTGGTCGGCTGTCTCTTGTTTGGTGGGCAACAGACTCAGGTTTTTGCCAATACATTACCAGAATCTGAAGCAGAAGTCAGCAACCAAGTCGGTGAGGAGGCCAATCAGGAAGCACCTACTGAAGAAGAAAGTCTAGCAGAAGAAGTTGCCGAACCAATTGCTGCACCAAGAACAGAGAGTGTTCAACCAGCTAACTCAACGGAGGTAGGGGCTGAAGAGTCAACTCCAGCAGCTCCTGAGACGGAGACTGTAGCATCTGAAGAACTGGTGGTCGATGGAGAGGCCCTCAATACAGTAATTAGTTTTGTGGAGAATTTGCCAGAATCTGATCAAAAGAACCTTTTGATGGAAGATTTGGTGCGAATCCTAGCAGTTGGTGAACAAGCTATTGCGACCAACAATTCTACACTTCTTAGCAATGTTAATAACATGCTGAGAGGTATGCGGGATCGGATCTTGGTGATCAATGCTGCACCAGCTAGCAACACAACAGAAAGAAGTGCGGAAGAAGCAGTACCTGTCCTCAATGAAGAGGGATTGAACCGTGTGGCTACTGTCATCAATTCTCTGCCAGATTCAGAGCAAAATGCCCAAAACAAACGCTTTGTGGCACAGATGCAAGAGTTGGCTCAGAATGCCAAGGAAACCAATGATAGCCGTGCCATCAACTATGTCAATGCATGGGTTGAAGAAGCCTTGTCTGTCATTGAAGAAGCCTTTGCAGCAGCCGAAAGCGGAGAAGGGGCTGTAGAAAATACAGCTCCAACGGAAACCGCAAATCCTGTGGAAAACCCAGTTTCTACAACGGGATCAACTCCTACCAGCCCAGTAGCACCTACTTCAACGGCTACCCCAGCTGCTCCTGAAAGTAGCCGTCCAAGTTCAGCAACGCCAGCAACTGGTAACACAGAAGCGCATCCAAGTGCCTTGAAAGAGATTGTGGACCATAACAACTACAAGCTCAACTACGACCGCCCAGCAGCCAATACCTATGAAGGTTGGGAGCATTATGCCCTGCCACTTGGAAATGGAGACATTGGGACCAAGGTCTTTGGCATGATTGGGGAAGAACGGATTCAGTTTAACGAAAAGACCCTTTGGTCAGGTGGTCCGCTTCCTAACTCAAACGATTATAATGGTGGTAACATTCCTGGTAAACATGTCTTCTTGCCGCAGATTCGCAAGGCTTTGGAAGATGGAGACTTGGCAACAGCTAAGAGTTTGGCAGAACGGCATTTGAAAGGACCTTACAACCATCAGTATGGCCGCTACTTGGCATTTGGGGATATCTACCTCAATTTTACTAACCAAGACAAGACCTTTGAAAGCGTATCTGATTATAGCCGTGAGTTGGATTTGAAAACAGCTATTTCAGCGACGAATTATACGCAAGATGGAACACGTTATCGGAGGGAGTCATTTGTCAGCTATCCAGATGATGTCTCGGTAACCCATTTGACCAAGGATGGAAATGAAGCCCTTGAATTTGAATTGGACTTGCAGATGACCAAGGATTTGGTACAGGATGGCTTAGCGCGTGTTCGTCAATATAAGGCTGAGAAATCAGGCTTTAAGACAGGTCAAGTAAGTGCAAGTGCAGAAGGTATTTTATTGACTGGTCAAGTGACGGACAACCAACTCAACTTTGCTGCCTTTGTTGGAGTAAATACGGATGGTCAGGTCAGTGTTCGGGATAATAAACTCGTGGTGACGGGGGCAAGTTATGCAACGCTTGTGATGAATGCGGCGACAGATTTTGCCCAAAATCCAAAAACCAACTATCGTCGTCAAAATGTTGACTTAGCTGCCGAGGTAAAAGCCAAGGTGGCTGCGGCTAAGGCCAAGGGCTATCAAGCCTTGAAAGACCGTCATATCGCTGATTACCAGTCTATCTACAACCGTGTGACCTTAAACATCACCGAGGGAGAGACAAACGGCAGAACCAACCAGTTACTTCATAGCTACAATACAGCGAGCGGACAGGAGTTGGAAGAACTCTTCTTCCAATATGGTCGTTACTTGATGATTACTTCTTCACGTGACGGGGAAAATGCTCTTCCTGCTAACCTGCAAGGTGTCTGGAATGCAGTGGATAATCCACCTTGGAATTCAGACTACCATTTGAACGTTAACCTTCAGATGAACTATTGGCCTGTTTATGTGACCAATATGGCAGAAACGGCCCTTCCGTTGATCAACTATGTCGATGACATGCGTTATTATGGGCGTGTGGCTGCCAAAGAATATGCCAATATCGTGTCAGAAGGTGACCAGGAAAATGGTTGGTTAGCCCATACCCAAGCGACTCCATTTGGTTGGACGACTCCAGGTTGGAATTATTATTGGGGTTGGTCACCAGCTTCCAATGCCTGGATCATGCAAAACGTTTATGATTACTACAAGTTTACCCAGGATAAGGACTACTTACGGACGAAGATTTATCCAATGTTGAAAGAAACTGCCAAATTCTGGAATGGTTTCCTACATTATGATCAGGCGAGCGATCGTTATGTTTCTTCTCCATCATATTCGCCAGAACATGGGACCATTACCATCGGAAATACCTTTGACCAATCCTTGGTATGGCAGCTCTTCCATGATTTCATCGAAGCAGCCAATGAATTGGGACAAGATGCAGACCTTGTTGCGGAAATTACGACCAAATACGAAAAACTCAACCCACTCCATATTAACAATGCAGGTCGCATCAAGGAATGGTATGAAGAGGATACCCCTGCCTTTACAGGTGAAAAAGTGGAAATTGGACACCGACATGTTTCGGAATTAGTTGGACTCTTCCCTGGTACCCTCTTTGGTAAAGATAAGCCTGAGTACCTCGAAGCAGCCAAGGCGACGCTCAACCATCGTGGTGATGGTGGTACAGGCTGGTCTAAGGCCAATAAGATTAACCTATGGGCTCGTTTGCTTGATGGCAATAGGGCACACCGTCTTTTGTCTGAACAGCTAAAAGGCTCTACCCTGGCCAACTTGTGGGATACCCATTCGCCTTTCCAAATCGATGGAAACTTTGGTGCAACCAGTGGTATGGCAGAAATGTTGCTCCAGTCTCATACAGGCTATATAGCACCTCTACCAGCCCTTCCTGATGCTTGGAAGACTGGTCAAGTTCGTGGTTTGATGGCGCGTGGTAATGTTCAAGTGGATATGGACTGGGAGGAGAAGAACCTGAAGGTCATCCGTTTGGAAGCAAAATCAGGCGGCAAGATTGTCCTCGATTATCCAAATATCGAGACAGCCCGCATCCTTATCAATGGTCAAGTGGCAAACTTTTCAAGAGTTCAAGATGGTCGTATCGAATTTATGACTGTCAAGGGTGATGTTGTTGAGTTGGATTCTATCTTGACACGGATTACCGATTTGACGGCAGAGCGAACAGGGGCAAGTACAGCCAAGCTTCGCTTTACGGCTTCTGAAGGAGCGGCTTATTATCAGATTGAGCGCAGTCAAACAGGTGTAGAAGGTGTGAGAATCTTCTCTAGCCTGACTGGTGAATTCACAGATAACAGTTTGGTGCCTGGTGGTGATTATAGCTACCGTGTACGTCCAGTCCTGGCAGGCATCAATACAGCCTTCTCAGATCCAGTATCAGTTTATGCCCTCAACGACTTCTTAGATGACCGTGACCCAAGCATTTCCTATGGTAGCGAATTTAAGGATTACGCAGATGCAGGTCAATGGGCTGGTACAGAGAAATACGCTGACTTTACAGGTCGCCGCACAGTTTCTGAAGACGCTGTTACAGCCAGTCTGACCTTCTTTGGAACTGGTATCGAAATTTATGGTAATAAATCGCAGCAATTGAGTACAGCAAAAGTCTTGATTGATGGTCGTGAGCATAGTACCATTGACTTCTACCGTACTGGTGGCACAGAAAAAGGTGTCTTGATTGGTCGAGTTACTGGTTTAGAAGCAGGTAAGCATACCCTTCAATTGATTGTAAATCGTGAAGAACCAAGCCGTGCCAATGAACGCAACAAAATCAGTCTGGATTACTTCCGAATCCTGCGCGATACTTCGGCTGAGTATGAAGAGTTGGATGATCGTAGCGACCGTATCCAGTATGGCTCTGCTTTTGACAACTACGGCCAAAGTGGTCTCTTTGCCAATACTGAAAAATTTGGTGTACGTAATGACCAGACAACAGACGAGCAAGCAACTGCAAGCCTGACCTTTACTGGAACAGGAATTCAGATTTATGGTATTAAATCCAATCAGCTCAGCAAGGCCCTTGTCACCATCGATGGGGTAGAAGTTGACCCACTCATCTTCAACCGTTCTGATAATCGTACTGAAAAAGGTGTTCTGATTGGTCAATACCTTGGACTTGAAGACCGTGAACATACGATTAAAATTAAGATTGCTCCAGAAGCGATTGGCAATAGTCAGAAGAAGATTTCCTTGGACCGCATTGTGATTTTGAAAGCACAAGCCCAAGTTGCTCAGCCAGCCACCATTTTGGATGCAGCGGCAAGCGCCAATGAAATCAAGTTGGAATTGCCAACAGGTTCATGGACTGCTGTTGAAGTTCGCTTCGCAGGTGTTGATACCCCAGTTCGAATTAGCAAGTCTGGTGAGACAGTTGCAGTTCAAGGGACAGATCATCGTCTAGCAACAGATGGTCTCTACCTGACTCTGGCAGAAAATCGTCCAATCGGTCTAGTAACCGCTCGGACAGTCGATGGAGAAAGAGAAGTCGGCACAACCTATGCAGTGGTTCACAATCAGGTAGAAACTCCAGCAACTAGCCCAGAAACAGGTGCTACAACCGAAGCACCAGGCACAGGTGGCACAACCGAGACACCAGGTACAGGTGGTACGACAGAAGCGCCAGGTTCAAGCGAATCAACAGATGCACCAGGAGCAGGTGGCACAACAGAAGTGCCAAATCCAGGTGAGAAGCCTGTTGCCTTGAACACTAGCGCCTTAGCTGCTCTCTTGGCTCAAACAGAAGCCTTGGAAAATCTGACTGAAAAACAAACTCAGGAATTGGAAGGTCTAATTGAGGCTGCGGATGCTGCCCTAGGTGGAACAGACCAAGCAGCAGTTGATGAAGTAGCAAGCTTGATTGAAGATTGGTTAACATCTTTGAACACCTCAGGTACTAGTGCAACTCCAGATACAGGTGGCACAACCGAAACTCCGGGCACAGGGGCTACAACCGAAACACCAGGTACAGGTGGTACGACCGACGCACCAGACACAGGTGGCACAACCGAGACACCAGGAACAGGTGGTACAACAGACGCACCAGGAACAGGTGGTGCAACAGAGGTACCAAATCCAGGTGAGAAGCCTGTTGCCTTGAACACTAGCGCCTTAGCTGCCCTCTTGGCTCAAACAGAAGCCTTGGAAAATCTGACTGAAAAACAAACTCAGGAATTGGAAGGTCTGATTGAGGCTGCTGATGCTGCTCTGGGCGGAACGGACCAAGCAGCAGTTGATGAAGTAGCAAGCTTGATTGAAGATTGGTTAGCATCTTTGAGCTCATCAGGTACAAGTGAAACTCCAGGTACAGGTGGCACAACCGAAACTCCGGGTACAGGTGGCACAACGAACGCACCAGGCACAGGTGGTACGACTGAAATACCAGGCACAGGTAGTACGACTGAAGCACCAGGTACAGGCGATACGACCGAAACACCAGGCACAGGCGGAACGACCGAAGCACCAGATACTGGTAATTCAGGCGAAACATCAACACCAGCTGAAGAAACAGAAGCCCCTGACTCAGGTCTATTGACTGAGGAGCTAGTCTTGGTAGATCCAGCGACGGGTATCCGTGTTAGTCTGGAAGCAGGTGAAAGCAATCAGATTGTCAAGCTTCTTGTTACAGAAATGCCAGAATCTGCAGAACGAGATACTGATTTCTATGATATTGTCTTGCTTGATCAAGCAGGCAAGGAAGTAGCACCAAGCAAGGATACCTTGGTTGTACTCCCAATCAAAGCAGGCAAAGAAGTTGAAGCCGTTCAATACCACAAGGAAGATGGCAGCGTAGAATCACTGGCCTTCACAGAAACCCTTGTTCAAAATGAAGACGGTACCAGCTTCCCAGCCGTAGTATTTGTTGCAAAACACTTCAGTATCTACGGAGTTGTTTACGTCGAAACTGCCAAAGGACCAGGTCTAGTTAATGAAGGTCCAGCAGCCTTTGAAGGTGGTTTGGTACCAAACCAAGCGCCTAAACAGGTAGCCTTGCCAGCAGCTAGCTTGCCAACCAGTCAAAAAGAAGGCAGCAAGTCTGATGCCAAAACACTTCCAAACACAGGAAGTACTAGCTCAGTTGCCCTTTCGATGATTGGTGGCATGACGCTTCTTTCTAGTCTAGGTCTAGTCGGACGCAGACGCAAAAAATAAGCTTTAGGGATTTCCTAGCTTGAAAAAAACAAACCTCTCTGAATGGATTCAGAGAGGTTTTTGCTTGGTAAATGCTTGATGATCTAGCAACTAGCAGAAGTTATGAAACATCTGCAGGCTTGCTTAACTATAAGCAGAGTCAGCCTTAGTCTTGGGAATTAGGTTTCGACTCTTTCATGGCTTCTTTGATGGAGCAGCTACAAGAGCAGTCCGAACACGCGCCTTTTTTTCTGAAAATACTGATAAGGGCGACCACGAATAGAAGGAAAATTAGACTAGCTAAGATGAGTGTCGGCATGAAGCATCTCCTTTCGGCATGGAATGAACAGTAAGATGGGGAATTTGTTCTTGGGGTCTTCGAAAGAGGAAGAATAATAGAAGTGCAAGGATGGCAAGGGCGAGGTAGCTAGACAGACGAAGGGGCTCTTGATAGAGTAGAACCTGCCCAAACTGAAAGATGACAAAGCTGATTAAGTATGCCAACCCTGTCTGATAACTGATGGCAATCCAGGTCCATTTTGCCTGGCCCATTTCACGATGGATGGCACCAATTGCTGCAAAACAGGGAGCACATAGGAGGTTGAAGACAAGGAAGGAGTAGGCGGAAAGGGCTGTGTAGTCCGCCTGTAAATTGGTCCACAAATCAGGATTAGATTCGCTGGTTTCACCAAGTCGGTACAGAACACCAAAGGTGGAAATCACAGTCTCCTTGGCAAGCAACCCTGTTAGAGCGGCGATGCTGGCTCGCCAATTTCCAAAGCCCAAAGGGGAAAATAGCGGAGCGAGCAGATTGCCAAGACTAGCTAAGATGCTGGCTTCTGTCTCTACTGATTCTAAGGACCAATTATAGGAACTGGTAAACCAGATGAAGAGATTGGTCACAAAAATAATACTTCCTGCACGCTTGATAAAACTCCATGCTTTTGAAGAAGCATAGCGTACAGTATTAAGCAGGACTGGCAGATGGTAGTTGGGAAGCTCCATGATAAAAGGACTAGCTTGTCCGCTCAACTGTTTGGTCTTTTTGAGACCGATTCCTGAGAGAATAATCGCTCCCATTCCAAGAAAATAGGCAGATGGTGCAATCCATGGATTATTTGGAAAGAAGGCACCTGCTACTAGTGAAATAATCGGTAGTTTGGCAGAGCAGGGCATAAAGGTTGCGGTCATGATGGTGATTTTTCGGTCAGCCTCATTTTCGATGGTCCGACTTGCCATGACCCCTGGCACCCCGCACCCGGTAGAAATGAGCATGGGAATGAAGGATTTGCCTGAAAGGCCAAAGCGTCGAAACAATCGGTCCATGACAAATGCAACACGACTCATGTAGCCTATGTCTTCTAACAAGCCCAGACAGAAGAAGAGGACGAAAATCTGTGGGACAAAGCCCAGAATGGCCCCGCAGCCTGCCACTATCCCATCCAAAACCAAGGCTTGTAGCCACTCCTCAATTCCCCAAGTTGTTAGACCAGCCTGCACCCAGTTGGGGACAAGTTCACCAAAGAGAATATCGTTGACCCAATCGGTTCCCATAGTACCAATGGTTTGGATTGAGAAAAAGTAAACTAGCCACATGACCAAGGCGAAGATAGGCAGTCCCAACCAACGGTTGGTCACGACTCGGTCGATGCGATCAGAAAGAGCTACAATAGTTTCACCCTGGCTTTGAACGGCAGTTGCCATCCTTTCAATAGCCTGATAGCGTTGATTGATTAAGATAGCATCGATTTCATCCTGATAGATTTTTTCGAGGATGGAGGCAATTTCTTGGATAATGGTGACAGCCTCTTCTGGTAAGTCCAATTGGTCCATGACCAGCGCATCACCTTCAAGGCAACGC
Organism: Streptococcus sp. 29896; assembly: GCF_032594915.1. Lineage (NCBI taxonomy): Bacteria > Bacillati > Bacillota > Bacilli > Lactobacillales > Streptococcaceae > Streptococcus > Streptococcus suivaginalis. The sequence continues at coordinate 1,471,659 of NZ_CP118733.1, read as the reverse complement.
AGGGCGTAGAAGCGTTTGTGGCGCTCCGAGAGCGAATCAGGTAGCACCTCTTGGACTTGAACCACAGCAGCTTCTAGCTGAGGATCATATTCTGGGAAAAAGAGAGAGGATTGGGCAGATAGTGGCTGACGGAGGGCTTTGACTAGCTGTGTAAGCCCCGTTTTTTTCAGGGCAGAAATAGCCACCACTGGGTGTCCCAGGAGGTGAGAAAGGTGGTCAATTTGGATGCTTTTTCCAGCTGCCACTAGCTGATCGTTCATATTTAGGGCAATGACCATAGGCAGTCCCAACTCTACTAATTGAAGAGTGAGGTAGAGATTGCGCTCGAGATTGGTCGCATCCAGAACATTTAAGATCATATCAGGCTGGTCTTGTAAGAGATAGTGGCGTGCCACAGTTTCATCAGGGCTGTAAGGAGAAAGGGAGTAAATGCCTGGTAAATCTTGGAGGAGGATTTCCTTATCTTGTTTGAGCCAGCCCGATTTTTTTTCAACCGTGACACCAGGCCAATTCCCCACCCGTTGGTTAGAGCCAGTCAATTGGTTGAAGAGACTAGTTTTACCGCTGTTTGGATTGCCGATTAAGGCGATTTCTTTTTTCATTCAAAAACCTCATCTTGTAGGGAGACAAAGAGAAGCTGGGCTTCTGACTTACGCAGACTGAGTTGATAACCACGAATGGTAATTTCAAGAGGGTCCCCTAAAGGCGCCAGTTTTTTAAGATAGATTGCTGTTCCTTTGGTCAATCCCATGTCCATCAAGCGTCTCTTAAGGGCACCCGTTGCACAGATCTGCTCCAAAATAACCTGACTACCTATGGCAACCTGAGAGAGGGGGATGAGGCTTTTTTGGCTGGGGCTAGCCACCAAGTTCATCCCCTCCATCAAATCCTTGTCCAAAGCCAAACGGCTAGCCTTGACTTGCACAATGATATTGGCCTTTGTCTTGGAAATAATCCGAATATCCTGTCCCACTAGAAAACCCAGTTGTTGCAGGTGTTTACTGAGGCTATCCGAGAAATGCATGCCCACTAGCCGATAGGATGAGCCAACTTGTAAGTCTGTAAAATCCATCGTTTCATTCCTTTTCTGTCACTAAACTATGTTCATTATATCACAAACTATTAAAAATGTCAGAAAATTCTAGGATAAACTGGCAACTTTCTATTGAAAATATCTGAATTGGGTATTGACAAGTCTGAATATGATTTGTTAGAATATAAAAGTACTGCTGGTTTAGCTCAGTCGGTAGAGCGCATCCATGGTAAGGATGAGGTCGCCGGTTCAATCCCGGCAACTAGCATAGTATAACGTCAAAACCCCTTGCTAAACAAGGGGGTTTGTTTTTATTTTACCAACCAGTTTTCCAGAAATTTATAAAAATATTCCTCTTGATGTAGCTGATAGGATGGTTCCTATTTAGCAAAGGTAGAAAGTTGGTCGGATGTGGGCGAATGGGAGTTGAGATAGTTTGATAAAACAAAGTTTTCTAAAAATGGAAAAATAGCTTGACAGATGGTTTCAGTATGTTAGAATAGGAGCAAGGTAATAACTAGAAATGAAAGGAGAACATCATGAATACATTCGTAAGTTTGACAACTACTGTATTGCATTACCAGACTCTCCTTTCTAAGCCAAGACCTTAGTTTCTTTTTGTGGACTTGAGGGGCCCGGGACGGAGTGTATTCTGTCTCGGCTTTTTTGTGTGTCTTGGGCTTATTTATTTGAGGATTGCGAGGCTTGGGACTAGGAAATTCTTGGTGAAGAAAGGATAAAAGGAGAAGGAGATTATATGTTTCGATTAATTTTTGACTATGTCAAGCAACACAAGTGGCTCTACTTGTTGGTTGCTGTGACCTTGATTATTTACGATGCCACGCTCTTGGTACCGACTCAGATTATTCAGCGGATGGTGGATACCTTAGCCAGTCAGGGACTGACAGAGTCTCGCTTGGTGCAGGACATGACCGTGCTTTTCTTGGTGACCTTGCTCAACTATGCTATGGCATTTATTTGGCATCTCAAGCTCTTTCAGGCTTCGGTCAACTTCAAGTTTGAGATGCAGCAGCGGGCCTTTCGTAAAATGGTGGTCATGCGGACCCCTTTCTATGAAAAATTCCGCTCAGGTGACATCATGACCCGTTTTTCAACGGATGTGGACGGGCTTATGGAAATGGTGGGCTACGGCCTCATGATTGTGGTCTATTCAGGTGGTATGCTGGCCTTTATCATTCCGACCATGTTTCTGATTGACTGGAAGATTTCCTTCTGGGCAATTTTGCCCATGCTGGCCATGACGGTTTGTATCTTCTTTATCGGTCGCAAGCAGGACCAAGCCATTGAGGAAAACCGTGATGCTGTAGCGGCGCTCAATACCGAAGTCTTGGAAGTGGTCGAGGGCATTCGCGTGACTCGAGCTTATAGCAAAAAGGCTAGTCAGGAGGCCAAGTTCCAAGAAAAAACCAGACGACTGGCCCAAGGTGGTAACCGCATCACCTCCCTCCAGTCTCTCTATAATCCGCTAGCAACGGTCTTTCTGGCCTTGTCCAATGCGGCGGTCCTCCTCTTAGGAGCCCAGGCCCTGCAAAATGGAGACCTCAGTCTTGGTCAGGTCATCGCCCTCCAGCTCTATGTCAGCTCTCTCCTGGAGCCCTTCTGGACCCTTGCCGATTTCATTCTGGTTTACCAGACAGGCAAGACCTCCTTTGAGAAGTTGCAGGAACTCATTGACACAGGGGACGACTTGGAGGTGGACGGCTCTAGGGCAATAGCAGAGCTGGCTAGCATTACTTTCAAGGATTACAGCTTTAGCTATCCACAGGCAGAACGGGCCAGCATTTCAGACATTAACTGGACTCTGACGGCTGGTCAGACAGTTGGTATCGTTGGAAAGACCGGCTCAGGCAAGACCACCTTGGTCCGTCAGCTGCTCCGTCAGTATCCAGTCGGCCAGGGAGAATTTGTCATCAACGGTCAACCAGTTTTAGAGATAGAACGTGCTTCGATCGAGGAAAAAATCGGCTACGTTCCCCAAGAGCATATCCTCTTTTCCAAGTCTGTGGGCGAAAACATTGCTCTGGGCAAGTTGGATAGCAGTCCTGAGGACATTGAACAAGCTATTGCCACAGCAGCCTTTACCAAGGACTTGGAGCGGATGAGTGACGGTCTAGAAACCATGATTGGTGAGCGGGGCGTGTCCATTTCTGGCGGTCAGAAGCAACGGATTTCCATTGCCCGTGCTTTCCTGCGAGAGCCAGACTTGCTGATTCTGGACGATTCTCTGTCGGCAGTTGATGCTCGAACAGAACGCCAGATTATCCAAAATATTCAAAAAGAGCGTGCGGGCAAGACCAATGTCATCGTGACCCACCGCCTGTCTGCTGTCAACCATGCGGACTGGGTGCTGGTCTTGGATGAGGGACGGATCGTCGAGGAAGGGCGGCCGGCCGACTTGCTTGCACAAGAGGGCTGGTACTATGAACAATACCAACGCCAACAAAGTCAGGAAGGAGGGGAAGAATGAGCGTTATCGGTTATTTATTAAAAGAAATCAAGCGGGTCAAGTGGCTCTTTCTGGCGGCGGTGGCTGTTTATCTGCTGGCCTCAACCCTGGTCCGCTTTGCACCCCTGATCTTGCAGGGCTTGATTGACGGTCCTCTGACAGCAATCAGTAAGGGAACGACCTTGGATCAGGCTGTCTTTCTGAGGGAATTGGGCGTTTATATGCTCATGAATGCCTTTGGTGCCCTTGGTTTCTATGCTTCTATGCGTCTGCTCATGTTCTGTGCCAACGGTATAGCGGAGCAGTTGCGAAATCGAGCCTACGATGTCATGCAGCGGCTGCCGATTTCCTACTTTGATGATAAGCCAGCAGGTAAGATTGCCACACGAATTGTCAATGATACGGAGACCTTGCGGACCCAGTTTTATGGGACTTTAGTCTATGCTTTTAACAACATTGTCCGCCTGATCTTCACCTATGGCATTCTTTTCTATATGAATGCGACCTTAGGCTTTGTCCTTCTCTTGCTGATTCCCCTCTATATCGGGATTCAGTATGCTTATAAGAAGATGACTGATAAGCCGATGAAGGACTTCTATGATGCCAGAAGCGATGTCAATACCCAGGTCAATGAAACCATGAATGGTGCTAGCCTGATTCAGCTTTTTGGTCAGGAACAGCGGGTTATGGAGGAGTTTGAAGCGACGGCAGACAAGATGCGACGGGCAGATAACAAGATTATCTGGGCCCAGTCCATTGCGACTTGGAACTTGACCGAGTTCTTGAAATATCTGGTCATCACAGGGATTTTGACCATTGTGGGCTACCAATTCCTCAAGGGCCAGTCGGACCTATCACCAGGTCGCCTCTTCGTCTATATCAACTATATTGAAGGGGTCTTTATCGCCCTCGGTGCCCTCGTTCAGCAATTCCCCAACCTCCTGCGTTCCTTAGAAACAGGTAAGCGGGTCAAGGGCCTCTTGGAAGAAGAAACAGAGCCAGATAGCAGTACTGAGTTGACAGTGACGGACGGTCAGGTGGTCTTTGACCAGGTCACCTTTGCCTATGAAGCTGGCAAGCCTATTCTCAAGGACATTGTCATTCAGGCAGACAAGGGAGAAACCATTGCCCTGGTCGGCCACACAGGCTCTGGCAAGTCGTCCATTATGAACCTCCTCTATCGTTTCTACGATCCTCAGGAAGGTCGGGTTTTGATTGACGGGAAAAACATCCGTGACTATTCAAGGGAAAGCCTGCGTAGTCATATGGGGATTGTCCTACAAGATCCGTATCTCTTCACCGGCACAATCGCCAGCAACGTAGCCATGAACGAGGAAGAAGCGGATAGGGAGAAGATTGCCCAGTCGCTTGAAAAAGTTGGTGCAGGACCTATGCTGGCTCGATTAGAAAAAGGCATGGATGAGCCCGTTGTCGAAAAAGGTGCCGCCTTCTCTAGCGGTGAGCGGCAGCTGATTGCCTTTGCCCGCACCCTTTACTCCGATCCAAAAATCTTGATACTGGACGAGGCGACTTCCCATATCGATACGGAGACAGAAGAGATTATCCAGCACGCTATGGAAGTAGTTAAGGAAGGGCGGACCACCTTTATCATCGCTCACCGCCTCTCAACCATTCAAAATGCAGATCAGATTTTGGTCTTGGACCAAGGCCGCATCATCGAGCGTGGCAGACATGAGGACCTGATTGAGCAGGGCGGTGTCTACGCCCAGATGCATGACATACAATCTAGGGTTTAGGAAACAATAAATTATAGTTTTTCTTTATTGGAATGATAGTTAAAATATATTAGCAAACCTTTTAGAGGTATGATAGGATAGTGCTATATCATGGAAGTCAAGATTGATGACTTGATGTAAAAAAGCATGAAATGGAGTTTCCTATGACACAAGCAATTTTCCCTATTCATACCTTGGATACTGTTAGACCTGATTTGAGAGAAAATTTGGAAACGGTCAAGAAAAATAATGGCGGCTACATTCCAAACTTAATTGGACTTCTGGCTAATTCTCCAGCCGCTTTGGAAACTTATCAGACTGTCGGAGGAATAAACCGCCGCAACAGCCTGACACCGGCTGAACGTGAAGTTGTGCAAATCACAGCAGCGGTTGCTAATGGATGTGGCTTCTGTGTAGCGGGGCATACAGCTATCTCTATCAAGCAAATTAAAATGCCTGATGAGATTTTACAGGCTCTCCGTCAAGGGACGCCGATTGACACGGATGAAAAATTGGATACCCTAGCTCATTTTACCCTAGCGGTAATTCAAGAAAAAGGTAAGGTTGGGGACCGGTTGCTCGAGGAATTCTTCCAAGCTGGCTATACAGCTGAGAGTGCCTTAGATGTGGTACTTGGTGTTAGCCTAGCGACTTTGTGTAATTATGCCAATAATTTAATTAATACACCGATTAATCCAGAATTGCAACCATATGCGTTATAAGATAGTGTATTGAAAAAAATCAGTTAGACTTGGCTCTGACTGATTTTTTATTGCTGTAAAACTAGTTCTGGAAAATCGTCTGAATTCTGAAACTAGTTTTAGAAAAGTTAGTATATAAAGTTTTTTGGAAATTACATTCTAAATTGAAAATAAGTCTTGAAAAAATTAGATAATACAATATAATAATTAATGTAAGCGCTATCTTTGACTGTTGCAACACAAATAAAAAGGAGTGAAAGAATGACAAAGATCAGCAAGGAAGAATTAAAGAAACAAATTAAAAACGGTATTATTGTTTCCTGTCAAGCCTTGCCAGGCGAGCCTCTCTATCGAGAAGAAGGTGGTGTCATCCCCCTCTTGGTACGAGCAGCAGAAGAAGCAGGTGCGGTTGGTATTCGGGCCAACAGTGTGCGAGATATCCAGGAGATAAAAGAAGTAACCCAGTTGCCGATTATTGGCATTATCAAGCGGGATTATCCGCCGCAGGAGCCTTTTATCACCGCAACGATGAAGGAAATCGATGAACTGGCAGCCCTAGATATTGCGGTTATCGCCTTGGATTGCACCAAACGTGAGCGCTATGATGGCTTGGAGATTCAAGACTTCATTCATCAAATTCGAGAAAAATATCCAGATCAACTTTTCATGGCAGACATCTCTACCTATGAGGAAGGCTTAGTAGCCCATGAAGCTGGAATTGATTTTGTTGGGACGACCTTGTCAGGCTACACCTCTTACAGCCGTCAGGAAGCAGGTCCAGATATTGAGCTGATTGATCAGCTCGTTAAAAAAGGAATTGATGTCATTGCGGAAGGTAAGATTCATTATCCAGCAGAAGCAAGACTTATCAATGATTTAGGGGTGGCTGGGATTGTCGTCGGTGGTGCGATCACCCGTCCTAAAGAAATTGCTGAGCGTTTCATTCGTGCCCTTGATTGATCAACAGTTATCCCTACTTTAATGTGGTATCAAATCATTCCCAATAGGGAAACAAAAAAAGAAAAAGGAGAAGAATGATGAAAAAAATCATCCATTCATTGTTGGCAGGTGCTGCGGTTCTATCGCTGGCAGCTTGTGGATCAAGCTCTAGTGACTCGACTGCAACGTCTTCATCTGAGGCTGCAAGCACAGAGAAGACAGAAATTACATGGTGGGCCTTCCCAGTCTTCACCCAAGAAAATACAGAAGATGGTGTTGGTACCTATGAGCAAAAAATTATTGCTGCTTTTGAGGAAGCAAACCCAGATATCACTGTAAAACTCGAAACCATCGACTTTACATCTGGTCCTGAAAAAATTACAACTGCTATTGAAGCAGGAACTGCTCCAGATGTCCTCTTTGACGCACCAGGACGTATCATCACTTACGGAAAAAATGGTAAATTGGCTGAGTTGAATGACCTCTTCACAGATGATTTTGTCAAAGATGTAGCCAACCAAAACATTATTCAAGCATCTAAAGCTGGTGATACTGCCTATATGTACCCACTCAGCTCTGCACCTTTCTACATGGCCTTTAACAAAGCGATGTTGAAAGACGCAGGTGTGCTTGATCTTGTCAAAGACGGCTGGACAACTGACGACTTTGAAAAAGTTATCAAAGCTTTGAAAGACAAGGGTTATAACCCTGGGTCCCTCTTCTCTAACGGTCAAGGTGGTGACCAAGGTACTCGTGCCTTCTTGGCAAACCTCTACAGCGGAAGCATCACTGACGAAGGTGTAACCAAATATACAACTGACTCAGAACAAATGATCAAAGCCTTAGATAAGGCAGCTGGCTGGATTAAAGACGGCTACATGATGAATGGCTCACAATATGCAGGTGGCGACGACATCCAAAACTTTGCAAATGGCCAAACATCTTACACCATCCTTTGGGGTCCCGCGCAAAATGGTATCCAAGGACAATTGTTAGAAGCATCTAAAGTAGAAGTGCTTGAAGTACCATTCCCATCTGAAGATGGCAAGGCAGCCCTTGAGTACCTTGTAAACGGATTTGCAGTCTTCAACAATGGCGACGAAGCACGCGTAGCGGCAGCTAAGAAATTCATCCAGTTCATCGCTGATGATGCTGAATGGGGTCCTAAGAACGTTGTTCGTACAGGTGCCTTCCCAGTTCGCACATCATTTGGAGCACTCTATGATGATGAGCGCATGGCAATGATTGAAGAGTGGACTCAATACTACTCTCCATACTACAACACCATTGACGGTTTTGCTGAAATGAGAACACTTTGGTTCCCAATGTTGCAAGCTGTATCAAATGGCGAAAAAGAAGCTGAGCCTGCTTTGAAAGAATTTACAGAGCAAGCAAATGCAACCATTAAATAATTAAAGAATTTGATGCTCCTTTTCACCGTCAAAATAATGGATGTCGAAAAGGAGCATTTTCTGTTCAGAATTAGAGGTGTTCATCGTGAGGATTAATAAAATTAGAATGCGGGAGACCATTGTGTCCTACACATTTTTGGCCCCAATTCTGGTCTTCTTTACTATCTTTGTCCTAGCGCCAATGATCATGGGATTCGTCACTAGTTTCTTCAACTACACTATGACAGATTTCACCTTCGTTGGCTTGGATAACTACATTCGGATGTTCAATGATCCGATTTTCATCAAGTCCCTGATCAATACAGTCATCATTGTAGTTGGCTCAGTGCCAGTAGTGGTCTTGTTCTCTGTTTTCATCGCTTCTCAAACCTATGAGAAGAATGTGATTGCGCGTTCCTTCTATCGGGCGGTCTTCTTCCTCCCAGTAGTTACAGGTTCGGTTGCCGTTACAGTCGTGTGGAAATGGATCTATGATCCCCTATCTGGTATCTTGAACTTTGTCCTGAAATCAGGTGGTGTTATCGAGCAAAACATCAGCTGGCTTGGGGACAAACAGTGGGCCTTGTTAGCCATTATTATCATCTTGTTGACAACATCAGTTGGTCAGCCGATTATTCTATACATAGCAGCTATGGGAAATATTGATAATTCCCTAGTGGAAGCAGCGCGTGTAGATGGGGCAACAGAGAACCAGGTCTTCTGGAAAATTAAGTGGCCTAGTCTCTTGCCAACAACTCTTTACATTGCGATTATTACAACCATCAACTCCTTCCAGTGTTTTGCCTTGATTCAGCTCTTGACCTCTGGTGGGCCAAACTATTCAACGTCAACTCTCATGTACTACTTGTATGAAAAGGCCTTTAAACTATCGGAGTATGGTTATGCCAATACCATGGGTGTCTTCTTGGCAGTCATGATTGCATTGATTTCCTTTGCCCAGTTTAAGATTTTGGGCAACGATGTAGAATATTAGAAAGGAGGAGGCTATGAAGAAGAAACCAATTTCTATCTTTTCGATTTTGACAACCATCATCTTGCTCCTCTTGACCATTCTATTCATTTTCCCATTTTATTGGATTATGACGGGGGCATTCAAATCCCAACCGCATACAATTGTCATTCCACCGCAATGGTGGCCTACTCAGCCAACGCTTGAAAACTTCACCAAATTGACCGTTCAAAACCCTGCTTGGCAGTGGTTGGGGAACTCAGTCTTTATTTCACTAGCAACCATGGTCTTAGTTTGTTCAACATCTTCTCTAGCAGGTTATGTCTTAGCTAAGAAACGATTCTATGGCCAGCGGATTTTGTTCTCAATCTTTATTGCAGCCATGGCTTTGCCTAAACAGGTTGTCTTGGTTCCACTGGTACGGATTATCAACTTCATGGGCATTCACGATACCTTGGCAGCGGTTATCCTGCCACTTGTTGGTTGGCCATTCGGTGTTTTCTTGATGAAACAATTCTCTGAAAATATCCCAACAGAGCTCTTGGAATCTGCGAAGATTGACGGTTGTGGTGAAGTATCAACCTTCTGGAATGTTGCTTTCCCAATCGTAAAACCTGGTTTTGCAGCCCTGGCCATCTTTACGTTTATCAACTCTTGGAATGACTACTTCATGCAGTTGGTTATGTTGACATCACGTCAGAATTTGACCATTTCGCTGGGTGTTGCAACCATGCAGGCTGAGATGGCGACCAACTATGGAGTCATCATGGCGGGTGCAGCCCTTGCAGCGGTACCAATTGTTACAGTCTTCCTTGTCTTCCAGAAATCCTTTACGCAAGGTATTACCATGGGTGCGGTGAAGGGTTAGGAAAAACGCAGAGTGAATGGAGAAAGCCTATGATTTATGATCGAATCGATCAAGCCCTGCGCTACAAGGGATTAGACCCAAATTTGGATATGGCCTTGGAGCGATTGGCGGAAGGTGGTTTTGACCAATTAGTAGCAGGGCGGCATGATTGTCAAGGAGACCAGGTGTTTTTCTTTCTTCAGGACAATCAGTTAGCCTTGGAATCTAGCCCGATTTTTGAGTACCACAAGCGCTATGCAGATTTGCATGTGATTTTGGAGGGGAGTGAAAAAATATCTTATTCTTCTGAAGAAGCGCTTGATCCAACTTTTAAAGAAGAGGGAGACATCGGTTTTACTGTTGTTGAAGACAGGGTGGATTTCATCTTGAATGGTCATCACTTTCTCCTGTGTTTTCCACAGGAACTACATCAACCCAATCAATTTATGGGTCAGGGCCAAGAGGTCAAAAAATTAGTGTTTAAAATTTTAATGAAGTAAGTAAAAGGAGCTCGGTCATGCACAAACAGGTTCAAACAGCATGGAAATCTTTATTTGATGTGGAACATCCAGTCTGGCAGTTGGCTGAAAAGGTATGGACTGTTCTAGTCTTGAACCTGCTGTTTGTCCTGACGGCTCTTCCAATTGTTACCTTTGGGATTGCCCAATTCAGCCTAGTTGCCAGTCTCAATCAGTTGAGACTGAAGGGGAAGATTGCTGCTGTCCAGACATTTATGAGCTATGCCAAAACCAAGTGGAAACAAGGGTTATTGCTTGGTGGGATGGACCTGGCTTTGGTTTTCTTTAGTCTCGGTGATTTCTATCTGGTTCGGGACATGCAAGCACCAGTTTTCGAAGTCTTTAAAGTCATCTGTGTTGCAGTGTTTGTTTTCAGTCGCCTGCTCTTTCTCTATGCTTATCCTTTGGCTGTGGAAATGAATCGGTCTCTGAAAGAAATCTTGGTGCATGCTGGCTTGCTGGTTGGGGTCCGTCTATCCTTGACCCTGTTAGTTGTTCTGGTTCAAGTTGTTCTGGTCCTTCTGGCCTTGTGGTCTGGATTTAGTCTCTTGCTGGTCCTATCCTTGTTGGCCACCATTGGCTATGCTGGTTTACTATATCTCTTCTTACTTGCTTTGCATAAAAAATAGTTGAATGAAAGGTTTTTGAATGAAAAACTTAGAAAAATATCACGGAATCATCCCAGCGTTTTATGCTTGTTATGATGAAAATGGAGAAATCTCTTCGGAACGTGTTCGTGCTTTGACTCAGTATTTCATTGACAAGGGAGTTCAAGGGCTTTATGTCAATGGTTCGTCTGGTGAATGCATTTACCAAAGTGTGGCAGATCGCAAGCAAATTCTTGAATCGGTTATGGAGGTTGCCAAGGGCAAGTTGACCATCATTAACCATGTGGCCTGCAATAATTTGAAGGACAGTGTGGAACTAGCGCGCCATTCGGAAGAATTGGGTGTCGATGCTATTGCAGCTATTCCACCGATCTATTTCCGTTTGCCTGAGTACAGCATCGCAGCTTACTGGAACGGCATTAGTGCAGCTGCACCAAATACAGATTTCATCATCTACAACATTCCGCAACTGGCAGGTGTGGCTTTGACGCCTAGTCTGTACAAAGAAATGTTGAAAAATCCACGAGTGGTAGGGGTGAAGAATTCTTCTATGCCAGTTCAGGATATTGATACCTTTGTTAGTCTAGGCGGTGAAGATTATGTGGTCTTCAATGGTCCAGACGAGCAATTTCTCGGCGGTCGCCTCATGGGGGCTAAAGGAGGAATTGGTGGTACCTATGGCTCAATGCCAGAACTCTTCCTACGGCTCAATCAGTTGATCGCTGACAAGGACTTGGAAACAGCCCGTCAATTACAGGCAACCATTAATACTATCATTGGTAAATTGGTGTCTGGTCATGGTCATATGTATGCTGTCATCAAGGAAGTTATCCGTATCAATGATGGCTTGGACATTGGCTCTGTTCGGGAACCTCTAACTGCCTTAACAGAAGCAGACCTTTCCATCGCTCAAGAAGCAGCTCAGTTGATTCGGGATGCCAAGGAAAGATTTGGTGCCTAGGAGGTGTCTATGAAAACCTATCTTGCTATTGATATCGGCGGAACCCAGATAAAATATGGCCGCCTAGATGCAGCAGGTCAGATTCTAGAAAGTTACAAGATGGATACGGAAGCTCACAAGGGCGGTCCGCATATCCTTGCAACAGTCAAGAATCTAGTAGCAGATTTTCATGCTCAATCTCCACTTTCAGGTGTAGCCATTTCCTCAGCAGGGATGGTCGATCCTGATAAGGGAGAGATTTTCTATTCAGGACCGCAGATTCCAAACTATGCTGGAACCCAATTCAAGTCTGAAATTGAAACAAGTTTCGAACTTCCTTGTGAGATTGAAAATGATGTTAACTGTGCAGGGTTGGCAGAAGGGATTTCAGGCGCTGGTCTAGGTAGTCGGATTTCCATTTGCTTGACCATTGGAACGGGCATTGGTGGCTGCTTGCTGGTGGACGGTCAAATCTTCCACGGCTTTAGTAATTCGGCTTGTGAGGTCGGCTATCTTCATCTTTCTGATGGTGCCTTCCAAGACCTGGCTTCAACGACGGCTCTTGTCCAAGAAGTGGCTCGCCTGCATGGTCAGAATCCGGCAGACTGGAACGGCTATAAGATTTTCCAAGAAGCCAAGGCTGGAGATGCCCACTGTATTGCGGCTATTGATCGCATGGTCAACTATCTCGGCCAAGGCATTGCCAACATCTGCTATGTAGCCAATCCAGAAGTGGTTATTCTTGGTGGTGGTATTATGGCGCAAAAGGATTATCTCTTTGAGAAAATCCAGGCAGCCCTTAAAGAAAACTTGGTTTCTAGCCTAGCAGACAAGACCAGACTTGCCTTTGCGGAGCATGAGAATGCAGCTGGCATGCTGGGTGCATTTTATCACTTCCAACAAAAACAAGGTCTGAGATAGGAGGAGCTATGATTGATACAATGTCTCTGCAGGAGATGCAGGACTATCGAGGTCGCCATGAGGTGCCAGAAGATTTTGATCAATTTTGGCGGGCTGAAAAAGATAAGCTAGAAGGCTTGCCTGTTCATCAATTTGTGGACAAGGAGTGTGGCCTGGATCAGGTAACTTGTTCTAGCTTATGGTTTGAAGGGACCAATGGTTCCAAGGTATTTGCTAAATGCCTCTTTCCCAAGTCTAATCAGCCTGTTCCCGTTCTCTTTTACTTCCATGGTTACCAAGGACAAGGTCCTGATTGGACAGAGTTACTCAAGTTTGTCGCAGCGGGATTTGGTGTTGTTGCCATGGATGTTCGAGGCCAGGCGGGGCATTCTCAAGACCACGGCCGCTTTGATGGGATGACTGTCAAAGGCCAGGTTATTCGTGGGATGTTGCAGGGTCCTGACCACCTCTTTTACAAAGATGTTTACTTGGATGTTTATCAACTGGTGGAAATTATTGCCAGCCTTGACTTTGTGGACAAGAAGCGTCTGGTTTCTTACGGAGGATCCCAAGGCGGAGCCTTGGCCTTGGTTGCGGCAGCTCTCAACCAACGGATTGGAAAAACAGTGGCTATCTACCCATTCCTTTCCGATTTTAAACGGGTGTTGGAACTAGGAAACACTAGCGAGGCCTATGATGAACTCTTCCGATATTTCAAGTTTTCTGATCCATTTCACCAGACAGAAGATGCGGTTTTACAGACCTTGTCTTATATCGATGTGAAAAACTTGGCGCATTTGATTTCCTGTCCTGTTGCTATGGTGACAGGCTTGGAGGACAGTGTCTGTCCACCTTCTACTCAATTTGCTATTTACAACCGACTTGCAGGTCCAAGAGAAATGAAAATCATGCCTGACTATGGTCATGATGCCATGCATGTGAAAGTCAATGACTATGTCTTTGATTACTTACTTGGAACGCAGTTTTTTACAGATTAGCCAACTTCTCCTAAAAAAATTCCCGGCTCATCATCTGATGAGCCGGGGATTTTTTCTACCATTTGTCAAGCCTATCAAGGTATTTGATGAAAAATATTTTGAGTTCAATAGTCAAAATAAGGAAATTGTTTTCTTTTGGACTAAAGTTTCGTGTAAAAAAGAGTACACGAAATTAACACCTTATGTTGAAAATTTTTGATAAGGTGTTACAATAATATTGCATAAACAATCTTACTGATTTTGGGTTAAAGTGTAATCGTAAAGTTTGTTATGCGTTATGAGGTAATACATTGTCCGAATGAGACGATGTATGGAGGCAATCGTGTGTGGCTTTGTAGAAGTCGTTTGCGATTGTCTTTTTCGTTTCTCATAAAAGTCGGCGATATGGCAAGGATTGGTGTGACTGGCTGAAGCGATATTGTGAATGCATTTGAACAGAATCTTTCTAGCGTAGGGATTGCCACGCTTGGTAATGTGTTCCTTAGCGAGGAAGTTACCAGATTCATAGTGTCTCAGGTCAATACCGATAAAGGCATTGATTTGATTGGCAGACTGAAAACGGCGAATATCTCCCAGTTCACCAATAATACTTGTTGCAGTAGTCTCAGCTATTCCAGGAATAGAGAGCAGAATGTCATATTCAGGTAATGGCTGAGCTAGTTCCACCATTTGGTCTAGGACAGTTTGTCTCTGTTCAGAAAGCCGAAGCAATTCTTTTCCATAGTAACGCACCTCTTCCAGCATTGGAGAGGTTTTCTTGACGGCACAATAAGATTGATTAGCTAGTGCTATCAGCTTCTCAGCTAAGTACGCCACACGCTTGTCAGAAATCCGTTTTGAGGTGGACTGACGAATGCTCTCTGAGAGTTCGTCCTTGCTTAAATGAAGCACGAAGTCCTTGCAAGGAAAAGCTATGACCAGGTTCCAGTATTGTTCGCCAGATGGTGTTGATAAGATATTTTCCAATTCAGGAAAAGTGACTTGTAAGACCTTGTGCAGACGGTTTTTAGCTCGAACAATGTCCTCGGTCAGATTCTGATAGAAACGGCTAAGATCCCGCAAGTTTTGGTAGACTTCTTCTTGGACATAAGTGGGTTTACGATTCAGCACAAATTGAGATTGAGCCAGTTTTTCGGCGTCAATTTGATCTGTTTTCCGCACACGCAAGCTATCCAGTTGCTTCTTAGCTTCTAAGGGATTAAGCCGTGTATAAGCATAGCCATTATCTTCTAGAAAAGTTTGGAGACGGCGAGAGTAGACACCTGTTGCTTCAAAGATGATTTCTGGCTTATGGACGGTTCTCAAATCGCCAAGTAGCCAAGCAAAGCCTAAGGCGTCATTGGATATGGTATAGCCATGAACTTTCTCACCATTGACTAGAATGGCCACTTCTGAACTTACCTTACTCACATCAATCCCAAAAACTGCACGCATGATATTACCTCTTTGTCTTGAATGATTCCTTGTTTTAGTGATGTCATTTTCAATACTCGACGTCTGGCGTCCCACATACTTTGATAACATTCTTTCTAAAACAGGTGTCTTGCCAGTTTTTGTTGCGACGTCTAGCGTCAAAAAGCCCTACGACTTAACAAGACACCTCTACTTTATCATAAAGAAAAAGTAGTGAGTACTCTCTCCCGTCGGAGATTTCCTCACTACTAATCTTAGTATGTTTTTATTCAACAATCGTATGCTGGAAAATGGTTTCTTTTTTGTCCTTGTCCATGGCATGAAAGTAGGCATAGAGGATATCAAGCATGATGAGGAGCGGAACTTGGGGGGAAATACGGTTGCCGTAATTAAGGTGCCGAACGGAAGCAACCGGAATTTGTTCGATAGGAGGATCCATCTTGACTGTCTGGGAGGTAAGGAGGGCAGTGGGGACTCCTTTTTGGGCAGCAATCCGGAGATTGTCAATGATTTCGTCTGTTTGACCAGAAAGGGACAAGCCAATCACTAGACAAGATGGGTCTAAAATATTGGTAGTCCATTTGAGATTGTTGCTATCTGTCACAGCATCACAAACCACTCCCAAGCGCATAAAGCGTGTCTTGGTTTCCATAGCAACCAATCCAGAGCTACCGATTCCGTAAAAATAAACCCGTTTGCTCTTGTCAATCAGAGTCGCAATTTCTTCCAATCGGTCCTCATCTACCAGGCTATTGGTGAGGTGGAGGATTTCCTCATAGTCTATCAAGACTCGCTTGGTGAGGCTTCGTTGGATATGTTCAAAGTTTTCCACAAGGTATTGCTGATTGTTTTGGTATCCAAAGACAAATTCACGGTAGCCTGAAAAACCGCATTTTTTTGCAAAGCGGGTCAGGGCAGAAGCAGAGACATGAAGGTCCCTACGGACTTTTTCCAAGGAAAGATCAGGGCTTTCTTCGAGGCTGATAAAATAGGAGGCAATCATCTTTTCAAGCTTGGTCATGCTGTCGAGTTTGCTTTCAATTAATGAACTGATGTGCTGGTGGTTGGACAAATCCCTCAACTCCTTCGATTAGTATACTAAAAGTCTACCATAAATTTCGAGGATTGCCTATGTGCTGGTGGAGCATTTCGCCTCTTTTTGGTAATTTGTGTTATAATAGAGCCAGAAAGTAGGGTGACGCAATGTTTATCGAAATGACAGATGAGACGGGTCAGGTATCTGCTGAGATGCAAGAACAGATTCAAGACTTGCTCCAATACGCTGCTAAAAAAATCGGAAAAGAAAATAAGGAAATGGCTGTGACTTTTGTGGATAACGCGCGTGTTCATGAGGTCAACTTGGAATACCGTGGGATTGATCGCCCAACTGATGTGGTCAGCCTTGAGTATAAGCCTGAAAATGAGATTTTCTTCTATGAAGAAGACTTATTGGATGATCCTGATTTGGCTGAAATGATGGAAGACTTTGATGCTTATATCGGTGAGTTATTCATTTCCATTGAAAAGGCGCAAGAACAGGCTGCTGACTACGGCCATAGTTTTGAGCGGGAAATGGGCTTTTTGGCAGTACATGGTTTTCTGCATATCAATGGCTATGATCACTATACGCCAGAAGAAGAAGCAGAAATGTTTGGTTTGCAAGAAGAAATTTTAACAGCTTATGGACTTACAAGAGAATAAATCACAGAAAAAATGGAAGAACCGGGACTTGGTGGCCAGTTTAGAATTCGCTACAACCGGTCTGTTTACGGCGTTCAAGGAAGAAAGAAACATGCGCAAACATGTTGTGTCCGCCATTTTGGTCATCCTTGCCGGTCTGATTTTCCAGGTTTCCATTACGGAGTGGCTCTTTTTACTCCTCAGTGTCTGCCTGGTTATCGCATTTGAAATCGTCAACTCCGCCATTGAAAATGTAGTGGATTTGGCTTCGGACTATCATTTTTCCATGTTGGCAAAAAATGCTAAGGACATGGCGGCTGGGGCTGTTTTGTTTGTGTCAGGTTTTGCTGTTATAGTTGGATTGTTGATTTTTCTTCCCAAAATTTGGGAATTGATTTTTTAAAGAGTTAAGGAGAAATCATGGCATTTAAGTCAGGATTTGTGGCGATTTTAGGTCGTCCAAACGTTGGGAAATCAACCTTTCTCAACTATGTAATGGGGCAGAAAATTGCCATCATGAGCGATAAGGCTCAAACAACCCGTAACAAGATTATGGGGATTTATACGACTGAAGAAGAGCAGATTGTCTTCATTGACACACCAGGAATCCACAAGCCCAAGACAGCTTTGGGGGATTTCATGGTGGAGTCTGCTTACAGCACTCTTCGTGAAGTGGATACGGTCCTCTTTATGGTGCCAGCCGATGAGAAGCGAGGCAAGGGTGACGACATGATTATGGAACGCCTTAAACAGGCCAAGGTTCCAGTCATTTTAGTTGTTAACAAGATTGACAAGGTCCATCCAGACCAGCTTTTGGAACAGATTGATGATTTCCGTCAACAGATGGACTTCAAGGAAATTGTGCCAATTTCTGCTACCCAAGGGAACAATGTCAACCGACTCGTAGAAATTCTCAAGGAAAATCTAGATGAAGGTTTCCAATATTTCCCAGCGGACCAAATCACTGACCACCCAGAACGTTTCTTGGTATCTGAGATGATTCGAGAGAAGGTTCTACACCTGACTCGTGAGGAAATTCCGCACTCTGTTGCCGTTGTCATCGAGTCCATGAAACGCGATGAATTTACCGACAAGGTCCATATCCGAGCGACGATTATGGTTGAGCGTGATAGCCAGAAAGGCATCATCATCGGCAAGCAAGGAGCCATGCTCAAGAAAATCGGCTCCATGGCCCGTCGTGATATTGAATTGATGTTGGGCGACAAAGTCTTCCTCGAAACTTGGGTCAAAGTCAAGAAAAACTGGCGAGACAAAAAACTCGACCTCGCCGATTTTGGCTATAATGAGAAAGAGTATTAGAGCCTGGGGATAGGCTCTAATAGCCCGCCGACCTAAAAACAAGAAAGAGGCGGTACAATGTCCAGTAGACGTGTTCGACGTTTCTCACATCATTCGACCATAATGATGTGAGAAACTAGTAAGTCGCCTAGGCAATTCTGGGGGAGTGAAACAGTCTGGGAATAGACTGTTTCAGCAGGTCACCTAGAAATGCAAAAGTGACCATGTGAAGACCCGAGCTTGAAAACTAGAGAGCGAGGTAGCCTGGGGATAGGCTGTCTAAGTCAATCACTTAGAAATAGTTAGCAGAAAAGCCGAAAGGCTTTTACTGCGTTATGGAGAAATCTTTTTAGTAAACAAGAAAGGAAAGCCGGATAGGTGCTGGAATTGAACACGCCTAGGCCTCTTTGAAAATCACAACCGTGACCTAGGTGCCGAAGCACCGTCGGTCAGGTTTCTATTTACTTTGTAATTTTATTAGAAAGGACGAGTGTTAGCGTACTTGAACCCGAGCTAAAAGCTCGGAAAATAGATAGAGCTCCTTGTGTGCAAGTCACACAGCGTCGCTCTCCTAATTTTCAGTCGCTTTTTACGCTCTTGGTATCGTACATTGCCCGAATTGCCTGAGGTTGAGACGGTTCGTCGTGGTTTGAATCGGTTGGTTAGAGGAAAGGTCATCGAAAAGGTCAAGATGACCTATTCTCCTATGGTTAAGACTGGTGTGGATACCTTCTGTCAGGATTTGCTTGGTCAGGAAATTCTGGATGTGGACCGGCGTGGCAAGTATCTCTTGATTTACCTGACGGACCATGTCCTCATTTCCCACTTGCGAATGGAAGGTAAGTACAATTTCTTTCCTGACCAGGTGCCTGCCAACAAGCACTTCCATGCCTTTTTTACCTTCACGGACGGCTCAAGCTTGGTTTATCAAGATGTCCGCAAGTTTGGCACCATGGAACTGCTGGGCAAGGCAGATGTGGAAGCCTACTTCCTCAGTCGGAAAATCGGGCCTGAACCGACGGAGGCGGATTTTGACCTAGAAGAATTTTCGAGAAGATTAGCCAAGTCGAAAAAGCCTATTAAGTCACATCTTTTGGACCAGTCTTTGGTGGCTGGTTTGGGAAATATCTATGTAGATGAGGTTCTGTTTAGAGCACAAGTTCATCCTGCTCAAGCAAGTAATCAGCTATCGGCAGAGCAGGTAACTAGCCTCCATCAAGCCACCATAGAAGTTCTGCAACTGGGTATCGAAAAAGGTGGATCAACCATTCGGACCTATAAGAATGCCTTGGGCATGGACGGGACCATGCAGGATTATTTACAAGTTTATGGAAAGACAGGGCAGGCCTGTCCCCGTTGCCAGACAGAGATTGTCAAAATCAAGCTGGGCGGTCGTGGGACACATTTCTGTCCTCAGTGTCAGGTGAAATATGGCTAAAGTTATCGGTTTAACAGGCGGTATCGCTTCAGGAAAATCAACGGTTACAGCTTTTTTGCGAGAACAGGGCTATCCAGTCATCGATGCGGATGCGGTCGTGCATGACTTGCAGGCCAAGGGGGGAAAACTCTATCAGGTCTTACTTGCTGAGTTTGGGGAAGCTATCCTGTCAGCTGATGGCAGTCTAGATAGGGCTAAGCTAGGTCAGGCTGTTTTTGCAGATAGCAAACTGCGGGCTCGTCTGTCTGAACTGCAGGACCAGATTATCAGGCAGGAGCTGTTGACCAGAAGGGATGCCCTCAAGCAGACCGTTCCAGTGGTTTTCATGGATATCCCCCTGCTCTACGAGGCGGATTATAGCGGGGAGGTAGATGAAGTCTGGCTAGTTTATGTCGATAGAGCGCAGCAGTTGGAACGGCTCATGAACCGCAATAACTTGTCCGTTCAAGATGCGGAAAATCGTCTGACTGCGCAGCTTTCTTTAGAGGAAAAACGGTCGCAAGCCCAGGTGGTGATTGACAATAGCGGAGCGGTTGAGGCGACTTTGGGTCAGGTTGCGCAACTTTTGGAGGAAATGAAAGATGGACGAGGCTAGTCATTATTGGCAGCGAAATTTGAAGGTGGCCTGGTTGGGCAACTTCTTAACGGGTGTCAGTTTTACCCTGGTTATGCCCTTTATCTCGGTCTTCGTAGAGGAGTTGGGAGTGGGAGCGGGTCAGGTGGAATACTATGCAGGGCTGGCGGTGTCGGCCAATGCCTTGGCAGCAGCGGTCATGGCACCAATCTGGGGAAGTTTGGCAGACCGCTATGGACGTAAGCCCATGATGGTAAGAGCGGCCTTTGCCATGATTTTTACCATGGGTGGTATGGCCTTTGTGCCTAATGTTTTTTGGTTGATTGTTCTGCGTGTCCTGAACGGAATGTTTACAGGCTATATTCCTAATGCAACAGCCTTGATTGCCAGTCAGGTACCTAAGGACAAGACAGGCTATGCTCTGGGGACCTTGTCAACGGGTGCGGTTGCTGGAAACTTAATTGGCCCAACGCTGGGAGGGATTCTGGCGGAAATGGTTGGTGTGCATACAGTCTTTCTTTTAGTCGGCTTGCTCTATGCCTTAGTGGTTGTGCTGACTGTTTTCTATATTCGGGAGGATTTCACTCCTGTCAAGAAAGAAGAGGCCCTGTCGGTCAAGGAGGTCTTTGCTCAGGTCAAAGATAGGCAGATGTTGGTTGGACTCTTTGTGACCTCGATGGTTATCATCGCAGCGGCTCAGGCTGTGGTACCAATTTTGACCCTTTATGTGCGGCATTTGGGACAGACGGACAATCTCCTTTTTGTAGCTGGCTTTATCATTTCCTTGCCTGGTATGGCATCGCTAGTGACATCAGGATATCTTGGGAAAATAGGTGATAAGATTGGTAATCATAGACTATTGCTAATGGCTTTGGTCTATAGTCTGCTCATCAACATCCTATGTGTCTTTGCTCAAAATCCCTTCCAACTAGGTCTTTTGCGGTTCCTCTATGGATTTGGAACAGGGGCCCTATTGCCTTCGGTCAATTCCCTTTTGACAAAGCTGACGCCTAAGGAGGGGATTTCCAGGATATTTTCTTATAATCAGATTTTTAACAATATGGGGTCTGTTATTGGGCCCATGCTGGGGTCAAGTGTAGCAGGTCAACTGGGTTATGATTGGGTATTTTATTTGTCCAGTGGCCTTGTTCTCTTCAATCTGGTTTGGTCTGTCATCAATTTTAGAAACTATTTGAAAGTAAGGGAGATCTAGTGAGAGTTAAAATCAATTTGCAATGTTCGGAGTGTGGTAGTAAAAATTACCTGACTAGTAAGAACTCCAAAACCCATCCAGGAAAGATAGAAGTCCTTAAATACTGCCCAAAGGAGAGAAAAGTAACCCTTCATATTGAAACTAAATAGTTTTTATGGTATAATGGCAGAAGTTATTGAAGAAAGAGAAAAAAATATGTATCAAGTATTATTAGCCATTCTTTTGATTTTATCTGTTATTTTGATTGCGGTGATTTTTATTCAGCCAGCAAAAAACCAGTCTAGCAACGTTTTTGATGCTGGGACAGGTGCACTATTTGAACGTTCTAAGGCGCGTGGTTTCGAAGCAGTGATGCAACGTATTACCGCTATTCTGGTAGCAATTTGGATGTTGGTTGCCCTAGCCTTGGTTGTTATTTCAAGTACAGGTATGTAAGATAAAAAAAGACTGGGAACTTGTTCTTGGTCTATTTTTTTAGTAAAGGTAAGATGAAAAACGAAATTATAAACTATATTAAAGAAGTTGGTCCTGTGACCATGGACCAGCTGGCAGATCAGTTTGGAGCCAGTTCTGCAAAAGGTTTTACAGACTTGGTCAAGCTGGTTTCTAGCATGGAAGGTAGCCGTCAACTTGTCTTTGACCAAGCAGGTCGAATCGCTCTTCCAGCTCCAAAAATCTCCAAAAACAAGGTGACCTTGCAGGGCATTTTCCGTGCCCATAAGTCAGGCTTTGGTTTTGTGACCATTGACGAGGAGGAAGATGATCTCTTTGTCAGCCGTGATGATGTCAACTTCGCTATTGAGGGCGACCGAGTGGAAGTGGCGATCAAGAAAGTAGCGGACAGGCTCAAGGGGACGGCTGCGGAAGCGGAAGTCATTGATATTTTAGAACATAGCCTGAAAACTGCGGTGGGATTGATTGTCTTTGACGAAGACAAGCCAGAATATGCAGGCTACATCAAGTCTAAAAATCAGAAAATCGCTCAGAAGATTTACATCAAGAAGTCACCTCTGGTATTGACCGGAACGGAAATCCTCAAAGTCGATATTGAAGCCTATCCCAACAAGAAACGGGACCACTTTGTTGCGACCATTCGGGACGTGGTGGGCCACAAGGACGATGTGGGGATCGATGTCTTGGAAGTTTTGGAATCCATGGACATCGTGTCGGAATTCCCTGATGAAGTCTTGGCGGAGGCCAATCGAGTGCCAGAAAGTCCGTCAGAACAGGACTTTGAAGGACGCTTGGACCTGCGAGATGAAATCATCTTCACCATTGACGGCGCGGATGCCAAGGACTTGGACGATGCGGTCCATATCAAGAAGCTCAAGAACGGTAATCTGGAACTGGGTGTCCATATCGCTGATGTCAGCTACTATGTGACCGAAGGTTCTGCCTTGGATCAGGAAGCTGTCAAGCGTGGGACTTCTGTCTATGTGACCGACCGTGTGGTGCCGATGTTGCCAGAACGCCTGTCAAATGGTATCTGTTCCCTTAATCCAAATGTGGATCGCCTGACCCAGTCGGCTATTATGGAAATTGACCGTAAAGGCAAGGTGGTCAAGCACTGGATTGGTCAGACAGTCATCAAAACCACCTTCCGCATGACCTATTCCGATGTCAATGATATGATTGCGGGCAATCAGGAAAAGTTGGACAAATACAAGGCAATCGTGCCAAGTGTGGACCTCATGGTCAAACTCCATGAGACGCTGGAAGCCATGCGCTATAAGCGTGGGGCTCTCAACTTTGATACAGCTGAAGCTAAAATCATCGTCAACAAGGATGGTCTGCCAGTCGATATTCAACTGCGCCAGCGAGGCATTGCCGAGCGGATGATTGAGTCCTTCATGCTGGCTGCCAATGAGTGCGTTGCTGAGCATTTTGCCAAGTTGGACCTGCCTTTCATCTATCGGATCCACGAGGAGCCTAAGTCGGACAAGCTACAGAAGTTCATCGACTATGCGACCAGCTTTGGTCTGACGGTCTATGGTACGGCCAGCTCTATCAGCCAGGACGCCCTTCAGGACCTCATGGAGCGGGTCAAGGACGAACCCTATGCCGATGTCCTCAACATGATGCTGCTCCGTTCCATGCAGCAGGCACGTTACTCGGAGCACAACCACGGCCACTACGGACTGGGTGCGGAGTTTTACACCCACTTCACCAGCCCTATCCGTCGCTATCCCGACCTGCTGGTACACCGTATGGTGCGGGAATATGGTCACAATCCTGCGGAAAAAGCAGAGCATTTTGAGCAAGTTATTCCTGAGCTTGCCAAGTCTTCGTCCAGTTTAGAACGCCGTGCTATTGAGGCAGAGCGGGAAGTCGAAGCCATGAAGAAGGCAGAGTTCATGCAAGAATTTGTCGGGCAAGAGTTTGACGGTGTCGTGTCAAGCGTGGTCAAGTTTGGACTCTTTGTCGAGTTGCCAAATACGGTTGAAGGCTTGATTCATGTCACTAACCTCAACGAGTACTACCAGTTCCACGAGCGGACTCTGACCTTGCAAGGTGAGAAATCTGCTCGGGTCTTCCGTGTCGGTCAGCCAATCCGTATCAAGCTAACGCGGGCGGACAAGATGACAGGGGAAATCGATTTTGCCCACGTGCCGTCCGAGCTGGATATTGTCGAAAAGGCCTTGAAAGCCAAGCGGAGAACGGCTAGTCACTCCACCCGAGATCGTGATGATCGGTCAGGGCGAGGACGGGGCAAGCACCACAAACAAGAAGCTTCTGGTCGCGATAGCGGACGTCACAAGTCTGGGAAAGACCACAAGTCAAAAAGTGGTAAAAAAGACAAGAAAAAGAAACCATTTTACAAAGAAGTGGCTAAAAAGAACAAGAAGAAAAGGAGATAGGCATGGCCAAGGGTGAGGGCAATGTGATTGCGCAGAATAAAAAAGCCCGCCACGACTATACCATTGTCGATACAGTGGAGGCGGGGATGGTCCTAACGGGGACGGAGATTAAGTCTATTCGTGCGGGGCGGATCAATCTTAAGGACGGCTTTGCCCAGATCAAGCAGGGCGAGGCTTGGTTGGTCAATGTCCATATCGCTCCCTACGATGAGGGCAATATCTGGAACCAGGAGCCGACGCGGACCCGCAAGCTCCTCTTGCGGAAGAAGCAAATCGAGTCCTTGGGGAATGAAGTCAAGGGAACTGGGATGACCCTGGTGCCCCTCAAGGTCTATATCAAGGACGGCTTTGCCAAGGTCTTGATTGGGCTTGCCAAAGGGAAGCACGACTACGACAAGCGAGAGTCCATCAAACGCCGTGAGCAAGACCGCGATATCAAACGGACTATGAAAGCTATCAATAGTCGCTAAGACCGGGAGAAATCTCAGTATTTTTTCATGGAGTAATGAGGTAGAAATGTAGAGTGAATTGTGATATATTAAGTTAGAGAGCCAAAAGGAGGAAGCGATGACTACTTTTAAACAGATTTTAAAGCCGATTCGGATACAGAGATTGGTAACCTTCTTCTTTCAATTACTATCGATTCTCTTTTCCCTTAGCCAACCCATCTTGATAGGCAATTTGATTGACCAAATAAGTCAAATCAATCAAGGGGGGAGAATGGATGCCATCTATCATACAATCTTTCTACTAGTACTAGTTTCTATCTTAGATTTTTTAATCTATTATACAAAAGATTTCTTCTTTCAACAGACTCTGGCAAAAGGGATTATGCTTATGCGTTATCATGTCATGTCAGCTGCTTTGGGAGAGCCTCTATCTTCCTTCAATCATCAGGAAAATGGTGATAAACTCAATAAAATTCTGAACGATAGTGAGACTTATGCAAAATACTTGGTCTATTTGATTCCAGAGACCATTATTTTTATGACGCGCCTGCTGATCATCTATAGTATTTTCTTTGTAACTAGTTTTGAACTGACAGTCATTATCTTTGGTATTTTTGTAGCTTATACTTGTATCTATTTAGCTCTCAATAAGAGTATTAAGCCCAGAATTCAGACTGAAAGCGAATCTTATTCTAAGGTAATGGAGGATACGGTCGAATTATTGCAAGGTCGAGAAACTATTAAACTCGGACTGAAGGATACATTTTTTAAGAGACGTTTTCAAGATTCTTTAAATCGCTATCTGGTTTCAAAAACACAAGTATTGCGAGTGTCGTCCTTAGATAGTGCATTTATGAATTTCTTTTATTCCATTATTCCCATCACTATTCTAGGAGTTGGTGTCTTTCTAGTATTACAAGGGAAGTTGACTTTAGGCAGTTTATTTACCTTGCAGTCCTATACACATTGGATTTTAGATCCTGTTTTTAGCATCACAACGCTGAATCGGTTAAAACAACAAGCTGATGTCGCTTTGCCACGATTGCAGGAATTTTTTAAGCATGAGGAATCAGTAGAAAGGCCTGTATTGAAGCAGAAATTAAGCAGAATTCAGACCTTGGAACTTCAGAAGGTTTGCTTTGCTTATGAGTCCAATCAGAATATGATTCAAGAGTTAGATTTGAGGTTAGAAGTCGGTAGTCGTTTGGCAGTTGTTGGACAGACAGGCAGTGGTAAGTCAACCTTGTCAAAATTGTTGCTAGGAATTCTTCATCCAACTAGTGGTCATATTTTAGTGAATGGACAAAATCTATTCGATTTTGAGACAGAAGATTTATTGGTTCGTATATCCTATTTACCACAAGATGTCTTTTTATTTGCGGCTGGGGTACGCGAGAATATCCAGTTTGATCAAGGATGGGAACTCTCAGAACAGGTCATTGCAGGCTTGCATCTGGAAGATTTGTTGGGGCGAGAAGTTGACAGCAAACACTCTCTATCAGGTGGAGAAAGACAGCGTATTGGAATCGCTAGAAGTTTAAATCGATCAGTTGATGTACTGATTTACGATGAACCGACCTCAGCCTTGGACCAAGCAACTGAAGACTCGGTCGTTGCCACGATTGCATCCTACCTAGATGAAAACCCTGCTATTTTTATTGCCATTACACATCGAAAGAAAATTTTAGAGATTTGTAATCAGCAATTAGAGTTGACTGGTGGGGGGAGTTGGCAGTTGAGTAGTATATAAAATAAGAACCTCCAGGAGTACTAGGATTTCTGGAGGTTGCTTTTTGTATTTTACTTAATTAAAATTAAAATCAGAATTCGCCTATCTCCAAGAGCAGATAGAACTCTGTTCCTTTTATATTTCAAGGGAGCAGGCTGAGAACCTCCACAGGAGCTTTTCAGTCATCAAATCAAGTCAACAATGTCTGACTTTGATTTTCAAAGAGTCTTAATCCACCGTCACCATTGCTTTAATCGTTTTACGATTGGCCATGTCTTTGTAGGCTTGGTCGATATTGTCCAGGCTGTAAGTTTGGGTGAAGACTCGACCTGGATTGATCTGTCCTTTGAGGACGGCATCGAGCAGAAAGTCTTTGACATAGGTTGTGACAGAAGCCGCACCGCCTCCGATGATAATGTTGGTGGAGAAGGTGGATCCAAGGGCATGGTTGCTATAGTGTGGTACGCCAACAAAACCGATGCGACCGCCATTGTGAAGAACACCGAGGGCTTGGTCAATGGAGGCTTCTGTTCCGACACATTCGAGAGCAGCATCAGCGCCTCCACCTAGGATTTCACGAACTTTGGCAATGCCTTCCTCTCCCCGTTCTGCCACAACAGCAGTTGCACCAGATTCCAAAGCCATTTGCTGACGATCTGCGTGACGGCTCATCATGATAATCTGAGAAGCTCCGCGCATTTTTGCAGCGATAACGGCACATTGTCCAACCGCTCCGTCACCGATAACGACGATCTTGTCGCCTGGTTTGACATCTGCTACGCGAGCTGCGTGGTAGCCAGTTGGCATAACATCTGCCAATGTTAGTAGCGATTTAATCATGCCCTCTGAGTAGTCGCTCGGCTGACCAGGGACTTTGACCAAAGCCCAATTACCGTAGTGGAAACGGATGTACTGTGATTGGTAGTTGTTACCAAAGTTTTGGTAGCCTGGATGGTTGTCACAGGTACCGTCAAAGCCTGTACGACAAGCATCACAGTGTCCGCAACCGTGTGTAAATGGAACAATCACAAAGTCACCAGGAACAAGGGTTGTAATATCTTCGCCTACCTCTTCAACGATCCCGATGGCTTCATGACCGGAGTTGGCGTCGCCATGTTCGTGGGGAACATTCTCATCATAACGCCAGAGGTCCGACCCACAGACACAGGCCCGAACGACCTTGATAATGACATCATCCTTAGCTTGAAGACTTGGTTTTTCGATTTCTGCAACGGTTATCTTACCGGCTTTTTCATAAATAGCTGTTTTCATATTTATCACATTTTTACTTTGCAAGTAAATATCCTTTCTGATTGATATGACCTATTATACACCTTGGAGTTCACTCCAAGTCAAGTAAAAATAGGTTTGATAGGGAGATTTCTTTGTGATAAACTAAGGAGAGTAGAAAGATGAGGAGAGAATATGACAGTTTTAGTTCCTTACAAACGCATGCCGAATTGGAATCAGGAGACAGTTCCCAAAGAATTTTTGAACAGACACACGACTAAGCCTGCAACCTGGGCCAAATTGCGTGTGGTAAAAGGACAGGTTCGCTTTGAATTTCTTTCGGAGCTAGATGAGATTTTGTCTAGTTTTGTCTACGGTCCAGCAGATGATATCCCTTTTGTGGAACCAGAGGTTTGGCATCGAGTAGCCTTATTGACAGAAGATACGGAATTTTTCTTGGAATTTTTCTGTCAGCCAGAGGATTTTTTTGCCAAAAAATACAACCTGAGTCGAACACACTCAGAGGTTTTAGAAGCCTTGAAAATGATTGAGCCATGCAAGGTATTGGATTTAGGTTCTGGTCGGGGGCGAAATAGTCTCTATTTGGCCCAAAGAGGTTTTGAGGTGATTGCGGTAGATAAGGATGAGCAAAGTCTTCAAATCTTACATCATATAAAGGAGATGGAGGATTTGGACCTGCAAGCTGGAACCTATGAGATCAACTCGGCCAGTTTGGAGCAGGACTATGATTGGATTATCTCGACCGTGGTCTTCATGTTCTTGGAGCGGGATCGGGTGCCAGCCATTATCCGCAATATGCAGGAGCAAACACGACCTGGTGGCTATAACTTGATCGTGGCGGCCATGGATACGGAAGATGCACCCTGTCCTATGAATTTCTCCTTTACTTTCGGCGAAGGTGAGTTGAAGGAATACTATCGTGACTGGGAATTGGTCAAGTATAATGAAGATTTTGGTCAGCTCCATAAGCGTGATGAAGATGGCAATTTCCTCAAGATGCGGTTTGCGACCATGCTAGCAAGGAAGAAGTAGAGGGAAACCTCTCTTTTTTTAAAAACAAATTCGTTTACAAATGTAGTCAAAATGTGTATAATAGGATTACAGATGTAGTCAAAGGAGAAACTATGCAAAAAGAAAGTGTCAGAATAGCAGGTATGACCTGTGCATCTTGTGCCATGACCGTTGAAAAAGCTGTCGGGAAATTGACAGGAGTCGAAGAAGCCAGTGTCAATCTGGCAACGGAAAAACTAAGTGTCAGCTACAATCCAGACCTTCTCAGCTTGGCAGAGATTGGGGCCGCGGTGGAAAAGGCTGGATATAGAATGGTCCGCAATCTTGTGACGGAAACCTATGCTATTGAAGGCATGACCTGTGCCTCCTGTGCTATGACGGTGGAGAAGGCCCTTGGAAAACTGGCTGGTGTAGAAGAAGTAGCTGTTAATCTGGCGACAGAAAAGGCCAGTATCACCTATGGCAAGGACCGTTTGAGTACAAGAGAAATCCTATCAGCAGTTGAGGCAGCAGGTTACAAGGCTATCAAGCCAGAAGTAAAAGGTGACACAGACCTGACAGACAGGCAGGGAGAGAAGATTGCTAACCTCTGGACTCGCTTTATCTGGTCGGCAGTCTTTACTCTTCCACTGCTCTATATTGCTATGGGTCCTATGGTAAATTTGCCCTTGCCCCAGTGGTTGCATGAGCCTATGACCTTTGCCTTGTCCCAGTTGATTTTGCTCCTACCGATTGTTTATCTTGGACGGAGTTTCTTTACCAAGGGCTTTCAGACCCTGCTAGCAGGTCATCCCAATATGGACTCTCTGATAGCCATTGGTACCAGCTCTGCTATTGCCCAAGGCCTGATCATGCTGGTCCTCATCGCTCAAGATGCAGTCGAGATGACGCATGGTGGACATCCCGAACTTTACTTTGAGTCGGGGGCGGTCATCTTGACCTTGATTACGCTGGGCAAGTATCTGGAGGCGGTGTCCAAGGGGAGAACGTCCGAGGCCATTAAGCACCTCATGGACTTGGCACCCAAGACGGCTCAGGTTCTGCGAGATGGGCAGGAAGTGCAGGTGGCCTTAGAAGATGTGGTGGTGGGCGATATTGTCGTCGTCCGTCCAGGTGAAAAAATTGCAGTGGATGGTGTTGTGGTCGAGGGACAATCGACTGTCGATGAGTCCATGCTGACAGGAGAGAGCCTGCCCGTCAGCAAGTCTGTCGGGGATCAGGTGGTCGGAGCCTCCCTCAATAAGACCGGAGCCTTTCGCTTTCAGGCGACCCGCGTGGGTCAGGATACCAGTCTTGCACAGATTATCCAGCTGGTTGAGGCGGCTCAGGGCTCCAAGGCACCTATTGCCAAGCTGGCTGATCAGGTGTCGGCTGTCTTTGTGCCCATTGTCATGGGGCTTGCGACCCTCTCAGGTCTGGCTTGGCTGGTCCTAGGTCAGCACTCTTGGATTTTCTCCCTCTCCATTACCATTTCGGTCTTGGTCATCGCCTGTCCTTGTGCACTGGGCTTGGCGACGCCAACGGCTATCATGGTCGGGACTGGCAAGGGGGCGGAGAACGGCGTCCTCTTCAAGTCAGGTCAGGCACTGGAAATCCTTCCTAAGATTGAGGTCATGGTCTTTGATAAGACGGGCACCATTACCCAAGGGCAGCCACAGGTGACCGACCTGATTGCCTTCACTGACCAGACAGACCAGGAACTTCTCCAGCTGGCAGCCAGCAGTGAGCAGGATTCGGAGCACCCGCTGGGTCAGGCCATTCTGGATGCGGCCAAGGAGGCTAGTCTGGAGCTCTTGCCCACGACCAACTTCCAGTCCCATGCTGGTAAGGGTTTGTCAGTGACCATAGCAGAGCGGACCATTTACTTTGGCAATGCCAAGCTGATGCAGGATGCAGGTGTCGGTGTAGCAGTTGCCAGCCAGCAGGCAGAGCGACTAGCCAGTCAAGGTAAGACCCCTATGTATCTAGCAGAAGCAGGTCAGCTTCTGGCTCTCATCGCCGTAGCCGATACCGTAAAAGAAACCAGTGGCCAGGCTATCGCCAAACTGCGTCAGCAAGGTGTGGAAGTGGTCATGCTGACAGGGGATAATGAAAAAACGGCCCAAGCCATTGCCAAGGAAGTCGGCATTGACCGCGTGATTAGCGATGTCCTGCCAGAAGACAAGGCCCGTCAAATCCAAACCTTGCAGGCAGAAGGCAAGCGAGTAGCTATGGTTGGTGACGGTATCAATGACGCACCAGCTTTGGCACAGGCAGACTTGGGACTGGCCATTGGCTCTGGTACTGATGTAGCTATTGAATCAGCAGATGTGGTCTTGATGCGGAGTGACTTGTTGGACCTACCGCGAGCTTTGACACTTAGTCGAGCAACTATGCGGACCATTAAACAAAATCTCTTCTGGGCCTTTGCCTACAATGTTTTGGGCATTCCAGTTGCCATGGGACTACTGCACTTGTTTGGCGGTCCCCTGCTTAATCCCATGTTAGCAGGAGCAGCTATGAGCCTGAGTTCAGTATCCGTCCTCTTAAACGCTCTGCGATTGAAAAGTATTAAACCGATTTAGAAATACCAGTCAAAAAACTGGTATTTTTGTTCCTAAACGCTTACAATAGATATATTAAGTGCAAGGGAGATGTTTATGACAACTTTTATTGGAAAACCAGTGACCTTGGTAGGTCCACGTTTGCAGGTGGGTGATGTGGCCCCTGATTTTGTTCTCATGGCAAATGACTTGAGCCTGAAAAGCCTGAAAGACTTTGGCAAGCAAACCAAGGTGATCAGTGTGGTACCTTCTATTGACACAGGGATTTGTGATACCCAGACCCGTCGTTTCAATCAGGAACTGGCAGATCGTGACAACACAGTTGTCGTGACGATTTCAGCAGACCTGCCTTTTGCCCAAAAGCGCTGGTGCGGTGCTGCAGGTCTGGAAGACGCTATCACCCTGTCTGACTACTATGATCATGCCTTTGGTAAAACCTATGGTCTGCTCATGCGAGAGTGGAATTTGCTGGCGCGTGCGGTCTTTGTCCTCAATGCCGACAATGAAATCACCTACGTGGAATATCTGGACAATGTCAACGAACATCCCGACTATGATGCGGCTTTAGAGGCTGTTAAATAAAGATAGAACGGTGCCTGAAAAGGTATCGTTTTTTTGCTTCCAAAAAGCCACCCTATTCAGAGTGGCTACACATTTATACTCTTCGAAAATCAAAATCAGACGTTGTTGACTTGATTTGATGAGTGAAAGGCTCCAGTGGAGCCTTTCAGCCTGTTACCTTGAAACAAAATAGTAACAGGGTTCTATCTGCATAAGTAGAAACGAACTACGTTCGTCTATCTCCAACCTCCAAAGGTTCCCCAAACCTTTTGTAGCGAACTTTGTTCGCTTTATTTCCAACCACCAAAGGTTCCCCAAACCTTTTGTAGCGAACTTTGTTCGCCTATCTCCAACCTCCAAAGGTTCCCCAAACCTTTTGTAGCGAACTTTGTTCGCTTTATTTCCAACCACCAAAGGTTCCCCAAACCTTTGGTGCTAGTCTGTTTTCGATTTTCATTGAGTATTACTGACGCTCGATGGTCAGGCTAATCTTGACGATCGGTTTGCCTGGCGTCCGCTTAGTCCACCAGTCTTTTATGTGGAAATAGCTGAGCAGGGCAAGTAGGATTGGGTAGGCAGTTGACCAGACACTGATAAGTGTATGGAGTTTTGAGACTTGAAGCACCAGTGATTCCTTGGTTGCCAAAAGGATACTCTTATCATGAATGTAGTCTTTGATGCTGTCAAGCAAGGTTTCCACATCACCAATTTTTGTCAGAGGAGTTTCAGCGACCAAGGTTTGAATGTCCGTCCCAATCGCCTGAACATCCAGTTCTTGTAGGGATAGGACATTTTTCCATAAGTCCAGTCCAGTCGAGAGACTGGTCACAAAACCAAAGACAATTAAGCCGATTGAGCCACAGAATAAGAGGCGGTATCCCCAAAGAATGAGCTTGTTAACCTTGCCATCCATGAGCTTGAAAGCCTTGATGAGCTTGCCGGTTAAGAAGTAGAAGAGAATGATTTCACTAGGCAGATGAGGACCATGTCAAGTAGGAGCAGGATTGCCCGACGCAACCATCCCTGGACTAGCTGGTCTTGAATCAGATCGCTGATGTTTTCTAGGTCCAGTTGGAAGAGGCCTTGAATTAGCTTGTTAAAAAATGGTACTTGGAAGAAGAAAATCAACCAAGACAGAGTCAGATAGATGGAACTCCAAACAAATGGAGATAGGGATAATTTTTCACTTTTTAATGCCTTTCTTATGCTAACGTTTGCAAACCAAGGCATTGTATCATAGGGGCTTAGAAATTTCAAGAAAAGCAGACTGTATTTTGCTTGAATATTGTTGGTGAATTTGATATACTGAGTACATTAACACAATAGGAGGGTCTTTTATGGAAAAGACAAAAATCATTCAAGACAGTTTGGCCCTCGTTCAAGAATTGGATCGGGCCTTTCAAACAGAAAAAATAGGAACAGCAGATGAGCAGCGGTTCCAGCATAATCTGACGGAAACGATAAGCATTTTGTCGGGAATCGAGACGGTCACCAATAAAGAACTAATTGCGATTGAAAAATTCTACCGTGCGACCAGTTTTTTAGTTGGTCTAGGTGATGTGCGTTTGAGCCAAGAATGTCGACAAGCTTGGAGGGCTTTTGATCGCTACTACTACCAAACCATCAGAGAAGAGTTGAAGCTCTATGGTGGCTCTGCTATTGCCCAAGTATAAAAGATGTAAGAGAGGGTGAGAAACCCTCTTTTATGCTATAATAAGTAGTAGAATACAGCCGATAGAAAGAGAACAGGGAGGTCTGCCATGTCCTATATCCAAGTCAATCAGTCTTCGAAATATTACCGCATGGGTGATGCGACCATTCTGGCTAATGATAGCGTGTCCTTTGAGATTGAAAAGGGGGAGCTGGTCATCATTCTCGGCTCATCTGGTGCGGGCAAGTCCACCCTGCTCAATATCTTGGGAGGTATGGACAGCAATGATGAGGGGGAAGTCTGGGTTGACGGTGTGGACATTGCTAAGCTGTCTAGCCATGAACTGACCAACTATCGCCGAGACGATGTGGGCTTTGTTTTCCAGTTTTATAATTTGGTTGCCAATTTGACTGCCAAGGAAAATGTAGAACTGGCAGCAGAAATCGTCAAGGATGCCATGGATGCCGAAGAAGTCTTGAAACAAGTCGGGCTGGGTCACCGCCTCTATAATTTTCCTGCCCAGCTTTCTGGAGGAGAGCAGCAGCGGGTTTCCATTGCCAGAGCAGTTGCCAAAAAGCCTAAAATCCTCCTCTGCGACGAACCGACGGGAGCACTGGATTACCAAACTGGTAAGCAAGTCTTGAAAATCCTGCAGGATATGTCCCGCAAGCAAGGTGCTACGGTGATTATCGTGACCCACAATAGCGCCCTGGCTCCTATTGCGGACCGAGTGATTCGGATGCGGGATGCCCGTTTGCATTCGGTTGAGCTCAATCCAGCACCGCAGGACATTGCTAGTCTGGAATACTAGGAGGAGCCTATGAAGCAAAAAATCTACTGGAAAGATGTAGGTCAGGCCCTCCTGTCTTCCAAGGGACGTTTCCTCTCCATTTTCAATCTGATGATGATTGGAGCCATTGCTCTCATTGGATTGAAGGGCACATCTCCTAATATGGAAAAAACGGCCCAAGCCTATCTGGAAAAAGCTCAGACCATGGATCTGGCGGTCATGTCAGACATGGGCTTGGATGATGCGGACATAGCAGAGCTGGAAACCATTGAGGGGGCTCAGCTAGAAATGGGCTTCTTCAAAGATGTGACCCTAGACAGCGACCAGCAAGCCGTTCGAGTTTTTTCAAAACCAAGTACAATCTCCATCTACCAAGTCCAGTCAGGTCACCTTCCCCAATCAGATGATGAAATCGCCCTCTCACCTTCTTTGGCTAAGGGCTACAAACTGGGGGATCAGGTCAAGCTGACCGAGCCAGATAGGAATGGGACAGTCTTGACCAAGACCAGTTTTACCCTAGTCGGTATCGTCACCTCGCCAGAAATCTGGGACAATGTCACTATGGGGCTGGCTTCCAGCGGCAATGGTCAGCTGGCTGGCTATGCTATAGTAGAGCCGACCGTCTTTGACTCCGAGGTCTATATGATTGCCCGCCTGTCCTACGATGAATTGGACGACCTTGCCTACTACCAAGACAGCTATGAAGCTAAGGTAGCCAGCTATCAGCAAGAGCTGGACCAGCTCTTAGCGGATAATGGTCAGGATCGTCTGGCTCGTATCCAAGCCCAAGGACAGGAAGAGATTGCGACAGGTCAGGAGGAATTAGACACAGCTAAGGATGACCTAGCAGCTGGAGCTGTTCAGTTGGAAAAAAGCAGAGCAGACATCCAGTCAGGCCAGGAGCAGTTGGATAATGCTCACATCCAGCTACAAGAAAAAGAAGTCGAACTAGCTCAGGCAAAGTATACCTTGGACCAGACAAAGGAAAGTCTTAACCAGACCAAGTCTCGATTAGATACAAGCCTTGCTGAATTAGAGCGATCAAGGGCTTTCTTAGAAGCCAGCAAAGCAGAGCTCGATCAAGCAGCAAGCGAGTTAGAGCAAGCCAAATCCATTCTGGCATCCAAACAGACTGAACTTGACCAATGGGCTAGCAAAATCAATCAAGCGCAAGCAGACTGGTTCCAAAAACAGGAAAGTTTGAAGCAAATTATTTCCCAAACATTGGGTCCAAGTCAGTCTTTAGCGGACTATCCAGATTTACT
Source organism: Streptococcus sp. 29896 (assembly GCF_032594915.1). Classification (NCBI taxonomy): domain Bacteria; kingdom Bacillati; phylum Bacillota; class Bacilli; order Lactobacillales; family Streptococcaceae; genus Streptococcus; species Streptococcus suivaginalis. The sequence continues at coordinate 1,435,886 of NZ_CP118733.1, read as the reverse complement.
AGCCCAGCAGACCAGCTTGGACCAGGTCAAGGTTGGTATTGACCAAGAACTTCAAGCCTATAATCAGGCCCAGTCGGACTATCAGGCAGCTAGAAAGCTACTGCAAGAAAAAGAAACAAAGTACCAGACAGGTTTACAAGATTATCAAACAGGTCTGACTCACTACCAAACAGGTCGCAGTCAATATGATGAAGGCTTGGCTCAATACCAAGCAGGACTTGCCCAATATGAAGTAGGCTTAGCCCAATATCAAGCAGGTCAAGAACAGCTGACAGCAGGTAAAAACCAGTTAAAGGTCGAATCGGCTCATATTTCCCAAGCGGAGAGCCAACTAGCTCAGGCCCAGTCAGACTTTGACAAGCAAAAAGCAACAGCAGAAACAGAAATTACCCAAGCCCAAACAGATCTCAGCCAAGCGCAGTCTGAATTAAAGAGTCTAGAAGAACCTATCTACCAGACCTACACCCGCTCGACCCTGCCAGGTGGAGAAGGCTACACTACCTACAAGAATGCCACTGGCAGTATCGCAGCAGTTGGCAACATCTTTCCAGTCGTACTCTATCTGGTCGCAGCCCTCGTCACCTTTACTACCATGACCCGCTTCGTTGACGAAGAGCGGACTAGAGCAGGTCTTTTCAAGGCTCTAGGCTACACCGACCGCCAGATTATGACCAAGTTCGTCCTCTACGGATTGGGGGCTGGTATAGCAGGGACTCTGGTAGGCATTCTGGCTGGAAACTTCATCCTCTCGCCTATGATTGCTGCCATTATCACTGAAAGCACTGTCATTGGCGACGCCCAACTTCACTTGTATCCCTTCTGGATCCTGCTAGCTCTGGTCTTTGCTTTGCTTTCTGCGGTCTTGCCAGCCTATCTGGTCGCCCGCAAGGAACTCAAAGAAAAGCCTGCCAGCCTCCTCCTTCCCAAACCTCCCGTTCAAGGCTCCGCCATTCTCTTGGAAAGACTGCCCTTCATCTGGAACCGTCTCAGCTTCACCCACAAGGTGACCGCCCGCAACATCTTCCGCTACAAGAAGCGGATGTTCATGACCATTTTCGGCGTGGCGGGCTCCGTCGCCCTCCTCTTTGGCGGCCTGGGCATTCGCTCATCCATATCAGGCGTGGTGGACAGGCAGTTTGGCGACATCATGCAGTACGATATGATTGTGGTGGACAATAGCAGAGCTTCTGAGGCAGAAAAGAAAGCAGTTGATGACATTCTCACTTCTCAGTCAGTTGCCTCCTACCTCCCTATCGCCTATGAGCAGCTGACAGAAGAGATAGATGGGCTTCATCAAGCCTTGACAATCAGTCTCTTAGTCACCGAGAAAATGGACCTGTCCGACTATATCCAACTCCGTCAGGCAGGGAGTGGCGACTTCTTAAGTCTGACAGATTCAGGCATTATCCTGTCTAAGAAATTAGCCAGTCTTTATGGTGTCAGAGCAGGAGATCGTTTGACCTTGACCATTGACCAGCAGCCAGTCACGGTCAAGGTAGCAGGAGTATCGGAACTCTACGCAGGTCATTTTATCTACATGACTGCTGCTTATTATGAGGAAGTAACAGGTCAGGCCTATCAGGCCAATGCCAGCTTGGTTAAGGTCTCACAGTCTTCAACCAGCCAGAGTCAAGACTTAGCAGCTCAGCTATTGTCCCAAAAAGGCGTCGTAGCCTTGGTGCAAAATCGCTCCTTGATTGCCATGCTGGAGACGGTGGCAAGCTCCCTCCAGTCCATTATGATTATTCTGGTGGTCCTGTCCATTCTGCTGGGCTTGGTCATTCTTTATAATCTGACCAATATCAATGTAGCTGAGCGGATTCGGGAGCTGTCGACCATAAAGGTGCTGGGCTTCCATAACCGCGAGGTGACTCTTTATATCTACCGTGAAACCATAGTCCTGTCGCTGATTGGCGTAGTGCTGGGACTGGGTGGCGGTATCCTCCTTCACCGAGTCTTGCTGGAGATGATCGGTTCCAACTCTATTATCTTCAATCCCAAGGTTAGTCTGGAAGTCTACCTGATTCCAATTCTAGCAATCGCAGGTATTCTGACGGGTCTGGGCTGGTATGTCAACCGCAGCTTGCGCAAGGTGGATATGCTTGAAGCCCTAAAGTCAGTTGATTAAAACAGCCTGGGGATAGGCTGTTTTAACCCGAGCCTAGAAATGGGAAAGCGAGGCAGCCTGGGGATAGGCTGTTTTAACCCGAGCCTAGAAATGGGAAAGCTAGGCAGCCTGGGGAGAGGCTGACTAATCAACATAGCGATAGATATCAGAAGTTCTGAATAGCTTTCCAATGGTCCTAGAAATGTCTACAAGTCAAGATTCAAATTGAGCATTAGATCCAAGAAGAATCACCCCAAAAGTGGGTGATTTTTTTGTTGAGAATTCAAGAAATTGCTTGAGTTTTTGAGTTAAAACAGGTAAAATTAGTATAATGATATACAGTAAAAGGAGGACAATATGGGTCCACATCCATCCAAAGAAAAGGTCCAGCGCTTCTCATTTCGGAAGTCGTCTTGGGGCCTTGTTTCTGCTACGGTTGCCTGCTTGTTTATGGCAAGTCCCTTCCTACCTCACCTGAGCGTCACTGCCCAAGGTAGTGAGGTTCAAGTAGACTACCGCTATGTAACGGAAGCAGAGCTAACCAGTCAAGAGAAGAAACTGGTGACAGAAGCTTTGCCAGGATTGGCTAAGGAAGGAGATAGGGTTTACTACCTCATCTATCGTCCAACAGCTCAAAGCCTACCGAAGACTGGGCAGAATAGTTTGCTTGCCAGCGGATTGGTCTTGGCAGGAGCTAGCCTCTTGGTCTATGCGGTAAAAACAGGGCGCAATGGCAAGAAGGCCTTGTTAGGATTCTTTATCTTAACAGCGACAGGTGCGGTAGCAGTGTCGCCAACTGGGCTTGCTATTACTAACCAGATTCTTTCCCATTACAACCAAACTTTATCTGTCAGTCTGGGTCAAGAATTGCCAAAACCATTGGAGATTGCTGGATATAGCTATTTAGGTTACATTGAAGAGGAAGTAGCGTCACCATCAACTGGGCAGTCTGTGGAAAACTCGGCAAAAGATGTACTACCAGAAAAAGAGAGTCAGACTGAGGAAGCAGAGCTACCACAAGAAACAGCTTCAACTCCTGGTCAAGAGACTGGGGAAGTGGTGCTTGAAGAGGAGCAACCAACGACTCCGACAGAAGAAAAACAAGAAACCAAGCCTGAAACCACTCCGTCAGTACCACCGGTTTTACCAGTAGAAAAACCAGCTGATGGGCCTGTGGGCATCGAACCAGATCCATCTAAGGTAGAGAATGTAGTGGAGGAAATTCCTGCCCAACCTGTGGGAACTGAGAATCAGCAGCTTCCTCCTGTTTCAGGAGACCTGACAAGTCCTGACACCAGTGGTGCGGAAGGGGCTCCCGACACAGCTCAAGAACTGCCCGTAGAAAAACCAGTTGATGAACCTGTGGGCATCGAACCAGATCCATCTAAGGTAGAGGATGTGGTGGAAGAAACTCCTAGCCAACCAGCTACAACAGAGACTAGCCCTAGTCAACCAGAGCCAACGACTCCAAGTCCAGTGCCAGGAGAGGTTGTTCAACCTGTTCAACCAGAAACGACAGAGACCCAACCTGTCCCAGAGGTGCCAAAACCAGCGCCAGAGGAAGAAACTCCTCCAGTTCAGCCAGTGGATCCAGGAACGGTTACTGAACCAGTTGAGCCAGACCAGCCAGCCATTGGTGAAATTTCACCGAGTCAACCTGCCAATCCAGTTGCTGAAGCAGAACCTGTTTATTCCAAGCCGGACAAGTCGATTTACCATTCGAAACCGAGCCTTGAAATTGTGGAAACGGAAACTAGTCGTTTGGAGTCTGTACCATTCACAATCGAGCTGGTACAGGATACTAGCCTTCCAGCTGGTCAACGCCGGACCCAACGTCAAGGTGTCAACGGTCAACAACGGATTCGCACTAAAATTTACACCGTAAATGGTCAAGAAATCAAGCGTCAAGACCTAGCACCAGAATTGGTAACCGCTCCAACCAAGCAGATTGACCATGTAGGAACAGGTGTTTTGACCGTTCCAAGTTTAACCATTACAGAAGTTCGACCAGATGCACTTGGAAGAGATGCAGACCTGCATTTTTCTCTGACAGACAGTAGTTCCACCTTCCGTTCTGCCAAGGCTTTCATCTATAAAAATGGTCAAAAAGTAAAAGAGGTTGCCATTACAGACCCGAGTCAGGCTGTTACAGTGATGGGCTTGGAACACTTTACCGATTATCAAGTGCGGACAGAAATTACCTATGACATTGGTCAAGGTAATCAGACCAAGCTAGAAGAAGCAACCAAGAACTTTATCCTTGAACTCAAGAAAATTGAAATCAAAGATGTCGATACAGTTGAATTATACGGTGTAGAAGATCGTCGTTATCGTCGTTATTTGTCACTTTCTAATCGACCAGAGCGGCCAGAAGATTACTTTGTGAAAATCAAGTCCGACCGCTTCAAGGAAATCCTCTTGCCAATCACGTCTATCGAAGAGGTCACAGTTGATGGACAGGAGAAATTCAAACTAACCGCCAATTTGGATCAGTTGGTTCAAGATAGTCAAACTGGCTACCAAGAAAACTTTAGCTTCTTTATTGACAAGGTACCAACTAGTCAAGCAGGGATTTACACCTCCTTCAAGACCTTGTTGACAGCCATGCAGAACAACCGCAATGGACATTTTATCATTGGTGCAGATTTGACTGCAGATGAAGTGCAGTTGGACGCCGGTGCAACAGCTTACCTGACAGGAGAATTTAAAGGTAGTCTGACAGCGGAACATAATGGTAAAAAATATGCTATCCATCATCTAACCAATCCATTGTTTGATACCCTGAGCGGAGCAACTATTCAAAAATTGGACCTAGTGGATGTGAAAATTAAGTCAGAGCAAGACCGTGTAGGAGCTCTGGCAAAATCAGCAGTTAATACAAGTTTGACTGACGTAGCAGTTCAAGGTTCGATTACGGCTGCTGCCAACATCGGTGGTGTGCTCTACGAAGCAAGTGCAGGTAGCAGTCTTCAAAATACCAGCTTCGAAGGAAGTATTACAGCCACCAATCCAGCTGTCGCCTTATCCAATGTCGGTGGTCTTGTCGGTCATTTGACAGGAAATAACAGTCAAATTCGTCAGTCTAAAGCTGTAGTTGATTTAACAGTTGCATCATCCAATCCATCCCACAGAACAGGTGGTTTGGTCGGTATGGTGACGGATCGGGCACTCGTTGAAAAAGCCTTTGTTCAAGGCAAGGTGAACAATTTTGGCAATAGTGGGCAAACAGGAGGAATCATTGGCTCAACCTGGAGCAATGGTCGAGCCCAGGATCTGCTAGCAGATGTAGTCGTGACAAATGGTAACCTGGTTCATGGGGATACCAATCATGTTCAGGCTAGCATTCCAAGAGCAGCAGTAACTAGCCAATCCAAGGGTCGTCTAGATCAGTGGACTAGCATCTTGCAGGGACCAGAGTTCACCAGTCGTCTGACAAGCTATGGCATTTCTGCGACAACGTCTGATAGCCAAGTCAAGCATGAAGGTAACAAGTACAGTGTTGATTACAGTCGTTTGTCCAAAGCAGACAGCAACAAGGCAGTTGCTTATGCAAACTTGGAAAAACTCATGCCATTCTACAACAAGGAGTACATCCTTGAGATGGCAAAACACCTGCCAGCCAACCACAAACTCAATAGTAGTCTATTGGTGGATGTGGTGCCAATGGTTGGTGAACAGGTTGTGACCGATTTGAACAGTCAAAAAACAGCTATCAACCGCCTCATGTTGCATTTTGCAGATAAGAGTGTAGCCTATGAAACCCTACGCTTTAAGCAAGATTTTGCCAATAGACAGATTGCTGAATACCAGCTAGGCAATACAGGGCTCATCTATACCCCGGAATCCTTCCTGGCTGCCTTTACCAAGCCACTTTCCCAGTTGATCAACGAATTGAGTCGTGTTAGCTTCCAATCCGATGCAGTACGCAGAGTGCTGGGAGCAGATCGGACATCAGTCAGCGTGACGACCAAGCCAGAAGATGATAATTCTTCTCGTTGGGCCATGGATTTGGGTGTCAAGCAGACGGATGAACAGCGACCGTTATGGGCCTTGTATTTGGAAGATAGCTTCAATCAGGTTCAGTCCAGTATTGGTGAGCAATTGCGGAAGCTTTTGAGTTCGGACAAGGCCATAAACTCTGTCGGGCTCTCGGTTGAAAATTATGTGGTGGATAAGATTTCTAGAAATAAAGAAGCTCTCTTGCTTGGCTTAGCCTACCTAAACCGTTGGTATGACATCAATTACGACAAACTCAACATTAAAGATTTGTCCATCTTTAAGTTAGATTTCTTTGGAAATACAGAAGCTTCTGCCCTCGATACCATCATCGCCCTAGGACAGTCAGGCTATGATAACTTGAGACCTAAAAATAACGTGACGACCTTTGCAGGTTTCTTGGCTGACGCCAAAGCACAGCTGGACCTCTTTACCTACCTTGAATCCTATCGCCAACTCTTCTTACCAGGCTTGTCCAATAATGATTGGTTCAAACAGACTACTCGAGCTAAGATTGAAGAAGTGGAATCAGGCATTGAGGAAGTTGCTCAATTGCAACGAAATGCGGAAAAACACAGCAAGTACAATCTTGGTGTATATGACCGCATCACCAATCCAAAATGGCAGTACCGAAACATGGTCCTCCCGCTTCTGACCATGAAGGACCCAAGTGTCTATGTCCTATCAACCATGTCCACCCTTTCCTTTGGAGCCTTTGAACGCTACCACAATGACTCTATGGACAAGGAGATGACCGTTGAGCAATACATGAATCAGAAAGTCGCTCAGGCTGGCCGTTGGCAGGCAAATTACTTTGACTTCTGGTACCGTGTTTTAGATAGGGAAAACAGAGAAAAACTCTTCCAAAGCTTTATCAATTATGACGGCTTTAACTTCCAAACAAACGGAAAAGGTGTTACTTGGACAAGCTTGAAAGATACCCAGCATAAGTCTATCAAGGACTTCTTTGGACCAGTTGGAAAATGGTATGACTTTATGGGATCGGGTGCTTATGCAACAGGCATCTTTACCCACTTTGAAGTGGACCGAATTCTTGACCAGTATGGTAGTTCTATCTTCACCCACGAAATGGTCCACAACTTTGATGGCAATATCTATCTTATGGGCCACGGTCGCCGTGTTGGTGAAGGGGCGGAAGTCTTCTCCGAAGGCTTGTTGCAAAACCCAACCGCATTGAACTCTGCTATCTTGGGAATTAATACCATGTTCACAGGTGATTCCAATGCGACAGATCGCTTCCACACTGCCGATCCAACTAATCGCTTTAAGTCGGTAGAAGATTTGGAACAATACATGCGTGGTATGATGGATACGGTTTACTTCTTGGATTATCTGGAAGCTAACAGTGTGCTTAAGAAGGATGCTAAAGTCAAGCAGGATTGGTACCGCCAAATCGGAAACTGGTATGATCTAGACAAGGATCAGAAAGAAACAACTGCCTTGGCCGGAAATTCCATTCAACCTCTAACAGGTGATATTGCCAGCCGCTTAAATACAATCGGAGACTTGGTTGACAACAATATCATTGCCCGACGTAATTATTGGGATCAAATGGATAGGTTAGAACGAAATTCCTACTACACTATCAAACTCTTCTCGCCGATTTATGCAGCCCTGTCTAACGAATCAGGTGCACCAGGTGATATCATGTTCAAACGGATGGCCTTTGAACTGTTGGCTGAAAAAGGCTATGTACACGGCTTTATTCCTTATGTAAGTAACCAATTGAGTCAAACGGCTGCTGACAAGGGCTACAAGTATTTTGATTCTTGGTATGGAAGAGAAGTTGGTTTGATAACGGATAAGATTGTCTTTGACCATGTTTTTGAAAAGGACGGCTACCAAGACTGGGCTTCCTTCAAGAAAGCTATGTACCAACGCCGAATCGATCAGAAAGATAAACTCATCGACATCACGATCGAATACAGGTTGGGAGACCGTTATTCATCTGAAAGAGTTCACATTCAAACCTTTGAACAACTAGAAAGTCTGATGAATGCTGCAGTAGATTATGACTATGCAAACCGTGAAAAAGTAGAAGCAGATCCAAAACATAGCTGGGTCAACCTGCTCAAAGAACGTGTTTACAATGCCTTGCTACGGCAGACTAATGATTTCAGAACCTCTATTTTTGAATAGGCAAGAGCATCTCCGCAAGGAGATGTTTTTGTCATAGACAAACCCATGCAAATGCGCAAGCTTTTTTGTGATTTTCAATTCAAAGCCAGCTGGATTATACCCATCCATGCTATAATAGACCTATGAGAAAAAATAAATTACTACTTATCGATGGCTCTTCGGTAGCCTTCCGTGCCTTCTTTGCACTTTATAACCAAATTGACCGCTTCAAGAATGCCAACGGTCTGCATACCAACGCCATTTACGGCTTCAACCTCATGCTGGACCACATGATGAAGCGGATTGAGCCGACTCACATCCTGGTGGCCTTTGACGCCGGCAAGACCACCTTCCGTACTGAGATGTACGCCGATTACAAGGCAGGGCGTGCCAAGACACCTGACGAGTTCCGCGAACAGTTTCCTTTTATCCGTCAGATGCTGGATGCTATGGGGGTCAAGTACTATGAGCTAGCTCAGTACGAGGCAGACGATATTATCGGTACCTTGGACAAAATGGTAGAGCGGACAGACATTCCTTTCGATGTGACCATTGTCAGCGGTGACAAGGACTTGATCCAGCTGACAGACGAAAATACCGTTGTCGAGATTTCCAAGAAAGGCGTAGCCGAATTCGAAGAATTTACACCAGCCTACCTCATGGAAAAAATGGGTATCACTCCTGCTCAGTTTATCGACCTCAAGGCCCTCATGGGCGATAAGTCCGATAACATCCCTGGCGTGACCAAGATTGGTGAGAAGACAGGTCTCAAACTCCTGATTGAACACGGGTCACTAGACGGCATTTACGAAAACATCGACAGCATGAAAGCGTCGAAGATGAAAGAAAACCTGATTGCTGATAAGGAGCAGGCATTTCTATCTCGGACCCTTGCCACCATTGATACCAATGCTCCTATTGAAATCGGACTGGATGACCTGATCTATGAAGGTCCCAAGGTAGAAGAACTCGGTCAATTCTACGACGACATGGGCTTCAAGCAGTTGCGGGCTCAGTTGGGAACTAGTGCTGAGGAAGAACTTCCTGCAGTCGAGTTTCAAACAGTCACCGAATTGACTGAGGACATGCTGCAGGCAGACCAATTTTTCTATTTTGAAATCTTAGGTGAAAACTACCATCGAGAAGACTTGGTGGGACTGGCCTGGGGAGATAAGGAGCAGATTTATGTCGGAGGACCAGAGCTGCTGGACAGTCCAATCTTGCGTGATTTCCTTGAAAACCAGACCATCAAAACCTATGACTTCAAGCGTGGAAAAGTCCTCCTAGCCCGTCACGGCTTGGACTTGCCGTTGGCTAGCTTTGATAGCCGTCTGGCAAAGTACCTCCTGTCAACAGTCGAAGACAATGCCATCACCACTATTGCCAACCTCTATGGTCAAACTCGTTTAGTGCCCGACGAAGTTGTTTATGGTAAGGGAGCAAAATTAGCCCTCCCAGAACGAGCAGAATACTTCCCTCATCTTGCCAACAAGCTACAGGTTCTTATCGAAACAGAAGCAGTCATGCTGGAAAAACTGGAAGAAAACCAGCAAGTTTCCCTTCTTTTTGACATGGAATTGCCTCTGGCAAATGTCCTAGCAAAGATGGAAATTACAGGAATCAAGGTTCAAAAAGAAACCTTGCAGACCATGCAGGATGAAAATGAAGTCTTGATTGAACAGCTAACCAAGGAAATCTATGAGTTAGCAGGTCAGGAGTTTAATATCAATTCACCAAAACAACTGGGAACGATTCTCTTTGAAGACATGGGCTTGCCTTTGGAATACACCAAGAAAACCAAGACAGGCTACTCAACTGCAGTGGATGTTCTAGAACGCTTGGCCCCAATCGCTCCAGTCGTTTCCAAGATTTTGGACTACCGTCAGATTACCAAGCTTCAGTCAACCTATGTCATCGGCTTGCAGGATGCGATTTTAGAAGACGGCAAGATCCATACTCGTTATGTACAGGATTTGACTCAGACAGGTCGTCTGTCTTCGACGGACCCTAACCTGCAAAATATCCCTGTCCGATTGGAGCAAGGCCGCTTGATTCGTAAGGCTTTTGTACCTTCGCTTGATGACAGTGTTCTTCTGGCTTCGGATTACTCACAGATTGAATTGCGCGTCTTGGCGAATATTTCTCAAGATGAGCACCTGATTGAAGCCTTCAAACGAGGCGATGATATCCATACCTCTACAGCCATGCGGGTCTTCGGCATTGAAAAAGCAGAAGATGTGACAGCAAATGACCGCCGCAATGCCAAGGCAGTAAACTTTGGAGTGGTTTACGGTATCTCAGACTTTGGCTTGTCCAATAACTTGGGCATTACCCGTAAGGAAGCCAAGGACTATATTGATACCTATTTTGAACGTTTCCCAGGTATCAAGAACTATATGGAAACCATCGTCCGTGAGGCACGAGATAAGGGCTTTGTAGAAACCATCTACAAGCGCCGTCGAGAATTACCAGATATTAACTCACGCAATTTCAACGTCCGAAACTTTGCCGAGCGAACAGCCATCAACTCTCCTATCCAAGGATCCGCTGCTGATATCCTCAAGGTAGCCATGATCAACTTGGACAAGGCCATTGAAGAAGCAGGTTTGACAGCTCGCTTGCTCCTGCAAGTCCATGACGAAATTGTCTTGGAAGTGCCGAAAGCAGAATTGGAAACAGTAAAAGCCCTCGTTAAAGAAACCATGGAATCAGCCATCGCCTTGTCAGTCCCATTGATTGCCGATGAAAATGATGGCCAAACCTGGTATGAAGCAAAATAGTCACTGAACAATGGAAGAAAAGGAAAGGAGTTCCATGAAAAAAACGATTTTAGCCCTAGGCTTGACTAGTCTCCTCTTGGCTGCATGTGGGTCAACGGACCAAGCAACAGATGCGACAACTAGTTCAAGCAGCGAAGCCCTATCCACTACTTTGCCAATTTTGGAAGAAAAGAAAGACACGACTAATGAAACTTTTGATGTCCTTGCCAATGCGGAATACCAAGTGATCAATGATAATCCCCCTGCAGATGAGACTCAAAAAGGGCATAAGCTTCTTTCAGCCAATAACTGGGTGGCAGAAAAAGATGAAAATGGTGAGATTATCTACCATTACCGTTACTATGATGTACCTGCAAGCTGGACCATCAGTCAGGAAAATACGGAAGAAGATGAAACTTTGGCAGCCGTCTATGATGTCAAGGAGGGTCAAAACCAATTTATCATCCAGCTTTATACCCTGAATGCCTTCCAGGCTTCTCCTTTAGATGGTGGAACGATTATGACAGACGACCAGTGGGCTGCTCGCATGATGGAAACCAACCATACCTTTACAGAGACTGGCACTGTAACTATTCAAGGACAGGAATGGAAGGTTGGGCGTCAGATTCTAGCCGATAAGAAAATGGGGCGAATCACTTTCTACCGTTTGGAAAATACTGGCGGATACGATGATTCCGTTGTGGTTGGTACTGTTGTCTATCCATTGGAAGCTGTCTATGATAGCGATCGAGCTGTCCTGAAGAAGACAATCGGACAACTTAAGGACGTTCTTTATCAAGTTTCTAAAAAATAAGACCTGAAAACCAAAAGGAGTAAGCAGTTGATGAGCTGGTTGAAGACAAGAACTTTTGGAGAACAGTGGTGGTTGGGCTTTGTATCTTGTTTGTTAGGAATGATTCTAGCTTGGCTGACCAAGATCAATTATTTGGCAAACCTCGGCTGTGCCTCTTATGCCATGTTGATATTGGCTTTTCCAAAAATGCCCAATCGGACACGCTTGACAGTGAAAGAAGAAAAGACCATTCGATTGGTTGCTATCCTAGCTCTATTGTTATTTCTATTTGTATTTCGATTTGATGTATCCTAAGGGAGGAACCTATGACCTATTCATTTCAAAATCCCAGTCAAGAAGTTATTTTCGATTATCTGAAAGAAGCGAAAACGATTGCCGTAGTAGGACTTTCCAGCCGTGAAGAAACAGCTGCCTATCGTGTGTCTAAGCTTATGCAAGAAGCGGGCTATCAGATTATCCCAGTCAATCCAAGAGCAGTAGGTGAAACTATTCTCGGAGAAAAGGTTTATGCTAGCCTTTTGGACATTGACCAACCTATCGATATTGTCGATGTTTTCCGCCGCTCTGAGTTTTTGGCAGATGTGGCGCGTGAGTTTGTCCAGACAGAAGCCAAGGTTTTTTGGGCACAACTTGGTTTGGAAAGCCAAGAAGCAGAAGAACTCTTGCGTCAGGCTGGTCGCAATGACATTGTCATGAATAAGTGTATTAAGATTGAGTACCTTGATATGCTGAAAGTATCCGATTCCACTTTGTAAGATAATTAGAGGCTGGGCAGAAAGTCCGGCCTCGCTTCTCAGAGTTCGTGTCAACATCTCAGCGCAGTGGTTGATTGTCAGATTTGTTCGTGTTTCACACTCCAAATCTGACCTCTACGACTGATGTGAACAGAGTTCGCTTCATTTCCAACCTCCAACAGTCACTACTCTGACTGTTGGAGCTGTGCGGGGGTGGGAGTAAAATAGTCCAGTGGACTATTTTAGCCCGAACCTACTGTTTGGAAGTGAGGAGAACTCTTTTTTAGACCAGTCGAGTTCTTTCCCACTCCCATTCTTAATCAATTCTCAAAACATATTTAAATTAGCGATAATTGAAGATACATTACTTGCATTGGAAACTTTCTGCATGCTATAATTGGAAATCACTGTTTGAAAACTTAATGAAAGAAATGGTGTTTTTCAATAAAGAAATGAGGTCTTACATGAAGAAAAAAATTACAGCCCTTGCTATCTCACTTGTAGCATTCATCACAGCAGTATATAGCGGATTTTTACTCTTTTACCAATCCAATAGCCAGGATGCTACAGGCACAAGTACCGGCCAGCAAACAAGCTCTTCAACATCAACTGCATCAACAACATCAGTAGCAAGTAGCAGCAGTGCAGCCGCAGTTCTTCAGCAACAAGCACTGGTAGCCTGACAGACGTCACCTACACGGGTGCAGTGACTTCAACCAACCGTGGTGATTACCAAGTGCAAATCACCGTATCTGGTGGTGTGATGACGGATATCACTATCTTGGAATACCCAAGTGATAACCCAACTTCAGAGTCAATCAATGCCAATGCCAATGCCCTCCCAACCTATCCGTACCCGGTAAAAAAGGGCTAAACGAACCCCATCCATTTTCCTTGGTAAATGCACCAAGTCAAGACAATGAAATTGTCCTAGCTATTCGTGGTGACGGAGATTTTACAAAAGCCATTCAGAACCTGACTGCACCTACCAAAGTCTTGGTAGATGGTGGATATGGTATGTTTGAGACAGTACTTCAAGACCAGCAACCAGACCATCTATTGATGATTACAGGTGGAATCGGTGTGACCCCTCTTCTTTCTGTGATGGTAGCCCATCCAGAAATTCCGACAACTGTCTTTCACGGTGCAACAACAGAAGCAGCTCTGATTTACGGAGATCGATTTGAAAAATGGAGTCAAGAACGGGAACAGTTTAAGGTTCATCGCAAAATTGGTCCATTTGAAGAAAAAGAGATTCTATCCAGCCTTCCCAATGACCTGACAGGCTTAACCGTCTTGGTAAGTGGACCGCCTGCCATGGCTCGTTATTGGA